>JBIJAG010000031.1:0-45741 GCA_044345855.1 Cyanobium sp. | reverse complement strand
GGCGCCGACACGGTGGTGGCGCTGGCCTGCATGGAGGACGACGCCATCGGGTCGCGGCTCACGGTGTTCCGGGAGCGGGAGATCGACTTCGAGGTGCTGGGGGAGAGCAGCTGGGAGGCGGTGGCCCAGCGGGGCTTTGACCAGCCGAAACAGTTTTCGGCCTACCTCAACACCCTGCGTTGGAACTGCGTCACCGCCACCGACGCCGAGCTGTTCCAAGCCCCGTACCGGGCCGGCATCGATGTGAAGGCCTATCAGCTGGAGCCGCTGCGCAAGGCCCTGCTGATGCCGCGGGTGGGCCTGTTCATCGCTGATGACGTGGGCCTGGGCAAGACGATCGAGGCGGGGCTGATCCTGCGGGAGATGCTGCTGCGCCAACGGATCCGCCGGGTGGTGATCAGCTGTCCCCCTTCAGTGCTGCGCCAGTGGCAGGAGGAGATGGCCAGCCGCTTCGGTCTGGCCTTCACGGTGATGGACAGGGCCTATCTGGCCAAGGTGCGGCAGGAGCGTGGCTACGGCACCAACCCTTGGAGCACCGCCAGCCGCTTCCTGATTTCCCACGCGTTGCTGCGCAATCCCGAGTATTCCTCCCTGCTGCGGGTGTGGCTGGAGGAGGGCAAGGGAGGCGCAGACCAGGCACCGCTGCAGTCGTTGCTGATCCTCGATGAGGCCCATAACGCTGCCCCGGCCAGCAACAGCCTTCGTTACGCGATCGATTCCGGCCTCACCCGCAGCCTTCGCGATCTGGCGCCGCTGTTTGAGCACCGCATCTTTCTCTCCGCCACGCCCCACAACGGCCACAGCAACAGCTTCACGGCCCTGCTCGAACTGCTGGATCCGGCCCGCTTCGTGCGGGGTGTGCCCTTCGATCCCAAGGATCTGGACACGGTGTTGGTGCGCCGCCTCAAGGATGATCTGCGCCGCATCGGCGAGGAGTTTCCCGAGCGGATCGTCGAACCGCTGGCCATCCCCAGAGGCAGCCTGCCGCCGGACACACCGGAGCTCAAGCTCTCACGCCTGCTGCAGAACTACCGGAAGCAGCGGGAAGAGCGGTTAATCCGCGAAGGCGCCGGCAAGCGGGAGCTCAACGCCGAGCGTCTGGTGATCACCAATCTTCAGAAGCGGCTGCTCAGCTCGATCGAGGCCTTTGCCCGCACCCTCAAGGTGCACCAGCTGAGCCTGGCCGAGAAGCAGGAGCAGCGGCGTGGTGCCCTGACTCATGGTGGGGCCCAGCTGGATCTTCTCCTGGGTGGCGCTGACCGCGACAGCGATCTCTCCGAACTCAGCGAAGACGACCTCCTCAATCTGGAAGAAGCCCAGACACGGGCCGCCCTGCGGCAGACCGTGCAGGCCGACCAGGGGGAGTTGGAGCTGTTGAAGCAGATGGGGGAGATTGCCGAAGCCAATCGCCACCGGCCCGATCCCCGCATCATCAGGTTGGAGACCTTTCTCCGCACCAATCTCTGCCCCAATCTCGGCAAGGCCGGCGCGGCGTGGCAGCCCACCCGGCTGCTGATCTTCACCGATTACGTGGACACCAAGCGCTATCTGGAGCGCCAACTGCGCGATCTGCTCCGGGATGACGACGCCGACTGCCGCATCGCCTCCTTCACCGGTGGCATGAGTGAAGACAATCGCGAGCGGCTCAAGGCCCAGTTCAATGCCGATCCCGATGAAGAGCCGCTGCGGATCCTGATCGCCACCGATGCCGCCCGGGAGGGGGTGAACCTGCAGAACCACTGCAAGAACCTGATCCACTTCGACATCCCCTGGAACCCCAGCAAGCTTGAGCAACGCAACGGCCGCATCGACCGCAAGCTGCAGCGCTCTCCCCAGGTGTGGTGTCACTACTTCGTGCTGGAAGACCGCCCGGAGGACCGGGTGATGGATGTGCTGGTGAAGAAGACCGAGGTGATCCGCCAGGAGCTCGGTTCCCTCTCACCCCTGGTGCAGCGCCAGGTGGATGCGGTGCTCGAAGCCGGGATCGACACTGACAAGGCCGAGGTGTTGCAGCAGCAGTTGCTGACGATGGACCAGGGCGACAGCGAACGCGGCGCTCTGCTCAACCGGGCCCGGGAGGAACTGGAAGCGAGCCGGCGGGTGGAGAAGTTGCAGGAGGAACAGGACCAGCTGCGGCAACTGCTGGCCAAATCCCACGCCTGGCTGGGGTTCGATGACGACCCGTTCCGCGAAGCCCTCAACTGTTCGCTCGATTTGTTGGGCGTGAGCGGCCTGAAGCAGGGCCGCGATGGCAAGGGCCAGCCCTGTTGGTACCTGGAAAACTCCAAAGCCCTGGTGAACAGCAGCAATGACCGCAGCTGGGAGCACACCCTCGACAGCCTGCGGGGCGTGTGGGACCGCCGCACACCGCTGTGGCAATGGCGCCAGGAGAACCCGGTGCGGCCGGTGATCTTCTCCGATCCGGGCCGGCTCAATGCCGAGGCCGTGCATCTCCATCTGGAGCACCGCCTGGTGCAACGGCTGCTGAGCCGCTTCCTGAGCCAAGGCTTCCTGCACCATGAACTGAGCCGGGCCTGTGTGCTCGCCAGCCGTGATCCCCAACCCCGGGTGCTTGTGCTGGGCCGGCTGTCGCTGTTCGGCCAGGGGGCCACGCGGCTGCACGATGAGCTGATCAGCGTGATCGCCGACTGGCATCCCGGCGCCGACCGCACCTCAGCGCTGCAACCGCTGATCGATGGCGAGCGGGAGCAGGCTTGGAATGTGCTCCGACAGGCCTTAGAGGCAGGCACCACCGAGGGGACTTCCGAAGCCCTGCGCGACCAGCTCCAGGCCCAGGCAGCGGCGGACGTGGCGGCCCTCAAGCCCGCCCTGGATCAAGCCGCCGAGCAGGCCCAGACTGTTGCCGCCGCCCTGCTGAAGCAAAGGGGCGATGCCGAGGCCGCCGCCCTCAAGGAGGTGCTGCGGGCCCAGCGCAGCCGCATCAATGCCACCGTGAAGCAACGCAACCGGGATCTGGCGAAGCTCGATCGCCAGGCCGCCGCCGCCGAGCCCACCGCCCTGATCCCGGGGCTGGAGGAGCAGCTCGATGTTCCGGCCCTGGACCTGCAGAAGCTCAGCACCCAGGAGCGCAAGCAACTGACGGCGGACCAAAAGCACTGGCAGCGGCGGCTGGAAACGATCGAAACCGAACTGAGCAGCGAACCGAAGCGCATCCAGGACAGCTACCGGGTGATCACCCATCGCCTGGAGCCGGCCGGTCTTGTGTACCTCTGGCCTTTTAGCGGGTAACCATGAAGCGTTCCCCCACGACCGATCCCGAACTGAGAGCCCACCAGGAGTGGCTGGGGTATCTCCAGCCCGTGGGCCTAGTGGTGGCGCCGGCGGCGATGGTGGATGCCGGCTGGGTGGTGACCCGCAGCGGCAGCGAGCTGATCGACAGGCAAGAGCGCTACCGCGAAGCCATTCAAGGCCTCTCCAGCACAAGTGATTCCGCCGATCCCGACCCTGAAGCTGACGGCGACACCAGAACGCGCGGCTTCCCGCAGCTGCAAACCTTGCTGGTGGAACACCTGGGCTGGAGTGCCGATCAGATCCAAAGCGAGCCCGCCCTGATCGAGAGCTACAGCCGCCACCTTCCAGAGCTGGGCGAAACCCTGCGCCCCACGGCCCTGGTGCCTGCCGCCAATGGAGAAGGAATTCAGTTGCTGCTGCAGGTATTGCCGCCCTTGGCCCCCCTGGATCAAAAGGGCAGCAGCGGCGAGCACCTCTGGCGGGCCACCCCGCAAGAACGTTTTGAGCGGCTGCTGCGTGAAACCGGTGTGGAGGCGGGGCTGCTGTTCAATGGCGCCCAGCTGCGGCTGGTGGTGGCGCCGAAGGGCGAGAGCTCCGGCCACCTCACCTTCCCCCTGGCCGAGCTGGGCGAGGTGGGCGGCCGCTTGATGTTTGCCGCTCTGGAGCTGCTGCTGGGCCAGAGCCCGGTGTTCCTCGATCCAGACGGCTACCGCCTGAGCGATGTGCTGAAGAAGAGCCGCAGCTTCCAGGCGGTGGTGAGCAATGCTCTGGCCGACCAGGTGTTGGCGGCCCTGTGGGATCTGCTGCGCGGCTTCCAACGGGCCGATGAGTTGAGCCAACGCCAAGACGTGGAGCTGCTCGCCGACCTCCCCGAACGCGACCCGCAGCAGCTCTATGGCGGCCTGATCACGGTGCTGATGCGGCTGGTGTTTCTGCTCTACGCCGAAGACGAGGCCTTGATGCCCGCTGATGCGCTGTATGAGCAGAACTACAAGGTGAGCGGCATCTTCGAGCGGCTTCGCCAGGACGCCGCCGACTACCCCGACACCATGGAGCAGCGCTATGGCGCCTGGGCGGGGTTGATGAGCCTCTGCCGGCTGGTGTATGCGGGCGGCGGGGCCACCACGGGCTACCTGCCGGCGCGCAAGGGGCAGCTGTTTGATCCCGTGGCCTACCCGTGGCTGGAAACCCCCTGGATCAGCGATGGGGTGGTGCTCTCTGTGCTCAGCAACCTGCTGGTGGTGAAGGGGGAGCGGATCAGCTACCGGGCCCTCGATGTGGAGCAGATCGGCTCGGTGTACGAGGGGATCATGGGTTACGCCGTGCGCCGCATTCCCGGCCGTGGCATCGGCCTGAAGAGCAAGCCTCAGGGGGCCAAGAAGCAGCTCACCACGGCGGTGGATCTCGATGCCTTGCTGGGGCTGTCGGGTGGCAAACGCAAAACCTGGCTGGAGGAGGAAGCGGGCACCACCCTGCCGCCCAAGGCGGCCACCGCCCTGAAAGACGCCGGCAGCGAAACCGAATTGCTAGAGGCCCTTGCCTCCCGGATCGACCGCGATCTGTTTGAAGGCCCGCAGGCGGCCTGCAGCTTGGTGTTCCAGCCCACCGAGGAGCGGCGCCGCAGCGGCAGCCACTACACGCCCCGGGCATTGACCCGGCCGATCGTGGAGGAGGCACTGCGGCCCTGGCTGGAGCGTTGCAACCATCAGCCCACAGCGGCGCAGATTCTCGACCTGAAGATCTGCGATCCAGCCATGGGCTCGGGGGCCTTCCTGGTGGAGTGCTGCCGCTACCTGGCGGAACTCCTGGAGCTGGCCTGGAGCCGAGAGGGATTGCCGGAGACTCTGAAGCCTGATGGCAGCGCCCACGGTGAAGAGCCGTTGCTGTATGCGCGTCGCCTGATCGCCCAGGGCTGCCTCTATGGGGTGGACAAGAACCCGTTTGCGGTGAACCTGGCCCGCCTCAGCCTCTGGCTGGTGAGCCTCAGCAAGGACGCGCCGTTCACCTTTGTGGACCACGCCCTCAAGTGCGGCGATTCGCTGGTGGGGTATGGCGTGCGGCAGATCCAAACAGCCATCCAGGAGGTGCAGCTCGGTTTTCTCAATCAGCAGAACCAGGTTTTCGCCCAGATGGGTCTAGATCGGCGCGAAAGCTTCTCCAACGACAGCCGCAATGACGAGGCCTACGACCGCAAGCAAAAGCAGCTGGATCAACAGATCAAGGCCAGCGAGGGCCTGCGCACGGCGGGCGATCTGATGGTGGCGGCCTTCTTTGCCGGCTCCAAACCCAAGGAGCGAGCCGACAAACAGGAGGTGTACCTGGCCATGCTCAGCGGCACCTTCGGCGACGACGGCCTGGCGGATTCGGTGCAAGACATCCGCACACGGCTCGCCGCAGGCGACAGGGGCATTCGCCCCTTTCATTGGGATCTTGAGTTCCCTGAAGTGTTTGGCGTCGAGGGCGGCGGCTTTGACGTGTTTGTGGGCAACCCACCCTTTGCAGGCAAGAACACCATCGCCGAAGGCAGCCCCGGCGGCATCCTCGACTGGTTCAAGCAGCTGCATCCCGAAAGCCACGGCAACGCCGATCTGGTGGCCCACTTCTTCCGCCGCTGTTTTTCACTGTTGCGGCCCGGGGGCTCCTTGGGCCTGATCGCCACCAACACCATCGCCCAAGGCGACACACGCAGCACCGGATTGCGCTGGATCTGTCTCAATGGCGGCACGATTTATGACGCGCGCAAGCGCTACAAGTGGCCTGGAGTGGCGGCCGTGGTCGTGAGCGTGGTGCATCTGCTCAAGGGTGCCTACGGCGGCGTGAAGCTGCTGGAGAAGCGGCCGGTGGAGCAAATAACAGCGTTTCTATTTGTCAATGGCGGCCACCACGATCCCAGACAGCTGGCGGCCAATGCCGGCAAGAGCTTCCAGGGCTCGATCGTGCTGGGCATGGGCTTCACCTTCGACGATTCCGGCCCGGCGGACGACGACACCCCTGGCATACCGTCGCCGATCGCCACGATGGAGCGGCTGATCGCTGAGAACAAGAAGAATGCCGAGGTGATTTTTCCGTATATCGGCGGTGAGGAGGTTAACACCAGCCCCACTCATGCCCATCACCGCTATGTGATCAACTTTGGGGAGCGGAGCGAGGACGAGTGTCGGCGGGAATGGCCGGAGTTGATGGGGATTGTGGAAAGGAAGGTGAAGCCGGGAAGGCTAGAGCAAAATAGGGAGGTACGCGCCCGTTACTGGTGGCGTTTTGGAGAGTCTTGTCCAGCACTATATGCAGCTATTGCACACTGCATTGAAGTTCCTGTCGTCGCGCGTACAAGTCGATCTCTTGCCCTGGCAATTGTCAACTCGACAATGATCTTCAGTGAGAACTTGATTGTATTTGCCGTGCCATCGCCATGGCCGTTATGGCCATTGATCCAATGCCAGGCGCATGATATTTGGGTGAGGAGTTTTACGTCAAGTTTCAAGGACGACTTAGCATATAGGCCTTCTGATGTTTTTGATTCATTCCCCTTTCCAATCATTCTCCTCGGCTACGGAGCCTCCGATCCTGCGCAGATTTCCCATCACCAGAACCTCGAAGCCATCGGCGAGCGCTACCACCACTTCCGCGCTGAGCTGATGGTGGCCAACATCGAAGGCCTCACCAGCACCTACAACCGCTTCCACGATCCCGCCGAAACCAGCAGCGATCTCCTGGAGCTCCGCCGCCTCCACGGCGAGATGGATCAGGCGGTGCTGAACGCCTACGGCTGGAGCGATGTGCCCACCGCCTGCGGCTTCGGCCTCGACTACCTCGATCTCGAAGACGACTCCCAGCTCCCCGACGACCTCCAGGAGTGCATCGATAGTGGCGAGCTGTTCTTCTGGGAGGCAGATGTTGCCTGCGCCTTCGAGGCCCAGGTGCGCGCTTACGGCGCCGTGAAGGGCAAGAAGAAATTCCCCTGGCGCTACCGCTGGCCTGATGGCGTTCGGGACGATGTGCTTGCCCGCTTGCTGGCCCTCAACGCCGAACGTTATGCCGAGGAGGTGGCGTTGGGGCTGCATGGCAAGGGGGGGAAGCAGGCGGCGAAGGCCAGCAAGGCCGCTGGCGCCTCTGGAGCTGCGGCCACCGGCAAGCGGCGGGGGCGACCGCCCAAGAGCAGCCAGCCGGGCGAGACTGAACCCACCCAGACCGAGCAGATGGGGTTGGGACTATGAGCCGCACACCCGCCACCACGATCCGCCAGCGCCTGCAGAACCTCAGGCCTGAAGTGCTTGCGGTCGCACGCCGCCACGGCGCGACCAACCTGCGGATCTATGGCTCCATCGCCAAGGGACAGGAACACAACGGCAGTGACCTTGACCTCCTGGTCGACCTGGCGGCAGACCAGACCCTGTTGGGATTGATCCGTCTGCGACAGGAGCTGGAAGATCTTCTGGGTTGTCCTGTTGATGTAACCGAAGCAGAAACGCTGCATCCGTTAATTCGCAGCGAGGTCCTCAACCAGGCACTGCCGCTGTGAACCTGCAGCTGTGAATAAAGATCGGCTCTACCTCGAAAGTATCCGCGAATGCCTAGAGCGCATCGAGGAATATGCGGCTGCCGACGAAGACGCTTTTATGAATTCTCGCTTGATCCAAGATGGCGTAATACGCAATCTGGAACTGATCGGCGAGGCCACCAAAAATCTCAGTGCCGATCTTCGCGCCGCCAATCCCGAGATTCCCTGGCGACAAATCGCTGGGATGCGAGACGTGTTGATTCATGACTACCTGAAGGTCAACCTGGCGCGTGTCTGGAACACTGTTGACACAGACCTTCCAGAGTTGCGAGCAACCGTGTTGAGGCTTCTTGATTCATGACGCTTCATCTCCACTGCTCCCAGCCCTAGCTCGGCGCGCCAACCCTGCCGAAAGCGCCAAACGACGGGGGCGCCCCCCCCAAGACCGCCCAGCCGGGTGAGACTGAACCTCCCGCAAGCCGAGCAGATCGGTTTGGAGTTATGGGTCGCCACCCCTCAGCCACTCACCCCACTTCGGCGCCCACCGCAGACGAAATTCTGCCGCTGCTGCGGGCCCACCACCAAAGCTGGTAAGTCAAATACTTCCGGCAGAAAGTTTGGCGCCTCTCTCCACGTCAACATCGAACCAAAGCACATCTCAGCTCAGCCCGGCAGCCGCATCGCCAGATCCTCGGGCACCCGGAACACCTCCTGCCGTCCGTCCTTGCCCGCCGTCAGCAATCCGCGAGTCGCCAGCTTCTGCAGATCACTGCGGGCGGTCTGATGGCTCACGCCATGGCTGTTCTGGTGGGAGAGCACCGAATAGCGGAAGCTGGAATGGCTCAGGGCATGGCGCAGCAGCGCCAGCTGGCGATGGTTCAGCCCTTCCATCCCCTCCAACCGCTGCTGCAGGGCCCCCACTTCGCCGGCCTTGCGTTCCAGGTAGGCATGCAGGCTTGTGATGGCCTGCTGAATCACCTTCACCTGGGCCAGCAGGAAATAGGTGAGGTCGTTGTCGTCGCTTTCGCTATGCAGGAACGAACGCTCGTACTGGCCGCGGGCCTTGTTGATCACCGACGAGATCGAGATGAACTCGAACAGCCAGTAGCCCTGATGCAGCATCGCCCAATAGAAAAGCGCCCGGGCCGTGCGGCCGTTGCCATCGCAGAAGGGATGGTCGTAGGCCAGCCAGAAGTGCAGGCCGATCGCCCGCACCACCGGGTGGATGAACACCTTTGGGGTCTCGCCATTGGCAAAGCGGCAAAGCTCCTCCAGCCGCCCGGGCAGCTCCTCGGCCGCTGGCGGCACATGGAACACGGTGCCGTAGGCGTCGTCCACCACCACCTCTTTCCCTGGTGGCCTGAGCCGGCCGGCATCCGCGGGGTCATCCAGCGTGTCCGCGCTCACCAGCCGATGCAGATCCAGCACCAGTTCAGGTGTCAGCGGTTGCTCCCGCAGCTCCCGGATGCGCTGCATCGTCAGGAAGTTGTTGAGGATCATCCGCTCGGAGCGGTCGCGGGGCGGCCGGCGGCTGCGGATCATCGCCTTGGCCACATCCCGCGTTGTGGCAGCGCCCTCCATCTGCGAGGAGGTGATCGCCTCCTCCATCAGCGCGCTCAACAGATAGCGATCCCGGCTGGAGCGGCTGTTGACGCCCAGGGGAGCCACCGCATTGAGACCCGCCTGCCTGTCGATCTGATGCAGCCCCTGGAGCAGCACAGGCGGCTGCGAGAACCAGAAAGGCTGGTGATTACCCGCCAGCAGCGGCAGCGGGGTGGGACGGCGGGTGAGCTTCTCCGCCAGCCACCATTGCTCATGGCTCAGACCCTGGGGTGGTGGGCGATGGCGCAGCTCATCCCAATGCAGGTAGCGATCCGACTCCGCCCCGGAGGCCACCAGAGAGAGCAGCGACAGCGTCTCCTGCAGCCCGCCGCAGCGCTCCAGCAGCTCCTGGAGAGCAGGAGGCCTGCGGGGCACCCGGCTGGGCAAGGGTCAGTGAACTTCAAACTTGATTCAAATTAGATGCTGGTTTGGTTTTGCGCTTGCCCCCCGGCTCCAGGCCAGTGGCGATGGTCTCTAGCCGGCCTGGCCCCCATGGGGGATTTCTCCGAGCCCTTCGCGGAACAGCGACAGCCGATCCCCTGCCCGATCCAATGCTTCCTTGATTCCTTCCTCGCCGCGGATCATGTCGTTCACTAGCCGCTCCCGTTTGCCTCCATCCCCCAGCAGCGCTCTGAGCTCCGCCAAGGTTTGCCCCTCCGCCAGCAGGGCGCAGTCGCGGCCCAGCAGCCAGGCCCCAGTGCGCTCCTCGTTGCCCTCCAGTGCCATGTACTGATCGAAACACTGATCAGAACCCATCATCCGATCGAAGTTGCCGGCATCGGCATAGCTCCGCAGCAGCGTCAGCAGATCGATCGCGTCCTTCCCCATGGTCCGATCGCCCCGGTCACTCCAGGCGAACACCTTCAGGATCGCCAGGGCCGGTAAGGAGGCCACCTTCACCTGATGGCCTGGCGCCAATTCCACGGAAACAGCCGCCTGCTGCGCTTCCGCATAGCCGGTCACGGTCATCAACACATCCATCTCCGGTGGCCAGGCCACGGTGTTGTCATCCATCTGCAGCCCCCCGAACGGCACCAGATCGATCGTCATCCCCTTCCCTTCCCCCTCACCCCCGTAGATCAGCCGCTGCTTTTGTCGCGGCTCGTCCTGGAAGCCATGCCCGCTGATCAACTCCTGCTTCAGCGCCTCGAACTGCTCCCAACTGGCCAATGCCACGGCGAAGTCCACGTCCAACGTGGCGCGACGGACCGGCTGTTCAAAGACATGCACCAGCAGCAGATCCCGTGCCGTGGCCCCCACCAGCAGCGGCTCCAGGCCCAGCTGCCCCGCCCCTGCCTGCACGGCCCGTATAACGGCCTCCACGCCGGCCGGCAGCGGCTGCTTAACCCTCAAACCCATCGTCCCACCGTTTCTTGAGCTCTGCGGCGACCTCGAGATTGCGTGGATCCAGGCTCGCCATCAGGTCGGCGATCACCAGCGGCTCCGGCACGCACGGGCCGCTCAGGCCCAGCGCTTCATTACTCCAGAACGCCTCCACCAGCTCCAGGTCGCCCTCTGGATCGCTCTTCAACGCTTGTTCCTTCACCAGCTCCTTAACCAGCTGGGGCAACCCTGATTGCATCGAATCCGGCTGCAGATACAGCACCACCTTCTCCGGTCGGAGCGTCTTGGCGATCAGGGCCGCCGCCACCTCGCTGCCCCACTGCCCCCCATACGCTTCAGGATCAGCCTGCTTCCACCATCCTGCGTCGGCCAAGCGAAACCGCAAGCTGGTCAGCTTGGGACGCAGGCGCATCGGGTACTCCTGCAGCCACTCCTCCAGCAACCGGCGCCGGCTCCTCAGGCTCCATCCCTTTCCCCAGCCCCGTTTCACCAGATGGCCGCGGTGCTCAAGATCCTCCAGCCCCGCCGCGGCGCTCCCTTGGGAGATGTCCGCAGCAGCAGCGATCTTCTTGCTGTTGGCTGAGAGCAGCTCCGGCCTGCAGAGCAAGGCAAACACCAGCTTCAGGCCGGTGGCTGTCGCCGCCCGCCCCGTCGGCCGGCCCCGCTTGTCTCCCTGCTCCTTCGATCGGCGCTCTCCGCAGACGAACATCAGCAAGCCGTCGTCGCGCAGATAGCCGTTGCCGCTGCCATCGAGGAAGGGGAGGTCGATCCTGCGGCAGTGCTGCGCCAGGACGGCACTCAGATGCTCCGTCACCAGAAGGCCTTTCCCCTCCTCCTGCGCCAACTGGGTTTTCACGGCTCCAATCGCTTCGCGGCGATCGATCCGCCTCACAAGCACGTGGTAGCGGCTGACGACATTCAGCTCTCGTGCCAGCACTTCCACCATCCATGGGCTCGCACTGGCGTGGCTCCAGCTCCGCTCGAACACCTTCAGCTCCAGCCCGGTGTTCCCGGCAAAAGCCTCTGTCGCCTGGCGGATCAGCTTGCCGTCACCAGCCGCATCGCTCAGCCCCCATAGGTCCGGGTCTTCTTTCAAGAAAAATCAAAAAACACGTCACGTGAAAATTCTAAATCCTTGAAGCACCCTGCGCCGCCTTCCCGCTTTTACAGCAGCGCGGAAATTTCGCGTTCCGTAATTTTTGGCAATAACTGTCAAACGGTTCCGGAAACGGGCCCGCCAGGGTCAGGGCCGCCACACTGGGGCCCATGACGACGTCCGCTCAGGTCCGCGCCCAGCTCGTTGATTTCCTGGGGCAGCGATACTGGGCAGATCGGTCTGGCGCTATGAGCCTCGCCCTCGCCCAACCACAGCTCGACGCCATTGCCGACGCCTGCCGTCAAGACCAGGTGCTGCGCATGCATCTGTTCGGTTCGGCCCTGCGCGACGACTTCGACCCCACCCGTAGCGACCTGGATTTGCTCGTGGAGTTCCAGCCGATCGAGTCAGGAGCCCTTGTGCAGGCCTACTTCGGCCTGGAGCGGCAACTGGCCTCGATCACAGGCAAGCCGGTGGATCTGGTGATGGCCGATGCCGTGCGCAACCCCTATGTGCGCCGCGACATCGCGGCATCGAAGCAGTTGATCTATGAAGCGTGACTGCACCCAGCTGCTTAGTGAACTCGATGGAGGCAGCAGCTGAACCATGGCCACCTCCGCCGAGATCCGCCAACACCTGGTCGACGCCCTGGGCCTGGATCTGATCGGCCCCAGCTGGGACGATGTCGCCCGTCGCCATGAGCACCTGCCCCAGCCACCGTCGGTCTGGTACACCACGGGCTTCTTGGTGCCCCATGTGTTCGAGCAGGAGGCCGGCCGCACCACGGAGGATGAACAGCTCTCCTTCGCCGATCTCGCTGGCGAAGAACCCAGCAACGGGGCCTCCAACCGCCTGGAGAAGCAGGAAAAGGACGACGACGCCAACGACGCCCTTGACCAGGCCAACACCCGCCGCAGCTGGTTTCCCTCTTCCCTTGGCCTGAGCTTCATCCTTGAGAAGGGCTCCACCCTGGAGGCCGCCGTCACCTGGGGGGATTACAGCGCTCCTGCCGATGGAGCCGAGGAAAAGCTCTGGAGCCGCACGCCCCAGCGGCAAACCATCAAGATCTCGATCGATCGCCCTGATACCAGCCCAGACATCCCCCTTGAAGGCCAGCCGCAAGGCCTGTGTCTGCGTTGGATCGCCCGGCCAGCTCCCAGCAAGCTCGGCTACCCCTCCGACCAGCTCTCCGTCTCGCTGTTTTTGCTCAACAAACGCGAGCCACCCCAGACCAATCAGATCCGCCATCGCGATCCGGTCACGGCCTTCCAGGCTGAGCTGTCGCTGCGCTGCGAGAGGGGTTTTCCGCCACGTCGCGATGCCCTGCAGCAGGCCGCCAAGGATCCCGACGAACGCTTGGCGGCCCTGCAGTACCGGCGTGACTACTGCTTCGCGAGCGGCCACAACGCAGCCGTGATCGCATCAGACATCCCGACGACAAGCCGGCCCGCTGCCACACCCTCACCACCACCTGGCTGCCCACCGCCAGGGTCTTCCGCACCCTGCCCGAACCTCCGGCTGGCATCAGCGTGCCCATGGGCATGGAAGCCCTGGCGGATCACGCCAAGAGCGAGCGGGTCTGCCAGCAACTGCTGCCGATGGTGGCGGCCTACCGGGGCTGGATCACCCAGCAACCGAAACACCTCATCAGCGACCAGGAGCAAAACGAGACAGCCAAGCAACTACGGGCCCAGGCAGAAGACTGCGCCAAGCGCATCGAAAACGGGATCAAGCTCCTCGCCGATCCCCTGGTGCGAGAAGCCTTCCGCACCATGAACCTGGTGATGGCCCGGGCACAGCGCCAGCGCAGTGCCTTTAGCGCCAAGGTGCCGCCGGATCAGATCGGCACCGCCCCGGGCAGTCGCAATCCCAACTGGCGCTTCTTCCAGCTGGCCTTCGTGTTGATGAACCTGCCGGGCTTGGCGGCTGCAGATTCCCCCGATGGCCGGCTGGATCGGGAGGCCGTGGAGCTGTTGTTCTTCCCCACCGGCGGTGGCAAAACGGAGGCCTATCTCGGCCTGGCGGCCTTCACCTTGGTTCACCGCCGCCTGCGGAGCCCAGGGATTGAATCGGCCGGGGTCACGGTGTTGATGCGCTACACCCTGCGCCTGCTCACCCTCGATCAACTGAGCCGCGCCGCCACCTTGATCTGCGCCCTGGAGCTCGAACGGCTTGAGCGGGCGGAGGAAGCTCACCCATACCAACTTGGCGAATGGCCCTTCGAGATCGGCATGTGGGTGGGCAAGGCCGCTACTCCCAACAAGCTCGGCGGTCCAGGCGACAGCGACCAGCAGTCCACCCATGCGGTGCTCACCAAATGGAAGGCGGGCAAACGCGACCGGCCGATTCCGATCGAAACCTGCCCTTGGTGCAATCGCCCCCTTCAGCCGGAAGGGTTTCACCTTTTGCCACCTCGGAATCCCGATCGGCTGGAGATCTACTGCCGCGAACCCAGATCCCCTGAGGCCAAGCAGGAGTTCGATTTCATGGGCGCGTGCCCTTTCCACAAGGGGATGCCATTGCCGGTGCTTGCCGTGGACGAGCAGATCTACCGCCGCCTGCCCTGCTTCCTGATCGCCACGATCGATAAGTTCGCGGCCCTTCCCTGGGTGGGCAAAACCTCCTCCCTGTTCGGCAACGTCGGCACCTATCAGTTGGCCACGCCAACCACGGCTGCCGGTTTCTGGGGTCCGGCCGAAAAGGGCGCCGGTGGCCTCAAAATCCCCCACGGCCGCCTGCTGCCTCCTGAACTCGTCATTCAGGACGAACTGCACTTGATCAGTGGCCCCCTCGGCACCCTTGCTGGCCTCTATGAAACGGTGATCGAGGGGCTGATGCGGCCAGATGCTGCCTCACCGCCTCCCAAGATCATTGCCTCAACGGCCACCGTGCGACGGGCAGAGGCTCAGATCAAGGCCCTGTTCGCCCGAAGCCAGGTGAGGGTCTTCCCGCCGCCCGGACCTGAGCGCGACGACAACTTCTTTTCACGCACGATCCCCGATCCAGACCAGGCCCGTCTCTACGTGGGCCTCTCAGCACCAGGCCGCAACCTCAAGGGTGTGCTGTTGCGCTCCTACCTGGGCCTCATGGCAGCAGCTCAGAAGGGTTGGAACGAAAACAAGGCCATGGGGGCCAACAACCCAGCGGATCCCTACATGACCTTGCTGGGCTACTTCTCCAACCTCAAGGAGCTGGGCGTGACGCGCAGCATCCTGGAGGACGAACTCGGCGCCCAGCTGGAGCAGTTCGCCAAAAATCGCTCCCTCACCATGGAGGGCTTCGAGAACCCCTTCGCCAGTCGCAAGCGCCCCTACGAACCCGAAGAGCTGACCTCTCGCGTCAACACGGCCAAGATCAGCAGCACCAAAGACCGTCTTTCCAAGCCCTACGTCGACAAGGACCATCTCGATGTGGCCCTGGCCACCAACATGATTTCAGTTGGCCTCGATATCTCCCGCCTTGGCTTGATGGTGGTGCTCAACCAGCCCAAGGCCGCCGCTGAATACATCCAAGCCACCAGTCGCGTCGGCCGCCAGCTGAGCGAAAACCCGGAGCAAAACAAACCCGGTCTGGTGCTGGTTCTGCTTAATCCAAACCGCCCACGGGATCGCTCCCATTTCGAGCTCTTCCCCTATTGGCACCAAACCTTTTACCGCCATGTGGAGGCCACCAGCTGCACGCCCTTCGCCAGTCGTGCTCTGGATCGCGGCCTGCCGGGGGTGGTCGTGGCCATGGCACGCCACGGTGATCCAGCCCTCGCTGGGGCTAAGGGCGCCATGGCTGCGGACGCCCTGCAACGCATCAAGGCTCAGATCGCCCAGGCCCTCCAGGATCGCTGCATTGCCACCGGTGCCGCCGATGACAGCCTCGACGAACACCTCCCCACCGAAGTGCGCGATCACGTGATCGATCTGCTCGAAGCCTGGTGGAAGCTCACCCAGGAGGAAAACATGAAACTTCAGTACTGGACCCATGAGGAAAAGGGGGCAGGCCTAGGTTTGCTTCACACGGCTCTGGATACCGATAACACCTACAAGGGCGAGGGCTTCAAGCAGTTCACCACCAATTGGAGCCTCCGCGATGTGGAACCCTCCGCACCCATCCAGATGGTGAATTTCAGGGAAGAAATCACCGCCGACGATTGATTGATCAATCGAGCAACTGAAGCCGATAACCAACAACGCCATGCCTCCCTCCACTCGCCGCAAAGCAGCTCCCCCGCCCCTCGGCGAGGCGCGTCAGAGCCAGGTTTTACAGCTCTATGGCCCTGGAGCCATGGTGGATCTGCCCGACTACTCCCTGTTGATCGGGGGGTTGGATTTCTGGAATGACCGTGGCTGCGATCAGATCCATGAGCCGAGGCTGCTGCAACTGGTACGGCAGGCCACGGGGGTGGCCAGGGTTGACCTGCGCACGCCGCCCAAGGAGGTGGATCCGCTCAAGAACATCAGTGGTTCGATCAAAGCGCTGCGTTTTCCAGAGTGGTCGGTTGCTCAAAAAGTGAGTGAACGGCTGGCTTTCGGGATTCCCTGCCGGGCCAGGCCCCTGGTCCATTTCAACGATGGCTGCATCTCTGACTGGCGCACGTACCAAGACGATGAAGGTAAGTTCCCGCTGGTTCCTGTTCGCTTTGTGATGGCCTGCCCCCATGGGCACCTCAGCGACATCCGTTGGCGCGACTTCTGTTTCCGTCAGTTCGGCTGCAAGAACACCGAACGCCTCTATCTGCTCGAGGCCGGGACCGGCAATGACTTCACCCAGATCTATGTACAGGCGGAAGGGGGCACGACCCGCAAACTTGCCGATGCCTTGATCACGGAGCTGAGCCCTCTGGGGCTCTGCCAGGGTCACACCCCCTGGCTAGGCCGCAACACCCGTGACCCCGAAAAGTGCCAGACCGATGCTGAGTCCACCAAGAATCGCCTGCTGGTGCGTTCGGCCACCAACGCCTATTTCACCGAGACAATCTCGGTGATCTCCCTACCGGAGGAAGCCAACTCGCTGAGCAAGCGCGTCACCGAACTCAAGGACGACCTCGCCTTGATTGAGGAGGAAGCAGATGTGTCGGCAGCCATCAAGTTCAACCCGCGGCTGAAGAGCGCTTTTGCCGGTGTCGATCCAGCAGTCCTCTGGCAGACGATCGAGGCCCAGCGGGGCGGAACCGCCGGCCAAGCCGCCCAACCAAAGGATGAGGAGCTGGCTCTGCTGATCGGTCCGATGGATGGGATCTCCAGTTCAGCGGAGGGGAGTCTGTTCGAGGCGGATGTATGGCAGCCCCCCAGCCCACCAGCCTGGTTCCACAAAGCCATCAAGCGGGTGCTGCTTGTGCATCGCTTGAGAGAAGTTCAGGCTTTGGTGGGGTTCACCCGCTTCACCGCCCGAACCAGCAGCTTGGGCGGCTTGCCGATCGACACCACCAAAGTGAACCGCCGGGCCCCCCTTGCCAACGACCTGCGCTGGGTGCCGGCCAATGAGAACAAGGGAGAAGGGATTTTCATTGAGTTTGATCCCGCCACGATCCGCGCCTGGGCAGCCAGTGATCCGGTGGTGATGAGAGCCGGCCAGTTCACCAAGGCCTTCGAGAATGAATGGCTCGCTTCGCGCGGTTTGGACGAGGTCCAGTTCCCTTTTCCCGGCGCTCCCTACCTCCTGCTCCACAGCCTCAGCCACTTGCTGATCACCGAGATGGCTTTGGAATGCGGCTATGGATCCAGCTCGATTCGCGAGCGGATCTACGCGAACAGCGAGATCGGGTATGGCATCTTGCTGTTCACCAGCAGCTCCGGATCGGAGGGAACCCTTGGCGGTCTGGTAGGTGCGGGCAAGCGGATCGTTGCCTACCTCGAGAAAGCATTTGAGCGCGGCCAGCTCTGCAGCAACGATCCGTTCTGCTCAGAGCACGACCCGAACCATCCTTTCGACATCCGGCCCACCCATGGCGCCGCCTGCCATGGCTGTGAATTGATCGCCGAGACCTCGTGCGAGATCCGTAATGAGTTCCTTGATCGCGCCCTGGTCAGCCCCACAGTTTCGGCCAATCCTGAATTCGGTGATCCCTCCTTCTGGGAGTTCATCAACGCATGAGCCTCACGCTGCCTGCTCAGACATTGCGGGCCGTTGCTTCTGATCTCCGGCGTCTGAATTACACGCCCACCAGCTGGCAGGGTTTACTCTCCACTCACAGTGAAGCGATCCGCATCCAGCTTGAGCCGCTGCTGGTGGAGATGGTGCGAGAGGGCGCCCATCCCCGCCTGATGGCGTTGCTGCTTGATCGCCTTGCCGATGCCCAGGAAGTTCTCCAGAGAGAGAGGAACGCATGGAGCTTTGTCTGGTCTGGTCCGGATCCCCTCCATGCCAAAACTGCCGATACTTTTGCGACAGTTGATCAGCTCATTGGTGAGGCTCGTTCCAGCCTATTGATTGCCACTTACAACATTGGACTCAGCAGCGAGTTTCGCTCCTTGTTCGCTTCCATTGCAGAGCGTCTGGATCAAGGAAGGCTAAAGAGGGTCGACCTGTTCTTCCATCCTAAGCAGATCGAAAACGATCTGGGATCTTCTCCTATCATATCGATCTCAAAGTGGTTCCATCAAGAGGTTTGGCCTTGGCCAGCAAAGCCCCATGCTTATGTGGACCGCCGCCTTATCATTGGATCCGCTGAGCGTTGCTACCAGCACGCCAAGGTTGTCATTGCCGATGCAGCGCTACCGGAGGCGAAGGCTCTGGTGACGAGTGCCAACTTTAGCGAAACTGCCCAGCGTCACAATTTTGAGGCTGGTTGGCTCACTAGATCAACTCCTAGGGCACAGGAGATCAGCAAGCAGTTCGCCTTGGCCGTTGAACAAGGCCTTTTCCAGCCACTCGAAAATCCCAATTAATCCAACAATCAGCTTGGAGATCCAGTCGATACCCCTTGCTGAGCCCGAGTGACGCGAAGGCTCCTCGTACGAGGGATCTGGAACTCCACCCAGTCGAAGCGCTCCAACTCCTTGGGCTTCGCCCTTTTCTTGCAGTTCGTGGGAGGTGCCGACCTTCAAAGCCCCCAGCGCCTGCGCCAGGCGCTGCTGGAGGTGCGTTCGCCGCGGGCCAGGGAATCCGCTTGCGCTTCACGCCGGTAGGCCTGGATGGCGGCCGCCTCAGCTGTGCCGCTGGGGTCGCGATAGGGCTCGCCGGCGCTGCTGGCCAGGTGCTCGAACTCCATGGCGGTGAGTCGGCGCCAGACGGCTGAAGCCGCCAGCGGAGCGCAGCTGGCCAGCGTGCCACCGCTCCAGGCCCTGCGCTGGTTCGCACTCTGGTCTGGCTTGAGGCAGTCGTCGGCTCTCTCCACACCCTCTTCTGCTCCTCCCACGCCCTCGGCTTCTGCGGCGAGTGCAACCACGTTGAGACTGGCCAGCCGCAGTCCTTCTCTCACCGCCGCTGCCGAGCAAAAGCTAATCCAGCGGCCCCCATCGGCCAGAAGCTCTGCCAGCGATCCCAGAAATTCCACCGTCCAGAGCTGGGGGCAGTGCTGCGGGGAGAAGGCGTCGTGCCAGATCAGATCCACCTGCCCCCGGCGCTGCTCCAGCAGGTGCGGCAGCGTCTGCCGCGCATCTCCCCAGAGCATGCGCCCCGATCCAGCCCCCTGCTGCCAGCAACCCTGTTGCCAGCAGCCTTGCTGCCAGCAGTCCCGCTCGCTAAGGGTCTCCAGGGTTTTCAGGGTCTGCGGATGCCACTGGCTGCGGAACGCCGGTTCGGCCAGAGCCAGCTGCATGGGCGCCGGATCGAGCTCCAGCCCCCACCACTCCAGTTCAAGGCCCGCCGCCGTACAGGCTTCGAGCAGGGCCGCCAGGTTGGTGCCCGTGCCCACGCACACCTCCACCACCCTCAAAAGCCTGCCCGATCCGAAGCGCTCCAACTGCGAGGGCACCACAAAGGTTTCCCGCGCTTCCCGGAGAGCCCCGCGACCGCTGTGAAATGCCTCCGCAAACCTGGCGCTCCAGAGGCTGAAGCTGCCATCGCCGCCACGAAGGATCTTCAGATTCGCCGCTTCTGTCCCTTCGCAGGTGTCGGATCTGGCCTCTGCGGCGCCGCCGCACCCCTCGGCTGGCGGCTCAGCGCCGCAGGCGGGCCAGATCATCCCAGAAGCCGGGGTAGGACACGGCGGCGGCGGCGCTGTCATGCAGGCGGGTGTCGCCGCGGGCGACCAAGGAGGCCACCGCCAGGCTCATCGCCACCCGGTGGTCGGTCTCGCTATCCAGCTCGGCGCCATGGAGGGCGGTATCGCCTTGGATCGTGAGGCCATCGGGGTGTTCCTCCAGGCGGGCGCCCATGGCGCCGAGCTGCCGGGCCATCACGGCCAGCCGGTCGGTTTCCTTCACCCGCAGCTCCTCGGCACCGCGGATCGTGCTCACGCCCTCGGCGCAGCAGGCCGCCACTGCCAGTACCGGGATTTCATCCACCAGCCGCGGGATCAACTCGCCGCCGATGTCGAACGCCCGCAGCGGGCCATGCTCCACGGCAAGGTCGCCCACCGGTTCGCCGGCCACATCGCGGCGGTTCATCACCGTGATCCGGGCGCCCATCTGCTCGAGCACCTCCAGGATGCCGGTGCGGCTTGGGTTGAGGCCCACGTTCTCCACTGTGAGCGCGGCGCCGGGGGTGATGGCGCCGGCCACAAGCCAGAAGGCCGCCGAGCTGATGTCGCCTGGCACCACCACCTGCTGGCCTCGCAGCGTGTTGCCGGGGGTCACGGTGACCTCGGTGCCGCCGGGGCCGGCCACCACCAGATCGGCGCCGAAGGCCCGGAGCATCCTCTCGCTGTGGTCACGCGAGAGGGCTGGCTCGATCACGGTGGTGGGGCCCTCGGCGGTGAGGGCCGCCAGCAGGAGGGCGCTCTTCACCTGGGCCGAGGCCACCGGCGTGCGGATCGTGGCGCCGTGAAGCTGCCTGCCGGCGATCGCCAGGGGTGCCAGGTTGCCGCCTTCGCGGCCGGCGATGGTGGCGCCCATCTCCGCCAGCGGGCCGCCCACCCGTCGCATCGGTCGGCGCCGCAGGGAGGCATCGCCCGTGAGCACGAAATGGCGACCGGCCCGGCCGGCCAGCAGCCCCAGCATCAGCCGCATTGTGGTGCCGGAGTTGCCGCAATCGAGCACGCTCTCCGGTTCGCGGAAGCCATCGAGGCCCACCCCCTGCACCACCACCTCCGGGCCCGCCTCGATCGGGCTCACCGCCACGCCCATCGCCCGCAGGCAGGCGGCGGTGCTGAGTGGATCCTCAGCGGGCAGCAGACCCTCGATGCGGGTGTCGCCTTCGGCAATGGCGCCGAAGAGCAGGGCGCGATGGGAGATCGACTTGTCGCCCGGCACCCGCACCTGCCCCACCAGGCTTCCCGGAGCACCCGGAAGCCGCAGGGGCGCTTGGAGGTCGGAGGGGGCGAGAGTCACACCGGCGGTTCGGAATTGCAGGATCCTATGGAGGCTCCCACGCCCGCGCCCGTTTCGCTTCCGGCTCCTGTTTTGTCTGGTCTTTTGGCCGAGTCCAGCTCGGTGGAGCCGGCTGGTTTCCTGGGGCGGGCTCCGGAGGCACTAGGCCAGGTGCTGGCACGGTGTGCCGGCTGGTGCCTGCGGCGGGCTCTGAAGGCTGGAGGCCCGGATGCTGGCTCAGGCGGAGCCATCTCGGCCTAGCCGCCTGGTGGTTGAAGACCGGCAGGGGGTCAGGGCAGGGTCACGCCCGCCGCCCTTAGCGCCGCCGAGAGCGACCACACCTCCAGCACCAGCTGGTGCCAGGGGGCGATCGTGGCCATCTCCAGGGCCATGGGCGTCGGAGCCGCCTGACGCAGGGCGCGGGCCGCGGCCAGTTCCGCCTGGGCCTGATCGAGTCGGGCCTTCAGATCGGCCCGATCCGCTTCCTGAAGCACCCGATCCGGGCAGTTCGCGAGCAGCACCTGACCCCGGGAGAAGCTCTGCTGGAAGTCGTCCAGCAGGGGGGCCAGCACCTGCTCCAGGAGCTCGCCGGCGGACTCGGGGGAGGGAAGCTCAGCAACCATGGGCTAACCCTAGAAAGTCTGCGGCCGGGCCGGTTTCAGCCCGCTGGCGTGAGATCCGACCCCCAGGCCAGCGCCTCACCCGAGCAGGAGACCCCCCTCGTCGCTCAGTTCGGCGCTGACGCTGCGCAGGTCGTAGAGCAACTCGGCCAGGGTGCAGCGGGCCAGCTCCCGCTCCAGGGCGGCGCGAAGCCGCTGCTCCATCAGAGCCGCCACCCGGTCGGCAGCCCCGCCCACCAGCTCGCGGCCCGCTCCGGCCGGTTCACTGCCCAGGCCCTGGCCCAGGGCAGCCAGCACATCGGCCAGGGGAATGGCGCCCGCTGGCCGGGCCAGCCGGTAGCCACCCCGCCGACCGCGCCGCGCCTCCAGCAGTGCGGCCCGCCGCAGCTGCAGCAGCAACTGCTCCAGCATCGGCGCCGGCAGATCCTGGGCGGCGGCCAGATCGTTCACGGAGCGCCAGCGCCCTGGATCACCCGCCATCTCCAGCAGGGCCTTGAGGGCATGGATCGCCTGGCGGCCGAGCAGGGGACTCAAAGAGTTCCGACTCAGGCAGAGCGACCGCTCAGGGCAGCCAGCCTGCTGAGAAGGTGCTCAAAGCTGTAGCCGAACAGCGTGGGATCCGGTTCGGATCCACCCAGATCCGCCAGGCCCAGCTCGGCCCAGCGCCCATCCACCCGGGCCTCCAGCTCGGGGCTGCGCCGCAACGGCTCGCCCCAGCCGTGGCGTTTCTCCGGGCCCACCTTGGTGGTGGCATCGATCGCCAGGCGGCCGCCCAGGCCCAGCCGCTCGCTGGCGAAATCGAGCGTGTCGAAGGGGGTGTCCTCCAGCACGAACAGATCGCGCTGCGGATCCACCAGGGCGCTGATCGCCCAGATCACCTGGCGCGGATCGCGGATGTTGATTGCCTTGTCCACCACCACCACGAACTTGGTGTAGGTGAACTGGGGCAGCGCTGTCCAGAACGCCATCGCCGCCCGTTTGGCTTGACCGGGATAGGCCTTGTCGATGGCGATCACGGCCAGCTTGTAGCTGAGGCCCTCCATCGGCAGGAAGAAGTCCACGATCTCCGGGATCTGCTGCCGCAGGATCGGGGTGTAGATGCGGTTCAGGGCGATCGCCAGCATCGCGTCCTCCTTGGGCGGCCGACCGCTGAAGGTGGTGAAGTAGATCGGATCACGGCGCTGGGTGATGCACTGAATCCGCACCAGGGGTGAATCCTCCACGCCGCCGTAGAAGCCCATGTGATCGCCAAAGCGGCCATCGGCCCGTTCCTCGCCGGGGGTGATTGTGCCCTCCAGCACCACCTCGCTGTGGCTGGGCACCTTGAGGTTCACGGTCTTGCATTTCGCCAGCCGCACCCCCTCGCCGCCGTAGAGGCCGGCGAACAGCCATTCGCTCAATTGCACCGGGATCGGGGTGGCCGCAGCCATCACCAGCAGCGGATGCACGCCGATCGCGATCGCGATCTCCAGCGGTTGACCCAGCGCCGCCGCCTTGCGGAGATGGCGGGCGCCGCCCCGCACGCTTAGCCAATGCACGGTCATCGTGTTGATCGACTGCTGCTGCAATCGGTACACCCCCACGTTGGGGGTGCCGGTCTCGGGGTCCTTGGTGATCACCAGGCCAAGGGTGATGATCCGGCCGGCGTCACCGGGCCAGGGGCGCAGCAGCGGCAGGGCGTCGAGGTTCACCGCCTCGCCGCGGAACACCTGCTGGTGGCAGGGGGGGGTGAGGTCCAGGTCGGGAAAGGAGCGCAGCAAGTCCCAGGCCAAGCCGCCGTAGCTCTTGAGCTCCCCCAGCCCCTTGGGGGGCCGGGGCTGTTGCAGCAGGGCCAGCTTGGCGCCGAGGACTTCGAGCTCCTCGGCCTGCTCCATCCCCATGCTCCACACCACTCGCTCCACGGTGCCGAGCAGGTTCACGGCCACCGGCATCGTGGAGCCGATCACGTTCTCGAACAGCAGCGCCGGGCCGCCCATCGCCAGCACCCGATCGGCGATGGCGGTGAGCTCAAGGTCGGGATCCACCGGGGCGCTGATGCGCCGCAGCTGGCCGCGACGTTCGAGCAGCTGTAGGAAGCCGCGCAGATCGCGACCTTGCTGAGCGATGACGCCGGCCAAAGGTTTCTCTGGATTTGGGGAGAACCCACTCTGATGCATGGGTCTGGTCGAACGAGACCCTCACGGCAAACGGCCGGAGCTGCCTCAGTCCAGCGCATCAACCCTGGAGGGGGAGCGATGAAATGTCGGCTTCTCCAGCCTTTCCACCGCAGCAGCCAGAGGCGAGAATGAAATCAGCAGGCTGATGGCGGCAGCCCCAAGGCCGGTGGCTATTGCTTCGCCGCTAAACCCACCGAAATGAGAGGGATGATTGATGATATCGGCCATAGAGGTGGAGAGAAAGGTGATGATTGCAAAGGAGATCGCAGGGTTGTAGCGCCGAAACAAGGGCGTGAAGCTGATCAGTATGCCGATGCCACCCGCCAACAAACTGGTCTGAAGACTCAGGCCTGCCCTTCACAACGGCTCGCAACTCGACCGGTCGCTGTTGCTAGCGACGGGCTCCGGTCTCAGCCCAGGCGCACTTGCCGTTCTGGTCGACCAGCGGCCTTGGCACGAGAGAGTCTGCTGCAGCAGGGTGAGCTTCGCGCCGAGGACTTCGAGCTCCTCGGCCCGCTCCATCCCCATGCTCCACACCACCCGCTCCACGGTGCCGAGCAGGTTCACGGCCACCGGCATCGTGGAGCCGATCACGGTCTCGAACAGCAGCGCTGGGCCGCCCATCGCCACCACCCGGTCGGCGAGGGCGCTGAGCTCAAGGTTGGGATCCACCGGGGCGCTGATGCGCCGCAGCTGGCCCAGACGTTCGAGCAGCTGTCGGAAGCCGCGCAGATCGCGACCTTGTTGAGCGATGACGCCGGCCAAAGGAATCTGGTGATCGGCCTTTCGCTCTGCAGCAACACCGCCTCTGGTGCGGGCGCTGCTGCGGATTTGTTGGCAGCGAAACCGATGGAGTCAGCCAGATGGGAGGCTAAAATCATAAGTTTAGCATGATCTGAAGCCCGAATTGATGTCATCAAAGCCGGGCTTTTTAAAGCATTCAACGGCAGCTCTCAGAGGTGAATACGAGACCATAAGACTGATGTTGGCTGCACTAATTGCTGTGATCAAGGCCTCTCCGTGACCCCGCAGAGGCGAGCCGGGTTACTTGCTCTATGCCTGTCTGGTACACCGATCGTCCTGGACCCTCAATAGCTCCTTAAAAAATCCATGCTGGCCCCATGCTTCATCGGCCAAGACCCTCTCCCGAGAGCCCTTGCCTGAGCCGTTCGCCCCGATCCCGCCCACCAGCCAGAAACACCTGGCTGACACACTGGGCGAGCCAGGCTGACTTCAGGTCGTTTCTGCCCGATGAACATCTCTTACTTCCATACCTCCGAGGCGGTGCCCGCGGTGTTGCCCACCGCCGAGGGCGGACCGGATGCGGCCGTGGTGATCGACGTGCTCCGCGCCACCACCACCATCGCCTGGTCGCTGGAGAACGGAGCCGAGGCGATCCAGGCCTTCGCCGGCCTCGCTGAGCTGGAGACCGCTGCCGCCGATTGGCCAGCCGAGCAACGGCTGCGGGCCGGTGAGCGCGGCGGCCAGCGGGTGGAGGGCTACGACCTTGGCAATTCCCCTCTGGCGGTGACGCCGGAGCTGGTGGGGGGCAAACGCATCTTCATGAGCACCACCAACGGCACCCGTTCCCTGGCGGCCGCGCGGGAGGTGCCGCTGCTGCTCACCGCCTGTCTGCCCAACCGCACCGCCGTGGCGCGCCGCTTGATCGAACGGGATGCCCAGCAGGTGTGGATTGTGGGCAGTGGCTGGGAGGGTGATTACTCCCTGGAGGACAGCCTGGCGGCCGGGGCCGTGGCCTCGGCTGCGATCGAGCTGGCGGTGGCCCCCCACCGGGGGGTCACCTGCGCCAACGACGAGATGCTCGCCGCCCTGGCTCTGTGGCAGCAGTGGCGCCACGACACCGAAACCTGCCTGCGGGCAGCCAGCCATGGCCAGCGCCTGATCCGCCTCGGCAACCACGACGCCGACTTCGCCTGCTGCGCCGCCGTGGACAGCCTGCAGGTCGTGCCGATTCAGGCGGAAGCGGGTGTGTTGCGCGCCAGTTGAGCTCACCTCGCCTGGCTCACTCGGGTGCGGCCCCTTACAGTTCGCCCGACGATTGGAGCAACGGTGGGCAGTTTCCTGGCAGCAGCCCTGCAACTCACCAGCGGCTCCGATCCGGATGCCAACTTCGCCGCAGCCGAGGAGCAGATCGAGCTGGCGGCCCGCCGCGGTGCCGACCTGGTGGGACTGCCCGAGAACTTCGCCTTCATGGGTGACGACCAGCGTCGCCTGGAGCTGGCGCCGGCCCTGGCGGAGCGTTGCAGCCGCTTTCTGGTCACGATGGCGTGCCGCTATCAGGTGACCCTGCTCGGCGGTGGCTTTCCGGTTCCGGCCGGGGAGAACCTCACCTACAACCGCGCGGAACTGGTGGGCACCGAGGGCCAGCTGCTGGCCCGCTACGACAAGATCCATCTTTTTGATGTCGCTATCCCCGATGGCATCACCTACTGCGAATCCGCCACGGTGAAACCCGGTGAAGCGCTTCCCCCCGTGGTGGATGTGCCCGGTCTGTGCCGCATCGGCCTCTCGATCTGTTACGACGTGCGCTTCCCGGAGCTCTATCGCTACCTGTCTTCAGCGGGGGCGGAGCTGCTGATGGTGCCGGCCGCCTTCACCGCGTACACCGGCAAGGACCACTGGCAGGTGCTGCTGCAGGCCCGGGCGATCGAAAACACCGCCTACGTGGTGGCGCCGGCCCAGACCGGTGTTCACTACGGCCGCCGTCAGACCCATGGCCATGCCTTGGTGATCGATCCCTGGGGCACCGTGCTCGCCGACGCCGGCCTGGCCCCCGGCCTGGCCGTTGCCCCGGTCGATGGAGGTCACGGCGCGCGGGTTCGGGCCCAGATGCCGAGCCTGCAGCACCGGCAACCGGCATTGTTCTGATCGGTTGATGGGGATCCGGCCCACGCTGCCAGCCCTTGCCAGGGGCGGATGGCGCCCCTGGCTGGGCCTGGCCCTCCTGTTCGGAGCGGTGTTCACCGGCCTGCCGGCCAGGGCGGCCAGCAGCCTTTCGGCCTGGCGGGTGAGCCGCGAGGGGGTGCTTGAGCTGCGCACCAGTCCGGGCATCCAGGTGCGGGCCTTCTATGAGGAGGGTCTCGGCGGCAGGGGCCCCCGCATCTGGTTCGACCTGCCGGGGGCCCCCCTGCGGGCCCGTTCGCTCTGGCTCGGCTACAACCTCCAAGAGGTGCGCATCGGCAGGCCCGATGACGGCACCACGCGCCTGGTGCTGGAGTTTCGACCCGGCACGGTGCTCGATCCCCGCCAGCTGCGCCTAGTGGGCACCGCCCGGGATCGCTGGCGGATGGATCTGCCCCCCAGGGCCACGCGTCTGGGGGTTGCGGCCGGCGAGGGTGATTTCGAGGCGGTTCCCCGCGCGTTGGCGATGCGGCCCCGTGCCGATCGACCCCGCTGGTCCCTGCTTCCCCGGCGCCCCCTCTCCCCGGAGGGCCTGCCGGTGGTGCCCCGCGGCCGCTACCGGGTGGTGATCGATCCCGGCCATGGTGGTCCGGATCCAGGCGCCGTGGGCATCGAGGGCCTGCGCGAGACCGATGTGGTGCTCGATGTTGCCCTGCAGGTGGCCCAGTTGCTGCAGGCACGGGGGGTGCAGGTGCTGCTGACCCGAACCACCGAAGTGGATCTGGACCTGCCCCCCCGCGTGGCCCTGGCCAATGCCAGCGGCGCCCAGCTGTTCGTGAGCCTGCATGCCAATGCCCTCAGCCTCGATCGCCCCGATGTGAACGGCATCGAAACCTTCTATGTCGAGGGGGGGGCCTCCACCCGGTTGGCCCAGTTGGTGCAGCAGTATCTGCTGGCCGTGTCCCCTGGCACCCCGGACCGGGGGGCCCGGCCAGGCCGCTTCTTCGTGATCCGCCGCACGGTGATGCCTTCGGTGCTGGCCGAAATGGGATTCGTCACTGGTGAGATCGACGCACCCCGCCTCAGCGATGCAAGCTTCCGGAGACGCCTGGCCCAGGCCATTTCCGGCGCGATCCTCACCTACCTGCAGCAAGCCTCTTGAGTCTCCTTGTTGGATTGTTCGATAGCGGCCTGGGCGGCCTCACCGTGCTGCGGCAGGTGCAGGCCCTCTATCCCCACACCCCCTGCCTCTACCTGGGCGACACGGCGCGGGTGCCATACGGCCAGCGATCAACCCAGGAGATCCGTGCGATTGCCGCCGAGGTGGTGCACTGGCTGCGGCAGCAGGGCGTTGATGTGTTGCTGATGGCCTGCAACACCTCCAACGCCCTCGCCCTCGATGTGGCGGTGGCAGAGGCGGGCGTGCCGGTGCTGGGCCTGATCGATAGTGTGGCCGCCGCCATCGATAGCGACCGGGTCGGCATCCTGGCCACCCCGGCCACCGCCGCCAGCGGGGCCTACCGCCGCGCCATCCACGCCTGCCGTCCCTCCGCCCAGGTGAGGGAGGTGGGTTGTCCCGACTTTGTGCCCCTGATCGAGGCGGGGAACCTGGAGGTGCCGGAACTGCGGGAGGCGGCAGCCGGCTACCTGGCTCCGCTGCTGGAGGACGGGGTCGACACGATCGTGCTGGGCTGCACCCACTACCCCCTGTTGAGGCCGCTACTCACCTCGTTGCTGCCCCCGGACGTGCAGCTGGTGGATCCCGCCGTCGCCACGGGCCACCGACTCGGACCGTTGCTGGCCAGCCTGGGCGAATCCCCCGAGGCCGAGCGGGCAGCGGAGCCGGTGCTGTCCATTTCGGAGCGCACCACCTACTGCGTCACCGGGTCGGCCGAGGCCTTCGCCACGGCAGCCACCAGCTGGCTGGGACAGCGACCCACCGTGCATGGGGTCAATCTGCAGTCCCCGGCCCGCATCCGATGAGTCGGGCCTCCTAGGATCGCGCCACTGAGGAGGTCCCGTGACGACCGTTGCAGAGCTGCTTCAGCCGGTCGAGACCGACCTCGATGCCCTGCTGGCGGATCTGCGCGCCCTGATCGGCGCCGGCCATCCAATTCTTCAGGCGGCCGCCGAGCATCTGTTCGCCGCTGGGGGTAAGCGTCTACGCCCCGGAATTGTGTTGTTGATCTCTCGGGCGATCGCCGCCGACGGCCAGCTCAGTTCCCGCCACCGGCGCCTGGCGGAGATCACCGAAATGATCCACACCGCCTCCCTGGTGCACGACGACGTGGTGGACGAGGCCGCCACCCGCCGAGGAGTGGCCACGGTGCATAGCCGCTTCAACCATCGCGTGGCCGTGCTGGCCGGTGATTTTCTTTTCGCCCAGGCCAGCTGGCACCTCGCCAACCTCGACGACCTCGAGGTGGTGAAGCTGCTCTCGCGGGTGATCATGGATCTGGCCGATGGAGAGATCCGCCAGGGTCTTTACCGCTATGACACCGGCCAGAGCTTCGAGACCTACCTCGAGAAAAGTTATTGCAAAACCGCCTCGCTGATCGCGAACAGCGCGAGGGCCGCGGGCGTTCTCACCGGACTCCCCCAGGAGAGGCTGGAGGCTCTTCACCACTTCGGCCGTCAGTTCGGGCTGGCCTTCCAAGTGGTGGATGACATCCTCGATTTCACCGGCAGCGACCAGCAGCTCGGCAAGCCGGCCGCCAGTGATCTGGCCTCGGGCTACCTCACCGCCCCCGCCCTCTATGCCCTCGAGGAGCGCCCGGCTCTCGCTCGCCTGATCGAGCGGGAGTTCAGCGAGGAGGGCGATCTTGAGCAGGCCCTGGACCTCGTCCGCGGCTGTGAGGCCATCCCCCGCTCCCGTTCCCTGGCCGAGGGCTTCGCCCGCGAGGCGCACAGCGCCATCGACTGGCTGCCCCCCTCCCAACCCCGCAGTGCCCTCAGGGCCCTTCCGGAGTACGTGCTGAGCCGGCTGTACTGAAGCTGGCTTAGGGGCTCAGAGCACCACCTCTTCCAGGGACTTCAGCAGCACGCTTCCGAGGGGAAACTGCACATTCTGGGTGGCTTCCGTGAGCAGCACATGCACTCGGCAGCCGGCTGCCGCCGCCGCCATCGCTCCGGCTGGCGAATCCTCGAAGGCCCAGCAGCTGGCTGCATCAACTCCGAGCCTGGCGGCGGCGAGCAGAAACACATCGGGGGCCGGCTTGCCGGCGGCAAGTTCCGGGTCATCGCCGTGTACGCGGGTGGCAATCTGCTCCAGCCAGCGGTGGGGGGCGGCTTTAAGCTCCACGGCCGCGCGGGAGCTGCTGGTGGCCAGGGCCATGGGAACCCCGAGCCCATGGCAGCTTCGTACCAGCCGTTCTGCGCCGGCCATCGCCGGCGCCTGCACCAGCAGCCGCTCGGCAATCGGCTGGCGAACGGCCAGTAGAGCCTCGCGGCTGTCGCAGGGGTGGCCAGCGTGGCGGATCCAGGCGAGCACCTGATCAGCGCAGTCGAGACGCCGGCGGCCCCTCAGGGCGAGCAGCTGCAGAGGATCGAGATCGGTGCCGAAGCTCCGGGCCGCATCCCGCCAGGCCTGGGCATGCAGCGGCTCGGTGTCGAGCAGCAGACCATCGAGGTCGAACAGGCAGGCGGCGGGATGGGCCATCGAACCAGCATGGCGGGTCGCTGTTTGCTGCCTGGCGGCGATTCCCGGATCTCAGTCCAGATCGGAGTCGGGGACTTCCAGGCTCGTCTCCAGGGTGGTAAGAAGCAGCACCAAGGCTGCGCGGTGGTCCAGTTCGGGGCTGTGCACCGTTTCGATCCACTGCTGGCAAAGCGCCTCGATCCGCAGCAACAGGTCATGACCCTCGCGGAGGTCCCCCATCACCCGCTCAATCCCTTCCCCATCGGTGTCGGGAGGAAGACCCACCACATAGCGCCGCCCATCGTCTCCCACGTAGGTGAGCTGCCCCTCGGAATCCAGGGTCGGTCCGGCATGGGGCGTGATCGGTTGCTCTTCGGCCATCGCGTCTGCAGATGGGACCGCACCCTCCTTAACCAGGTTCGAGGCAACTGCCAACGATGGATCAGGAGGACTGATGGCGGTTCAACTTCTGCATCCGCCAGGTCACGAAGGTGCCCACCGGGCTCCAGAGGAGGTAGGGAACCAGCAGCAGGGCGGCCCGGCCCGAGAGGGGAGCCACGATGGCGGCCAGGGCCACGCCCCACACCCAGCCGGCAAAGCCCACGGCGGTGCCGCTCTGCAGCCGGCGGGTGCGGCAGATCAGCAGGGTGTAGCTCTGCACCAGCACCTGCAGACCCAGGTAGCCCACCATCGGCAACCAGCGCCCCCCCGCCTGCCAGGTGAGCAGGGCCGAGGCGTAGAAGCAGCCGTAGATGGCCATCCAGATCAGGGGGATCCAGCGCTCGAAGGTGAGCCAGCGGGGTCGCTGCAGCTTCAGGAACCAGGCGAAATCGTCCCGGCCGGGGTTCAGCAGCACGGCCACCAGAACCATCACAGCGGCAATCGCCAGCCAAGCGGGCATCGGCTCGTCAGCGGAGGGATGCCACCAGCCTGCCGTCCCGCGGACGCTCCCGGCTGGTCGGCCGCCCATTCCGGGGTTTGAATGACCCCACAGCGGCTTCCACGACGCCAGCCCATGTCCCAGGTTCCCGGTTCATCCCCCGCCGCCCCGGCGGTGTCCAGCGGCGACACGGCCCCCACGATCGAATCGGTGCTCCAGGAGGGGCGCAGCTTCGAGCCCCCGGCCGAGCTGGCCGCCCGGGCCCGGATCGGTTCGATGGCGGCCTACCGGGAACTGGCGGCCCGCGCCGAGGCCGATCCGGACGCCTTCTGGGGCGAGCAGGCCCGCAGCGAACTGCACTGGTTCGAGCCCTTCCACACCGTGCTCGATTGGAGCAACGCCCCCTTCGCCCGCTGGTTTGAGGGCGGCACCACGAATCTTTCGTACAACTGCCTCGATCGCCACCTGGCCGGTCCCCGGGCCGACAAGACGGCTCTGATCTGGGAGGGGGAACCGGGCGATAGCCGCAGCTTCACCTACCGCCAGCTCCATGCCGAGGTGTGCCAGGCGGCCAACGCCCTCAAGGCGCTGGGGATCGGCAAGGGCGATCTGGTGGCCCTCTACATGCCGATGGTGCCCGAGGCGGCCATCGCCATGCTGGCCTGCGCCCGCATCGGCGCCCCCCATTCGGTGGTGTTCGGCGGCTTCTCGGCCGAGGCCCTGCGGGACAGGCTGATCGATGGCGAGGCGAAGCTGGTGATCACCGCCGACGGCGGCTTCCGCAAGGACAAGGCCGTGGCCCTGAAGCCGGCCGTGGATGCGGCCCTGGCCGATGGCGCCTGCCCCAGCGTGGAGCATGTGCTGGTGGTGCGCCGCACCGAGCAGGAGGTGGGCTTTGAGGCGGGCCGCGACCTGTGGTGGCATGAGCTGGTGGAGGCCCAGGCCCCTGATTGCCCGGCCGAGCCGATGGCCAGCGAAGACCGGCTGTTTGTGCTTTACACCTCAGGCTCCACCGGCAAGCCCAAGGGGGTGGTGCACACCACCGCCGGCTACAACCTCTGGGCCCATCTCACCTTCCAGTGGATCTTCGACATCCGCGATGACGACATCCATTGGTGCACCGCGGATGTGGGCTGGATCACCGGCCACAGCTACATCGTGTACGGCCCGCTCTCCAATGGCGCCACCACGGTGATGTACGAAGGAGCGCCCCGGCCCTCCAAGCCCGGCGCCTTCTGGGAGGTGATCCAGAAGCACCGCTGCACGATCTTCTACACCGCGCCCACAGCAATCCGCGCCTTCATGAAGAGCGGCCGCGAGGTGCCGGACCAGTACGACATGAGCTCGCTGCGCATCCTCGGCACCGTGGGCGAGCCGATCAATCCCGAAGCCTGGATGTGGTATCGCGATGTGATCGGCGGCGATCGCTGCCCGGTGGTGGATACCTGGTGGCAGACCGAAACCGGCGGCGTGATGATCAGCCCCCTGCCGGGCGCCACCCCCACCAAGCCCGGTTCGGCCACCCTGCCGCTGCCAGGCATCAGCGCCGACATCGTGGACCACGATGGGGTGTCCCAGGCGGCTGACCAGGGCGGCTATCTGGCGATCCGGCGGCCCTGGCCGGGAATGTTCCGCACGGTGCACGGCGATCCCGAGCGGTTCAAAAAGAGCTACTGGGAGGAGATCCGCCCCGCCGATGGCAGCTGGCTCTACTTCGCCGGCGATGGCGCCCGCCGCGACGCTGACGGCTACTTCTGGGTGATGGGCCGTGTGGACGACGTGATCAACGTGAGCGGCCACCGGCTGGGCACGATGGAGATCGAAAGCGCCCTGGTGAGCCATCCGGCCGTGGCGGAGGCCGCCGTGGTGGGGGTGCCCGATGAGCTCAAGGGCGAGGGGATCGTGGCCTTCGTGACCCTTGAGGCCGGCCGCAGCGGCGATGACGCCCTGGTGGTGGAGCTGAAGAAGCACGTGGGTCAGGAGATCGGCCCGATTGCCCGTCCCGACCGCATCACCTTCACCGATGCCCTGCCCAAGACCCGCAGCGGCAAGATCATGCGTCGCATCCTGCGGGCCCTGGCATCCGGCCAGGAGGTGAGTGGCGACACCTCCACCCTGGAGGATCGCTCGGTGCTCGATGCCTTGCGGGTGTGAATCCCCGCTGATTCGCTCCGGAGCTCGAAGCCCTGATCTTCAAGCGGCGCGCAGCAGAGGCTTGGAGGGCAGGGTGTGCAGATAGAGCAGCCAAAGGCTGCCAATGCCGGTAATGCCCACGAAGATCCACTGCCAATCCTTGCCGGCATCGCGGAGGCGGCGCACTGCCAGGGAGAGATGGGGCACGAGCTCAGCAATCAGATAAAGGTTGGCCAGCAAACCGATGATCGGCACGAAGCTGCCTACGATATTCAGGACCAGAAGAAGAATGAAGCTCGCCAGCACAAACCACCAGTAGTCGCCGCGATCGGAGCGGCCGGAGTAATCGAAGCTGCGCTTCCAGGCGGAGCTGAAGGCACTGATCAACTTGTTGGTGTTCACGAATCGGTATCCCAGGCAACCGCTGCACCATGCCGAACGGTTTGGGGGCGTCAAGGTGCTTGTGGCGGAACCCTTACCCGCTTCTTCCCGCCACGATCAAGGCTCCCGACAGCTCAGGGGGTTGCGCTTTCCTGCAGCGCCCAGCTGCCGATCGTGTCCGCCAGCCGCTCGAAGCGCCGCTGGTGGGAAGGATCGTCGGCCCAGTCGCCGAGCAGGTTGCGGCGCAGGCCGGCACTGGCCGGGGTGAGGTGATCGCCGGGCAGTTCGATCAGCTCGCTGGCATCGCCAGCCCGCTGGCGCAGGGCATCGAACAACCGCGGGCTCTGGTCGAGGTCATCGCGGCGGAAGCGCACCAGCAGGTTGCGGCTCTGGCGGTAGCCGCTGCTCACCAGCTGGAGCGTTTCCTGGGGCGAGGGGCTGAATTCACTGCGGAAACCGAACTGCTGGCCCATCTCCGCGAGCAGGGGCACGGAGCGTTCGGCCGAGAAGTTATTGAAGCTGAGGGCCACCAGGGCGGCGCTGCGCCGGCCCCCATCCGGGGCGAGCAGATGCAGCTTGCAGCCCAGGCTGTGGCCGAGCCGCAGCACCCGCTCCCCCGCCGGCAGCTCAAAATCCCCCGCTGCCCGGGTGGTCGCCTCCCGATCAGCCCGGAAGGCGCGCCAGGCCTCATTCGCCTGGCTTTGGTGGTCGAAGCCCGGCACATAGCTCCAGGCCCGCACACTCCAGCCCTGGCCGGCCAGGGCTTCGAGCAGGCGGCGATAACTGAGCTGGGGTGTGGCCGCCAGGTAGCTGCCGCCGATGAATTCGATTCGGCCCGGCCCAGGGCCTGGCCGAGCCGCCCCGGAGGTGGCTGGATCGAGGCACCAGATCGGGCCCCGCTGCCGCCAGAGCGCCTCAGCCACCGCTGCCGGCCGCCCTTTCGGCCCGGAGCCGCTCGAGGGCGGCGATCGCCTCGCGGCGGTGGGCCGCCCCATCGAGCAGGTTGTTGAACACGTGGCGGATCACACCGTCGCCGTCGATCACATAGGTCACGCGGCCCGGCAATAGCCCCAGCACGCTGGGCACCCCGAAGGCCTGGCGCAGGCCATTGCCGCGGTCCACCAGCAGCGGAAAGGGCAGCCGATGGCGGGCGGCGAAGCGCTGGTGGCTGGCGGCATCGTCGCCGCTCACTCCCCACACCTGGGCGCCGAGGGCCTGCAGGTCGGCGAAGCTGTCGCGGAAGGCGCAGGCTTCGGCGGTGCAGCCGGGGGTGTCGTCCTTGGGATAGAAGAAGAGCACCAGGGGTGCTCCGCCGAGCTGGTCGCTGCGGCGCTCCACACCCTCGGCATCCGGCAGGGCGATCAGGGGGGCACGATCGCCGGCGGCGAGGGCGGCAGCCATGGAGAGGAGTCAAAACTTGGATCGCCACCCTAGGCAGACCAACCCCCGCAGCCGGGCCGGTCGATCCCTCCAGAAGGCGCGGATCCCCGTCTTCCCCCCTTGCCACGTCTGGGAACATGGGCCCAGGTGTTGGATGGAGATGGCGGAACAGCCTGGGCTGTGGGAACAGAACGATCTGCTCGGACTGCTGGCGTCGGGCCCGCAGCAGAGCAGCCCCCAGGGCGGTGATCCTGAGCCGGCCCGTTCGCTGGCGGCTGCCCCACTCCAGAGCAGCGGCGCCCGCACCCAGGAGCGGCAACCCCCAGCCGCCAGCACCGCCTCCGAGCCAGAGGCCATCGATTCCGGGAATCCCGAATCCCCGCCTTCCCCATCCGGCCTGCCCCAAGCGGCCCCCCAGCCAATCGCCCTGCCCAGCCTCGCCCCCCTCGCTCGCCGTTCCGGCCCCCATGCTCCAGGGCGGATCCTGATCCTCGATACCGAGACCACCGGCTTGTCCCCCGAGCAGGGGGTCTGCATTGAGGTGGGGGCCGTGCTGTTCGATGTGGGGAGCCGGGCGGTGCTGCAGCAGCTCTCCTTTTTGCTGCCCTGCCAGGCCAACCCGGCGGAGGGGATCAACGGCATTCCCGCCGCGGTGACCCGCCTGCCCCAGCCCACGGAGGCGGCCCTGGCCCTGTTTGGCGCGTTGGTGGCGGCCGCCGATGCGGTGGTGGCCCACCACGCCGCCTTCGACCGGCAGTGGTTCGGCCACGGGGCGCTTCCGGCTCTCGCGATTCCCTGGATCTGCTCAATGGAGGACATCCGCTGGCCGGCGGAGCTGCAGCTGCGTCCCAATCCCTCCCTGCGGGATCTGGCCCTGGCCCATGGGGTGCCCGTCTGGGCAGCCCACCGGGCGCTCACCGATTGCGACTACCTGGTGCATGTGTTCCAACGCTGCGCCCAGCTCGAAGCTCTGCTGGTGGCCGCGCAGGAGCCCCGGGAGCTCTATCGCGCCCGGCTGCCCTACGCGGAGCGGCACCTGGCCCGGGAGGCTGGATTCCGCTGGAACGAGCCGGTTGCGGGGGCCTGGAGCCGGAGGTTGAGCAAGCGGGAGGTGGAGGCTTTGTCTTTTCCGGTGTTGCCGGTGGAGCGGGATGGGCTTGCTGAAGTCTTGGCCAGCTGAGATCTCGGCGCTCAGCTGCGTGTCTATGGAAGTTTCTGCACGTTTCTCATGGCAAGGTAGATCAATCCTGCGAGAGTCTGTTGTTACGTCTCTAGCTGCCCCTGCACTCCTTTGTAACATCGTGAACACATCTTATGCGGATCCGCTTAAGATTCACCAGCGTTGGTGCTTGATCCGTGAGATCCATTGTGTCGCAGTGCTTCTGCCGCCTAGCTGCTGGGCGAGTGCTGCGTCTTAGGCGGACAGCCGGGGGATTCGGTGCGACTTAGGCGGATCCGCCCAAATAGGAGTTGGGCAAATCAGCAGGCCCGCGTCAGACCGACATGAGCCAGGCCAGAGCAGCTCCGGTAAATTGGCCTGAGGCCGGCTGGGCAACTTTCTTGTGAGCGCGATCTTCATCAGCCACAGCAGCGAGGACAACGCCTGGGCTGAGCGCCTCCGCGACTGGCTGCAGGGCAGCGCGAACAAGCAATACCCGGAACGTCGCTACCAAAGCCTTTTCCTGGACTTCGACCCTGAGCGGGGCATCCCGGTCGGACGATCCTGGCGAGACACGTTGTACGAAAAGCTCCAGCTCTGTCGGGCGGTGATCGTGATCTGCAGCTCGGCTTACGGCAAATCGCAGTGGTGCCTGGCGGAGCTGGGTGTGGCGATTGCATCGGGGAAATTGGTGTTGCCAGTGCGGATCGAGGAGAGCCCACCGCTGTGGCTGCTGAGCGAAACCCAGCGCACGCCGCTGGAGCCCATTGACCTGGACGCCAAAGGCCTGGAGGGCTGGCAGCGCCTGGAGCGGGGTCTGGCGGCGCTGAGCTGGCAGGAGCGCCTGGCCTGGCCACCGGAGAACGAGCCCGATGCCTCTCCGTTTCCGGGCCTGAGTTGCTTTGAGCGCAAGCACGCTCCTGTTTTTATTGGGCGGGACGAGGCTGTGCGTGAGGCGCAAGCGAAGGTGGAAGCCCTGACGGCCAGTGCATCGCGGCTGCTGTTGATCCTGGGGGCCTCCGGTTGCGGCAAGTCGTCGCTGCTGCGGGCAGGTCTTCTCCCCTGGCTGGCGGATGCCGAGCCTGGTCGCTGGATCGTCCTCGACCCGTTTCGCCCAGGCGGTAAACCCTTCCTTTGGCTGGCTGCAGCGTTGCAAAAGGCCCGGGGAACTACAGCGGATCCGCTCGGTGCTGACTTGCTGCAGAGCGGCCCGCAGATCCGTGAGCAGCTGGAGGAGTTGCGCGCCCTCAACGGCCAGCAGGACGCAAAGGTGGTGATCGCGATCGATCAGTTCGAGGAGCTGCTCGGCCGACGTGAGGGCGGAGAGGAAGGGGAGGCAACGGAAGCCGATGACTTCTTGGCGGCTCTGGCCGATTTGCTGAAGCTCGAGGACAGCCGGGTGCTGATCCTGGCCAGCTTGCGCTCTGATTTTCTCGGCAGCCTGCAGCTGCATCCCAGCCGGCTGGATAGCCTGGCGGGAGATCCGATCCTGTTGGGTCCGCTGGATGTGGCGGGCTTCCGGCAGGTGATCGAAGGCCCAGCCCAGCGGGTGGGATTGCAACTCGAGAAAGGCTTGAGCGACCTGCTGGTGCGCGACACCCCCAGCGGCGACGCCCTGCCGCTGCTGGCATTCACCCTGCGGGAGCTGTGGGAGGGACGAGCGAAAGGCTCCGGCCTCTATTTACAGCAGTACGCCACCTTTGGCGGGCTGGAGGGTGCGGTGCAGCGCAAGGCCGATGAGGTGCTCGCCACCAGCGGGTCCGCCGAGAAGGAGATGGCGGCGCTGGAGAGAGCCTTCATCGATCACCTGGTGCGCCTCACCAGCGACGGCCCAGTGGCCAAGCAACCGGCGCGGCTGGAGGCACTGCCACCGGCCAGCCGCCGGCTGGTGGGATTGTTTGTGGAGGCAAGGCTACTGGTGGCGGGCAAGGGTGCTGAGCGTGATCAGGTGGAGATCGCCCACGAGGCGCTGCTGCGCATCTGGCCCAAGCTGGTGGGTTGGATCGAGAAGGGCCGCGAAGCACTGCTGCAGCGGCAGCGTGTGCGGCGCCTGGCGGAAGACCTGAGTGCCGATGCCCCGGACCGCCAGCGCCAGCAGGCCCTGGATCAACTGGCGACGCTGGCGGCTGCCGGCGGCCGCGAAGCGGATGCGGTGCGACGCGAGGCCCACCAGCCCCTGGCCGATCTCTTGTCGGCCGCGGCGCCCCTGGCCGACCGTGAGGACGCGGCCCTAGTGCTGGCGCTGATCGGCGCCGAGGAACCCCTGCGCCTGTGCCTGGCCAATCTGGAGGCGCCAGTGGCGCTGCGGCGACGGCTGGCCGAGAGCCTGGGTGTGCTGGCCAGAAGCTGTGACAGCACGGACCCCCAGGCGATCAAGCAGCGGCAGCGGATCGAGAAGGAGCTGGAGGATTGGCTGCGTAGCGAACCCCTCAACCTGCTGGTGGAGGATGCCGAAGGTTGGGCCGAACACGACGCCCGCCTCCCCCTGCTGCAGGGGGCTTCGCGGGGCCTGCAACTGGCGGCCTCGGCAGATCTCCCCTTGCTGGGCAGCGGCCTCGGCCGTGCGGTGCCAATGCTCACGCTCACTGCCCTGGAGGAGGGCGAGGGCCTGCGGATCCGCACGGAGGTGGTGACGCCGCCGGTGTGGCGACTGCCGCTGCCGGAGTGGCCAGGCGAGGCGCAGCAACAACTGGAGCTGGTGGTGGTGACTGGAGGGGACACCACGATCGGCTCCCCCGAGAAGGAAGCCGGCCGGGATGCTTACACCGCATTCCGGCAGAAATGCGAGGGGGTGAACGTGGAGGCCGAGCGCAAGGTGACCTTGAAGCCGTATGCGCTGGTGCGCCATCCGCTCAACCAGGCGCAGTGGCGCGCGGTGGCTGCGTTGCCGAGGCTGGAGCGCGACCTGAGCCTCACCCCCGGCACCTACGACGCCAAGGGGCTGTGGGAGACCCATGCCCAACCCGGCGGCCTGGCGGTGGAGAGCGTGAGCTGGAACGACTGCCAGGAGTGGCTGCAGCGGCTGAATCTCTGGCTGAAGGAGCAGTGGCCGGAGCTGGGCGGTGAGGGAGAGGAGCCCGTGTTTGGCCTGCCCAGCGAGAGCGAGTGGGAGGCGGCCTGCCGGGCCGGAGCCAGCACGCCCTTTCACTTCGGCGACACGCTTGATGCCAGCTGGGCCAACTACGAGGGAAACTACACCTATGGCCGCGGCCGCACGGGTGCCTTCCGCCAGCGTCCAGTAGTGGCTGGCGCGATTGGGATGGTGAACCGCTGGGGCCTGGCGGAGATGCACGGCCAGCTTTTCGAGTGGTGCGCTGACCAGTGGCAGCGCGATCCCCTTGTCGGAGCCCTTGGGAATGGGATCCCAGCGGAGGGCCCCGATCCAAAGCTAGAGGGCAATCTGGAACAGACCTACAGGCTGCTGCGCGGGGGCTCGTGGGTCGTCAGTCCGCGCAGCGCCCGCGCCGCCTTTCGGGGCAGCGATCTCCCGGATTATGTCCTCTCCATCGTTGGCGTCCGTCCCGGCTGTTTCGCCCCCCCAGCACCCTTCACCGTCAGAGCCGCTGGAAGGGATTCCAGCGGGAGCACACGAGGGGGCCAGACCCGCTCCGGTGATTTCCGGTTCGCAGGTTAATCCGCACAACTGCTGCCAACTACCCAAGGCCCCATGGCCTGGCTGGATCAATGGTCCTTTTGGCTTTATGTCATCCAACAACGGATTGCCCAACAACATCATTCACCCGACCCGAGCGAGAAGCAGTGCCTTCAGCAAGGAAAACTTCGGGCGGGTGATGATGGGCGTTAGATTGGCAAAATGACAATGGAAATCCTTAATCTTCCAGGAAACCTTGGACCAGCTCGCGGGTCCTTTCTTACTATTCTACACTATAATTGGCCAGCTTACCCAATCGGCGATGGTTATATTGAGCCCCTACTGAGTTTCTCTCTGTTTCCCGCAGGGACAGATTTCATTGAGATAGACAATGGCGATGGCTCTATTCTATTCGCGGCCAAGATCAAAGGCCTTAATGACCGTAATCTATATGATGACAAGAACTTCCACATCTGTGCCTGGCATTCTGATCTGCTAGAAATGAATGATCTTGACTTAATAGCGGGAGTCAAGTCAGCCAATGATTTTGAGATTGAACTGGACCGCTGGAACAAAATGGTCAAAAAAATTGGAACGGACCAACTCTTCAGTGAAGTCAACGGTCAAATGCAGAAGATTAACCCGCCAAGCCGAAACGAAGACCTCGATGATGAAAATGATTTTCGATGCTTGGCAATTGTCCCCGAGTCAACTATTCGCCTCGACCCAAAAGCATTTTTGTATGTTCGTGAGAGAGTTAGTGAGTTATCCTGTGACTTCATCACGGACATCTCTCCAGTCGTTCGCTCACTCTACGATTCAGGGCACCACGAGCCCGCGGTAAGGCAAGCGGTAGTCACCCTCGAAGATAGTATCAAGGGGCATCTTGGAAGCACTAGATTTGGGGCCAGACTTGGCGAGGAGTTCATTCAGTATCTCCGCAACGAGACCAACATTTTGGAAAGTAGCATTAGGTCCTACAGCCAGGAGCTCAGGATGGTATATAAGTTCATTCGAAATGTGTATGCTCACAATATCGTGCAGATTGATGAGACAGGTGCTTTAGTCCTTTTGCTGCGGATTTACAGAGTACTTAGCATGCTTCGAAATGGCAATCTAACATGACCATTCACCCGACCCGCCACCGCAGATTCGCAGTGCCTTCTGAGATGCTTTCCCTTTGGCTCTCTGCGGGCAGGTGATTGCGAACGTTAGGCTTCATTGAAGAAGCATATCGGTCGATGCTGAAAACCTGCTTTGTGTTAAGTTCAAATCACAGTTGAGGCCTTGCCATTGTCAGAGCCCAAAAGCAGACGACAAATGAAAACAAAAGAAGGCATTTGCAATTTATGTCTCAATTATTTTCCAAGCCTCACTGATGATCATGTCCCTCCAAAAGGAAGCATAAAGCCTCGAAAAGTGGGATTAAAAAAACTCTCAAACTTTGTGAATCCAGTTGATCCCCGCATCAAAGACAAGATTTCACAGAATGGCGTAAAGTTCCCGACATTATGTAATCAATGCAATAATCGAAGATTGGGCAAAGAGCTTGATCCTGCGCTTAATGACTTTAGTCGCCGGATTGCACATATTATGCGTAATACAGAAAGATTGACTTTTCCATCAAAAGTTCCAATTTCTTGCAAACCGCAACAGATTGTGCGATCCATCTTTGGACACCTACTCGCTTCTGAACTGCGAGAAGATATGACATCAGCCCCTGCAGCAGGGCCTAAGCGAGATCTCATGAGACGCTATGTAATGAATCCAATACTGGATCTTCCCCAAGAATTCAATGTTTTCTTTTGGCCTTTTTGCGCAGACTATCAGGTGATGCTGAGTGGAACTGCAATGCTCAAGAACAATCAAATAATAAAAGGAGATTTCTTGAAGTATTTTCCTTTAGCGTTTTGGATTACTTATGAGGCTCCCATCTCAATTCTGAGTAACATGCGTGATTATGAGCTTTTGGTCCGTGCATCTAGCTTCAACGAAGAGAGAGAGATTTTCGTTAAAACTGGATTTCAAGGTAGCATAAGGCCAAATTGGCCTGAATTTCCTGGCGATGACGAGATTCTGGGTATCAATGATCGTAACTCTGTGGTCGCGACTCCCGCCTAACATCAAGATTCAGAAGGCGGGAGCACGGGATGGGGGCGATGCAGGGATTGTTGCCCGCTTCTGATCTTGAGCGTTGGACCAAGCCGCTGCGCGGCAGATTCAACAGCCAGAGTCTATGAACAAGCGTACAATATCAGCTCGTTCATTATTATTATAGCTGGGCAACCAGCTTGATACGTATGCCGGCTCATCATCTCTTACACTCTTTGGGAGGCTATGAAAACCATTGAGCAGGCATTTCTACCTATCATCGAGGCCAATCGTAAAGTTAATCTGAAAAGCGGGCGGATTTATCTCCTGTAGATTGAGGCCCCTGCGCCCCCAGAATCCCAGTGCTGCGGGGCTTGTCCAACACCGGATAGATCGTGGCTGCGCACGATCTATCCATGCCGTTCGACGGGCCTGACCACGAAGCTAGAATTCGCTCACGAGTTGAGGTGCTGTGTTTATGTTTCGATCCAGGCGACTTAATCGTGATACTGGCTGCGTCGAGATTTGGGAATGCGAATATTCGAATAAGGGTTCAGGGATGGCACGAAAGGAGTATCTAAGGAAGCTTGGGGATGAAGGTGATCTTGATCTACCTGAAGAGAACTTTGAGGCAGCAGCGGCTGTTTGCTGGGCACCTGGTCGAACCATTGGGAACATAGCCGTCGATAGCGATGAGGTTCTTGGTCAGTTTGCCAATAAATCAGGGTCAGACGCTATTCTTCCTTGTCAAATTATTCCGTGTGGCAAGTTTAGGCATGGGGCTCCCCGCTGGTATTGCAAAACTCATCAGGTTCATTGGGGCATTAAGGCCGACTACGCATCGGTCACTGAGTCAGGCGAGGTCAGATGCAGCAACCACACAATTGGAATGAGCTACACAGTTAAGCCCCTAGTAGTCGATTTCATGGAATTCGAGGAGATTGGTATTTGGTGTTCGCTACCCAAAGCGTTGTCATCAAAGCCAATCCAGGCTTGCGCCCCAAAGATTCATGTTCACAAGAGATTCTCTGGAGCCGACAAAAAGGTAGTCGACAGAGACTTTGACGCTATAGTGTGTGCTTACAATCAAGAACTCAGCCTCTTCCAGAATCCAGAGATAACGCAAATCCAAATTACGCCCCCAGCCGCATTTGAGTTTGTCAGATCTCTAGAAGAAGGTCGTGAGATGTCGTGTGTTACTTGCAAGCGATGCGGTTATCCGCATTTAGACCTCGGTGATTTTGCCCTAAAGCCTCACAAGAAGCATTTTTGCGGTAACTGCGGCAATGACAGCATTTGGAGTAAAGAGCCAATAGCGTCTACCCCATTAAAGCCGCTGCATGATCAGTTCAATAACAGCAACTCGTATGTTTATCCAGATCGGCAGCTAAATCTCGATGAGTACGAAGGCTATGACTTTGATGTATGGTCGTCCACTCCTGCAGTTCTGTGGACGGCAGATAGACCCCAAGATAAGGGGATTCATGTTCACGTATACGATGGATCCAAGCGAATTGTCGATGACACATATTCTAGTGTGATATATCAGAGTCAAGAGCTAGACAGAAAGTCGCTATGGATGAATATGGTTGCTCGGACTCTTTATTGAGCCGTCGAACAAGCCCCTTGAGTGGACAAGGCCGCCAACAATGCTCTGCTCCGCCACCCCAGGCTCCCTGCCTGCCACTCAGAGGCATCGTTAGACTTATGAAAAAAGCAACATGGAAAAGTTAAACGTCTTCATTAGCTACAGCTGGAGGCAAAAGCTTGAACGAAGCGTCTTGGTTGCCTGCCTAAAGGAGTCTTCAATCCTAAGAATTATAGTAGACATTGACAGAATTGATATTGCAGATTTTATCCATCCCAGAATTTCGCAACTCATTGATGAATCAGATGTTGTTGTATGTCTAATTACTCAGGACAGCTTATTGTCTGCCGAAGTTCGTGAAGAGCTTGTAAGAGCTCATGAGCGGAGAAAAGTAATTGTCCCTGTTGTGAGATCTGATATTGATCATACAAGACTGCCACACTTCCTTCGCGATCTAAATTATATTTCCTATTCTGAAGACTCTTTTGAAGACATGGCAAAAAAGTTAGATCTCAATTGCAAGGTATTCAGCCTCAGTCTCATCTGTCAAAAGACCTGAGAAAGATTAGTTCCGCTGTGAAAATCAATGAGATTATTCCAAAATTTAGGGCAGAGATAATCGGGCGAGTCTTAAGAAACACTTTGGATGAAATTAGATATCTTTCTTCGGATGTATTTCGATTTGACATAAGCGTCGAGAGGAACTTTTTATTTCGAGCAGAGCCTTTGTTCCAGAATGCATCGGAGATTGATGCAATAAGTCTAAGTTCAGTGTCATCTTTTTGGCTTGACCCCCTAGCTCAGGCGCTTGCTCGTCAATACACAAAGAGCCAACCCAGTGCTACAAGAAGGCTTTTTGTCTTGAGATCAGCGAAGGAATTTGATCAATACATACCCATATTAAACATGCATTATGAAGCGTATGGAAGGGAGGGCAGTGTTTTGATTGCAAGTATGAATGGATATTTAGAACTTCTAAATGAGATTGCCCCAAGTACGGCTTCGCAGCAGAAGTACATGTCTCACGATTTTGGGATATTAAGATTTGCCAATGATATCGAAACCTCAATTGTCCACGCTGAGCTTAATCGCGGCGTGCTTGAATGCAGAGTCTTGCCATATTTGATTTCGTATGAGATAGATTATGAAAGAATGAGGGAAATCTTTTTGTCATTTGCGAATGCTTCTTCTTGGTTGATACGTTATCGCAGTCAACCCATAGTTCGCTGGGATTATAGTGCGAATGTATCGGCCGACCTTGCGAGGAATCACCTGTTTGGACAGAATGTCTAACATCAAGATACAGAAGACGGGGATTCAGGTTGCCTCTCTTGCAGAAGCTATGGCCCGCTTCTGATCTTGGGCGTTCGAAGGATCGACAAGTCAGGCCATGTACATCTATATAAACGTACCATCATCATCTCATTTCGGTAGCGGCCTCGGCACTATCTGCACATTTCTCATAGCAAGGTGGATCAATCATGCGAGCCTCTGTTATTGTGTCTCTAGCTGGCTCCTGCACTCCTGTGTAACATGATGAACACATCTTATGCGGATCCGCCTAAGATGCACCAGCGTTTGCCCTTGAGCCGTAAGATCCATTGTGGCGCAGTGCTTCTGTCGCCTGGCAGCCGGGCGAGTGGTGCGACTTAGGCAGACAGCTGGGGGCATCGGTGCGACTTAGGCGGATCCGCCCAAATAGTAGTTAGGCATCCTAAATAAGCCACGCCTATCCGAGTCTAAACATGCGAGACGCCGCAAAGATGTCCACCACAACATCCACCACGATTCTGTTTGGCAACGGATTCAATCGATTGGCAAACAGCTCAACTGGCTGGTCAGACGTTCTCGAAAGCATTAGAGCGATACCAAATGATGTGAGACATGATCTGCCCTATACGATGATATATGAGTTGATACGAGAGGGGCGACATGATAAAGGTACGCCAGATCCCCCGCGTTCAGGAAAGATGTCACCCCTCTCAATCGCAAACCTGGGGGCTTGATGGAGCAGAGCAATGCGTCGTTACAGCGAGGCGATCAAGGCTGATGTCAGAAGGCGGATGAGT
>JBIJAG010000007.1:0-136162 GCA_044345855.1 Cyanobium sp. | reverse complement strand
ATGAGCAAGCAGAGGCACCGCCGGCGCAGCCAAGGCGGAACCAGTCCGGAAACGACGCCCCAGACCGGGTCGGGGGTGGCTCACTTTTCGGTGTCGGAAGTGGTGCAGTTGTCGATGTCGGTTGACACCGCTTTCCACCTCGCGCCGTTCACGGTTGATGGCGTCCAGCTGCGCCGCCAGCTCGGCCGCGCGCGTGGGGTCGTCGGTGCGCAGGCACTCGATGCCCAGCGTCATGTCCGACAGCCGCCCGGCCGCGTTGAACAGCGCCAGCAGCCACGGCTGCAGGCGCCCGGAGGGCACGCGCTTCAGGCCCAGCGCCACAGCGCCACCAGGCGGCGGTTGTTGGCGTCCAGCTTCACCACGTCGGCCAACGTGCCCAGCGCCACCAGGTCGAGCAGAGTGTCTAGCTTGGGCTGCTGGTCGGCGGCAAAGGCGCCGCGCTGGCGCAGTTTGGCCCGCGTGGCCAGCAGCACGTAGAACATCACGCCGACACCGGCGATGGCCTTGCTGTCGAAGGCGCAGCCGGGCTGGTTGGGGTTGACGATGACGTCGGCGTCACGCAACGACACCGCGCCGTCCAGCACCGCCGGCACAGGTGGTGGTCGGTGACCAGCACCTGCAGCCCCTGTCACCACTCGCTGGCGACACCTAAAGATTGAAAGCAGCCAGATGAGTTGATCAATCACCTCAGCAATGACCTAGCGCCACCATTCACTCGCTGATGACGCCCCAGTTGTGGTCACAAGCGACGCCGCCGGATTGTTCCTCCATCGCCTCGGAAGAGCAATCCAGCTTTTGTCACTATGGATGGCGCCCAGCTATTCAGCCTGCCAGTATTTTCTTCCTTGTGGCGTGCTAATCGGGTGAAACTGTGCCATCGGAGCCGGCGCCTCCGGTGCACTGAATGACTTGAGATGTATGTCCAGTGAAAACAGCCATGGAGGCCTTGCTCTCGCTCACCCAGGCACAGGAGTAGTAGGGCGCCCGTTTGCGGCGCAGCGCGAGGAGGGCCCTACCCCTCCAGCAGGCTGCGCAGCATCCACGCGGTCTTTTCGTGGATCTGGAGGCGCTGGGTGAGCAGGTCGGCGGTGGGCTGGTCGCCCGCTTCCTCGGTGAGCGCGAAGACGCCGCGGGCGGTGCGGGCCACGGCCTCATGGCCGGCCACCAGCTCGCGCACCATCGCCATCGCCTCGGGCACCCCCTCGGCTTCGGGGATCGTGCTGAGGGCCGCGATCGCCTGGCCGCCATAGGGGGCGGGGAAGCCGAGGGCGCGGATGCGTTCCGCGATCACATCGAGGGCGTTCCAGAGCTCGGTGTATTGCCCCATGAACATCAGGTGGAGCGTGTTGAACATCGGTCCGGTCACGTTCCAGTGGAAGCCGTGGGTCTTGCCGTAGAGCACGGTGGTGTCTGCCAGCACCTGGCCGAGGGCGGTGGCGATCTGTTGGCGCTGCTCGGCGGGGATGCCGATGTCGATGGGGAGGGAGGAGATGGCCATGGCTCGATCGAAGCAGGAAGGGTTGGATATTGGAGTTCTAGCCAGCAAAAGCTGCCCTAGCCGATGGCCTTGATCCCGAGCGTTGGTGAGCGCCGCTGCTTCGAGATCTGCCGCCTGGAGGTGGGTAGGGCATCAGCCTCTCTGGCACACCAGCTCAGCCCGCCGCCCATCTGAAAGCTACACAGGTTAGCGAAGAACCCCAATGCTTTCGCGATCACTTCGGGCGCAAACATGACCAGGCGTGACTTCTTTGATCGACTCCAGCATGATCGTCGGTCGTTCATTCGAAGCTGCTGAGGTGGTCCCTCATCCTGTTGCGGTGGCGGGGTTGGCGCAGCTTCAGCAGGGCCCGTGATTCGATCTGTCGCACCCGCTCCCTGGAGAGGTGCAGGTTGACGCCGATTTCGGTGAGGGTGCGGGGGGTGTCGTCTTCCAGGCCGAAGCGCTGGCGGATCACGGTGGCCTCCCGCAGGCTGAGCTCCTCCAGCAGCAACTCCAGATCATCGTGGAGCTGCTCGCGGGCGAGTTCCTGCTCCGGGGTGGCGTGGTCGTCCTCCAGGAGGTCGCCCAGATCCGTGCCCTGGTCGCGGCCCACCCGCACATCCAGCGAAACGGGCCGCGGTTGCCGTTCCAGGGTGAGGCGCACCACGGCTTCGCTGAGGTCGAGCTCGGCGGCCACCTCCCGGATGGTGGGACTGCGGCCGAGGCGGGAGGCGAGCAGCCGCTGGGCCCGCCGGATGCGGTTGAGTTTTTCGGTGACGTGGACGGGAAGGCGGATGGTGCGGCTCTGGCTGGCGATCCCCCGGTTGATGCCCTGGCGGATCCACCAATAGGCGTAGGTGCTGAAGCGGAAGCCGCGGGTGGGATCGAAGCGCTCCACCGCCCGCTCCAGCCCCAGGGTGCCCTCCTGCACCAGGTCGAGCAGCTCCATACCGCGCTGCAGGTATTTCTTGGCCACGGCCACCACCAGCCGCAGGTTGGCCTGGATCATCCGCTCCTTGGCGCGGCGCCCCTGGTGCAGGGCCAGACGCAGTTCGGCGGGGCTGAGCTGGCAGCGGCCGGCCCAGCGCGGCAGGTCGCCATCGCCTTGCTGCTCCAGCAGCCGTTCGCGCCGCTGCACCAACCGGGCCAGGGTGAGTTCCTCCTCGGCGCTCAGCAGGTGCACCCGGCCGATCTCCTGGAGGTACTGCCGCACCAGATCGGTGGAGAAGGAGCCAGCCAAGAACGCACGTCACGATCCCTCCACCCTGAGCAGAGCCCCGGCTGAAGGTGCACTTTCATCGGGATAGCTTTCGGATTGGATCGGAGTGCAGCGGCTCGAATTGCCGCGGATCGGATTGCAGCGGCGTTCGCTTCGGTTGCGCTTCGCCTGCTTGGGGGGCCTGCCTGGCTCGATCAGCCCTCTTCTTCCACCCAGGTGCTGGCCACGTGGAGCTCCTCGAGCTGTTTGCCGGCTACTCCGGCGGGGGCCTGGGTCATCAGGCAGCGGGCCTGCTGGGTTTTCGGGAAGGCGATCGTGTCGCGGATCGATTCCTCACCGGCCAGCAGCATCACCATCCGATCCAGGCCGAAGGCCAGGCCGCCGTGGGGTGGGGCGCCCATGTCGAGGGCCTCCATCAGGAAGCCGAACTGCCGCTCCGCCTCCTCCAGCGGCAGGCCGATGGTCTGGAGCACCTGGCGCTGCAGGGTCGAATCGTGGATGCGCAGGGAGCCGCCGCCCAGCTCCAGGCCGTTGAGCACCAGGTCGTAGGCCTGGGCGCGGGCGGTGGGGAGGGTTTCGGGCCAGCGCTCGGGGTCGGTCCCCAGATCCTCGGCGTTGGGGGCGCAGAAGGGGTGGTGCAGGGCTTCGAGGCGGTTTTCGCCGGCGTTGAACTCGAACATCGGGAAATCCACCACCCAGAGGAAGTTCCAGGCGCTGTTGTCGCGGTCGGCGGGCACCAGGCCCAGTTCGCGGGCCAGGAATTGGCGCACCCGATCGAGGGCCTTGTTCACCGTGGCGGTGTCGCCGGCGCCGAAGAGCAGCAGGGTGCCGGGGGTGGCGCCGGTGCGCTCCAGCAGCTCTGCTTTTTTCGCTTCGCTGAGGTTGTCCTTGATGGCGCCGATCGTGTCGATCTCGCCGTTGTCGCGCACCCGGATGAAGGCCAGACCGCCAGCTCCGGCCTTCTGTGCCTCGCTGAACACATCGCCGCCGGGCTTGATGCGCACATTGCTGATGGCGTCGTTGCCGCCCGGAATGGGCAGCACCTTCACCGACCCCCCAGCGGCCACAGCCCCTGAGAACACCTTGAAGCCCATGTCCGCCACCAGATCCGACACATTCACCAGCTCCAGGCCGTAGCGGGTGTCGGGACGGTCGGTGCCGTAGCGCTCCATCGCCTCGTGCCAGGTGAGGCGGGGGAAGGGCAGCGGCAACTCGACCCCCTTCACCGCCTTCCAGATGGCAGCGATCAGGCCTTCATTGAGGGCCAGGATCTGCTCCTGGTCCAGGAAGCTCATCTCCATGTCCAGCTGGGTGAACTCCGGCTGGCGATCGGCGCGCAGGTCTTCATCGCGGAAGCAGCGGGCGATCTGGTAGTAGCGCTCCAGGCCGCCCACCATCAGCAGCTGCTTGAACAGCTGGGGCGACTGGGGCAGGGCAAACCACTCGCCACCACAAACCCGCGAAGGCACCAGGTAGTCGCGGGCGCCTTCAGGGGTGGAGCGGGTGAGGATCGGCGTTTCCACCTCGATGAAGCCCTCGTTCTCCAGGAACTGGCGGATCGTCTGGGTGGTGCGGTGGCGCAGCCGCAGGTTGCCGTTCATGCGCTCGCGGCGCAGATCCAGATAGCGGTGCCGCAGCCGCAGCTCCTCGCGGGTGTTCTCCTCGTCGTGCACCGACACGGGGAAGGGGAGGTTGCCCTTCACGGCGTTGAGCACGGTGATGGTGCCCGCCAGCACCTCAAAGCGGCCGGTGGCCAGCCGCTCGTTCACCGAGTCGGCCGGCCGCTCCCGCAGGCTGCCCTGCACCTGCAGCACCGTTTCATTGCGCAGGTGGCTGGCGGTTTCGAACACGGCCGCGAAGGCCTCGCGCGCCTCAGGGTCGTTGCCCGCCAGCTCGGGATCCACCGTGATCTGCACCGTGCCGCTGCGGTCGCGCAGGTCGATGAAGATCACCCCGCCGTGGTCGCGGCGCCGGTCGACCCAGCCGCAGAGCTGGACGGCCTGGCCGACCTGGTCGGCCCGCAGATCGCCGCATCCGTGGCTGCGCATGGTTAAACCGCAAGCAATCGGGGATTTTCCCATGGCGGCCCCTGGAGGCGGCCGCTGCAGCGCCGCGAGCCGACGCAGTGACTTCCGGCGTGGGCGTCGTTCGCCCCTGGCCGCAAGGTCGGATCCGCGCCAGCCTCCGCAGCGGCGATGCCCTCACCCAGGCCATTCAGGGCAACGTGCGCTACGCAGCCAGCCAGCTCACCGTCAAGAGTGCTGTGCTCAAGAAGGCAGCCTTTCCCCCACGTATCCCGATAGGCAATTTCTTCCAGAATGTTCGGCTTCTTGGTGAACGACTCGCCGCCGATCTCCCTGGGCTTCGATCTGCTCGCGCAGGGGGCCATTTTTGAGGGAGCTGAGGATCAGCTTGTTGTAGCCCCAAATCAATTTGTTGGTCCAGCCCTTGAGCTGGCGGCCGCGGGGGTCGGTGCTGAACAGATCCGTCTGCAGCGCCTCCATCGCATCCAGCGGCTGCTCGGCGCGAGGCTCATCCACCTGCTCGATCGTCTGGAACGGCAACACCACGTTGCAGACCGTGTTGGTCTTGCCGTTACAGACCAGCTCCATCTGGCGTTTGTCTTCAAACAACAGGAAGCGGTATTTTTCCGGCAACGGTTGATCCGCCTCCAGATAGCGCATCGCCTCCTGGCGTTCCTGGTCGCTGAGGCGGGGCATTCGGTGCGCTGGGGACTGGCTACTTACGCGGCATTATGAACCATGGCAGCTACTCTGGCCGCAGCGTCTGCGGGCTGGCCATTTGTTCCAGCCTCGCTGAGTCTTGGCTCATCCCTCCGCCGACCGGAGATCCTCCAGCAACAGCGCCAGAGCTTCGTTCAGTTGCAATCGGTTTCGGGTGGTGTCTGCGAGGAGGAATCGGCACTGAGCAGCAAGGAATCGAGCTTGGATTCGAGCACGGCGAGCCGTTTGTTCTCGTTCTCCAGCCGCTCGATCTCGTTCTCGAGCAGCTTCGTTCGCCGCTCGCTTTCTTTCTCTCGCCTCTCGCTCTCGAGCGCTCTGATCTGCGCGTCGACTGTTGGATGCCAGTTTAACCTCGCCAACCAGCGCCGCCATGGCGGCAAGGAGGAGAGGAATTCCGAGCTGCTGATTAATCTTGAAGCGTAGGAATCCGAAGAGATCGACATGGCTGTAGGACGTGAAAAAAGTGATCAGGATGACCAGCAGGCCCGCCGCCAGTGAAACCCAGCCAACTGGATCCAACGGTGGAAAGACTCCTGCTGAATCAGTGTTACCGGATTCAGAATCGCTGAAAACCATCGTAGCCAGATCACTTGAAGAGCCATCTCCTATGGTACAGATGTACTCTGCTGGTCGAGGATCGGCAGGTGCTTGCGGGTCCAGCGCGAGCAGGGGTGCCAGCGCTGGCCCGCCCTTCGGTGGCAGGTTCACAGGCTGGTGGGTCGATCGCTGCTAGGGGTGTAGCACCTCCAGCTTGTGAGGCTGCTGATGCAGCGGCGTGATCTTCTCGGTGGCGCGGCTCGGACGATGGTGGTCGTTGCGTTCGGGGGTCTGGGGGCCGCCGGCCGTGTCGCCGCGGCGCCGCTACCTGAATCCCTTGTTGCGGCGGGATCGGATCACGCAATGGCCGCCGCCGGCTCGGCTCCAGGGGGCGGGCCCGATCGGCGGGGCGCGTTGCAGGTCTGCACCCCCCGCGATGCCCTGGAGCGCCTGCAGGAGGGCAATGCCCGTTTCGCGGCGGCCTGGCAGCAGGCCAGCGGCCTGGCCTCGCCCCAGGAGCGGATGCGCCAGATGCAGACCGTCTGGCAGCAGGGGTGTCAGATCGATCCGCTCGCCCTGGCCGAGGGCCAGCGGCCGTTCGCGGCCCTGCTGAGCTGTGCCGATTCGCGGGTGGATCCGGCCTGGCTGTTCGCCTGCGGGGCCGGTGAGCTGTACGAGGTGCGCAGCGCCGGCAACACCGCCTTCCGCGAAGCGATCGGGTCGCTGGAATTCGCGGTGGGCGTCCTTGGGGTGCCGCTGCTGCTTGTGCTGGGTCACAGCGGCTGCGGCGCTGTGAAGGCGGCGCGGGGCACCGCTGCGCTCTCGCCGCTGCTGGAGGAGCTGGTGGTGCCGATCCGCGCCCATCTGGTCAGCGGCGATGACCTCACGCGCGCCGTGCAGCGCAACATCGGCGTCGCCGCGGAAGGGCTCCGTGCGGGCAGTGCCCTGATCCGCGAGGCGGTGGCCGCCGGCCAGCTCAGCATCCGCAGCGCCTACTTCGAGATCGGCAGTGGGGTGGTGACCCTGCTCTGAGCTCCGGCTTTCTGGGGGTGGCCCTCAGCTCTGGGGGGCTCGGCGCCGCTGGCAGGGGCCGTGGCGCTGCGCTGCCTTGCTCCGGTTGTGCTCCGGTTGCTGAGGGAGGTGCGGCCGCCTCGCGGGAGCTGCCGAGCTGACCCAGTCGCTGTTCTAACTTCTGCCAATACTGGCCGCCGATGACCCCCCAATTCCCCCTGGCCACCGTGGGCGCCCTGGTGACCAACCCCGAGGGCAAGGTGCTGATCGTGCGCACCGGCAAGTGGCGGGGCACCTGGGGGGTTCCCGGCGGCAAGGTGGAGTGGGGCGAAACCCTGGAGGCGGCCCTGCTGCGGGAGTTCCGCGAGGAGGTGGGGCTGGAGCTGGAGGGGGTGCGCTTTGCCTTGCTGCAGGAGGCGGTGGACGATCCCCAGTTCCACCAGAGCGCCCATTTCGTGCTGATCAACTATTTCGCCTTCAGCGGCGCCAGTGAGATCACGCCCAACCATGAGATCGAGGAGTGGGCCTGGGTGACGCCCGAGCAAGCATTCACCTATCCGCTCAACACCTTCACCCGCATCCTGGTGCAGTGCTTCATCGATGGGCTGCCCCCGGCGTGATGCCCCTCGTTTCCGTGATCACGCCGGTGCTGCCGGCCCATTCCGCCTGGCTCACCGACACCTGGCACAGCCTGCGGCAGCAGCAGCCGGAGCCGGATCACTCCTGGGACTGGGAGTGGCTGGTGCAGCGGGATGGCCCGGAACCCCTGCAGGAGCCCCTCCCGGACGACGGCAGGATTCGCCAGCAGGCCAACCCGGTGGCCTTTGGGCCGGCACTGGCCCGCACCCTGGCCCTGGCCAGGGCCCGCGGCTCTCTGGTGAAGGTGCTCGATGCCGATGATCAGCTCACGCCGGGTCAGCTGGCCCGGGAGGTGGCCGTGTTCCGGCGCTATCCGGAGGTGGGCTGGCTCACCTCGGCCGCCCTCGACCTGTTGCCCGACGGCCGCTGCGTTGCTCCGCAGGAGGACGGGCCGGAGGGGGCGATTCCAATCGGCTGGGTGGCCGGTTGGTGGCGCCAGCACGGCCGGCGGCTGCCGGTGCATCCCGCCAGCCTCTGTGTGCGCAGCGAACTGCTGCGGGCCCTGGGGGGCTGGATGGCCCTGCCCGCCTCGGAGGACACCGGACTGCTGCTGGCCCTCAATGCCGTGGCGCAGGGCTGGCACCTCGGCCAGCCGGGCCTGCTCTACCGCAAATGGCCCTCCCAGCTCACCGCCTCCTCCCTGCTCGAGCCCCGCCACTCCCACCGCCAGGACGCCTTCGCCATCGCCGAGCAGCGGGCCGAAGCCCTCGCGGCCTGGGGTGTGCGCTGGCCGGCGGAGCCCGAGTCGCCTCAGATCAGGTAGCCGCCGCTCACCTTGATGTTGGTGCCGGTGATGTAGCCGCTGGCGGGATCGGCCAGGAACAGCACCGCCCGGGCCACCTCCTCGGCGGTGCCGAAGCGGCCGGCGGGGATGCGCTCCAGGGGTGGCTTGCGCTCGGAGTTGTCGAGGGTGCCGGGGGAGACCCCGTTCACCGTGATCCCATGGGGCGCCTCGGTGACGGCCAGGGTGCGGGTGAGCATCAGCACGCCGGTCTTGCCGATCTTGTAGGGGGTGAGGGCCGGCACGGCCCGCAGGGAATCGGCGTCCACATCGATCAGGCTCACGATCCGCCCGAAGCCCTGACTGCGCATGACCGGCAGCACCGCCTGGCAGGCGTGGTATGTGATGTGGAGGGTCTGCTCCACGGCGGTGTGCCATTCGGCGGCGCTGGTGTCTTCCAGCCGCTTCCAGATGATGCCGCAGGCGTTGTTCACCAGGATGTCGAGCCGGCCCAGTTGCTCGCCTGCCGCGCGGAAGGCGGTGGCTGTGGCCTCGGCATCGGCCAGGTCGGCTGCCACCGCCAGGGCCCGGCGGCCGATCGCCTCCACTTCGGCCACCACGGCCTCGGCTTCGGCGGCGCTCTGGTTGTAGTGGATCACCAGGTCGGCGCCGGCGCCGGCCAGGGCCAGGGCGATGCTGCGGCCCGTGCGGCGGGCGCCGCCGGTGACCAGGGCGACCCGGCCATGGAGGGGAAGGGTGCTCATCAGTCTTCGATCGTTTCGGCGTTGAGCAGGGCTTCGATCATGTCCGGGTGGTGGGTGCGGATGATGTCGGCGCCGGCGAAGAGCACGTTGGAGGCGAACAGGATGCGGGCCAGCCGCTCCGGCTTGCGGGCCGCGTAGAGCAGGATCGGACAACCCAGCACCCGCAGCTTCTCCAGGTTCCAGAGCACGCTGTTCTGCAACTGCACCTTGCCGTAGTCGTCGGTGGAGGGGTGGATGATGCCGAGATTGGGGTCGACGATCACCTCCTTCACCCCGGCGGCGCGGGCCTGCTCCACCCGCGGCCCGAGGTGATCGAGCAGGCCCTGCAGGCGGTAGGGCACCGGCGCGGCGTCGCGCATGCGGTAGGCGTCGCCGTAGGGCATGTAGGTGAGCATCAAGGTCGCTCCTGCCGCCGCCACCGCCTCCAGGGCCTCGGGGCTGATCGCGGCGCCGGTGAAGTTGATGTCGGTGGCGCCGGCCTCCAGGGCCACCCGCACGGTGCTGGAGCTCCAGGTGTCGACCGAGATCCGGTAGCCCTCCTGGCGCAACCGGCGCAGGGGGGGCAGCAGCCGGCGCTGCTCCTCGGCGTCGTCGATCATCGCCGCCGTGGGGGTGATCGAGCGGGCCCCCAGGTCGAGGATGCCGCAGCCATGGGCGCTGAGCCAGGCGGCCCGCTCCAGCAGCTGCTCCTCACCCGTCACCACCGAATCGCTCACCATCGATTCGGGCGAGATGTTGATCACCCCGAGCAGGGTGCGGGGGCGGGGCAGGGCCATGGGCGGAGCGGGCGGAGGAGCGGAAGAAAGGTTGGGCGGGCGGCTCAGCGGCCGCTGTGTTCGGCGGTGTCGGCCTGCACGGCGGCCAGCAGCCGGGCGAGGGCCTGGGGCTGGCGGCGGCTCAGCTCATCCCAGGTGGGCGTGAGGGGCCGCTGCTGATCCTCCTGCACGAAGCTCCGGCCGGCCTCGAACAGGCTGGCGGCAAAGAATTCCACCGCCCGGGCCTCCTCGCCCCGGTCGAGCTGCAGGCCGTTGATCGCCGCGTCGTCGGCGTAGGAATCCATCAGGTCGAGCACGATCCGTTGGTAGGCCGTCACCAGGGTGCGCACCAGCCCCAGGTCGAGCACCTGCCCCTGGGAGGCCAGACCGCGGAACAGGCTCGTGGCGATATCACGGCTCATCCGCCCCAGTCCGCCGCTGCCATCGCCGTGGCTCAGATCGAAGCGCTGGTGCTTGTGGTCGTAGGCGTCGGCGATGTCCACCTGGCAGATCTGGCGGGTGGAGTGATCGCGGAACACCTCGGTGAGCACGCCGATCTCCATGCCCCAGTCGCAGGGCAGGTGGAGGCGGCGAGCCGCCGCCATCCGCAGGGCGCATTCGCCGGCCAGGGGGTAGCGGAAGCTGTCGAGGAATTCCAGGTAGCGACTGGGGGGCAGGCAGCGCCGCAGGGCCCGCAGCAGCGGCGTGACGAACAGCCGGCTCACCCGCCCGAAGATCATTCCCTCGCTGATGCGCGGGTAGAAGGCCTTGGCGAAGACGGTGCCGCTTTCGGGGTGCAGGAGGGGGTACACCAGCCGCGCCAGCATGCGGGGCTGGAAGCTCACCACGTCGCAGTCGTGAAGGGCCACCACCTCGGCCCGGCCGTGGGCCTGCATCAGCCCGAGACCGAGCCAGATGTTGTGCCCCTTGCCCCGCTCCCGGGGCGCCAGCCCGAGAGCCCCCAGCTCGGCCACCAGCGCTCCGATGCGGGGGCCGTCGTTCCAGAGCACGTGGTGGGGCTGGGGCAGCTGGTCGAACAGGGCGAGGGCCTCGCGGTAGCCGGCCGCATCGGCTCGGTCGAGGCCGATCACGATCTCGCCCAGCCAGGGCATGGCGGCCAGGTGCCGCACCAGGGGGCCCAGGGCCGGCCCCGCCAGCTCGGAGTGGAGGCAGGGGAGCACGAGACCGACCGGCGTGCTGGAGGCCAGCCGGCTCACTTCGGCCTGTAGGTCGGCCGTGCTGCGGCCCCCCAGCTCATGGAGCGTGGTGACGATGCCGTTCTGGAAGAAGTCGCTCATGGGGGCGGCGGCGCGGCTGGCCCTGCTTCGGCCAGAGCTGCTTCCACGGCCGCCAGCCATGCCGTGGGTCCGCCGGCGATCGCCGTGCGCGTGATCCGGGGCTGCTTCGCCGCCGGGAGCGCCAGGGCCATGGCCGGGCGACCGGCCGGGTGGAACACCAGGGCAAGGTCGGCACTCTCCAGCAGAGCGCGGTCGTTTTCGCTGTCACCGCAGGCCAGCAGGGTGGTGGTGTGGGGAGCCTCCCCCAGCCAGCACAGCACCTGGGCCAGGGCCTCCGCCTTGTTGCACGGCGGGGCGACATGCACCAGCCGCCCACCGCTCACCGCCCCCAGGCCCTCGCCGGCCAACTGCCGCCGCAGCCGCTCCAGGGCGGCCTCGTCGTCCTGCCAGACCAGGGGCATGGAGGCCAGCCGCTGCAGGGCCAGGCGGGCCAGGGGTTCCTCCAGACCGATCAGCTGCTGGATCGCATCGAAGGTCAGTTCCTCCAGGAGGGAGAAGCGCAGGCCGCCGCTGTTACGCAGTTGGTGGAGGAGGGTGCGCAGCCGCTGCGGATCCCCGCCGCGCACGATGGCGCCGTAGGCGTCCACCTCCTGCCGGGGTGCCGGGGCGGCGGCGGGCCAGGCGGCCGTGGGCCAGCCGATGCCGCAGCCGTTCTCGAACAGGAAGGGCTGCGGCGGCAGGTCCGCCAGGTTCTGGAACGCCACCATTTCGGCAAACGTCTTACTGGAGGCCAGCAGGGTGGGGATGCCGCGCTGGCCCAGCTGACGCAGGGCCTGGCCCGCCGAAGGGGTCTCGCCTGGCTCCTCCAGCAGGGTGTGGTCCACATCGCTCACCACCCGCCAGGCCACTGCGCTGCCGCCTGCTCCTGCGGCGGACCTTGAGGCCATCAGGCGCCCTCCTCCAGCCGCTCCACGCCGCCGTGGTCGCTGAGGGCGGCGGCCAGCTCTCCCACCGGGCGACCCGACACCGGATCGATCCAGTCGGCGGCGATCTCCGCCAGCGGCAGCAGCACGAAGGCCCGCTCTGCCATGCGGGGATGGGGCACCTCCAGCCGTTCGGTGGCGATGCGCTGGGCGCCGTAGAGGATCAGGTCGAGGTCGAGGGTGCGGGGGCCCCAGCGCTCGGCCCGCACCCGTCCGAAGCGGTTCTCGGTGGCCTGCAGCACATCCAGCAGCGCTTCCGGCGCCAGGCTCACCTCCAGCAGGGCGCAACCATTCACGTAGTCGGGCTGCACCGGGCCGATCGGGGCACTGCGATACCAGCTGGAGCGGCGGATCACCCGCACCCCTTCGTTGCGGTCGAGGGCCTCAAGGGCTTCATCCAGGGTGGTGCGGCTAGCGCCCAGGTTGCTGCCCAAGGCGATGGCCACCAGCTCGAGCGGTTCCGGGGTCGTGGCCAGGGTCGTGGCCAGGCTGGTGGCCATGGTGTTGGCGTTGGTGGTGGTGCTGGGGGTCAGGCGGGTTCGCCCTTGGTGCGGGTCATGTCGATGGCGATGCGGCCTTCGAAGTGGGGGATCGGGGGCGACACCTTCACCAGGTGCGAATGCACCTTCTGGACCGGGTCGAAGGCCAACACCGCTTCGATGATCACAGCATTGAGCTTCTCGATCGTCTTGAAGCGGGAGGTTTCCAGCAGGTTGGTCACCCGTTCCACCACATCGGCGTAGTTGAGGGTGTTCTCCAGCTGGTCATCGGAGCCGGTGACCGAGAGATCCATCCAGATGGTGAGATCCACCTCGAACCACTGGCCGAGCACCTGCTCTTCCGGGAAATAACCCGTGTAGCCGTAGCAGCGGATGCCGGAGATCTGGATGGCATCCAGGTCGGGCGTGGTGCTGGTCATGCCTGCGATCTGCGGTGCGAGCCGGCTCGCGCACCGACGTTTTGCGGATCGTACTGGCCTGCCGTGCCGGCCCTCAGCCGCGGCGGTAGAAGGGCCGTTTCACCACCACGGCCGGCTCGGCCTTGCCGCGGATCTCCACGGCCAGGGCTGTACCCAGCTTGGCGGCGGCGGTGGGCACGTAGGCCAGGGCGATCGCCTGGCCCAGGGTGGGTGACCAGGTGCCGCTGGTCACCTCCCCGACCACGGCACCGTTGTGCAGCACCGGGTAGCCGTGGCGGGCGATGGCGCGGCCCTCCAGGCGCAGCCCCACCAGCCGCCGCGTCACGCCATCGGCGCTCTGGCGCTCCAGGGCGGCGCGGCCGATGAAGTGAGCGGGCATCTCCAGGTGCACCAGCCAGCCCAGGGAGGCCTCCAGTGGCGTGGTGGCCGCATCCATGTCGTTGCCATAGAGGTGCATGGCCGCCTCCAGGCGCAGGGTGTCGCGGGCGCCGAGGCCGCAGGGGGTGACCCCCTCCGCCAGGAGCTGCTCCCAGAGGGCCAGGCCCGCGTCGCGCTCCAGCAGCAGCTCGAAGCCGTCCTCGCCGGTGTAGCCGGTGCGGGCCGCGAAGACCGGTGCCCCGGCGGCGGCGCCTCGGCCTCCTTGCAGCACCAGATCGCGATGGCCGAAGCGGGGCAGGCCCGCCAGACTCTCGCCCACCAGCGCTTCGAGCCGCGCGGGGGCCTGCGGTCCCTGCAGGGCCAGCAGGATGCCCTCGGGTCCCTTGCGATCGGCGATGGTGATGCCGGCGGGCTCCAGCTGGCTGCGGATCCAGGCGGTGTCGGCCTCGGCGCAGGCGGCGTTGATCACCAGCACCACCTCGTCGCGCTCGCCCTCGGGGCCCGGCCGCCGGCCGCGGTCGTACACGATCAGGTCGTCGCGGATGCCGCCGGCGTCGTTGAGGAGCACGGTGTAGCCGGCTTCACCGGGGCCGATGCGGAACAGATCGGAGGGCACCAGGCCCTGGAGGGCGTCCTTGACGCCATCGCCCCGCAGCACGAGCACCCCCATGTGGGAGATGTCGAAGACGCCGCAGGCCTGCCGCACCGCCGTGTGCTCGGCCACCAGGCCGGCGAACTGCACCGCCATCTCCCAACCGGCGAAGGGCACCAGCCGCCCGCCGGCGGCACGGGCGGCACCATGGAGGGGGGTGCGCCGCAGATCGGTGCTGGGGGCCGGATCGGGCTGGGGGGCTGCGGCCATGGGGGGGGAGGAACACCTAGAGGGATCCTATGGAGAGGGCCAGGGATACAGTTTTTCTCCCTGTTCATCCCTTTCCGAACGACCTAGGTTTGGCGATCCGATCCCGTGCTTGCACGCGCCGCGCCATGGGTCATCGCCCCAGTTGCCGCAGCTGCCGCCATTGCATCCCACCCCAGGGAGTCACCCTGGGCCGCTGCCAGCTGCGCCAGTTGCCGATTCATCCCGACCTGGTGGGCGACCTGTGGTGCCATCACTGGACCGCCCGGCCTCCCCGGTTGCCGGTGGTGACTCCGGGCGGGGCCTCCGCTCCCGTGCAGCCCCATCAGCAACTCAGCCTGACGGCGATGCTGGCCCCGGGCTGAAGGAATCCGCCCTAGCGCGGCCCTGAGCGGAAGACCTGCTTCAGACCGCCGGGGTTTCCGATCTGTTCCTTTGCAGCCAAGTCCTGTGCAGCCAAGCGTATTTCTGCTGTTTAGTGCAGCAAGACACACGTTTACAGATCGGTGGGGTCCTAAAATTTCACAACTGACTTTATCCGCCCTCTCCACCCCGGATGTGAACCACGTTGGTCGCCACGCCCACCTGCACCACCCCCCTGGAGTTGCTCGCCGCCCAGGTGGACTGTGAACTGTTTTCCCTCCCCACCGGCTCCCATGTGTTTTCCCGGGGAGGCAACGCCAATGCCATTTATGCCGTGAAACGCGGCATCGTGGAATTGGAGGGCACCAGTGCGGAGCGCATCTGTTACCGCCCCGGTGAGCTGTTCAGCTACCAGGACATCGTGTGGCGCCAGGGTCTGCATCGCAGTGACGCCGTGGCCCGCACCCCGGTGGAGATCCTGCGGCTCGACCGTCTGCGGTTCCTCAACCTGCTCCACAACCACCCCACCCTGGCGGTGCTGCTGATCGCCCAGCAGCACGATCGGTTGCGGGAACAGCGAACCAGCGGTACCTGCGTCTACTGAGGCCTCTGCAATCCTCAGCATCCGCAATCTTCAGCCTTCGCAATCCTCAGCCTCCGCGCGACGGGTCTTCGCTGCTACTCGATCTGCCGATCGACTCAGCCGCCGTTCAGGAGCATCACCAGGCTGCGCACCACCTTGGCGGCCAGCACGGCACTCACGCCGCTCGGATCGAGCTGGGGGGCCAGCTCCACCACGTCGGCGGCGACCAGTTGGTGGTGGCGCAATTCCTCCACCAGGGCTGCGAAATCACCCCAGAGGAAGCCTCCCGGTTCCGGGGTTCCGGTGCCCGGCAGCACGGCGGGATCGAACCAGTCGAGATCCACGGTGAGATACAGCGGCCGTCCCCGCAGGGGGGCTAGGGCCGCCGCCATCTGCTCGATCGGCACCAACCGGTCGCTGCCGCGGAGTTCCTGGAATTCCTCGCGGGTGCCGCTGCGGATGGCGATCTGACGCAGCATGCCGCTGGGCAGCACCTCCAGGCAGCGGCGCATGGCGCAGGCGTGGCTGTGGCGTGCGCCGAGCCATTCCTCGCGCAGGTCGGCGTGGGCATCGAGCTGCACCAGCACCAGGTCGGGATGGCGCCGGGCCACCGCCGCCACCGCGCCACTGCTGATCGAATGCTCACCACCGAGCATCAGGGGGGCCAGGGCGAGATCGAGCACGGCCTCGGTGGCCCGCTCCACCGCAGCCACCACCGGCTCGGGGGCACCGTGGGGGATGGTCACCGCACCCAGATCGGCGAAGGCGATCATTTCAAGATCGCCATCCAGCTGGGGGCAGTAGGTCTCCAGCCCGGTGCTCACCTCCCGGATCGCGGCGGGCCCGAAGCGGGTGCCGGGCCGGAAGGAGGTGGTGCCGTCGTAGGGAACGCCGAACAGGCCCACGCGGCAGCCGGCTGGATCGCGGCGGCTGGCCATGTAGATCGCCCCTTCGGTGTCAAACAGCACGCTCCGATCGGCGGCGTCACGGGCTGGGGAGTCGGCTGGGGTCGGCCCGGGTTGCGGTGTGGCGGCAGGACTCGGGATGGGGCTGGTCACGGTCGGCAGGGCAGGGGCGTTCGGGGAGCGCGCCTGGAGAACGGTCGGCGCTGGGTGGGTGCGCGCACGGGGAGGCTTGCGACGGCGGGAGGGCGCGAGGGCCTCAGCCGCCATCGGCCAGGGCTCGCTCCACAAAGGCCGGCACCGCCTCGAAGGCGCCGCTCTGCCAGCGGGGGCTCCAGATTTCACAGCCCGCCGCCACCCCGGCCGCCCGCTCCGGCTGGGCGTCGCGGTAGCGCGGGCCATCGACGGCGGCGAAGGTCCAGCTCCACCAGCCGCTGGGATACATCGGCACCCAGCCGTAGAGCGGGTCGGCGTGGCCGAACACCTCGCGCAGCAGCCGTACCGTGGCGAGGTGAACCTCGCGGAAGGCCTCGGGCGATTCGCTTTGGGTGGCGAACACCCCGCCGGGCCGCAGGATGCGGCGGCAGTGCTCGAAGAACGCCCGGTTGAAGAGCCCTTCGGCCGGACCGGCCGGATCGGAGCCGTCCACGATCACCACGTCGTAGCTGGCGGCCTCGGCTTCGCGCACCCAGGCGATGCCATCGCCCACCGTGAGCTGAAAGCGGGGGTCGCTCCAGGCGGTGCCGCCGATTCCCGGCAGGTGCTGCTGGCTCCACTCCACCACCAGGCCATCGATCTCCACCATGTCGAGGTGCTGCACGCCGGCGTGGCGCAGGCACTCGCGGGCGGTGCCGCCGTCGCCGCCGCCGATCACCAGCACCCGCTCGACCTGGGCGGCGCCGCAGAGGGCCGGGTGTACGAGTGCCTCGTGATAGTGCCGTTCCTGGCGTTCGGCGGTCATCCAGCAGCCGTCGAGCAGCAGGCCCTTGCCATAGCGCTCGCTCTCGATGATCGTGACCCGCTGGAAGGGGGAGTGTTGCTCGGCGATCACCCGACCGGCCAGGCCGTAGCGCACGCCATCGAAGATCTCATCCACCCACTGGGCGCTGGAATCGCTGGAAGCGGGGACAGGGGGGGTGCTCACGCGCCTGGGGCCGGATGGTGTTGTTCCAGCTAAGCGTCCCGGGGTCACCCCCGTCGGTGCCGGGGATCAGACCAGGGGGTGTCGGCCGCGGCAGGCGCTGGCCCCCGGCCGCCACAAGGACCGAACGGCTCACTCGTCCTGGAAGCGCTGGGCGATGGCGCGAAAGGATTCCGTCTCGCTGAGGAAGGCGATCACCACGCTGGGGTCGAAATGGTGGCCGCTGCCGGCTTCGATCATGGCCACCGCCCGTTCGTGGGGAAAGGGTTGTTTGTAGATCCTGCGGCTGATCAGGGCGTCGTAGACATCGGCCACCGCCATCAGCCGGGCCGGCAGCGGGATCGCTTCCCCCGCCAGGCCGTGAGGGTAGCCACTGCCATCCCACTTCTCGTGATGGCAGCAGGCAATCTGACGGGCGACGCTCAGAAAGCTGCTGGGCCTATCGAGCAGCTTCTCGGCGGCGGCGATGGTTTTGAGGCCGAGGATGGTGTGGGTTTTCATGATCGCAAACTCCGCCGCATCGAGCGGTCCGGGTTTGAGCAGGATGGCATCGGGGATTCCCACCTTGCCGATGTCATGCAGTGGGGCTGATTTGTACATGATCTCGATCATTTCATCACTCAAATCGGCTGGCAGGGATCCGGTATCCGCGCTCTTCTCTTCCCACATCCTGCGCAGCCGTTCCGCCAGGGTGCGCACATAGTGCTGGGTGCGGCGGATGTGCATGCCCGTTTCGATGTCGCGGGTTTCCGCCAACGACGCCATCGCCATGATGGTGACGTCCTGCACCATCTGAACCTCCCGGGTGCGGCGTTCCACCTCTTCGATCAGGGTGCGGTTGTTGTGGGCCAAGCGATCGGAGGCGGCCTTGAGGGCCAGGTGATTGGCCACCCGGGCCAGCAGGGTGGGTGGTGAGATGGGCTTGGTGATGTAGTCGACGCAGCCGCTGCGGAAGCCCCGTTCTTCATCTTCCACCTGGCTGCGCGCGGTGAGAAAGATCACCGGGATCGGGGCCGTTTCCGGATCTGCCTTCAGGGCTTCGCATACCGCATAGCCATCGAGCTCCGGCATCATGATGTCGAGCAGGATCAGATCGGGCCGGGGTTTGAGCCTGGCCAGGCGCAGGGCGGCCACGCCGCCATTGGCCAGCAGCACCCGGTAGCGCTCTTTCAGCACTCCATGCATCAGGTGCAGATTCTCCGGGGTGTCATCCACCACGAGCACCCGCGGGCGCTCCTGGCCTGGAGGGGCTGTCATGGGGAATCTCTGCTGCCCGGGCTGGCCAGGGCGGGCGCCGCCGGGGTGGCGGCCTCCAGAGCCGCGGCGGCAGCCTCAAAGGCAAAACGCTCCAGTTCGCTTTCCATCGCCCGGAAGCTGGTAGCGCCGAGCAGCCGCTGCAGGCTGGCCCGGTGGGCCTGCATGACATCGATGGCCTCGCCATCGCCGGCCTGCAGCAGGGCCCGCAGCCGCTCCACCAGCTCTGCGGAGCTTGGGATAGCCGCCTCCAAGGAGGCAGCCGGCCCGATCTTCGCGTCGCTCTCGCCGGGACCCTCCGCCAGGGGCCTCCCCGTCGTCGGGAGGCCGCGGATCAGGGCCACGGTCTCTGCCAGGGTCCGGCGGAACAGGTCGAGGTCAGCATCGCTGGGCTGGCCGGCCTCGAGTGTGTTTTCGAGCCGGCTGGCAGCATCGGACAGGGCGGTCGCCCCGAGGTTGGCGGCCACCCCTTTCACGGTGTGGGTGATCTGTCTGGCCGCCGGGTCATCCCGCTCCCTCAGGGCCGCGGCCACCCGTTCGGCGGCATCGGCCTGGGTGTTGGCGAGGCTGGAGAGAAGCCGGTGGTACAGCCCCATGTTGCCCGCCGTGCGCCGCAGTCCGCCATCCAGGTCCAGGCCGCTCGGGGGGGGAGTGGTTTCCGCTCCAGTGCCAGGCCGGGCACCGGCCAGGGGGATGTCCGCGGCCCCCACCGTGCGTTGTCCCCAGTGGACCAGGGCGGCATAGAGCCTGGCCGGTTCGATCGGTTTGGTGAGGTGTTCCTGCATACCGAGTGCCAGGCACCGATCCCGCTCCTCCACCAGGGCGTGGGCCGTCATCGCCAGCACCGGCAGGTCGTTGAAGCGGGGATTGCGGCGCAGACGCCGGGTGGTCTCCCAGCCATCCAGCACCGGCATGTTGAGGTCCATGAGCACCAGGTCGAAGGGGAGGGTTCCGTTGTGCCCAGCAGCCACCTCCTGCGGCTCCTCCAGCAGCCGCAGGGCCTCCGCGCCGTTCTCGGCCACGGTGACCCGCACGGCCACGCTGTTGAGCAGTTCAACGCAGATCTGCTGGTTCACCTCGTTGTCTTCCACCAGCAGCACCCGCAGGCCGGCCAGCCCCTGGCTCAGCCGGGTCTCCGCCATCAGCGGGTCCGGCCGGTTCGAGGCGGTGGAGGGCTCCATCAGTTCGATCAGGGTGTCCAGTAGGTCGGACTGGCAGATGGGTTTGGTGAGGAAGCCCTGCACGCCTAGCGCGGCCGCGGCCCTGCGGACCTCAGCGGCGCCGTAGGCGGTGACCAGCACCACTTCGGGGGGGCGGAGACCCCCGATGGCCTGGAGCCGGCGCAGGGTTTCGAGGCCGTCGATGTCCGGGAGCTGCCAGTCGAGCAGGATCAGATCGATGGGGTGGCCGGAGGCTGCCGCCTGTTCGACCCGCTGCAGGGTCTCCAGGCCACTGGCGCAGGCGGACATCCGGATCGGCAGATGGGCCAGGTTCGCCTCCAGCACGCTGATCGCGATCGGGTTGTCATCCACCAGCAGCACCGAGAGGCCGTTGAGCCGCTGGGGCAGCACCGGTGCGGGTGGCACGGCCGCGAGGCCGAACCAGGCCGTGGCCCGGAAGGTGGTGCCCACCCCGATCTCGCTGCTGGCTTCGATGGTGCCCTCCATCAATCCCAGCAGGTGGCGGCAGATGGCGAGGCCGAGGCCCGTGCCGCCGTAATGGCGGGCGGTGGAGAGCTCCGCCTGCTCGAAGGGTTGGAAGAGGTTGGCCAGCTGGCTCTCGCTGATGCCGATTCCGGTGTCGCTCACTTCAATGCCGAGCCTGACGCGCTGGCCCTGGCGTTCGAGGCAGCGGATGTGGAGCAGGATCTGGCCGAGCTGGGTGAATTTGGCGGCATTGGAGAGCAGGTTCAGCAACACCTGCCCCAAGCGCAGAGGATCACCATTGAGATGGGTGGGCACGGTCTCATCGACCAGGAACAACAGCTCCAGGCCCTTGTCGAAGATCTTCTGGGCGATCAGGCCGGTGAGGTCCGTCAGCACCGTGTCGAGCAGGAAATCGGTGCGTTCGAGGCTCATCCTGCCGGCCTCGATCTTGGAGAAATCGAGGATGTCATTGATGATTGCCAGGAGTTTCTGGCCGGCACCATTGATCTTGCTGATGTAATCCTTCAATCGCGGCTCAGGGTCCGCGCGCAGGGCCAGGTGGGAGAGGCCGATGATGGCGTTCATCGGCGTGCGCAGTTCGTGGCTCATCCGCGAGAGGAACTCGCTTTTGGCGGCATTGGCCTGTTCCGCCACCCTGCGGGCCTCGATCAGTTCGAGTTCCTGGCTGCGGCTGCGGGTGATGTCTTCCCCTGAGCAGAGCATGCCGATCACCTGGCCACTTTCACCCGGCAGCAGACAGTTGTGCCAGCGCATCAGCAACACCCGGCCATCCTGGCTGCGCACGTGGTATTCGAGCACAGCCGCCTCGTTGATCCCGCCGCTGGCCTGGCCGCCCTGCCGGCCCTGGTGCAGGGCCGCCCTCAGCCGCCGCTGGGCCTCCTCATCGACCACGAAGTCGGCGATCCAGTTGCGACCGAGCCAGCCGGCCGGAGCGAAGCCCAGCAGGCGACAGCCCGCCTCGTTGAGCAGGGTGATCTCGCCGCCGTTGCCGATCGCCAGCAGGGCGGTCTGCACAGTTTGGATATAGGTCTGGATCCGGTTGTTGGTGCGGTCCAGGCTGGCGGTGCGCTCCTGAATCCCCAGGATCATGAGGTTGATCGTGTTGGCCAGTTCCGCGATTTCGTCGTGGCCCTTCACCGCCACCGGCCGCAATTGGCCATCGTTGCTGATGTCGAAGTCGCGCACCGCCGTGTGCAGATCGAGCAGGGGGCGCGTGAGGCTGCGCCCTAGCAGCACTCCGGCCGCTCCCACCAGGCCAGTGGCCAGCAGCATCAGGGATAGGAGCCGGGTGCGCAGGGAGGTCGCTGATTCGAGCACCTTCCGCCGCTCCATGGAGACCAGCAGTCCGACCTTCCCCAGGGAGAGCCGGCGCCAGGAGCCGACCCGCTCCTGGCCATCGGCGCCCCGGAACCGGCCGTCCAGGGCGTCGGTCTGGACCGGTTTGCGGGTCCTGAGGGCGTTGGGATCGAGGGGCTCGAAGCGGAGGTTCCGCTCCATGCTGGCTGCCGTGGTTGCTCCCGCTTCCGGGCTGAGGGGGGCCAGGCTGAGCGTGTTCCCGTGAGCCTGGAGCATCACCAGTTCCGTCCGGGCGCCTCGGCCCAGGCCGAGAAGGTGGGTGTTCAACAGGCGCCGGATGATGCCGTTATCGATGCTGCCCGCCAGCCATCCCAGGGGCTTCCCGCTCGCTCCCCGGACGGGGACCGTCAGGTAGGTGAGAAGTTGGTTGGTTTCGGGGTCCTGGGCCAGAAGCACAAGTTCCGGTTCCGGTCTGCCCCCATGGGTTGGCGTGGTGGTGGCTTGCCGCCTGAGGGCCTGGCCGAGTCCTGCCGCCGCTGGTTCCCGGCGGACGTGCGGATCCCGGCTCGCGGGCACCACCTTCCCCGTGGGGTCGACCAGAACCAGCCCTGCGAAGGGCCATCCGGCGCTCCCGCGGCCGTTGCCGGAGCGCAGGGCATCCGCCAGCACCGTCGCCGCTCGCTCTGGTTCCGGGTTTCCTTCCAGCTCCTGCCGCAGGGAGGGCGACTGCGCGATCGGCTCCAGGGCGCGGCGGCTGCCTGCGAGGAAGGCTTCGAGCTCCTCCCGCTTGGCCTCGGCGATCTGGCCGGTCTGCTGGAGGTGGTTGAGCACCAGGGTGCGCTTGAACTGCTCCAGCGCCATCCATTGGTTGGTGAGCAGGGGCACCAGCCCCACCCCGAGGAAGGTGAGGGTGAGGCGACGGGTGATCGAGAGCTGGGTGGGATTCCGCCGCAGCCGATCCAGCCGGGGCGCCGAGGTCATGGGTGGGCCGCCGCCGGCGGCCCAAGGGAAGGCAGCCCTGATCCCTGCAGGCGATGGCCGCCCCGGCGGCAGGTCAGGGAGGTTGGGGACCTCTTCAGAGTTCGGCAGTCATCGCAGGGCATCAAATGGCTCGGTCCACCCCGACCCGAATCGTAAGGAGCCTGGCGCTGCCGTGCTGCCATGGTTCAAGCTAGCCCCATGGAAGCTGGTGGGGAAGGCGGGTCCGAGGGTGCGGCACCCGGAGACCGGACCGCTCCGGATGCCGATCCCGCCCTGGCGCTCGGCCCCGGGCTGGCTCTGGTGCGCTCCGAGCTGAGCTGGCGGTTTTCGCGCGCCTCGGGCCCCGGTGGCCAGAACGTGAACAAGACCGATTCGCGGGTGGAACTGCGTTTTCCTTTGGCCACCACAGCGGCCCTGCCTGCCGTGCTGCGGGCCCGGGCCCTGGGGCGTCTTGCCCCCCGTTTGGTGGAGGGCGAGCTGGTGGTGGTGGCGGAGGAGCATCGCTCCCAGTGGCGCAACCGTCAGGCTGCCCTGGAGCGCCTGCGGGAGTTGCTGCGGCAGGCGATCGCGCCGCCGCCACCGCCGCGCCGTGCCACCCGCCCCAGCCGGGGTGCGGTGGAGCGGAGGCTGGTGGCCAAGCGGCAGCGGGCGGGCCGCAAGGCCCAGCGCCGCGGGGGAATCAGGCCGGAGGAGGACTGAGGGGAGTGGGCGCAGCGTCGGGACCGGCCGGCTCAGGCGTGGCCGGGGCGGCGCCGCTTTCGGCACGGATGGCGGCCTTGGCGGCCCGCCAGTGGCTTTCCAGTTCACCGATCGAGCGGCCGCCGAGGTCCCCGCCGAGGGCCGCCTCCACCCGGCGGAAGCGATCGAGGAAGCGGCGGTTGGTGCCGGCCAGCCCCTCCTCCGGATCGAGATCGCCCCAGCGCGCCACATTGACCAGCGTGAAGAGCAGATCCCCCAGCTCCTCCTGGGCGTGGCCGCGATCCCCGCTGGCCACGGCCTCCTGAAGCTCGCCGAGCTCCTCCTCCACCTTGGCCCAGACCCCGTCGATGGCATCCCATTCGAAGCCGGCGGCGGCCGCCTTCCTGGAGATGGTCATGGCGCCGGCCAGGGCCGGCATTCCCCGCACCTTGCCGGCCAGCCTGTCGCTCAGGGGGCTGGGGCCGGCGGGGAACGCCGGGGCTTCGGGGTCGGCGCCGGCCTGGAGCGGGCCTGTGCCGCTGGCCGGGGGCGCCGCCGGGGCCGTCGCGGCCTGGGATTGCTCCCGTTCGGCCTGTTCCCGGAGCTTGATCGCTTCCCAGTGGAGGCGCACTGCGGCGCTGTCGCGGGCTTCCGCCGCGCCGAACACGTGGGGATGGCGGCGCATCAGCTTGGCGCTGATGCCCCGGGCCACGGCGGCGAAGTCGAAACGGCCGCTCTCGCCGGCGATCCGGGCATGGAGCACCACCTGGAGCAAGAGATCCCCCAGCTCCTCCGCCAGGTGGGCGTCGTTGCCGTGGCGGATCGCATCGGCCACCTCATGGGCCTCCTCGAGCACATAGGGGATCAGGGAGCGATGCGTCTGCTCCAGGTCCCAGGGGCAGCCGTGCTCCGGATCCCGCAGCCGATCGACCACGGCCAGCAACTCCGCGAGGGCGGCGGCTGCCCCGTCGGCCGAGGGGCTGGGGTCGCCTGGGGGCGGGGTGGCTGGGGCCTCATTGGGGGAAGGGGGCATGGCGCCAGGCTCCGCCGGGGCGGTCCACGATCGCTGGCTACCCTGCCACCTCCCGGGCAGGACTCCCAGCGGCTGCCGGCTTCAGCGCCGCCGCCGCCGGACCCGCACGGTGGGCCGCCGCATCCGCTTCGAGCGCGTCAGCGGTTTGAAGCGGAACCGGGGCAGCGGATCGCCGTCCTGGAGCAGATGGAGCCAGCTGCTCATCTCCAGCCCCACCAGCGCCGTCACCACCAGGGCTTTGCGGTCGATCCAGTGCTGCTGCAGGGCGTTCATGAGCTGGTCCGGGCCGGGGCTGCCGTAGGGCATGAGCAGCAGGGAGATGATCATCACCAGCAAGCCCAGGTAGAACAAGCGGCCCGCTGTGCCGAGCACGGGGCTGTGGGAGACGATCGACCGGTGGGGCAGCCAGCGGCGGTAGGGCCACCAGAGCAGCCGCAGCGGACCCCAGCGCCGGGTGGCATTCGAGCGGGTGTCGAGGTCGGGCGACAGCCACAGCCCGCCGATCAGAAAGGCGGCGGCAGCCACCACGGTTCCCATCGCGCCCAGCAGGGGCCACCAGAGCAGACCAAAGGGGAGGGCCAGCAGGCCGGTGGCGCGGTCGTGGGAGCGGCCACTGGCCATCGGAGGGGGTGGGCGGGGCAATGGCTGCCGATTCTCGGACCCGGGAGCGCCTTCAGCGCCGAGCGCAAGGTTTTGGCACGGGAGTGATACGGAAGAATCTGGTGACACGGCAGAATGGAAGCCCGCCCGATTAGCTCAGCGGTAGAGCGCCTGCCTTACAAGCAGGATGTCGCTGGTTCGAAACCGGCATCGGGCATTGCTGGAAACCACGGACGCACTGGGATTTTGGGCAGCCGCAGCAAGGGATCGGGGGAAACCGCCATCAGGGCAGGAGCGGCCCAAAACGCCCTGAAACCTTCAAGGCCTGCCAGGAGTTCACGCAGTTTTCCCGCAGCGTGAAAGTGGCCGTCGACCGCCAACAGTGGCTCGGTCGGTTCGGTGGTGACGCTCCGCCCCCTGACCATCGACCGATACGGCCGCACGGTGGCCGAGATGTTCCGCAATGGCCAAAACGTCAACCTGGCGATGGTGAGCAGCGGCCAGGCCTTTCCCTACAGGAAGTATCTGAGCGTCTGCGATGGCTCCGCTTACCTGGCGGCTGAGGCTGCCGCGCAACGGCAGCGGGTCGGCGTGTGGGCCGTGCCTGGGGGGATCCAGCGGCCGTGGGGTTGGCGCCATGGGCCCAGAAGAGCCACGTCCTTAAGGCCAAGCACGCCCCCGGCTTCCAGTGCACCTGGCCCGGTTCGTGTTCCCGTTGCGCCAGTGGCTGCTCCTGCTAGCCATCGCTACACCTGCCGGGAAATTGGCAGCTATGCCACGGCCCAGCAGCTACTTCGCCAAGGACACACCTACCTAGACAGAAACGGCGACGGGATCGCCTGCAAGTCGCTCAAGCACTGACGGCATGCAAGCCCCCATGCCACCCCGTACCTAATCACGTCGGCATGACCAAGGCGCCTCGGCCCAATCTGCAGCAGACGGCCCAGCAGACCGCCCTATTGGCGGATGCTCTCCATACGCAGCGCCCGTTTTTCAACTCCTCCTCGAAGGAGCAGGAGGCCGACTTCCTCCTGACGCTGTAGGCGAAGCCTTCTCCGAAGGAGTAGGCCAACCAGCAGACGCTGCACCGCCAGGTCCAGAGCCAGTTCCAGGACATGATGCCTCACATCCGTTGCACCACGTTCCTGTCTGCGCAGCAACGATGGGCCTGCGACGCGCCTGGGCCAAGCAGTGGCTCGCTCAGCAGCAGGCATGAACAACCTGGTGGGAAACAACAAGCCAGGCATCCTTGTCATCTCCCTTCTATGCAGTCATATCCAATCCTAAAGAAGTCAATGGTCCCTTGAATTTTCCCCCCATTGGCATTATTTGCCATGAGTTTATCTCCAGAAGCTCGGCACTGGACCATGCTTTCCATCGGTAGAGTAAAAGACGTAATCGCGCTGACTGTTTTGCTTTCTCCAGACTTGGCAAATCCCACCAAATATACCTGACCTGCAATTGCGCTGCTCGGGAAAACTACAAGTGCAAGCAAGGCAAACTTCAAGAGTCTCATAACCGCAGAAAGCGTGATAAAACAATTTTACGCTGAAAGCGAGTTCTTATGGCAACCGAAATAATTGTTCACTAATCGCCAGAGATAGTCCGTTTGTTTGTTGTGAGGTGGGTGGCTGCGGTCACTGGGAGCTATGTGTGGTGGTCTCGCCCCATCTACCGAAATGAGTGCTCAAGGCTGCCCCCCCATCCCCTCTCCGCCCTGCTCCTGCTGCTGGCCGGCCCTGCAGGAGCGGCCACGGTCCTATCGGTGGGGGATGGCGACACCCTGCGGGTCGTGGATGGCAGCAAGCGGCTAACGATCCGCATGGCCTGCATCGATGCCCCCGAGACGGCCCAACGCCCCTACGGCGCCGCATCCCGGCAGCGCCTGCAGGCCCTGGCCCCGGTCGGTTCGGTGGTGTCGCTTCGCCCCCAGACCATCGACAAGTACGGCCGCACCGTGGCCGAGGTGTTCCGCAATGGCCAAAACGTCAACCTGGCGATGGTGAGCAGCGGCCAGGCTTTCGCCTACCGGAAGTATCTGGGCGCCTGCGATGGCTCCGCCTACCTGGGGGCTGAGGCTGCCGCGCAACGGCAGCGCATCGGCGTGTGGGCCGTGCCTGGCGGGATCCAGCGGCCGTGGGATTGGCGCAAGGGTACCCGCCCGCCTACCGCTTCCACTGCCGCCCAGTTTTTGCCCGCCGTCCTGCCGCGTCGGATTCGGAGGCCGGTCTTAGTATAGTTTCGTATATGTATTTACTGGTTGCGGTTGCCTTTTAGAGCGTCACGGGTGATGCGACTGGGTATATACGTTGATTTATATTTATAAATCTGTATTTACTCATTATATTGATCCGGATCTGGGGCCTTGTATCAATCGTTTTTGCGACCACCCTTGCCGGGGGGCGACCGCCTGGCCACCGGATGCTCCGTCGCCACCGCTGACGACCATGTTGGTGATCCGGCCGTCCAAGGAATTGACCGGACGCATGGTCTCATTCATCCGGCTAAACGGAACATTAAAGACCAGATTCGCTGTGCGGGAGACTTCGGTCCTGTTCGATGAGAGCAAGCTGTTCAAGGTAATATGCTCTTTCTTCGGCGTCGTCGGCTTCTCGGATTCGATTGTAAATGATAGATTTTTGAGCATCTCTGTCTCGCGCTTCAGCGTCTGTTCTTGCGCTTTGAGCATCTCTGTCTCGCGCTTCAGCGTCTGTTCTTGCGCTTTGAGCATCTCTGTCTCGCTCTTCAGCGCCTGTTCTTGCGCTTTGAGCATCTCTGTCTCGCGCTTCAGCGTCTCTGTTTCGCGCTGCAGCGCCTGTTCTTGCGCTTTGAGCTCCTGTGTCCGTTGCCGCAAGCGAGAGAGCAGTCTGGAGGCGATAGCCATATTCGGCTCCGTAGATGGTTGACAGAATGACCAAGAGGAGAACTGTAATCGTTTCATAGGGCCACCTGCCACCGGTCTTGTCAAACCCAAACACTGAGAGCAGGTCTTTCAACCTTTCGTCTGGCAAGCCCAGCCAGATCGCGCCCATTACCTGGAAAAAGGGGGGGCAAAACCGTGCCAGTGGATACTCGAAGCTCTTTTCCCAGAGGAGAAGAAGGGGCTCCCATAGGGCGTTCCACCAGGGGGTAGTGAGAAAATCTCCAAGAACACGCAGGAAGGGCTCCAGCACCCTCCAGAGGCTCCTGATCCTGGGTTTAGTGCCCATCACCTGTTCGCCCCTGGGAACTCTGCAGAGGAGATAGCACCCCGCTCCGGACGATGCCCACCCCCGCCGCCGACTGCCCAGGGTGCGGGGGGAGGTGCATTGCTCACGGTCTTGGGAACAATGATCCCTGCCTCGCCCACCTCTCCATCAGGTACAGCCCTCAGCCCAGCCCCCCTCACCCCCCAGCCTTCGCCCTCCCGAGGGTGCGGGGATGCACCGGCACCTCCACCGCCCGCAATAGGCGCTCCGGATCACTGGCCGCAATGGCAGGCCAGTGCCAGCTCACCACCTCGGTCACGCGTAGGCGGTGGAGGGCTACCTCCATGGCCTCCTCGGGGCGACCGGCGAGCAGGAGTTTCTCCCAGCGGTCGCGGTCGCCCCTGATGGGAACGTGCTCATCGAAGCGCCACTGGTTGAGCAGCAGCCCGGCGAGGTAGTCGGGCGGGAGCCAAGGGAGAGATTCTTCGGGTTCGGGGATAGGGGGCAAGCCGGATCGGTCGATCCAGGAGATGCCCGCCTCAAGATCGCGGAGAAGGCTGGTATCGATCCGATCGGCGAGGAGGAGGGCGATGTCTGCGAGAAAGGCATAGGGGCTGCCTGTGGCCAGCGCCAGGCCCAGACGCCACTCGGGACCATCGAGTTCTCGTTCCAGCAGGCCGAACCACTGGGGCGGAAGCTCCCGCCTGCCCTTGCTGAAGCGCTGGAATTGGTCGCCTTCGGGCTTGAGGTCTTCCTGCCGCCGCCAGGCCACCAGATGGCGCAGCAGGGCGGTGAAGATGCCTCCGCCACCTGAGAGGGCCTCCAGTTCCGCCACCACCCTCTCGGCGCTGTTGCGGTAGCTGGTGGGGATGGAGCGATCAGCGGCGCGCCAGCGCAGGGTGGAGGCGAATCCCGCCACGCCGGCCAGGGCATCGCTGCGATCTTCCTGATCGTCTTGGAGGGGGAAGACCTCGATCAGCGAGGGGATCTTGGTGCCCTGCCCCACCCGAGGCGGGAAGCAGTAGCGGGCGAAGGCGGAGAGGCCATGGCGCCGGCCGAGCTGGGAGGCGAACAAAGCGAAATCGGTGCCGGTGCGGAGCTGCCGCGGGAGGGGCAGCAGGGCAACGCGGGCCAGTTCGTCGCGCAGTTCCTGGAAGGTCACGGGTTCCTCCCAGAGCGGACACCACAGCTCCTCCGCCGGCTGCCCGTCGTTCTCCAGCCAGCTGTTGGAGGCGTGGCCGGAGGCGTTGTGGGCCACGGCCAGGGTGAAGCTGGCCTGGCGGGCTCCGCCTCCTTCCTGCCCCTCCTGCTGAACCGTGGTGGCGTAGCCCTGGAAGAAGGCCATGCCCTCGGCCAGCAGGATCAGTTCGGCCGGGTTGGCGGTGGTGGTCTGCACATCAGTGCTGGCGACGCGATACCCCTGCTGGCCATCGCCGCGGCCGGCGGGGTCATAGATCAGGCTGTTGCCGGCCTTGAGCAGCACGTTCCGCGCACTGGACCCGAAGATCGCGGCCTCGAAGTGCTCGGCCTTGGCAGCGGCGAGGGAGGCCACGAACTGATCGCCGAAGTCGGCTGCCAGGAAGCCGGCGGTGCCCCCGAGCAGGGCCGGATACCGCACGTAGGGCTTGCCCTTGGCATCAACGCCAGTGACCGCGCAGATCTGTAGCCAGGCGGCAAAGGCATCGCTATCGGCCTCACGGCTCAGGGCCTCAAAGGCCAGCCGCTTGGCATCGCCCTTCACCTTGCCGCCCTCCACGAACTGGGGCATCACCCGCGCCGCTGTGTCGGCCACCCGCCGCAGCTCCTCAAAGCGAGGATCACTCAGGGCCTCGATCGCGGCAGGCACCTGGCCTTCCAGAAAGCCGGGGCCGCCGCTTTTGGGTTTGTTCCAGGGCGTGAGGCATGGCGATGGCTGGTAGCGATTCGCCATGAACTCGCTCAGCTCTGAAGCCGAGAGGAAAAGCTCCAGCTGGAAACGGCCCTGACGCCAGGAACCAGCCGCTCCGCTACCTGGAAGCTGGGTTGAGGCGATCTTCAGCAGCCCCAGGGCGGAGAGGTAGCTGGAGAGCGGGGTGGAGGTGAGGTTGGTTTCCATTGATCAAGTATTAGATGGCTTGTTTCGTTTCGTCAGGCATCTCGATAGCGCCGACTGCCCTGGCTGCGGTCTTTTGTTAGGTGGAGCCTGGCCTTCGTTACCGTTACAGGCCGGCCCCAACGAAACCGACCACGGCGCCCCCCCTGCTGATGATGGCCCGATCAGACACCTATCTTAGGCTAAGGACGGAATAGGCCAGGAACAACCACCAGGGTATGGATTGAATACAGACTAGCCAACGAGTTTCAACTTCCCCGGATAGCAAAGCCATCCGGAACCGATCCGGCTGAGTCCCGCAACCTGTCGATGGAGCTGAGGTTTCAACTTCCCCGGATAGCAAAACCATCCGGAACCGAGTCGCAGCCGTGCTGCGGAATCCACCACTCCACTTGGTTTCAACTTCCCCGGATAGCAAAACCATCCGGAACGCGCCGCTACGGCAAGGGCAAGGCTTACCCCTATTAGTTTCAACTTCCCCGGATAGCAAAACCATCCGGAACTCCCGACCCGTGGCCGTTCGCATGGCATTCCGGATCAGTTTCAACTTCCCCGGATAGCAAAACCATCCGGAACCTGTGGTCAAGGCACTCAAGGGTGGCCCTGATCTATTGTTTCAACTTCCCCGGATAGCAAAACCATCCGGAACTCACTCTGGAGCAGTGGGCCAGATACGTGGCCTTGGTCAGTTTCAACTTCCCCGGATAGCAAAACCATCCGGAACGGCTCAGGCTGCGGCCGATGAGCGCTCCCGCGTCGCCAGGTTTCAACTTCCCCGGATAGCAAAACCATCCGGAACCCAGGCAGTGGGTGGTTTCGCATTCGTGCCATCTACTGTTTCAACTTCCCCGGATAGCAAAACCATCCGGAACGGTGCTCTGCGGGCCGGCCAGTACGGCGCTGCGGCCAAGTTTCAACTTCCCCGGATAGCAAAACCATCCGGAACGTCGGAGCCTGCCCCGTGCGACGGCGCCGTTGAGGTTTCAACTTCCCCGGATAGCAAAACCATCCGGAACAGATCGCCCAGCACCAAGCCCGCACCATCTACGAACCGTTTCAACTTCCCCGGATAGCAAAACCATCCGGAACAGATGGGGGAATGAAACAATGAAGCGAAGATTAGCCTAGTTTCAACTTCCCCGGATAGCAAAACCATCCGGAACGCAAGACGACCGCGGCGCTCGCCATGGCTTTCAGGTTTCAACTTCCCCGGATAGCAAAACCATCCGGAACAGAAAATGAACAAGACGGCCCTGCGCTTCGGCGCGGTTTCAACTTCCCCGGATAGCAAAACCATCCGGAACCTGGCCATGACCGCCCTAGCGGTGGGCCTGCTGTTTGTTTCAACTTCCCCGGATAGCAAAACCATCCGGAACGCGAGCGGTTGCGCTATGCCGTCGATGCCGGTGCATGTTTCAACTTCCCCGGATAGCAAAACCATCCGGAACTTGGCGGGCAGGAACCCCTCCAGCAGCCAATCCAGGCTGTTTCAACTTCCCCGGATAGCAAAACCATCCGGAACATCGCAGAGGATCGCGGCGCCGTCTCCGCAGACACCTTCAGTTTCAACTTCCCCGGATAGCAAAACCATCCGGAACCCCAGCCCTCACCAGGCCAGGTGCCGCAAGGGCTTGGAGGGCCATTTGCGCGCAGCTCAACTTTAGGGCTGCAGAAAAGCTGGCGCAACGGCGTTGTAACGGCTCAGATCACTTGCGCCGCAATGCAGCGCGCAGCTCAACGGGAAACCGCGGTTTCGGCCCGGTTCGGCGGATGCGCGCTCAGATCACCCGGTCTTCCCACTCCGGTGAAGGCAGGGTTCTGCCTAGATGGAGCGTCTGCGCGCAGCTCCGTTGGGGCACCGGCCAGAAGCGGATGCTGTCCTGCTCGCTCACGATCAGCCGTGACAAGCGCAGACGCAGCAGCTGCAGCTGGTCGTGCCGCAGCTCACACTCGAACACACTCCACTGCACGCGCAGACCATGCCCCTCAAGCAGCTTTGCCAGCTTGCGGCGGCGCTTATCGCTCGGTGAGTCGTAGGCGATCACCCAGATCTGGCTGCGGGAGGCAGTCATCGCCGAATCGGCAGCGTGAGCCCTGCGGCCGGGTCATACACGAAGCGAACGAAACCACGCACGATCTGGTCGAGTAGCTCCCAACGCGGCCCGCGCCGATCCGTAGCCAGGCTCACACTCTCCGCCATGTAAGTGCCCCAGCTCTTGAGCCACAGGCGCCGGCCGGTTTCGCTCAGAAATACCCCACCCTGCTGCGGTTCGAAATCACGATCCACCTGCAGCCGCCTGGTGCGGATCATCCACACATTGAACGGATCCACCAGCAGCGTGCGCAGCGGCTCGATCAGATCTGACACCAGCGCCGCGTGACGCGGCGAACCGGAATGAAGCACCCCCTCATAAGGATCAAGTCCCTGCAATTCGATCTGCGTCAGCATGGCGTTCCAAAGCACGGCATAGCCGAAGCCGCACACCGCATCGAAGGCGGTGGTCGGCGGCCTGCGATGGCGGCCCAGAAATGGAAAGCCATCGCCGCTCAAGAGCTCGCCGAGGGCCTTGAAATATTCCGCGGCCGCATTGCCTTCGATGCCTCGGAGCCGGTCCGGATCATTCGCTTTACCGGACTGATCCAGATGCCAGCGCAAACGGTCGATCGCCGCAGCCACCGTATCTGGCCTTTCGCGCCGGGTGAGCCGCTGCAGCAGCACCCTGCCATTGGCGATCTTGGCGCTGATCAAGCGCCGCGACGCGACCAGCCGCTCCCCCTCGCCGAGCTGCTGCTGGTAGCGGGCGCGATGCCGGTAGGCGATCGTCAGGGGCTGCAGGCGCCCATCGCACCAACCCTGCCGCGACACGAACACCACCGGGATCTGACGCTGCAGGCAGGCCCGCAGCAGGGGAGTGCTGAGCTGCACATTGCCCATCACCAGGATCTGATCCACCAGCGGCAATCCCACCCGCTCGATCTCCTCCTCACGCTGGCGCACCACCAGCTGCTCCCCATCCAGCCGCGCCGTTCCGTACTGGCGCATCAGATAGATCGTGCGCATGTTCTTTTCTCCTGGATTCAGGGACTGCGCCGCGAAGGCAAATCCGCGGGGCCGGGCATGGGCGGTAAGCCCCTTCGTTCATCCCTGGCCTCCCAGCCCTCGGAATCCGGGACCCCCGGGCGATTCCTACCGCCACCCAGCCCGTGCCACAGCCACAAATCCGCCAAGATGCCCAATCCGAAGCTCAGTGCCGCCACCAGTCCGGTGCAGGACAGCACGGCGGCTATTCCAAGCGGAGCGATCAGCAACACCACCAGGGCCGCGCCACTCGTGACAACGGCCACAGCAGCATTCACCAGCAGAATCGTTCGGGTGCGCTCCCTCATGCCACCGCCTCCAGTCGCCCGGCGCCGAAATGGCGGCCCCAGCCGATGCCGATCTCTGGCATCCCTCGCACAGCCAGCAGCTCCACATGGAAGCCGAGCCCGGATGCAGCCTTTCGCTCGCCGCGACCGTTGATGCCCGGCCCATCCACCACCTCCAGCACCCGCGCCGCGATTCGCCCGTGGCTGGGATGCTCCACACAGAGGGCTTCGCCATCGATCTGGAACAGGGCGGGATCGATCTTGCCCTTTTCCCCCAGGCCCCAGAGCAACGACTGAATGGCCTGCCCTGCAGGGCTGCGCTGCAGCTTCCCCTCCCTTGGAGTTGTGTAGAGCAGCATCGGCGTGGCCGTGCGCAGCTGCCGGTGACTGCCGAACGGGGCATGGTCGAGCTGCATCAGCCTCAGCGGCACCTCCACGCCGCCCCGGCCGTAGAGCCGGCGCAGCTTCTGGAGCGCCTCGATCTCCGCCTCGGTGAAGGGCTGCGGGCTCAACACCTCCAGCCCGCTGATCGCCCCATCGCTTTGGTGCCAGCAGTACCAGGCTCGCTGATCTTCCCCGAGCGGTTGGCCACCGGCCAGCCCCGCAAACAGTGTTGAACTCGGCTCCGTGCGCAGCAGGGCACGGTGCAACCGATCGGTCCAGGCGATCCCGGCCGTCGCCGGCATGGCGTAGTCCGAGAGGAAGGCATAAAGCGCCCGGTTCACCGCAGGCGCCTTGGAGCCATGGCTCACCACCGCAGGCCGTTCGGGGTTGTAGCGGTAGGTCAGCCAGCGCTGCCCCGGCAAGCTCTGCCGCCCCTCCTGTCGCCCCTGCTGGGCATTCATCTGCAGGCCCTCCAACACCTCCGCCCCCCCGCAGGTGAGCACCGAGAGAGTGCCGGCTGGATCGGGCATGCAGTTGGCCGCTGGCATGGAAGGCACCACCTGCCAGATCGCCGGGTACTCCGCCCGGCCCAGATAGCTCAGGCCCGCCAGGCAGGCACCCAGCAACCGCTCCTGCTCCGCATCGAGATCCACCGGCCAGCTCACGTGCAAAGTGGCGCCCTGGCCCAGCTCCAGGAAGGAATCGATGAAGGAGCGCCGCTTCCTCTTGGCCTGGCTGTAGCCGCCCCCAAAGGTGTCGAGCGGTGGCACCGGCTCATTGCCGTACACGGGCCGGAAGCCCCGGATCTGGCCGAACTCGCCAAAGGGCAGGTGATAGTTCGGCGGCTCCTGGGCCAACAGGGCGATCAGCGCCTCGGTGCCCTCCGGCAACTGGCCGGGCGTGCCGGAGAGGGCAAAGGCACCATTGAGCACCGCTCGCAGCAGGCGCCAGGGTGAGGGTGGGTACTCCACCTGGCCTTCGTGCTCGCTGCGGCCCCAGGGGGTCGCGCCGTAGCGGCCCGAGAGCAGGGTGATACGGATGGTGGTGGCCATCAGCCCTCCTCCTCAGAGGCTGCCGCGGCCACCGCTGCACCGGCCTTGCCTTTCTTGCTCTTCTCCTTGGCGGCACCGAGGGTGAGGGCGAACTCCGTGACCGCTGGATCAGCGAGCAGACCGAGGCTGTGGCAGGCGGCCAGCTTCTCCTGCAACGTCTGGAGCAGGGCGGTGGGATCGCTCAGTTCTGCGGGCACCTGCTCCGCCTGGAAGATGCAGTGGGCCCTCAGATCCAGCGGCGCCGCCAGCAAACGGGCCAGCTTCAGGCGGGCCAGCAGAGCGAGCGCCTCGCGGGCCGGATCGGGGAGGGGGAGCCGTTCAATGCGGCCCTCCGCCAGATACACCGCCAGCTCGATCTCCTCGGCGATGAAGGCCTGATGGCGGAACGGAATGAAGCCGGCGCCCACCTCCGCCGCGGTGGCCTTCTCGCCCACCAGGCCCTCCACATCAAACCCATCGCCGGAGGGGAAGAGGGGATCCTTGGCCACGCCGCCATCAGCCACCGACTGGGCACCACGGGCCACCACCTCAGCGGTGAGCAGGCGGGGAGTCTTGGCCACGTTGGGATCAAGGCCCGCCAGCTGGCTGTAGAAAACGCCGTGCAGCAAGGAATTGGGGCAGTAGTGGAAGGTCGCCGCCGCGATGCCGTCATCGAGGATCCGCCCAGCTAGCTCCTGCTGAAACGGCTTGAGATTGGCCGAGCGGCAGAACCAGCCGGAGGCGAGCCGGTGCGGCAGCTCCAGGCTGCTGGTCACGCGGGTGCGGCCATGGGGATCGGTGATCGTGAGCCGCAGGAACGGCATCGCCTCCAGGCCGGCGATCACCTGCCCCGGTTGCGCCACGATTGTGGCCTCCAGGTGGTTGGCGATCGACTGCACCGAATCCACGATCACCAGTGTTTTGCCGCTCTGGGCATCGCGCACGGTGCTATGGCCCACATCCACAAAGCCCGCGGGCACAAAGGTGGGAAGAACCGATCTCAGGCGCAGGTTGTGTTGCATGACGAGGTGAGGGGTATCAGGGGAATGTCAGTAGGAAGCAGGGATCTGCCAGCGGCGGGAAGCGCGAACATCGGCTTCGCGGATCACCGCCTCCAGCCAGGCCAGCTCGAATGGGCCGTGCTGCTGGAGCAGCCGCCCGCATAGGGAGCGCCAGCCTTTGCCCATCCCCGTGGGGGGGAACCGCATGGCCACGGATTCGCTCACACCGGCCACGGCGGGGAGGGTGTCGCCCTCCTCGATGCCATGAAGCGGTCCATCCCGCGCCCAAGGGAAAGGCTGCAGCTGGAGCCGGATCTTGCCGTGGTGGCTCATCAGCAGATAGCTCACCAGCGGCTCCTCCCCCAGCTGCAGGGCAGCCAGAGCAGAAGCCAGCTCATGGCGAAAACCAGGGCGGCTATGGCGGCTCCCCCATCCGGGTGCCTTGGCCCATTGGCCCTCGCCGCAGCCATTGGCCCGCATCGTGGCCTGAAACACCGGATGGGCCTTGCCGATGTCGTGCAGCCATGCGGCCCGCAGCACATGGACAGCGAGGGATTCGGTGATGGTGAGGGCTTGACACAGGGCGGCGGCTTCTTCTTGGGTGTCGCCCAGGTGCTGGGGCAGGGTCACGGCCACCGAGGAGCCAAAGCTGCTGCGGTCTTCTGCGGCGCCGCGTTCCACTGGCGGCTGGATCTCCATCACGGCTGTGGTGCTGGCCGGCAGCCAGCCCACCGCAGGGTCGTAGCCGCCAGCCACACAAGGCACGGCCGCCACGGACCCCACGCTCAGTTGCCCTGATGGGATCTCCACCCAGCCATCACCGCGAGGAATCCAGACCGTGGCAAAGCGCTGCTGCACCGCCCGCAGAGGTGCCTGGCAAAGCTCCAGATCACCGGCCGCCGCCATCTCCGGGCTGGGCTGCTGACGCCACAGCAGTGAAACATCCCGCATCTCGCCCACGCGCAGATAGGGGCTGATGTCGATGTCGCCCTGCTCCAGCGGATGGGTGTCGAACAACTGATGGAACGCCTCAGCGGTGAGCCGCTGGCCTTCACCAGGCTGCGCCGGAGCCTCCACCGCCATCAGGTTGCGCACGCAGGCATCACCCAGACCATCCAGCCGTCGGCGGGTTTCAGTCAGCTCTGCGCCGCCATAGGGCAGCTCCTCGGCCGGCTCCACCACGATCACCGCCGCATCGGCATAGGTGTTGTTCCGCCCCACCCGGCCGCAGCGCTGCACAAACGACGCCCATGGGCAGAGATCAGTGATCAGTAGGCGGGCATCGAGATCAATCCCGGCCTCCATCGTCTGGGTGGCCACCACCACGCCCCGGAACTCCCGCAGCTGGGCTTCCATAGCCTGCCGTTCAGCCCGGCGGAAACGGGAGTGGAGCAGCAGGGTTGGCAGGTCCTGCAGCTGGGCAACGATCGCCTGGGCGCGCCGCACCTGATTGACCACCACCAGCGTGAGGGTTCCCTCCTGGTGATGGCATCTCACCAAGGCCGCCGGATCGGTGTCGCCCGCCAGGGTGAGCGGTTTGGATCGGCCCACCTTCCGCTCCGCCACCGGATGTCCGTAGTCGGCATCGCTCAGGCCGTGGCGGGGGGTGCCGGCCGGCAGGATCGCAGCATCGAGGGTGGCGGAGCAGAGCACCAGCTCCCGCGGCGCCGGGCCGCCCAGCTCCTGATGCAGCTGCTGCAGGCGGATGGCGGTGCGCACCGCCGCACCCTGCAGCTGGGTTTCGTCCACCACCACACGCACATCGGTGTTGAGGGCAGCGAAGTGGCGCGGCCAGCTCCAGCGCGAGCAGCAGTAGCCGCGCATTAGCTGGCGGCTCACCACCTGATCCAGGGTTCCCACGATCACCGCCTCGGCCGCCAAGGCATCGGCGTAGTCGTTATCGATCTGACCGCCCCGCAGCACATGAACCGGGATGGCCACCCCCAGCCGTGCCATCACCGTTCGGCACTCCACCGCGATCTGCTCGGTGAGGGTCCGCAGCGGCAGCTGATACACCAGCCGCCGGGGTGTGGTTTGGGGCCGTTGCTGCCGGTCCCATAGCCAGCCCACCAACGTGGCGAGCGTCTTGCCCAGGCCCGTGGGTGCCTCCAGGGTGCGAATCGGCGCCGCTTCCCCCTGCTCCATCCAGGCCCGTTGGAAGGAAAGCGGCGGAAAGCCGGCTGCAGCCTCGAAGTAGCTGGCGGGGTGCAAGTGGGTGGGTTGGCTGGTGGCTTATCTCTAGCCATGGGCAGGCGTTGGTGCACAAGATCCACGCTCTCCGCAACCAAAAGGATGTCCGGCTTTTATGCAGTGACTCGCACTGCTTCAGGCACCATGCGCTGCCGATCGCTTCCCTTACTGCTGCTGGCTGCCACTTTGGTAACTTCAGGCGCTGAGGTGGATATTTGGCGTGAAATCTTGGTAGATTAGGTTTTTCAAAGGATTGCTATAAAATTTGTTTGAGCACGATGAACTCCACATTGAGTGTGCAGATATCGGCATAGCGGATCACGAAGAAGAAGGTCTCAATCGGATAGAAGCGATCGTCCCTCTGTGGGTCCAGTTCGTAACCCTCCTGAACTTTGCGGTCCCTTGAGAGAAGCCGCCGTGAAGCCTGATTAAGCACTAGGCGATCCAGTTGGCCTGTGCGATCAAACTCAAAGCTCTCCAGTTGCCCGACATAAAGATATACATCGTTTCCCTGCCTGACGGCTGCCGATATCTTCACCACATCGGCTTTCTTGGGCCTTCCGAAAAACCACCACTGAGGCCGCCGCCCCCACCATTTCTTCGGCCTGTCATGGAGAACAGCCTTAAGACTTTCCCCGCTCAGCAGATAGAACCAAGGGTTGTCGAAGCGAAGCACTCGAAATCGATGATCAAGCCCATGGCCACGAACAAAAACGTGTGCAATGAGGCCAAGTAGGTACGCAAAAACAAACTGGGTGAAGAAGTACAATCCCACCTCGCCAGCGCCATTGGCTGTATCATTAATTGCGGTCTCGACCATGCCATCCTTGGTGCCCACCAGCAGGACTAGAGCGGATCTCAGATTGACGGGTCTTTGAAAGTGTTTCCAGCACGCAACCCAGACGATATGTAGAACCGCTGCGAGTCCGACGCTCCAAGCAATCTCGTCACCCAAGGACTGGATGATGAATGGGTTCTTCCAGGCGTTCGGTCCTTTCTTATAGCCATACCGGAGGAGGATTCCCGGCAGCGAAAGCATGAAGATGAAGAGGGCCGGGAATGCGAGGTTCAAGGCTCACTCCTCAGGCCCGGTGTCTAGCTTCCCTCAGCACTTCAGCCGTCAGCGAGGGGATGAGGAGCGCATGTCAGCGCCACTGAGAGGAACCAGTTCGTAGCGCTTGTCACCCACCGTGATCTCTCCTGAGCTTCCGGCGTCCGCCAAGGCGTCTTGAAGCTGCTTGCGGGCTGAAGGGTCCTGTAGGACTTCCTTGATTTTCTTGGTAAGTTCGACTTTCACAAGCCTTAAACACTGGGCTAACTTGACGATCATACTTTGGAACGACCCTTGCGCCAGACCTTCAATCGGAGGGATTACCTCCTGTAAGAACCAAGGCTTGGAGAGGAGCCGGTGCCTGCCGGGGGCGGAGGTGGTGGAAAGGAGACGACCGCCCTCGTAGTTGCGATGGCCGCGCCGGCAAGAACCGACCTAGGGCTCAGACCACCTTATCAACGGTATCGAATGGCACATCTGTTTTTGCCATGCGGCTGGGATGCGGCTGGCGGCGGAGCAGGTGGTGAACCTGACGCTTAAGGAGCTCTCCAGGTCTCTGGTGGCGGCCGAGGCGACCCAAGGCTCACCTCAGGTTGACCGGGCGCCTGCACCCGAAGCGCCGGCTCCGCAGCGAACCTCAAGGCCTTGACCAATGCTGTGCGCCCCGCTGCTCGCGTCATTGCCACGCAGCTGCAACCTGAGGCTTTCGCTGTGCCGGGCACCCATTGCCCTCGCCACCGCCTCCTCCAAGCCCGCCTCGACCGTCAGCTGGGCCAGGCCGGCTTGTTAAAGGAAGTGCCCATTCGCTTGAATAGGCCTGGCCCTTATTCAAGGTTGGGCACCACCTCCAGGTATGCAGCGGGTCGCCACGGGCCACTACCAGATCACCACCACAGCCGGGGAGTCCGTCCGATCCTTTGTGCCGGATCCCCTTCCACCCAATCCCTCGCTGGACATGGGCGGGCTAGGGCAGGCCCTCAAGGATCGCGCCTTGCTGGCCTGTGGGCGGCTTGATGGCGTGGCGGCCCTGCTTCCCGATCCAGACCTTTTTCTATACGCCTACGTCCGCCGGGAGGCTCTGCTCTCATCCCAGATCGAGGGAACTCAGTCGTCGCTGTCAGACCTGCTGTTGTTCGAGCTTGAGGAGGCTCCTGGGATTCCCATGGACGATGTCGGGGAGGTATCGAGTTACGTGGCGGCCCTCGAACACGGCTTGGCCCGGATGGCCAGTGGTTTCCCCCTCTCCTGCCGCTTGCTGCGGGAAATCCACGCCGTGCTTCTGGCCCGTGGGCGTGGTGCCGATCGAATGCCGGGCCAGTTTCGGCGCAGCCAGAACTGGATCGGCGGCACCCGGCCGGGCAATGCCCGCTTTGTGCCACCACCTCCTGGGCTAGTGGAAGGCTGTATGGCCGAGCTGGAGCGGTTTATCCATGCCGACGACGATCTGCCCGTACTGGTCAAGGCCGCCCTCGCCCACGTGCAGTTCGAGACGATCCACCCGTTCCTTGATGGCAATGGCCGCCTCGGGCGACTGCTGATCGTGCTGATGCTGGTGGATGGCGGCATCCTGCGCCAGCCCCTGCTCTATCTCAGCCTGTTTTTCAAACAGCACCGCAGCCGCTATTACGAACTGCTCAATGAGGTGCGCCAGCAGGGTGACTGGGAGGCCTGGATAGCGTTCTTTCTGGAGGGTGTGGAGAGCACGGCTGCTGCCGCTGTGGACTCGGCCCATCGCTTGCTGGACCTGTTCCGGAACGACGAGATGAGGCTCACCGGATTGGGTCGATCGGGCACCAGCCTGAGACAGGTCTACGCGGCGCTCAGGCAACGGCCCTTGGTCGGGATTCCCCAGCTCGCGGCCAGGGCGCAGGTGAGCTTCCCCACCGCTGCCAAGGCCATCGAGCGCTTGGTGGCTCTGGGAATCGCCAGAGAAGTCACCGGAGGCCGTCGCAACCGGGTGTTTGCCTACGACGCCTACCTCGCCATCCTGGGTGAAGGGGCTGAACCGCTCTGAGTGCAAGTCTGAGCGCAAGTCTGAGCGCAAGACGGGGTGTTCCCCAGGCCTGCCGTTGCTGCAGAGCAAGACGGAGCGGGAGCCGGCGCTGGCGGGGCGCCCTTAGCCCTGCGGCGGTGGGCTGGCCAGCTTTTGCGCCAGAGCTGTGGAGAGCCGCCTCAGCGCCGCTGACATGGCGCCGGCGGGGATCGCCACGCTGATCAATGTGGGGCCCGTGATCCCGTCTGATCGCCAGCGGCCCAGGCAGCACCAGAGCTCCTCCTCGTTCTTCACCCGCTCCGCGGCGCTGAAGCCCATCGCCAGGGCCAGCTCCCGATGGGCCACCGGCTGTAGATCGTTGAACGGTCCATCGAGGATCGGTCGCTCGGTGCCATAGCCGCCGTTGTCGAGCACAACCACCAGGGCGGGAATGGCATAGCGGGCCAGGGTGGCCAGCTCGTTGGCGCACATCAGCAGGGCGCCGTCGCCGAGAAGCACCACGGGCTGGTGCTCCGGGCAGGCTCCCCAGGCCCCCACGGCGGCGGGCAGGGCGAAGCCGAGCGAAGCCCAGAAGCTGCTGGCGAGGAAATGGCTGCTGTCCCTGAGGTGCAGATCGGCGGCGGCGAAGAGGGCATCGCCGGGATCCGCCAGCACCGTGGCAGCGGCGGGCAAAACGGCTTCAATTGCCGCCATCAACCGCTCCACCCCCACCGGCTGGTCGGGCGCCGGCTCGAAGGCGGCGGCCGGCGCTGGGTCACGGGCCGCAAGCGGCAGGCGGGCGGGCTCCGGTGCGCCCGCCTCCGCCCAGATGCGCAGCAGGGTGAGGGGATCGAGATTCTCGTTGCGCGCCCCAGCCGTGCGCAGCCCGCCTTCGAGGTCCACCTGCAGCACGTCGGCGGGATCCACCGCCATCGTGAACACACCGGTGTCGAGGTCGTTGAGGGGCTGGCCGAGCACCAGCAGGCCGTCGCTGCTCTCCACGCGATGGCGCAGTTGCGGCTGCCCCATCGCTCCCTCGTAGATGCCCAAGACCAGGGGATGGCTCTCGCTCAGGAGGCTCTTGCCCGAGAGGCTGGTGGCCAACTCCCAGCCCTCCCGCTCCAGGATCTGCCGCAGCAGGGGCTGCAGGTGGAAGCGGGCCAGCTCCACGCCTCCCAGCACCAGGGGGTGCTGGCGGCCGCGCATCCAGGCCAACCAGCGTTCCCCCTCGCGCCGCAGACCCTCCGGGATGGCCAGGGGCGCGGGGGCGGGCGGGGTCAGATCGATCGGCCAGGGAATCTCCCGGTTGAGGCAATCAGCCGGAAGCTCCAGGTAGCCGGGGCGGGATTCGCGCCGCATCTCCTCCAGCACCCGCACCAGCTCCTGGGCGGCGGTGCGGCCGGAATCGAGCACCGCGCTCGCCACCGTGACCTCCCGGAAGAGGCGCAGCTGGGTTTGATCCGCCCGGATGCGGTGGTGTAGCAGGGGGTGCTCCTCGCTCACCCGCAGGCCCGGGGCGCCGGAGATCACCAACAGGGGTGAGCGTTCGGCGTAGGCGCCGGCTACCGGATTGAGCAGCTTCAGAGCACCGACGCCGTAAGTGACCACCGCCACGCCCAGCCCCTGCAGACGCCCGTGGGCATCGGCGGCGAAGCCGGCCCCCTCCTCCCCGGCGGTGCAGATCAGATCGATCGGCGAGGCCTGCAGGGCGGCAAACAGGCCCAGCACATAATCACCCGGCACTCCATAGACGCGCCGCACGCCGCGTAGCCGCAGGGCTTCGATCAGGGCGGCGACGATCTGCATGAGAGGCGAGCGGGAATCTTCCGATCATGAAGTGGCGTGGTCCTCACCCCAACGTCCGCCCCAGCTGATCGGCCGCCTTCAGCGCCGCCACCAACGCTTCGGCGGTCACGGGGAAGGGTTCGTTGTGACTGGATTCGCCAGGGATGACGCTGCGAGCGGCGATGCGTTGCAGCTGGTCGTCATTGTTGGCGTCGACCCCCACTTGGGCCAGGGTGATCGGCAGCCCTACCGCCTTTTGGTAATGCAGGATCTCGTTGATTTCGGTTTGCGGTTGGCCTTCTAACACCAACTGGGTGAGCAGCCCGAAAGCCACCTTCTCGCCATGGATGTAAGCGTGACTGCCTGGAATCTCGGTGATGCCGTTGTGCACGGCATGAGCCACCGCCAGGCCGCCGCTCTCGAAGCCAAGGCCAGACAGCAGGTTGTTGGCCTCCACCACCCGTTCCAACGCCGGGGTGGGGACGCCGGCCTCCACCGCTGCGCAGGCCGCCGGTCCATCGGCCAGCAGGATGTCACAGCAAAGCTTGGCCAAGGCGCTGCTGGTGCTGCTGGGCAGACCTCCCACCATGTTGTGGCTGCAGCTCTGGCGCACGCTGCGGGCCTCAAACCAGGTGGACAGGGCATCGCCCAGCCCTCCCACCAGCTGGCGCTTCGGGGCGCGGGCCACCACCTGCGTATCCACCAGCACCAGCAGCGGATGGCGGTTGTAGAAGCGGAACCCCTCCACGCCGCCGCCTTCGGAGTAGATCACCGACAGGGCGCTGCAAGGGGAGTCGGTGCTGGCGAGGGTGGGGGTGATGATCGCCGGCACATTCAGCTCATCCGCCACGGCCCGGGCTGTATCCGATGCCTTGCCGCCGCCGGCCCCCACCAAGGCCACGGCTTGGCTCCTGCGGGCCTCGGCCACCAGCCGGTTGATTTCCGCCTCGCTGCATTCGCCGCCGAAGGCGATCACCACCGGCTCCAGGCCCACCTCCGGCAGCACCTGCTGCCAGATCGGCTGCAGATCCCTTTGGGCCGTGCGGCCAGCCACGAACAGCACCCGGCCGCTCAGCCCCAGCCGCTGCAACTCCCTCCCCAGCTCATGGGTGGCGCCCGGCCCCTGCACATAGCGCCCCGGGCTGGCGAACACCGTGAGCGGGCGCTGGTGGAAACAGATCACCGAGCTGTTGTGGGCCATGGCAGCGAGCGCGGCTGAGGGAGCTCCACGCTTAGCAAGGCCGCCGGATGAACCAGGGGCGATGGCGATGCAACGGCACCTGCTGGAGCGGCATGGCTCCCGGTTGCGCCACGGCAACCCACGGCATGGCTACAGCCTCTTCACTTGGGCGCCATCGCCAACTCCCCAACCCGCTTCAGAAAGAGGTCCTGCCCCTCCCGCACATGCTCCTGCCAGCTCGTCTCGGAATCCCGGTCGGCGTGATCGGAGATGTACTTGAACGAGCGCCAGGGGATCCCCTCCCGCTGGCAGACGGAGGCGATCGCGAATAGTTCCATATCCACCACCTCCACGCCGTGCTGGAGCAGCCAGGGATCCACCGCCGTCACGAAGCGGTCGCCGCTGCCGCACACCACGCCCTCGACGCCGGAGTCGAGTTGGAAGGGTTCCGGGGAGAAGGGGGTCTGGCCGCGAGGGGCGAGCGGTTCGGCCTCCATGTCCACCTGCAGCACGCGGCGGATCTCCACCAGTCCCGCCAGGGAGGGGTTGAGGCCGCCCGCCGTGCCGTAGTTCACCACCAGCTTGGGCCGCCGCCGCTGCAGCTCCCGAGTCAGCGCATAGGCCGCGTTGAGCTTGCCGACGCCCGTGTGCAGCACGCCGGGATGGTCGAGCTCCTCGGCCAGGGCCGCCACGATCAGGATGGTCGGGGAGTCATGCGGTTCCGGCTGGGGGCTGGCCATCAAGCGGTGGAATTGCTGCGTCTCCACCTTTGCAGAGTGGCGCCTGTAGCCATGCCGCGATTCAAGCCCGCTTCGCCAGCAGGTGTTGCATCTGGCCACCGCCCTGGCGGAGCTATTGCGCACACGATGGAGTCGTTCCTCCGACGTCCAGACCCGATCGCTCGGCACATCAGCAGCGGCGAGGGCGCCCGGGATTCGCCATGATCGTGATTCCCGACCCCATGACACCAATGCAGGCGAGCTGGAATGGCCAGGTGATCGCTGAGAGCGGCGACATCGTGAAGGTGGAGGGCAACGCCTACTTCCCGCCGGAGGCGCTGAGCGGCGACTGCTTCCGGCCCTCCAGCCACCGCACCGTCTGCGGCTGGAAGGGTGAGGCCCACTATTACGACGTGGTGGTGGACGGGCAGGTGAATGCCAACGCCGCCTGGTTCTATCCCGACCCCAAGGCCGCCGCCGAGGAGATCCGCGGCCGCGTGGCCTTCTGGAGAGGGGTCACGGTTAGCAACGGCTGATCGACGGCCTGACCGCTGCGGCGAAGTTGAGAGCTGATGGTGACCCAACGGCTGGCGCGATCCCAGAAACATCATCAGGGAATTCATCAAGCCATACGCCAAGATAAACGGTTGAGTTCAAGGGCTCTGCCAATGTCTTAATTCTGTGTTGTCTTTCCTGAGGGTTTATCCCGCAGCGCACAGATTGCTGGGTCACCTAGGCGGGGGCGGGGGTGGAGGTGGTGGCGGCATACCAGCTGCCTCTCTGTTGATCTTCAGACTTCCTGGTTCCGGTTCTTCGCTGTAACTGGTTTCATCAGGCTCCCTGCGTCTCCAGGGCTCTGGTGGCCTACGCATTTGCGGCTCAGCAACGCTTTCGCTGACGTAGAGCAGCAGCAGTTCCTTAGATGCTTTCTGACTGTTGGCGATGCTCCCCAACGCGGCGAGGGGTGCACCTGCAAGGGCCAGAGCGAACGTCGCTGATCCTCCGAACAGCAGCCCGGCCAGTCCGCTTCCGCTCAGAACAGAGCCAATCGTGATGCTGCCTGCAACCACAGAAAGAAGGGCGCCGCTGAGCTGGCATAAGCCGCCTGCGAGGGACTGCGTTCGCCTGGCTCGCTGGAATTCTTCTGGTCTGATCACCACAGCAGGAGCGCACCTAACTGAATGTGGCTTATAGCGCTCTGTCGACTCTATAGACAGCTCCTCGCCAATGACTAACCCCCTTTACATTCCTCCGGCTTTGCCAGTCGACCGCCCTGGGCCCTCACAATCCTTCAAACCGTCCCATGCGCCGGCTGATCCGGCGCTGCTGGCCCTCCTGCTTGGCTACTGGCTGGCTGCTGACGCCCTGGCCACCCGGCTGATCGCCTCGCGGTGCTGGTGCTCTCCCTCCCGGGTGGAGGTCCGCACAGGCCACCGTGATCGCCCCTGCTCCAGCTCCGTCGCCTGTGCCCCGGTTGGTCCCATCATTGGCAGGCACGGCTATAGGCACCATGCGCCGCCGATCCCTGTTCCTGCTGGCTGCGGCCCTGGCCGCTGGCCTTGCCCTGGCGGAGGATCGGATCTGGATTCAGGAGTTTTTGACGAAGGCCACCGCAGGTTGAGCCACTCTTGCGCCTCGGCCTAGATCAATCCATTAAGACAGTGGCCAATGTTTGTCCTTGATCCGAAGCGCGTTTCACTGCTACGCAGAAAATGTAGACTCCGGACTTCCATGTTTCAGTGCGAATGGGAAGAACGTTCAACAAATAGAATCCAGCGAGTCTTCCAGGAGATACTCCAACAATGTTCACCAATGCACCGCCAGGCCCTACAATCAAAGGATCAACCTGAAAATTGCCTGCGGCAAGACCCGTAACCGGTACGCCATTGCTATCAGTGACTGAGATAACAATGTAATTCGGTTGGCGATTTCCTGGGGCTGCAATCGTATCTTCGGAAAAGGCTGTAGTCAGGAGCAATGCCATGATCGGTCATCTCAATTGCTGATGGAAGATGAAGGGCTGAAGCAAATGCTTGCTTTTGCTTCAGCCCTCCTCTGTAACTATCGACTGATGCAAGGGGGCTGTCGACAACTGCGCTCACCAATCGCGGTGATCTTGCTCACATGATCAGCCTCCAGCCTCCCCCCATGGGCCACCACAAGCAGATGGCCCCTAGGGCGATGGGAATGGCCTTCGCATAAGCCCACTCGTCACCAATAGCTGTGATGAAACTCACAACGAACATCGAGAACCGATGTAAGTTTGCTTGAAAGCAAACGAAACAATCCAATGCCGACATCACTTTTTGATGCAGAAGTAAGCAAAATCCTCGATCCAGCCACTTGGGTCGCATCCGGAGCAAGCCTGACACCATCACCGGCAGACTGGCGCGATCATTGGATTTATTTTCTACTCGTGGATCGCTTCAACAATCCGTCTGGCCCCCCCAGTCCAGCAACACTCCCCTGCAACACGTACCAAGGCGGAAGTTTTGAAGGCATCAAAGACAAACTGGCCTACCTCAAAGGCCTTGGCGTGGGTGCGCTCTGGCTCTCTCCTGTCCTCTACAATCCCCAATGGTTCCGCGATTACTGGGGTGGCTATGGCATCACAGATTTTCTCCGAATCGAACCTCGCTTCTGCAAGGATCCAGCCGAAGCGCTCAAGGATCCAGACCTGGCTGATCGGGAGTTTCGCGATCTGGTCGACGCAGCACATGCCGAAGGGATCTTTGTAATTCTCGACATTGTTCTAAACCATGTTGGAGACCCTTTCAACTATGAAGGGATGCGCGATTCCGCGCCCTGGAGAGAAAATGGTGAGTACGCAGTGTTCTGGCGCGACAACGGCGGTACTCCCCAGGGGAACTGGACAGGAGTGGAGACGATCACTGCCAAGAGCCGTGCCAATGGCATTTGGCCTCAGGAATTGCAACGGAACGATTACTTTAGACGCAAGGGTTCGGTGAACGACGCAGGCGACATCACTCGCGGCGACTTTGATCGCCTCAAGGAATTGGTGACAGAGTATCTTGGCGACGACAAATATCCTGTCCGCAACCATTTGATCCGCAGTTACCAATATCTGATCGCCAAATTCGATCTAGATGGCTTCCGAATTGATACCCTGCAGTATGTGGAACCCGAGTTTGCCCGGGTCTTTGGAAATGCCATGCGTGAATTTGGTCTCTCGATTGGGAAGAAGAACTTTTTCACCTTTGGAGAGGTCTGGCAAGACAACAACGAAGCCGCAATTGCACGCTTCATTGGCCGCAATACTCTCAAAGACGAAGATATCATTGGCGTCGATGCAGCCATTGATTTTCCCATGCGCAAGCGTCTTTGTGATGTGATCAAGTGCAATGCCGCCCCCAAGGTGCTTGCGGATCAGTTTGATGAACGGCGCAAGACCTTGAAAACCATTGTGAGTTCCCAGGGGGATGCAGGCAAAAACTACGTTACTTTCCTGGACAACCACGATCTCAATGAGCGCTTTCATCAGCAGAATTGGCCCAAGCAATCACGCACCGCTCTTCTCTGTCTTTTCTCCTTACAGGGAGTGCCCTGTCTCTACTACGGTCACGAGCAGGGAATGGCTGGATCAGGAGATCGGCGGGAATATGCAAGAGGTGCCATGTGGGGTAATCAAGGAGCCTTTTCCACAAATCATCCTCTCTACGTCTTTTTGCGTGCGCTCACCCAACTGCGAGACAGCGAACCAGCATTGAGATACGGTCGTCAGTATTTTCGGCCCGTTGGTGATGGCGTCACTGATCAATTTGGCTATTCCCCCTATCCGCAAGGTGTGCTGGCGTTTTCGCGAATTCTCAATGACAGGGAGCTTCTCGTGGTGGTGAACACCCACACCACCGCCACGTTGACTGTGGCGGTGGTGGTGGATGCCAACCTAAACCCGGTATCCAGCTCTTGGAAACTGCTGTTTTCCACGGCCGACCCTGGCGCCGGTGATCCATTGCCAATCACCCCCTCAGCCACCCGTGCGTTCGGCTCCACCCATGCATGCGTTGTCACCTTGCAGCCGATGGAGGGTCAGGTCCTGCGAAGGTCGTGAGCATCAGCGCTGCTGGCCGGGCGCCCGCATCCGAAGCGGCTGCCCGTGAACTGATCCTCCAATCTCCCCTTGAGCCACGCCGTCGTCTGCTGATCCGCCCAACTGACCGTGCTGCCACCCTTGAGGTGTTCGATGTGGTCGCGGCTGTGGAAGCCGTTATGGCCGCCTCGGGCCGTGATCAAGGTGTCCAGCCAGGAGCATTGCCACCGCTGCGCTTGCCTCGCCAGCCCGAGGTGGGCCGCCACCGGCACCCAGGGGTCATCGGCGGCATGAAGCAACAGGATCGGGGGCAGGGCGTGCCTGGTTTCCATCGCTGCCCGAAGGGGCTGCAGCGGACTGGCGGCCGTGTAATAAGCCGCCAGGGACGCATGCCCCCAACGCGGTGCGGTGATGGCCGCATCGAAGGCCTGCAGGCTGCGCACCCGCTTCGGTCCGCACAGCAGAGCGCGTTCGGCCGGCGAGATCCCGTGGGGATCCTCCAGGGTCAGCTGGCGCAGGCGCCGCAGCACCCAACGGCGATACAACCGGTTGCGCGGCCGGTCGAATTGATCCGCGCACTGGACCAGATCCAGAGGGCTGCTGATGCACGCCAGGCCATCGAGCAGGGGCTGCTCCAGCTGGGCATTGAGCAGCATCGTGCCCCCCAGGGAGAGCCCCACCCCAAACAGGGGCATTGATCGGTTCCCTGCCGCCAGCTGAATGGCCAGTTGGCGGGCCTGCTGCAGGGCAGGCAGCAGATCGCGATTGCAGAGCGCGGCATAGGTGCCCGAGGCCAGAGGCCTGCCGGCGCCGGCACCGCGCATGTTGAGCCGCAGCACGGCAACACCGGCGGCCACCAGGTAAGCCGCCAGACGGCGGATGCCTGGTCCGTCCACGCAACCGCCAAGCCCAGGGATCAGCACCACCAGGGCCCTGGGCGCTTCCTGCTGCGGCAAGGAGAGGCGTGCCAGCAGGGCATCAGCACCGCCCAGGTCGATGGTGAGTGCGGAGGAGAGATCCTCCGGCAGCCGCTGGGGATGGATCGTGTCCCGCAGCGTCTGCAGATCGGCTCCCCACCACGGCAGCCGCTGATGGAAAGGGGAAGGCTCGAGTTGGGGCTGGTGGGGCTCGCTCAATGGTTCTGCCCACCCTGCTGAAGCGACCACCATTCAAAACCTCGGACGCGACCCGACGGCTGCAGGACCCCCTTGAGGCCGGGATGAACGGACCCTCCCGGCGGCGCTAGGGAGCCCCGAGGCCCCGTTGATCCAGGCCGGTGCCCTGCTTGCCGGACGGGGCTGTGGCCGCGGCAGCGGTAGTCGCTCAGGATCGGGGGACTCCCGCGCTGCCCGGCCCATGGCTGAACCGGCCATCCTCGATGTGGATCTGCTGGCCTTCGAGCGGGGCGATGGGGCGGCCCGCGCCGCCGTGGTGGATGGGGTGCGCCGCAGCCTGGCCACCGGCTTCGTGTACACCAGCAGTGATCTGCCCGTCGATCTGCTCGACACCGCCTACGGCCTGCTGCAACGCTTCTTTGCCCTCGATCCGGCCAGCAAGGCCCGATTTCACGAACCCCTGAGCCATGGTCAGAGCGGCTACACCGGCCTGTTGGTGGAAACCGCCGCCGGCCACGACCAGGCCGACTGGAAGGAGATGCTCAACTGGTCGGTGCCGCTGCCCGGCGGCCATCCGCTGCGGCGCCGCTATCCCGTGCTCTATCCGGAGCCCGTGCTCCCTGAGGCGGCGGTGCCGGGGATCACGGCGGTGCTGGAGCGCTTCCATGCCGCCCTCGCCGACCTGCAGCGGCGCTTTCTGCGGGTGATCGCCCTCGGCATGGGCTGCGCCGAAACCTTCTTCGAGGAGATGGTGCACGAGGCCCCCACCCTCACCCGCGCGATCCGCTATCCCCCCATGGCCGCCGCGCCGGCGGCCGGGCACCTGTGGGCCGCCCCCCATGCCGACATCAACCTGATCACCGCCCTGCCCCGGGCCACCGCCGCCGGCCTTGAGGTGGAGGTGAATGGCCGCTGGCAGGCGGCCGCACCGCCGGAGGGTCGGGTGATCCTCAACACCGGCCTGATGCTGGAGCGCCTCAGTAACGGCACCATTCCGGCCGGCTGGCACCGGGTGGTGGCACCCCCGGGCGCCAGTGGCGAGCGCCACAGCGTGGTGCAGTTCTGCCATGCCCGGCCCAGCACGATTCTGGCGCCGGTGCCCTCCTGCTGCAGCGCCGCCCATCCCCAGCGCTGGGCTGGGGTGCGGGCCGCCGAGGCCCTCGAGGAGGTGCTCTATCGCATCAATCTGATGGGACCCTGAGGAACCCGCCCCTTCCGCGTGACCTGGATCGCCCCCCACTCGGTTCCTGCGCCGTTGCCGCTGGCAGCCCTCGGCGTGACTGCTCCGCGATCCGCCGCTGCTCCAGCTGCCCCGGTTCGGCCCTCTGCGTCAAGACCCGCTGCGTCTCGACCAGGTGTGACTCGACTAGGTGCGACTCGATCCTTGCTGATCTCTGCTCCATTCCTGCCCGGGAGCGGCAGCCTTCGGGCCCAAGCGTCCGCCTCGCCGGGTTCGCCTTCGGGATCGCCTTCGGGATCGCGGCCGGCCGCCCGGCTGGCCCCCGGGGGAGCCCAGGGATCCGCTGACCCCCAGCTGTCGGCGCGGCTGCCCCCCGAGCTGCGCTCCCTGGCCCGGGATCTGGAGCGGTATGGGTTCCGGTTGCGCTGGGCTCCGCCCCCTGCGGCACGGGCCTACGGCCAGTACGTGCCCGCCAGTCGCACTCTCTGGGTGGCGCCGATCGCCTTCGATCTGGGCATCGGCCCTCAGACCTTCCTGCATGAGGCGGTGCATGCCGTGCAGAGTTGCCCCGACGGGCAGCTCACCCCGATCGGCTGGCGGCTGCGCCTCGATCCGGTGGTGCGCCAGGAGATCGGCGGCATTCTCACCACGAGCTATCACCACGGCAGCCGGCAGCTGGAGCAGGAAGCCTTCGCCCTGCAGGGTCAGGATGACGCGGTGGCTCGCCTCCGCGCTGCCCTCAAAGCCCGCTGCCGGCCCTCCGGTTGAGCGGGGGCTATCGCCCTTCCGCCCTGGTCCGCCGCCCTTGTTGTTCCGCCCTTTGTTGTTCCGTCCCTTGTTCCATGGAGTCGTCGCTTCCAGCCTTCAGCCCCGACGATTGGCTGCGCCTGCGGGATGCCCTCCGCTATGTGGGGCGGGATCTGCATCACCGCTCCTTCGCCGTTGATGCCCAGCGGCGCGAGCTGCTCTGGCAGGAGATGGATCGCTGCCTGGCCCTGGCGGAGCGGATCGAAACCACCTGCCCGTTGCCGGAACCGGTAGGGGGGGATCCGCTCTGAGCGCTCAGCCGGCCCAGCGCAGCAGGGTCTTCTCCTCTTCCAGCATGGGGATGTGTGGAATGCCTGCCGTGCCGAGTTCTGTCCCGGCGGATCCCGTGGTGCTGCATGCCGATCCCTGGTTGCTGGTGATCGACAAACCCTCAGGGCTGCTCAGCCAGAGCGGCCGCGGCCCGGCCCTGGCCGACGCGGTGCCGGCCCGTCTGGAGCCGGCCTGGGGGCCGCTGCGGTTGCCCCATCGCCTCGATCGCGACACCTCCGGCCTGTTGCTGCTCGCCCGCGATCCGGAGACCCACCGGAGCCTTTCGATGGCCCTGGAGGCGCGGCGGGTGCGACGCACCTATCTGGCCGATGTGGCCGGCTGGCTGTCGTCCCCGGCCGGGCGGGTGGAGGCGGCCCTGGCCAAGGTCCGCCACCGGCCACCTCTCTATCGGGTGCATCCCGCCGGTCGGCCCAGTCGCACCGACTGGTGGTGCCTGGAGCGGGGGGATGGCTGGTGCCGGCTGCGGTTGGAGCCCCACACCGGTCGGTCCCACCAGCTGCGGGTCCATCTGGCCTGGCTGGGTCACCCGATCCTGGGGGATCCTCTCTATGGCCCTGCCCGCAGTCGAGGCGCCGCTGGCCGGCTGCGGCTGCATGCCTGGCGACTCGACCTGGTGCATCCCTGCACCGGTGAGCCCCTCAGCCTTGAGTCTCCCCTGCCCTGGCAGGGTGCGCCGCCGGTGCCGCTCACGCTGCAGCTCGGATCTGCCCCGTAGCCCGGGCGGGGGCTTGGGGCCCCTCAGCGCTGACCGAGGAGTTCCTCCCAGGTGGGGGCTGGCCGGCCCGGGCCCCCGGCGGTGCGGCGCGGCAGGGGACAGGAGGGAGCCACTGGGGTGGAGCGCGTCCCCTGTCCGGAGCGGGGCTGGTTGGGCCAGGGGCTCGCCCCCCGGAAGGGGTGGGCCCGGGCCATGGGGATGCCTGGAGTTGGTGTTGTCATGGTCGATTTGGTCATGCTGATGCGGTGAATGCCCTCTTTGGGGGCTGCGGATGCCCAAGGTCTCCGGGAGACTTGCCCGCTGCGCGGGGCTGGTCGCCGGAGCCGGATGGGGTGGGTTGGTGGGGCGCTGGCCGATCCCGGGTTGCTCGGGGATGGCTCAGACCCTGCTGAAGCGCAGACGGGAGATCGGGGCTGGTCGCGGTTCGGGAGCGCGAGCCCTGATGGTGATTCTGGGCTGGTCAGGAGGAACAGCTTCGAGGATCACCCTCGGTCCGCTCCTGATCGAAGAAACCCTACAGCGTTCCGGCGCCCCTGGCCGGGTGGATCGCCGAACGGCTACCGCCAGGCCATTGCCACCGGCGGCCGTTGCCCCAGGCGGCCGTTGCCCCAGGCGGCGGCAATGGTGCTGATGCGGTGCTGGGATGGGCGCACATCCGCGGCAAAACCGGGATTTACGGGAATGCATGCATAAAAATCAACCCACTTCGCCCCTCGGCGGGCGCGCCGGTGAGTCCGGCGGCCCGTCCTTCGGCCAGACCCTCAGTCCTCCGGCCAGACCCTCAGTCCTCCGGATAGAGCAGGTCGGAGAGTTCCTCAGGATCCACGTCGTAGACCCGGGCCAGGGTGGTTTCGATGGCGCTGGTCACCACATCGGGGAGGAAGCGCATGGCATTGATGGCGTCGTCGGCGATCTCATCGGTGAGCAGCTTCTCGCCGCCGAGTTTTTCGTCGTTGATCACGGCCATCACCCAGCTCTGGTAGGCGGTCACCAGGTCGCTGAACTCGAGTTCCGGATCGTTCAGATCGAGGGCCATCGAGCTTCTCCTGCAGGTTGCATGCCTTTGCAGTTTGCCCCCTGCCGGGGAGGATGGCGGTATGGACGAGTTTCGATCAGCGCCGCCACACCCAGCCGGGAAGGCTGCGGAAGAGTCGCCAGGCCGGGCGGGCGTCGTTTCAGGGGCCTCGGCCGATGCCCTGCCCTGCCAGGACACCCTGCGGGCCAACCTGGAGGACTTCGCCCTGGCGGAACTGGTACGGCAGCACCGCACCAGCTTTGCGCCGCCCTGGACGATCGAGAGCTGGGCCAAGCTGTTGATCTGGTTGGCCCTCAACAGCGGCTGCGCCGGGGATACGGCCTCCCTGGAGGCCTTTGCCGCCTCCCTGGGCCCGGAGCGCTCCGGCCGCTTGCGACGCCTCTTCTTCAGCCGGGAGTTTGAGGTCAGGGGGCTGCGGCTGCTGGCGGATCCGGCTGAGGGGCAGGTGCTGGTGGAGGGGGTGCTGTCCGCCGTGGCTGGGTCCGCCCAGGAGTCCCCCCTCGATCCCGTGGCCGCCGCCCTGGATGCCGTTGGTCTGGCCGCCCTGGTGGTTCCCGACCGGCAGCGCTGGCAGCGTCGCGATGGCGGGGTGGTGATTCCGTTTCGCTGAGCCCGGGATGGGGCCCGCGCAGACGATCCACCAATCCCTCTGCCTCCCTGGTGGGGCTGAAACTGTGATCCAGCCTGCGGTGCGCCAGGGTCTGGCGAGCCCGGCCCCTTCTTTAGGCCCAAGGTCCTTCGCGCTGTGGATGGTGCCGTTGACACGATGCTGGAGGTCACCGAAGCCCTCGACCTCAGTCGAGGTGTTCATGGCCCTGCGGCCGATGACCGGGGTTGGCACCACCGGTTCGCTCTGACCCGCTTTTTGCACTTTTTATCCGTTCCCCATGCAGCTGATCGGCACTTATCGCAACGCCGGCTACGCCGCCCTGGCCGATGGGGTGCTGGCCTTCTTCGATCACCGCGGTGATCTACAGCGGCCCGGCGTGGCCTTCGGTCCCGGCGGAGCGGGCGACCCGGCCAAGGAGTCCACCGACATCAGCCTGGTGGCGATCGATCGCAGCGATCCGGAGGCCTTCGCCCTGGCCGAGGTGATCCTGCGGGGCGTGACGGCCGGCCTGAACCGCTGGCTCGAGGAGCGGCCGCTGTTCCGCGACTGCTGCCCGGAGCAGGAGCTGTTCGTGAATCCGATCTTCAACCTGCAGCGCTATGCCCCGGGCGAGGGTTTCCACCGTTGGCACTGCGACTGGACCACCAGCGAGGAGGCCACCGAACCGATCCGCCGCGTGCTGGCTTGGATCCTCTACTGCAACGACGTGGAGGAGGGGGGCACCGAGTTTCACTGGCAGGGGCACCACGAACCGGCCGAGCGGGGCAAGTTGGCGATCTTCCCGGCGGGTCTCTCCCACATCCACCGCGGCCGGGTGAGCCACAACCACACCAAGACGATCGCCACCGGCTGGATCAATGCCGGCAGCCGCGAGGCCTACCTGGCCCGGCTGGCGGCTGGCTGAGCTGGGGGTCGGGTCGGGTCGCCGTCATCGCCGTCCACCTCACCCGCCACCCCACCTTCCCCATCACCGGAGGGCACGATCAGGCCCTCCAGCTCCCGTTGCAGGTCGGCGGTGAGGCTCGCCACGGCGCCGCGCCGGTCGGTGCGGTAGGCGGCCAGGCGGGGCCCGATCTCCATGGCCTCGCCGATGCGGATCTGGGCCCGGCGGACCCCCAGGCGGGGCCGCCGTTCCGGGTTGCCGCCGCGGATGCGGCAGAGGGTGTCCCAGAGGATCAGCAGGGTGTCGGCGAAGCGTTCCTGGCTGGGGTCGTCCTTCACGTAGCTGCCACTCACCGCCACGAACGACTCCACCAGCCGCATGTGCCACAGCTGCTGGGCGGTCTGCTCCGCCAGCCGGCTGGCCAGGCCCCGCTCCAGGGCGCTGGCGGCGAGGGGCGTGGCGGTGCCGCTTGCGGGGTATAGGCGGTCCCAGCCGGCCTGCTCCAGCCGCCGACAGCGCTCGTTCACATCGCCGCGGCCCTCCACCGCGAGGGCGCGCTCGGCCACCTGCAGGGCTGCCTCCATCAGCCGGCTGAGCCGCGCGCCGAAATCGCTGTTGTTGCTGGCTGGGGTCGCGTCCGGGGCCTTGGGCAGGGGCTGGTGGTAAGCGTCGCGGTAGAAGCTCTCCATCCGGGTGAGGATCACCACGGCCAGGCTGTAGAGACGCCCGTAGAGCCGCTGCGGCTCCAGGGAGCGGTCCGGGGTGGTGGGCAGCCCCACTTCCGTTTCCAGCTCGTGCAGCAGCCTTTCGATCGCCGGCCACACCGGGGTGATGAAGCTGTACTGCAGGCCGATCGGCAGCAGGGTGGTGGCCTCCGGTCGGCCGGCCCGGGCCAGGTCGTCGGCGGTCCATAGGGCCAGCTGGGCCACCCCCGGCTCCAGCGGACTGATCACCTCGTTGTGGCCATTGGTGGACCCCTCCGGCGCCACCGCAAAGGGATAGGGGCCATCCAGGAGCAGGGCGCGGGCGGTGCGCAGGGCCGGCAGGTCGAGCTTGCTGCGCTGGATCGAGCAGCCCCCCAGGTGCGAGAGCAGCCAGCCCACCGGTGCGCCTGCCCAGAGGGGGATGCCGCGGTCGTAGAGGAACTGGGCATGGGGGCGGGGGCGGAAGCGGTGTCGGCGGTCTCCCTCGCTGCCGAGTGGGCCGGCCCGGGCCAGGTCGACCCAGAGCAGGTGGGCCATCACGGCCGGATCATCGAGGCTGGGGTGGCGGAAGGCCAGCAGCAGCCGGCTGCGGCCGCCCTGGAACGCCTCCATCGCCGCCTGCAGCCGCTCCATGCCCTCCACCCGCACGCTGCGCAGGCCGGCCCGGTGCAGCCACAGCGGCAGCAGCCGGCGGGCGCCGGCCAGCACCCGGCCGTCCAGCCGGGGCGGGATGAATTCCAGGGAGGTGGGGCTGGGCATCGATGGACCTGATCGCTGGGGTGAATAGCTCTGGGGTCAGGTTGGCAAACGGCGGCAGGGCGATTCTCCACGGGCTCGCCTCGTGCATGGCGCAACCCGGCAGGGCCGCGAAGGAGGTGGTGGCCGCCGCCGACACGATGCTCGACCACGATGCTCGACGCGGCGAAGGCGGCCGGTCGTTCTGCGTGCATCCCGGTGCTCCTGTGGCCTGAGGGTTGATCCCCAGGCGATCGCATGCGTGAGTGTGCAGAGTCTTCGGGGCCATCAGGATGGGCTCAGATCACCTTGTCCTGAGCACCCCGCTGTGAGAAGCCTGCCGTGGTCTGCCTGATCGTGTTCGGCGACAGCCTCTGCGATGGGGGCAACGCCCATGCGCTCCGGGGTGATGCCGCCTTCCCCTGCCCGCCCCATTGGCGGGGCCGCCGCTGCGATGGTCCGGTGTGGGTGGAGCAGCTGGCTGAGCGGCTTGGCTTGCCTCCTCTGCGGCACTCCCTGGCCGGCGGCACGAACCATGCCTTCGGCGGCGCCCGCTCCGGAGCAGGCCTATCGCCGAAGGGAATGCCCAACCTGATCGAGCAGGTGGCGGGGTTTCTGGAGGAAGCCCCGACCGATCCCGAGGCCCTGGTGGTGCTGCGGGCCGGCGCCAATGACTACCTCGATGCACCCCCCTCACCCGCCGTCGGTGACGCGGTGAACCGGCACCTGCTCGGCGCCGTGGAGCGCCTGGCGGCGGCCGGCCTGCGGCGGTTCCTGGTGCCCAGCGAGCTGCCCTGGGGGTTCAGTCCGATCCAGCTGCCGGGGCTGGGGGAGGCGGAGCGGCGGGGTCTTAACGCCCTGATCGCCCGCCAGAACGCCGCTCTGCAGGAGGCCTTGCAGGACCTGGTGGCGCGGCGGGGGCTGGTGGTGGTGCAGCCGGATGTCCACGCGCTCTTCCTGGCGGTGCGGGCCGATCCGGCGGCCTACGGGTTCACGGAGATCGGGCGGCCGGTGCTGGAGCTCGATGGCGAGGGTGCAGGCTCTCCGGGGGGTCCGGCTGTCGCCGCCGCACCGTCGCTGCAGGTTCCTGGTGCCGCACTGGCTCGATCGGCTGCTGCTTGCTTGCCATTCCCAGGTGAGCCGTGCCCGGAAGCCCTCGGCTCACCCCCCGCGGGCGTCGGTTACCTCTGGTGGGACAGCTGGGCCCACCTCACCACGGCCTTCCATGGGCTGCTGGCGGACGCGGCGTTGCAGGGGCTGCGGGAGCAGGGGGCCGGGGCTGCCCTGACCTAGGCCCTGGACAACCTCTGGCAGGAATTCACGGATCAGCCCGGGTGCCACGGTTCCAGTGGCAGTGCCATCGGCTCGGCTCTGCCTGCAGCTTTGGCAGCAGGCGCTTCTCCTGGGTTTGAGACGATGGGTCCCACCCCGTTCCCCCGCCGTGCCTGAGGCCGCCAGCTCCGCTTCGTCTTCTGCGGACTCCACCGCTGCCTCCTCCAGCGGGGCAGCCGCCAGGCCCGAGGCTGCCGGCACCCTTGAGGCCGCCCTGCCCAAGACCTACGACCCGGCCGGCACCGAGGCCCGTTGGCAGGCCGCCTGGGAGCAGGCGGGGGCCTTCCATCCCGATGCCAACGCCCCCGGCGAACCGTTCAGCGTGGTGATCCCGCCGCCGAACGTGACCGGCAGCCTGCACATGGGCCACGCCTTCAACACCGCCCTGATCGACACGATTGTGCGCTTCCAGCGTTTGCAGGGCAAGAACGTGCTCTGCCTGCCGGGCACCGACCACGCCTCGATCGCGGTGCAGACGATCCTCGAGAAGCAGATCAAGGCGGAGGGGGCCAGCAAGGAGGATCTGGGCCGCGATGCCTTCTTTGAGCGCGCCTGGGCCTGGAAGGCCCAAAGCGGTGGCACGATCGTGGGCCAGTTGCGGCGGCTGGGTTATTCGGTGGACTGGAAGCGGGAGCGCTTCACCCTCGATCCCGGCCTCAACAAGGCGGTGGTGGAGGCTTTTTTGCGGCTACATGAGCAGGGGCTCATTTACAGGGGCGAATACCTCGTCAATTGGTGCCCCGCCTCCGGTTCGGCGGTGAGCGATCTGGAGGTGGAGATGAAGGAGGTGGAGGGGTCGCTGTGGCACCTGCGCTATCCGCTCACGCCGCTGTCAGGCCCAAGCGACCAGACAGCGGAGCAAGCTGCGGCCATCTCCCCCATGGCTGAAGCCGAACAGCTGTCGGTGCCTGGGGCTGCTGCTTCTGGCGAGGCTGCCCCAGCGCCCGACCACCCCCTCGACCACCTGGTGGTGGCCACCACCCGTCCCGAAACGATGCTCGGCGACACCGCCGTGGCCGTGAACCCCAGCGACCCCCGCTATGCCCATCTGGTGGGCCGCAGCATCACCCTGCCCCTGGTGGGCCGCCAGATTCCGATCGTGGCCGATGAGCATGTGGATCCGGCCTTCGGCACCGGCTGCGTGAAGGTCACCCCCGCCCACGACCCCAACGACTTCGCGATCGGGCAGCGCCACGGCCTGGCCCAGATCACGGTGATGGCCAAGGACGGCACCATGAATGAAGCCGCCGGCCGCTTCGCCGGCCTGGATCGCTTCGAGGCGCGCAAGGCGGTGGTGGATGCGATGGAGGCGGAAGAGCTGCTGGTCAAAACCGAGCCCCACCGCCACAGCGTGCCCTATTCAGACCGGGGCAAGGTGCCGGTGGAGCCCCTGCTTTCCACCCAGTGGTTCGTGCGCACCGAACCCCTGGCCGAGCGCTGCCGCACCGCCCTCGACAACCCCGCCGGCCCCGAGCCGCGCTTCGTGCCGGAGCGCTGGAGCAAGGTGTATCGCGATTGGCTCACCGACATCCGCGACTGGTGCATCAGCCGCCAGCTCTGGTGGGGCCACCGCATCCCCGCCTGGTTTGTGGTGAGCGAAACCGGCGGTGTGATCACCGAGGCCACGCCCTATGTGGTGGCCCGCGACGAGGCGGAGGCGTGGGCGAAGGCGGAAGCGCAGTTCGGCGCCGACGCCCAACTTGAGCAGGACCCCGATGTGCTCGACACCTGGTTCTCCAGTGGCCTCTGGCCCTTCTCCACCCTTGGCTGGCCGGGAGAGGCGACCGCTGCCGGCGAGGCACCGCAGGAACCCGCCGATCTAGCCACCTGGTATCCCACCAGCGTGCTGGTGACCGGCTTCGACATCATCTTCTTCTGGGTGGCCCGGATGACGATGTTGGCGGGCGCTTTCCTGCAGGAAGCCGACCCCAATCAGCCCGATTCCGCTGATTCTGCCTCTCCCGATGCGCCGGCCCGCGAGCGCCCCGTCGGCGGCCGCGACAGCTGGATGCCGTTCCGGGATGTCTATATCCACGGATTGGTGCGCGATGAAAACAACCGCAAGATGAGCAAATCAGCCGGCAACGGCATTGATCCATTGCTATTGATCGAGCGCTACGGCGCCGATGCCCTGCGCTTCGCCCTGGTGCGCGAGGTGGCCGGTGCCGGCCAGGACATCCGCCTCGACTACGACCGCAAGTCCGACACCTCCGCCACGGTGGAGGCTGCCCGCAACTTCGCCAACAAGCTGTTCAATGCCACCCGGTTTGCGTTGATGAACCTGGGCGGGGAGACGCCGGCCTCGCTTGGGGAGCCGGTGCTGGCCGAACTGGAGAGTGAAGACCGCTGGATCCTGTCGCGCCTGACCCGCACCAGCACCCAGGCCGCCGAGCTGTATGGCAGCTATCGCCTCGGCGAGGCCGCCAAGCTGCTCTACGAATTCGCCTGGAACGACCTCTGCGACCAGTACATCGAATGGGCCAAACCCCGCCTCTTCGGTGATGACGAGGCCGCCCGCACCACCGCCCGCCGGGTGCTGGCCCGCAGCCTGGAGGCCCTGCTGGTGATGCTCCATCCCCTGATGCCCCACCTCAGCGAAGACCTCTGGCACGCGGTTACTGGGGCCGAGGCCAGTGAGTTTCTGGCCCTACAGCGCTGGCCCCAGCCCGATCCGGCTTGGCTCGATGCTTCCCACGAAGGCGCCTTCCAGTTCGGCATCGACGCCGTGCGTGCCATCCGCAACCTGCGAGCCCTGTCGGGGGTGAAACCCGCCGAGAAGTTGCCGATCGGCATCCATACCCCGACCGCCGCTCGCCAGGATTTCGTGATCGCCAACCAGGGCAAAATCAGTCGCCTGGTGGGCGCCTCCGAGCTGCATTGGGAAGCCGAACCCACCGCCGGCCAGTTGCTGGGCATCGTGGATAGCGACGCCCAGGTGGGCCTCACAGTGCCCCAGCAGAGCCTTGATGCCCTGCGGGAGCGGCTGCAGAAGGATCTGGCCAAGGTGGAAAAAGAAATCACCGGCCTGGCCGGCCGCCTCGCCAACCCCAACTTCGCCGGCAAGGCGCCGCCGGAGGTGGTGGCTGAATGTCAGGCCAACCTGGCGGAAGCCAAGGCCCAGGCGGAGCTGGTGCGGGGGCGGTTGGGGGAGTTGGGGTGAGGTGTGGGTGCTGAGGCAAAGATGGAAGAGCTGCAGGCAAAAGCCAATTAATGCCAGGTTAACGATTGACTTTAGGAGGCTTGACTTGTTCAAGTTCTGGAACGACGTTACCTTTGAAAAGGCTTTTAATTTTGTTGAGATGTTGAGAAGGAATATCGACAATCGCAGCGACCGTGCCTATAGCCGTTAAGCCAAACATAAGCCAGAATTGCCAAGACTTTTCTTTCTTGGGATGCGTAAAGCCGCCCAAATTCTTCCCAACAGGACCAAGATTAAAAATATTTCCGTCTCCATTGGCGTTGATGCTTTTAACATTGAATGTATTGTTCACATTTTTAGGATCGAGCTTGTGTTCCATTTCTTGAATCTTATGCTTGGTAATCAGATCAAGGACTTCTCTAGGCTCATAGGGTAGCCATGAAGCTCTTAGCATACCATTTCTAGCTTCTAGATGCACTTGCTTCAGCCAAGGCAGCTCGGGAAGGGCTTCGGAAAGGCGAAGAATCTCTTGACATGCCAATGGGGTGCCACGCTTTTTGAGCATGTCTAATACACGTCTCCTAAGATCTGCAACATGATCAGCAGATTGGTACACATAGAAATCTTCGTTGTTTCTTTCGATATCAGGATATTGCTTCGTCAGCCATAGATAGAAATCGGCTAGCTGTGTCTCAGTTAATGCGAATTTTGGATCTCTAAGCCATATTGGACTAATACTTTCAATGATCTCGCGGCCAAGTTCGCGATCGCCTTCGATTATCTGCCAGACCGATGGCCATATCGTTGAATCTGCGTTCTCAAGTATGATTCTAGCGGCTATCCTCACTTTTTGATGCTCTAAGCTGCTATCACCGTTGTTTTGGGCCGGTGCCTGTCTGATTAGATTTAAAGCAAATTCTATTGCATTTGCCTCTCTTCGTTCGATCAAGTTTTCCAGCAGGCTCTCGTGGTACCGAGAGAATTCGGGTTGATCAATGAGCTGATTAACAATCAAAGTATTCAACTCTTCATCCCAGCATTTAACAAATCGCTCAAGTCCGATCGGTTGTCTATTGTGCTTGGCCCGACCAAGCATGCTTTCTAGAGATGATATGGTTTGTATTGGTGCTTTTTGATAGGCAACCTGGACAAGCGTAAAATACGCAGAATCTTGGCTACCCTCATTCGGATATGCAACCACAGAAGCAGCCCATTTACTCCAGCAATCGGCCGAGAGATCATTAAACTGGGCTTGATCTGTATGCATCAGCAAATACAAAGCCTTGCAACCTGCTATCAACGGCAGATGAATTCGATCTGAATCTACCCAGTTACACGGTTGCTGATCATACTCTCGCAGATAGAGATTGGCGGCCTTAACAATTCTGTTTTGAACCTCTTTTGTAGCAACCAGCCATCCAGGCAGCTTGGAGATGTCGAGCTTACATAGATTAATGCATTCCAGGTCGTCAGCCGATTTCAGAGATAGCTTATATAATAGTTGCCAGAAAGCATCCATCTCACTGGCTTCAAAGGCAGCTAAGTGCTCATCGATTTGCTGATCAAGAGGAACTTTCACCTGGTCCGATTGAGAGTCTTCCTTGCTATCTTGCTCACATTTGTAGGACCCTCTCAGTTTATTGGCTTCATCGGAGTCCAAATCAATTGGTTCGAGAAAATATTTAAAAGCAGCTCGTACTGTATTATTTAACTGACTAGAAGTTAAAATTGCATCAACATGATTAAAATTAGCAATCTCAAGCCCACCGCGAAGAAGCTTTGCCCACATTTCATCTTCTTCGCAACTATGGGAGGCAGGATGATTAAGCTTGCTTAGAATCCAGTCGAAATCAGCAGGCTTGGCGATGTCTTGATAAATTATATAGAAATCAGGGTGGCTGTGCCTTTCGCAAGCAAGGTATACCACTTGACTCAATAGATCCCGGCGTAAAGTGTCATCTTTCAGCGAAGCAAAAGCGTGAGCAGTAGGCTGGCCATGCTCGATGGGAACAAAGCGATCATGACTTTCCCATTGCATGAAAGCCACATCGGCAAATAGGCGCAAGATACCCGGTACCATTAAATAGCGAGAGGCTTCGAATATAATCTGATTGCCTAACTCTACAAAGGGATCTCTCCAATCATTTGCCCCTTGACGCTTCTTTAGCCAGTCAAGAGCCACAGGCAAATCGTCAGACTTAAGGTGGGGAGCCAGCTTGCTGTAAATGAATATTTTGTAACTGCCTGTAAGGTTGAGTTGTTTTGGTTTTGTCAAGTGATCAAACATTTCTGCCGACGAGATATGGTTTGGCCATGTTGCCCACAGGGCATAGCCTTTAAGCTCATCATCAGAATCATCTGGTCCTGCGTCTAAGGCCAATGGCTTAAGTCTTTGCTTATAGATTTCCTCTCCATAGTCAGAGATGGCATGGGCAGCAGAGCTGCGTAAATAGCTGTCTTCATTCGAATCAAGTGCCAGATCAACTAAATCTTGCTGTACTTTTATTACGCGGCATTGTTCCGCAATTCTGATGGCAGCATGTCTGGCATTGGATACAAATTCACGGGTTGTATTGGCCTGGCCCATGAGTTTGATATAAGGACGTAGCTGATTCGCTAGGTCTGCATGCTGAAGCCGATGGTAGCAATCAATGTATTTGTAATAATCATAAATTTTCCCTTTCCTAAAATCAGAGAGAAGATGGTCTATAAGTATTTTTGCTGTTTGCTCCCTAGCTCCATTATCTACAGTGAGTAGAGCCTCAGTGTCTGATTCAACAATAAGATCAAAAACATCTCGTCTCATGCCTGCAAGCCAAGCAGCTGTTTGCTGTAATTGAGGTATGAGTCGTTTATTCTGCTGATCCTGCGTGAAAAGAAGTTCAGAGATTTCGTGAATTGGAGTTTGATGATGATTTATGTACCATGCGGCTAAGAACTCCGCATAAGACTGGTGGGCCCATCCCAAGCGGTTCTCCCCACGAGCAGAAAATAGACCTGTGTCTAATGTCTCCTTGATGTCTTGAGGCGATACATTGAATAGATTATTGTTGTAGGTTTCGCAACTGCTTAGAATTGAGTCAATACTGAAGTCTTGATTCTGTGCCTCGTCTTGGTGTATTCCTGACCAAACTGCTTCGCGGTTAGAAAGTATGGTTACCGCGGCGATCCGTGCTGCAATAATTAATCGTTGGTTTTTATCGAGATTGCCCTGCTGCTCTGAAGCGACACGGCTTTCACTGGGTTCTTCACAAAGGCAAATACAGCCATTATAATATAGATCGACATTGGTTTTAGCGTCGAGAGTCCCTTGGCTCCGATACATGTTGAATAGAAAGCGTAAGGTAATTGGTTTTATTGCAAAAGAGATGACATTCTTGTCTCGAACGGCGTTAAGAAATGAATCCGAATTGAAACCCTCTTTAGCGGCAGCTTTTTCAACATCAATGCGCCTGAGTGGAGCAAGCTGATAGATACCAAAAGCCTCATCTCCATATATCTTTTTTAGCTCATTTTCTAGAAAGCTGGGCCAAACTGCTGTGCGGCACGCAATGCGTAAGTGCAATCGGCCTATTTGAGATTTGTATTTCTTAAGCTGGTCTGCAAGAAGTTGGCCCAGCTTCTTAAGCTCCAGCAGGCATTCATCATAGCTATCCAAAAAAATTACCAATCTACCTGATCCAGAAAGCCAAGTCTTGAATATCTGACTTTCAAACAAGTCATTAATTAGACTCTCATTTTCTCTATAAGACCTCAGGTTTAAATTGAGAATCTGTGCATTTGCTCTGCCCTCCTTATCTTTATCGTTTTGATATTGGCAGGCTGCTTCCATGGCTGTGCTTTTGCCAATTCCAGGCTCCCCCAGCAGCACCAAGCACGGATAATGATCAATCGATTCAAAGGTTGTTGCTTCGGGATTCAGCCATCTAGCATATTCACTATCTGGATCTGGAAAGTATCCACCGTCAGAAAGTGGAATTGCGGCCTCTGATCGAGGCAGCCAAAATCTCTTCCATTCATACCTGTTATTAGGCATCGTTCAAGCGAAGACGAAAGCCTAAGAGATCATCTATATGGATTGGGGCACTATAAGGCTTGATTAAAGATTTTATCACAAAATAGCGCTCTTGCTGCAGGCAATGTCCCAATGCGCAGGAATAACCCCCAGTCACGCCAAGCCAGAATCTTTGGTCTCTGGAAAGAGTTTCAGATACTTCAATCACGCCACCACCTCCTGCGGCGCGTCGCCGAACAACTCGATATAAGGCTGGTAGCAGAAGCGTCGGTGGCGTTTCTGGCCCGTCATCTCTCTGAGGATACCCAGCCCCTCCAGACGGCCCACCAGGTTGTTGGCGGCGGGGTAGGTAGTGGCGATCAGCGTTTCGATGGCATTCACGCTCACGATCGGACGGTCGAACAGGCTTTCCAGCACACGGTGGCCGTTGGCGGCGGCGCGGCCCAGATGATCGGTGATCAGGGTTCGGTGCTGCTCCCGCAACGCCAGGATGCGCCGCGCCGTGAGGCTCGCTTCTTGGCAGACCTCTGCCACGCCCCGCAGAAAGAAGGCCAGCCAGCCCTCCCAGTCGCCCTCTTCCCGTACCGCCTGCAGATGGTCGTAATAGGCCTGGCGGTACTGCTTGAAGTGGTGCGAGAGGTAGAGCACGGGTTTCTGCAGGATGCCTTTTTCGGTGAGAAGGAAGGTGATCAGCAGCCGCCCCACCCGCCCGTTCCCATCCAGGAAGGGATGGATCGTTTCGAATTGGGCATGGGCCAGGCCAATGCGGATCAGGGCCGGCAGATCGTTCTGCTCGTGCAGAAACCTCTCCAAAGCCCCCAGCGCTTTCGGCAATTCCTCCGGTGGAGGTGGCACGTATGTGGCCGTGGCCAATGTGCAGCCCCCCGGCCCGATCCAATTCTGGCTGCGGCGTATCTCGCCCGGTGTAAGCCGGTTGCCTCGCACCCCCTGCAGCAGTTCCGCATGGATCTCGGAGATCAAGCGCATCGAAACAGGCAGCGTTTCCAGCCGCTTCAGCCCATGGTTCATCGCCCGCACATAGTTCACCACGTCATCCACATCGCGGGGCAGTGTCTCGGTGCCGAACAGATTGGCCTCCGCCGCCAGCAGGTCCTGCAGGGAGCTCTGTGTGCCCTCGATCTGGCTGGAGAGCACCGCCTCCTTGCGCACGTACATGAACACGAACAGATCCGGGTTTGGCAGCGTTTCCACCGACCCATCCAGCCGGCCCAGGGCTCGATCGGCCTGGGAGAGAAGCACCTGCAGTTCGCGGCTCAGCCGCAGCGGTGGATCCGGTGGCAGCGGCGCGGGATAGAAAGCCCGGTAGCCCGTGGGTTGGCTGCGGTAGGTGCCGGCGCGGCTCGACCTGGCTTCAAGCATGGGTTGCCGTGCCTTTCCGATGAGCGTTGCTTGGCTCCATAGTAAAGGCAGCATTCGCTATGGAGGCATGCTGGGCCCATAGGCAATGCTGCGTTGCCCATGGTTTGCGGACGTGAGCCCTCCTGTCGTAGGGCCCTCATAGCGCCCTGCGGCTCAAGGGGGATGGGGTTTGAGGTCCACAACACCCGACGCCATGGGCTACATCTTGCAAGGAGTGCCTGGCAAGCCCTGCTGACCGAGACTGGACGGAACAGCTTCAGCAGCAGCAACAGCAATGGCGGCCAAAGGCGCAGCGAAGGGCACCCTCAATGCCAAAAATCTCGAAACCCTTGGGGCGGCCCGGCTGGCGGAGTTGTTAATGACGCTCTGCGAGGGCAACAACGCCAGCAAGCGGTTGCTGCGGCTGGCGCTGGCCGAGCAAAAGGGGCCATTGGAGATGGCGCGGGAGCTGCGCAAGCGGCTGGCCAGCATCGCCCGCGCCGACAGCCTGCTCGACGACCACCAGCGCGATGAGCTGCTGCGGGAGCTGGAGCGGCAGCGCCAGGCGATCTGCGGACCGATCGCGGCTCATGATGCCGATCTGGCGGTGGATTTGCTCTGGGAGCTGCTGGAGCTGTCGGCAGAGCTGATCGAGCGTTGTGATGACCGCGATGCGGTGCTGCGGGACTGGTTCCATCAGGTCAGCGCCGCCCTCGGCCAGGTGGCCCTGGCGGCCCGCGGCAAGCCGCAGAACTTGGCTGATCAGGTCTATGCCGCGGTGGTGAGCAACAGCTATGGCCAGTTCGATCCAATCGTGCGCGATCTGGGCCCGGCCCTGGGGCCCGAGGGGCTGGCCCATCTGCGCCTGCGCCTGGAAATCCTGCGCCAGCGCTCCAGCGGCCCCACGGCGGCCATAACCAAGCCCGACTGGGTCGTGCGCCTCGCCATGCTCGACATCGCCGATGCCCTGGGCGACGCCGGGGCCTACCTGGCGGAGTACCGCGACCACAGTCCCGAGGCGCTAACGGTGCCGGCGATCGCGGCCGAGGTGGCGGCGCGGCTCACCAAGGCCGGCCGGGCGGAGGAGGCGCTGACGCTGCTGCAGGCGGCCGACCCGACCCTGCGCCAGCGCCGCGCTGGCGCCGTGGAGTGGTGCGATGCGCGCCTGGCGGCGCTGGAGGCCCTCGGCCGCAGCGACGAGGCCCAGGCCCAGCGCTGGGAGTTTGCCCTGCTGGAGCTCTCAGCCCGCCACCTGCGCGACTACCTCAAACGGCTGCCGGCCTTTGAGGACATGCCCGCCGAGGAGAAGGCCCTCGATCTGGTGGCGGACCACGACGACCTGGAGGAGGCGCTCTGGTTTCTGCTGCACTGGCCGGAGCCGCACCGGGCCGGCCGACTGGTGCTGGCTGCGCCGCAGCCGCTGAATGGCGATCGCTACATCCTGCTGGCGCCACTGGCGGAGTTGCTGGAACATCGCCAGCCGCTGGCGGCCACAGTGTGCCTGCGGGCGATGATCGATTTCACGCTCAAGGTTGCGCGCCCCAAGCGCTATCCCCACGCAGCCCGCCATCTCGAAACCTGCCACCGCTTGGCCGCCGCCATCAACGATTGGGGCGAGCTGGTTGATCACCGCAGCTATATGGCCCATCTGCGCCGGGATCACGGCCGCAAGTATGGCTTTTGGGGTGAGGTGACTAAAACGATTATTCCTGAGCCTGAGGCGGAAGCTCAACCTACGGATAAGGGTGTGGGCGAGACAGGGCGGGAGGGCAGAGGTCTGCGCGGCGCTGGGGCCACGGCTGCTGAAGCTGCTTCTATTCAGCCGGGTTTGTGGTGAAGGGGCTGCATTCATTGTTGGCTGACACGTACCCGTTCTGCTGACTTGCCTCGCCTTGGGGTGATCGTGGCCGGGATTGTTGAAGAGCGGGATCAATTTCGCTGCCCAGACAACCCTGAGCAGATTTCCCAAGCCACCCCTCCGCCAGCCCACTGCCTCGGCCGCCAGGGCTGCCGGAAGTCGCCGCCTTCGAGCTACAGCACCGCAGACCCCCGATTCCCTACCCTGCCCCCATGGCCGGGCTCGCCCCAACTCGCTACCGCTACGACGTCTTCCTCAGCCACAGCAGCGCCGACAAGCCGGTGGTGCGCGAGCTGGCGGAGCAATTGCGTGCGGCCGGCCTGCGGGTGTGGTTTGACGAGTGGGTCATCAAGCCGGGCGATCCGATCTCCGTGAAGATCGAGGAGGGGCTGGAGCACTCGGCGGTGCTGTTGTTCTGCATGTCGGCCAACGCTATCGGCTCGGACTGGGTGAGGCTGGAGCACCATGCCGCCATATTCCGCGATCCTCAAAACCTGGAGCGCCGTTTTGTGCCGCTGCGGCTCGACGACGTCAAGCCCAAGGCGATGCTGCGCATTTTCGCCGAGGTGGATTGGCGGCCAGGCGCTGATCGCGAGCTCGAGTGGGGGCGGTTGTTGGAGGCCTGCGGGGTGGAGAAGGGAGAGCGGCCCGGGGAGCAGGGCCCGGCGGCGGCTGGGGCCCCCGCGGCCGGCGCGGCCTGGGAGCCGCCACCCCGTGGCCCCGCGCAGCCCCGCCAGGCATCAGGCCTCGATCCAGAGCCCGCAGATCCGCCACCACCGACAGAGGCAGCGCAGCCAGCCCGCGCCCCCGCCAAACCCCCCACGGCACCCCCCTCAGCCCCGCCCCAACACCCCCGCTCCCTGCAGCTGTTGCATCCCGGCCCAGCCCTGAGCGTGAGCTGGAGCCCGGACGGCGCCCGGCTGCTGAGCGGCGGGGCCGATGGAACGGTGCGGCTGTGGGAGGCGGCGAGCGGCCGTGAGCTGGCGGTGCTCGAAGGCCACAAGGGGTGGGTGTTGAGCGTGGGCTGGAGCCCGGACGGCGCCCGGCTGCTGAGCGGCGGGGAGGATGGAACGGTGCGGCTGTGGGAGGCGGCGAGCGGCCGTGAGCTAGCGGTGCTCGAAGGCCACACGGGGACGGTGTGGAGCGTGGGCTGGAGCCCGGATGGCGGCCTGTGGGCGGCTGGTGAGTTCGGGCTGGTGCTGCTCTGGCCAGCGGATCTGCAGGCCTCCCCACCCCCTGCCAGCGACGACGAGGCTTCCAGCAGTTACACCAACGCCAAGGTGCTGGTGGTGGGCGAGAGCGGTGCCGGCAAAACCGGCCTCACACGCCGGTTAGCCACCGGCACGTTTGAGCACAGCGAGGCCTCCACCGTGGGCGCCTGGTGCACCCAGTGGCCCCTGCCCCAGCCCGCCGCCGCCACCGCCGCAGGCTCCTCCGCGGCCACCGCCGGCGAGCCGCAGCGGGAGGTGTGGCTCTGGGATTTCGGCGGTCAGGCCGATCAGCGCCTGATCCACCAACTCTTTCTCGATCGCGCCGCCCTGGTGCTGCTGCTCTTCGATGCTTCCCGCGATGAGGTGCTCGAAGGCCTGCACGATTGGCAGACCGCCCTGCGCCGCACCCTCGCCACCCCGCCACCCCAGCTGCTGGTGGCCGCCAGAGTGGACGCCGGCTTCCGCGCCAGCCGCGCCCGTCTGGAGGGCTTCGCCGCGGAGCAGGCCATACCCTTCCTGGAAACCAGCGCCCTCGACGGCAGCGGCTGCGAGGCGCTGCAGCGGGCCATCCACGACGCCATCGCCTGGGACCAGCTGCCCCGTCACACCTCACCGCGGTTGTTCCAGGAGATCAAACGGGAGATCCTGAGGCTGCGTGATCAAGGCGAGGCGCTGCTCACCTACAAGGATCTGCGCGAGCGCCTGCGCCAGCGCGTCCACACCCCCGGCCTCGACGACGCCGCCCTCCAGACCGTGCTCGGCCTGCTCGATGGCCCCGGCGTGCTCAAAAAACTCGACTACGGCGATTACGTTCTGCTCAAGCCTGAATGGCTGGGCTTCTACGGCCAGGCGGTGTTGCGCCGCTTGCGCCAGGCCGAACCCCAGCTCGGCACCCTGCCCGTCGGCGCCATCGCCGCCGCCGAGTTGCCCTTCGCCGCAGACCAGCCGCGGCTGGAGGCCGCCGAAGAGCAGGTGCTGCTGGCCGAGCTGGAGCGCCAATTGCAGGATCGCAAGATCTGCCTGCGCCAGGGCAGCCAGCTGGTGTTCCCCAGCCATTGCGGCCGCGAGCGGCCCCCCTCCCCCGCCCTGCCGTCGCCGTTCGTGAGCTACGAAGTGCGCGGCTGGCTCGATCAGATCCACGCCACCCTGGTGGTGAGCCTGGCCGAAACCCAAGTGTTCCGCCTGCAGGATCTCTGGCGCGACGCCGCCGAGTTCAGCAGCCTCGCCACCCCCCAGGCGGCCGAAACCCAGGCACTGGCGGTGCAGCTCCAGCGCCACAACGCCAGCGAAGGCACGGTCTCCTTGCACATGGCGCCTGCGGTGACGGACGCGGAGCGGGTGCAGTTCGCCCAGCTCATTGATGGGCACCTGCGTGAGGCCGCCGAAACGGTGGAGCGCCGTCGCCATTGGCTATGCCCCCACTGCCACGCTCCCAAGGGCAACGGGGCGGTGCTGATGCAGAAGCTCGCGCGCGATGGCGAACGCGCCCAGGTGGTGTGCGACGCCTGCGATCGCCCCTTCGCTCTCCACGACAACCTGGAGCGCCTCTTCGCCGACACCTCCCTCCGCCGCCAGGCCGAAGCCATCGGCCAGCAGGAACTCCCCCTACTCACCAGCCGCCGCAAGGGCAAGCTGCTGTTGCTGGAGGTAGGCGCCCGCCTCACCAGCGCTAACCAGAAATGGCAGGAGATCAACCCCGACGAAGACGACGGCATCGACATGCAAGTGGAGTTCACCAACGACGACGGCAACGGCACTGGCCGCTATCTCTACCTCCAGCTCAAGGCCGGCCCCTCCCACCTGCGCCGCCGCAAAGATGGCCGCGAGATCTTCACGATCAAAAAGCCCCGCTGGATTCACACCTGGACCCAGCAGCCCGGCCCGGTGATGCTGGTGATCGGTCTTCCAGCTCCGGATGAAATTCTCTCCTCCCTGATTGAAGAAAATCCTCATATCAGGGATGAGGATGTGTTCCGAAAAATCAATTCGATGCGTAGTTCAATTCATCGTTCTCGAAGTTCTGGCTATTTCGAGACCCGCGCCTTCCCCGATGTGCGCTGGATGGAGATCAGCAGCGTGCTGCAGCGGGAACTGGCCGCCGGCCGCAGCCCCGAGCAGATCAGACAGATCGAATTCGTGGGCGAAAGCCTGGATATGGCCAGCGTGTTGAAGTGGCGGCGAAAGATCCTGGCTGCTGCCGAAGCGGCACCCTGATGGCTTGATTGGCTTGGTCCAGACCTGAGTCATAGGCAGCCTGGAATACCCCATCCCCACCAGCCATCGATCCAGCACCCCTAAGCCGATGCGGTGAATGCCATCCCCCAGGCCAGCCACCACACCAACGCCGCCACCACCGTCAGCGCTAAGACCAGCCACCAGCGCCATCGCTGGCGCGGTGCTGGTGGCGGAGCGTCGACCACATCGAAGGGGGGCCTACAGGGCAGGTTGTTCAGGAGCTCGGCGGGCGGGACCCGATCCTGGAACAGGGCGGTGAGGGCGGGCCAGATCCAGGCGGTGTTGTAGGCGTTCGCGCCGTGCTTGACGCCGCCGAAGGAGCGGAACAGGTCGTCGTCGTAATACTTGGTGGAGGTCACCGCCTGGTTGTGGAAGGCCAGCAGGGGTGGGTTGTGTTGGGGATTCGAACTGGCGAAGAACAGCGCTTTTTCGTGGCTGTGGATCGCCGCGTAGGCCCCGTCGCTCCCCTGGGGGTCCCACTGCTGCGGCGGCACGAGCGTGTCCGCCAGCCCATGCAGGATCGCCACCGGTTGGCTGAGGCAGGGGCCGGTGTCCTGGATGCGCAGCGGCTCGGCGGTGAAGGGGGAGCCGAACAGCTTGAGCAGGGCGATTGCGAAGCCGGGGATCCCCATCTCGGTGCTGGTGGCCGGATCGCAGGCCAGGATCACCTGCGGTTCCCATGGGCTCGCTGCGTCTGGGCCGATCAGGGCGGGCAGAGCCGGCAGACTGAGGCTGAGCAGGCCGCCGAGCGAATGGCCGAAGCCGTACACCGTCGGCGGCTGGCTGGGCCAGTGCTGGTATTGGGGTTCGCGGGCCAGGTCGCGCCAGGCCTGCTCCGCCAGCCCCGCCGCGTTTGCCAGCCAATGCTTCGGGGCATAGGCCAGGCTGATCAGCACGGTGCCGATCAACTGCCCGAGGTTGCGGGCATAGGAGCGCCGGAACCAGCCAATCAGCGCAAGCACCAGCTGGATCAATAGCCAGGGCAGCAGCACTCGCCGCAGATCCTTCACCTGCAGCGCCGGCAGGGCGCTAACCAGTTCCGCATCGTCGGAAGCCCGCCCTAGTTCCTGCGGCAGGTCGTCCTCGGCCAGGGCGTCCTCCCGGTTGCGCCGCAGCAACCGCCGGGTGGTGCGTCCCCAGGAAAGAGCAGCTGGCCCGCTTGCTTCGGCTGCGGGGGCCGGGCCGAGCGGCTCCTCGCGGTAGCTGCTGCGCTGGAAATCCGGATACACCACAATCCAGCCCTGCTCGGCAAGCTTCAGCATGTGCTGCTCGTAGAAGGAGGGCAAGCAGAGGGCAAAGCCATGCAGGTAGAGAATCACCCGCAACTCAGCGCCGGGTTGCCTTGCCGCATCGGGCACGAAAACGCGGATGAAGGTGCCATCGCGATGGCGCCCCCGCTGAAAAATGGAGCAGTGATGGGGCAGATCCTGGCGGTGTTGCCAGATCGCCGAACCGGCGGCTGGGGGCGAATCCTGGCTCATCGGGCCAGGCCGGCGCCCACCATGCCCTTAGTGCACGGGCAGCGACTGGGCATGGTGGAAGATGTTGCTCGGATCCCAGCGGCGCTTGACGGCGACCAGATTGCGCGGTCGCTGCCGGTAGTTGGCGAGGAAGTAAAGCCAGAGGGCGTGATTAATGTTGCCATCCGCATGGGTACCCAAGGCAATATCGGGATAGTTATAATAACATCCGTCTACCACGCCATCGGGATACCGTGCGGGATCCGGTGTGCCTCCATAGGCGGCGTAAACATCGCGATACATGCCATTGATCCAGGCGAGATGCGCTTTCTCCTGGCCGCTGTAGGGCGAGCGTCCACTTTCGCCGGGGGCTGAATCGTTGTTCCAGTAGGTCTGATACTGCAGCTTCATGATCGAGCTGCGCTGCGGCACCGCTGTGGCATCGGTGGCGATGCGATTGATGGCGCCGCCATAGCTGTCCACCTGCAGCAGGCTCTGGGCCATGGCGCTGGCCTGCAGGCCTTCAGGCACTACATGCAGCCAGTTGTAGATCGCCTCCACCTGGTCGGTCGGAAAGGCTTTCTTCATGTAGGCGGATTTGTATTTGCCAAATTGATTCGGCCCCGAGCCGTTCAGCGTCTGCAGGGCTTCCAGGTAGGTGAGGTGTTGCGCTTCCTGGCTGGCGGGAACGCTGTGCATGCGGCCGATGTGCCCCCCGAGGGGCTTGACCAGGGCCGTGCTGGGAGCAATCGGCTCGAAGCGCTTCTTCAAGCCCTCCAGATCCCGTTCCGCCCGGGCGCAGTGATCGCTCCAGCCCATGCCGGCTGGGGAGGCGATCTGCACCACCAGCCCGAGCTGCCCATTGGCGGTATGGCTGAGCTTCAGCAGCGTGAAGATGTGATCAGGAAGCGTCAACATTAAGTCGGCATATTCGGACAAGAGTGAATGGAATGCAGGCAGGTGCATGTCCTGCCAATTCCAAGCCAATGTCCACAACGTGGCATGGCTGGGTGCGTCCGGTAGGGAGGCGAAGTAGTAACGGGCAATCACCCCGAAGTTGCCTCCACCAGCGCCACAAAGGGCCCAGAACAGATCGCGTTCGTCCGCATCAGCGCTCTGCATCGAGACGTGGCGCAACTGCGCTTCGCCCCGCTGGGAGTCCCAGAGGACGATATCGACAGCTTGCAGGTGATCCACCGTCAGACCATGAAGGCGCGACAGCAAGCCATAGCCACCACCAGTGATGTGGCCGCCGGCCCCGACGGAATAGCAGGAACCCGCCGGCAGAGTTTTGCCATAGCCATTCAGCAAGCTGCGGTATGCCGTCCAGTTCTCACAACCGGCATCAACAAAAAACAGCTGGCGCTCCCGGTCGTAGCCGGGCTGATTCAGCGCTGATAGATCAACCACAGCGCGGGTGGTTGTGTTGTAGACAAAGTTTTCGTAACAGTGGCGGCCTGAAGCCACCTTCACGGCCCTGCCATGGCGTGCGATCGCCGCGCCCACGCCTGCGGCAAGCTCATCCAGCCGGGTGGGGGCAAACACCTCCTGCAGGTTTGCCGCAAACCAGCGACGATCAAAACCCTGACGGTCGCTGAGCAGGGGTGCGCGCGAGGGATCCAATGGGCCGAAAGGGGTGTCTGCCATCGCCAGCCCTGCCTGATCGAACCTTCCCAATCCTGACTCTTCTGCCAGCGTTGGAGCGCCGAGCTGTTTCTTTTTCACTCTGGGGCAGTGCTGAGGGGGTGGCACCAGGGTTGAAACGCAATCGGCACAGCAGAGCTGAACCACCGGTGGCACTGGATAAAGGGCCGATGTCGGCCCCCATCAGCCCCGTGACCATCGCTCCCCCTGTCCCCAGCAGCACCCTCCAATCCCGGCCCGCGAGATGACGGCAGCCAGCCGCAGGCCCCGCCAGGATCACCACAGTTGAAGCGTCCCTTGACCGGCCGCGACCGGCTCGGTCTGACCCAAGCAATTGGTGGCTTGGTCTTCGGCATGATCGCCCTATTTTCGTCCTGCAACAACTCCCCCTCCCCCGCGTCAGCGCCGGTTCGATTCGCAGGGGTTCGCCAGAGTCCATCGCACGGCGACCGGCCCGGCATATTTCCACAGCCCGCTGTTCGGGAAACAGCAGCCAGCCCACCTTGAGAACGTTCCGAATGAATAGGCACTCCCGATTGGGTAGCCAAAGTTGCAATTTCAGGCCTCGCCGCTATCTGAACCTTGCCGTTATCTGACCTACGCCGCCTGGCCAGAGTAGTCGTTGCTACATGGGGGCCGCCTATCGTTTCGCGACAAGGCCTGCATAGTCCAACTGAAAAGAATTAACCTGCACCTGTATTCTTCTCGCCAGCTCATTGCGATGCTGTCCGGTGGTCTTCAAGAGCGGCACGCCCGCCTGCTGCGCTGGTTGTTGATCGGCGGCTGGCTGGCGCTGATCGTCTCGTTGCTGATCCCCGTCAGTCCGGTGCCGGGCAACCGCATCTTCTGGGGCACGGTGGTGCCCTCGGGTCTGCTGGTGATCGCCGCCATCAGCCATGAACTCTGGCGGCGCCTCTGCCCCCTGGCCTTCGCCTCCCAGCTGGCCCACGCCCTGGGGCTACAGCGCAGCCGGCCGGGCAAGGGCAACCGCCCCGAACTGGTGCTGATCAAGCACGACTCCTGGCTGGGCCGCCACCATGTGCAGCTGCAGTGGAGCCTGCTGATCGCCGGCCTCTGCCTGCGCCTGCTGGGGGGCAACAGCGATCCGATCTGGCTGGCCGTCTGGTTGCTGAGCACCCTGCTGGCGGCGGTTGCCGTGGGCTGGGCTTACGGCGGCAAGAGCTGGTGCCAGTACTTCTGCCCGATGGGCCCGGTGCAGACCGTGCTCACCGGTGTGCGCGGCCCCCTGGGCAGCCCCGCCCACGTGGGAGCCCCAGCGAAGGTCACCCAATCAATGTGCCGCACGATCACGGCGGAGGGCCAGGAGCGCAGCGCCTGCGTGGCCTGCCAGTCGCCCTGCCTCGACATCGACGCGGAGCGCCAGTTCTGGCAGAACCTGGAACGCAAGCGGGGTCTGGCCTGGGCCTGGTATTCCTACCCCGGCCTTGTGCTGGCCTTCTTCACCCTGATGGAGTGGAGCGGCCATGGTGCCAGCCAGTTCGTCCATCCCCTCGGCTACATCCGCTCCGGCCAGTGGGCCCTGGATCGGGAGTTGGTGAGTCGCGCCTGGCAGCCCCTGCCCCACCTCACTCCGCTGCCGCGGCTCTTGGTGATACCCATCGCCATCACCGCCGCCGCCTGGCTGTCGGTGATCTTCTGGCGTGGGGTGGAGGGGCTGCTGCTGCGCCGCGGCAACCGTGAGGGGCTGCCGGCCGCCGGGGAGCGGGCGGTGCTGCGCACCCGCCTGCTGGCCTCGTTCGTGGCGATCAACACCTTCTTCTGGTTCGTCGATCCGCTGCAGGGTCTGCTGGGGGCCAACGGCGGCCAGGTGGTGCGCTCCCTTGTGCTGCTGCTCACCTCCCTGGGGTTGTATCGCGCCTGGGGTCGCGATCCGGCCACCTACCGGCGCGAGAGCACCAGCGAAAGCCTGCGCCGCCAGCTGCGCGACCTGCCCGGTCTGGAGCCCGCCCTTGATGGCCGCAATCTCGACTCCCTCTCCCCCCTGGAGGTGTTCACCCTGGTGAAGGCCATGCCGGCGGTAAGGGAGCTGCAGGCACGGCGGGTGTACGGCGAGGTGCTGCTGGACATGCTGCGCAGCGGCCGGCTCGATCAGGTCCAGAGCCTGCTCGACCTGCAGGAGCTGCGCCAAAGCCTGCAGCTCGACGACGAAGACCACCACGCGGTGATCGACCTGCTGGCCAAGGAGCATCCCGAGCTGCTGGGCAGGAACCGCTTCGAACGCCAGGGCGACGACCTGCGTCGGGAGTTGGCCCTGACCAATCTCGAGGACTTCCTACTGCGCCATGGCTTCACCAAGTTCGACGCAGCGGCGCTCAACCCGCGGCAGCGTCAGGAATTGGAGCGACTGCGGCTCGCCACCGTGCTGCCAGAACCTGCCTGGGAGTCGGTGCTGCGGCAGTTCGGGCCCCAAGGGGAGCTGGAGCGGCAGCAGCTGGAGCCACAGCGGGCCGTCTGGCTGGAGGAGGCCGGCCTGCTGGCCTGGCTCGACGGCCAGCTAGCAGAGGATGGCCTGCTGCGGCCGCTGCAGCGGGTGCTAACCCGGCGGGTGGGCGAACTGCAACGGCAGCTGGCCCCCCGCCTGGCCGCCGCCGGCCACGACCCCCTGCCGCCAGCGGTGGCGCCGGCTGGCGACCTGCGCCGCGTCTTCGATCTGCTCTGGCGCGATCCCGACCCCGACACGGCGGCCTGGGTGCTGATGCTCGAACGCCAGCGCCATCCCGAGGCCGTGGCCCGGCGCCTGCAGGATCCCCGCCCCGGCCTGGCCAGCTCCCCCTTCTTGCAGGGCCAGTTGCGCGGCGATGCCACGGTGGATGAGGCGTTGCTGGCGGCGCTCACGGGCTGGACGATGTTTGATGACGTGCTGCCCGCCGGGCTGCTCTGGCTGGCCCAGCGGGGCACGGTGCGGCAGTTGCCCGCCGGCGAACCGGTGATGGAGCAGGGCTCCATCAGCGACCATCTGGCCCTAGTGCTTGGCGGCGACGTGCAGGTGTTGGTGGGCAGCGACGAGACGGTGCTGCTCGGCCCCGGCCAGGCTATCGGTGAGATTGGCGTGCTCACCGGCCGGCCCCGCACCGCCAGCGTGCGGGCCGGTGCAGACGGTTGCCGCCTACTCATCCTGCCCTCCGCCAGCTTCGAGGATCTGCTGCGCCGCTCCGACAGCTTCAGCCGCACGCTGCTCTCCCAGCTGGCGCTGCGGCTGGTGGACGCGACGCGCAAGGTGGCGGCGTAGGGCGGCCGTACCGAGTCTCGATAGGGGGGAAGCCGAGGGCCCAAAGACACCTCCACTAGCAACCGCAGCCGCCATCGACGTTCTTGTTGTCCTCACCGACCGCCTCGATCAGAGTCCGCAGAGCATCCAACCTTGCTTGCGCTTCGGCAACGAGTGGAGCAAGTGTCATGGCTCCGGCGGAACAAGGAGATCAGTTAAAGAAGGGGGTTCGTTGGGGCAGCGCATGGATCAGGCGGTTGTGCTTTCCGCTCCGGTCCAGCCCTGACCCCCCAGCCATCAACCTGGCCCGGTTGCCATCTTTCCTCAACCTGATCACAGCTCACCCACCAGATGCTGGTTCGGGGCCGGTAGGGGCAGGAACTGCCGATAGAAGCGATCCTTCAGTTCCCAGGCCCGCTCCACCTGGCTAATCGCCATCTGCAGGGCTGCTTCGCAACTGATCAGCTCCGCCATGTGGCGGGCCAGTTCCTGGGAGTGGGTGAGGCCGCCCAGGAGCTGCTCGGCGCCGATGTCGGATTGGCGGCGATCGTGAATCATGTGGTAGTAAAAAAACTCGGATCGCACTCCCTCCGCTGCCGCTCCGTGGGCCAGGCGTTCCGAGAGCCGCGGCCACAGGCATTCGTACTCCACCGACACCAGCACTTCGGCCCAGAAGCGCAGGAAGGCAATCAGCGCTAGGTCGCTATGGGGTTGGCCCAGGCAGCGCTGCAACGCTTGCAGGCTGGCCAGCCGCACCTCCTGCGTCGCAGCGGCTTCGCTGGTGGTCAGGATGCACTCGCGGCTGGCGCCCAGATGCAGCAGGTCGCGAAACAGCAATTCGCGATGGGAGGCCAGGGGCACGCCGCGGGTATTGCGCGGATATTCCTCATGCAGGATCTGCCGCACGGTGGCCTTGATGGCGTCGCTCTCAAGGGCGTCGATCACGCCCTCATACACATTCACGATCGATAGCGATAAAAAGCGCCGCTGCAGCAACAGGGCCAGCAGCTCGTCCCAGCTGAGGGCGGCCACATTGGCCAGCAGGGGGTGGGCCCGGAGGCTGGAGATCCGTGTTCGTTCGTGGGCGTTGAGGGGGGCCAGCATGGCGATCAGTTGGTGAACAGGATCTTCAGCTCCGGATCGATCGGCCCCCGACGGTGTTGATTGGCCGCCAGGAGTTGCTGCTTGCTTTGAGCAGCTTCCTCGACGATACAGAGAATCACCTCCATCTCACAGGTGTTGAGGTCGGGCTCAGGTTCCTTCCCAAGGGCCCCACGGAAGGCTGTCCAGTTCATTGCTGTCGACAAAGTGGCGGGGGATGGAGTGATTGCCGCCGAAAGCATTCTATCGGCAAAGCAATCCAGCTATCGGCAAAGCAATCCAGTGTGGCCGCTTACAGCAGCTTCCATTCGCTTCCATCTGGCGATGATTGACGCATACCTAGAGACCGCAGAACACTGTGTTCACCCGGTGATAGAGGAGGGTTCTCATCGATGCCACAACACGGATTATCCCGATGGCACGCCGTGCAAAGAAGCGCTGTTGTACTGCTCGAAAGGTCCATGCAGGGACGCGAAGAGCTGCTGCTCTACTGCGGCCTCGGCCTGAGCACCAGCCTGGTTGTAGGCACCCTCGGTCTGCGCTGGCCCGTGTTGCTCCCCGGCCTGCTGCCGCCCCTGGCGAGCCTGGGGGTGTGGCGCTGGGCCCAGCGCCGCCTGCACCAACGGGCACCCTCGCCGCCGACGGACTGCCTCTTCGACGCCAGCGTGCTGCGGGAGCGGCTGCGGCTTGACGCCGAGCTGCCGCTGGAGGCCTCGCATCACTGGCAGCAGATCGGTCAGCGGCTGGAAGCGGTGCGCACCCTGGGCGCGGCCTGCGCCGAACTGGATCCCGGCTGTGCGGTGGCGCTGTTGGTGCTGCTGGAGCGCCTGGTGCAGCGGGCCCTGGCGATGGATAACGATCTCCGCCGCCTGAGCCGAGCACCCACCCCTGGCTCTCTGCTGCTGCTGGAGCGGCGACTGGATGCCCTCCAGGAGCACCTGCAGAGGTGCCTGGAGGCTTTGACGCGTTGCTACGAGGCCGCCCTGGAGGAGGCCCTGCGTTGTCCGGATGTGCCGGCAACGGTTGTTCTTTCCACCCTGTTACTCGAATCATGACTCCCCCTACCTTGGTTTGATTGCCTCTGGCGACATGAACGACGGAGAGCTGCGCGATATCGCCGCCATCCGCGAGAGCGCGATGTACCGGGACGAACCACAACGCATCCTGCCGCTGATCAACGACCTGTTCCAGACCACCCTTTGATCGCGAGGACACCATGGCGACAACCCTTTCTCCCCTGGCCAGCCGACTTCTGATTGGAAGCTGGCTCAGCCAGTGGCTGCTGGCTGGCGTGATCGCACTGGTGGCGCCGATTCCAGTGCGGCCCCTGGTGATCGAAAAGCGATTCTGCAGCGAAAGCCAGCGGAACGCCATGTTGGATCGCTATCGGGCGCTGGTGCTGCGCGACAGGCTCGGAATCGAACGATTTCGGCCGGTGATTCTCTATAGCGTGTTTGGCAAACAGCAAAGCGATGGGCTGCCCGCCGCCAGCGCCCTGGGCCTGGCCAGCACGGCGGGAGATGGGAACCGCCTGGAGGAGATGCAGCTGCAGGACAACCACCCCACGGCCCTGGTGCTGCGCTGTCAGCAGACGCCGTGAAGCCCCGCACGTAGGCCTGCAGGAAACCTTGAGAGTCGCTGCCAGAAAGGCGCAGCAATGGGCATACACCGCTGCCGCCTGTCTGCCAGTGATCAGCCATTCTTCATCAGGAAAACATCATGAACTCCCATTTTTTTCGGCCAAGAGGATTAATTTCTTCCGTCCCGTGGATGTGCCTTTCGCTTGTCGTGAGCTGGGCCGGTTTTCAAGGCGTCGAAAGTCGCTTTGGATCCGTTGGGATTGCTGCTGTACTTCTTGTCTCGTTCTCGCAGGACTTTCGCAACTGCCAAAATCCTCTGCTAATTGCGGCCTATCTTCATGCCATGAAGGCCTGGAGTTGGCGCCCTGAGATATCCGCACTGTTTGCCGCCAGTCCACTGGTATTGATGATGATTGACGTTTATTTTTCGCTCCCCATAGTCAAAAAGCCCGCCTGGGAGGTGGAATTGATTTCGCTTCTTGTCTTCGCCTTAATGCTTAGCCTAAACATTGCCGTGCTTGCAGCCGGTTTTGAGGGTATCGAAAATGGCATGGGCTTGGTCTGGGCCGTTGTAGCGGTTGCCGGGCTGATGTGCCGCTTTTCGATTGGTTTATTCGGAATCGGAGCCTGTTTTCAGGTCGTGAATGCCTGGGGTTGGAACCCAGCGATGGCGGTGCTCTTTGCCGCTGGTCCGTCCATTTGCTTCCTGATTGGATGTCGTATCAATCAAACACTTTTCCTGGGCCCCCTCCCCTTCCTGAACCGGATCAGGAGGTGGAATTAATCTGAGACCCACCGCGGTGGCGCCAACAAGCAACAAGCGCTCAGCGCCAGCAGGTCGCACAAGGGATGGCGATCAATCGGTGAACAAAATCTTCAACTCATTGCGCCAGTTCCGATCGGGTGCGGGCAGGAACGGTCGCGCCACGGTCCACATCCGTTCGAAATCGTTCAGCAGGGTGCCGGTGAGCAGCGGATCGCTGGCGCGCAGATCGAGCTCCAGCTGGAAGGTGTGGATCGCCAGGGCCCCGTGCAGGAAGGGCGCCGCCAGCAACGTGGGGCCGGCGCGATAGAGCGAAAGTGATGGCAAGGTGTCGTAGAGCCGGATCTCCAGATTGGAGGAATGGCGGCTGGCGCGAATCGTGGCCTCCAGGGTTTCCAGGTTGGCGATCACGCTGCCCTGGATGGCGAAATCCTCCGCCAGCGGCTCGGCCGCATAGCGCTTCAACACCTCCTCCCGCAGCCCCGCGGCTAGGGAATAGGGCCAGGCCAGCAGGATCCGCACCCGCACGCCGGCCTGCAGGCAGCGGCTGAGGTGGGCGCGGTAGTGCTCCAGGTTGGGCGCGAAGGTCTGCAGGATGGCCACCTCCTTGTGATTCTCGACCGGGGGATCGTCCACCTTGTGATCGTCGTCGATAGCTTGCTCCTGGTTATGCAGGAGCCGCTCAAGGGCGGCGGCGAAGGTATCGGTGGGGAAAGCGGCGTGGATTCGGCTGAGGCCAAAACGGGACAAGCCCGGCTCGCTCCCCTGGTACTGCTGAGCCAGGAAACGCTGCAATTGCGGCAGCTTGTAGCCCCTGCCGCTGACATTGAACTTGCGATAAATCGTACGCAGGCGCTGGGTGAAGGCCTCCTCCTCGATCGGACCGTGACGGCGCTGATACTCCTTCAGGAGTTGCTGCTTGCTCTGGCCGGGCTCCTCCTGCAGGCACTGAATCACCTCCAACTCATGGGGGGTGAGGGTGTGCTCTTGGCGCTCGCCCAGGGTCTGCAGGAAGACTGACCAGCTCATCGCTGCACGCGGGATGGCGGGGGATGGGGAGGTTGGTGCTGGCGTTAGTCTATACCCATTGGGGCTGTACGGAGGGGAAGTTCCAGTATCTTCCATCGCCTTCCATCTGGCCATGATTGACAGACTTTCAGGCCGGCAGTCACTGTCAGTAGCAACACCTGGATTAGGTCCCGTGCTGGAGAAACAGCAGCAGCTCTATCAACGCATCTGCGCTTACGAACTGAATGATCCCAGCCATGAGATCGGCTTTCTCGCCCATCTGATGCGCGCCAACGGCTGGAGCCGGCCCTTTGCCCTACGCGCCATCGAGGAATACCGCAAGTTCGTCTTCCTGGCCCTGGTGGCAGACCATCCGGTCACACCGTCCGACCAGGTCGATCAGGTGTGGCATCTGCATCTGCTGTGCAGCGACGCCTACTGGAACGACTTCTGCCCGCGGGTACTGGGGCGGCCGCTGCACCACCACCCCACAACAGGCGGTCAAGCAGAACGGGATCGCTTCCACGAGCTCTACCGCGCCACCATCCGCAGCTACCGGCAGCACTTCGGCGAGCCCCCCGCCGATCTATGGCCGCCGGTGGATGTGCGCTTCGGTCGCGACCTGCAGATGCAGCGCGGCAGGATCCGCCGACCGTTCCGGCCCTGGCGCGGTTGGCCGGCCTGGCGTCGATGGCGCTGGTCTGTGCCGATGGGCGGGCTGCTGATCGGCCTGGGGGTGATCGGCAGTGCGCTCGCTGCGGTGGCCGAGGGGGCTCGCTCCGCCGATCCACCTCCAGTGAGCGGAGACCTGCTGCTGGGCTTATTGGTCATGCCTATCGTTTACATCACCAGCCTGATGCTGGGATTAGCGGTCTCTTCCTGGCTCCTGCGTCCGTTGCTGCTCCATCCAAGCGGCCTCTCTGACGTACCGCAGCTGGACTATGAGGACATCGCCTTTCTCTCCGCTGGACCCACCCGCGTGCTTGAGCTGGGCCTGGCTTCGCTGGTACTACAAGGGGTTTTGAGACCCAATCCAAGCACTCGCACGCTGGAGTTGATCGGGCGAAATAATGGGGGCATGCCGGACATTGCCCATCAAATGCTCACGGTCCATCGCCAATGGGCATCCCTTGGATCAACAGAGATTGCTTTTGCCAATGTCGCAACACTCAGCCGCTATGATTTCTCGGCAAGAAAGGAACTTTTGCAGTCCCAAAAGTTGCTGCTGATAGGTCTGGCGAAGAACATTTCCGCTTGGAGTGGGCACCCATTCGTGCTGATCCCAATGTTTTTTCTGATCGTTTGGTTGTTCATGCCGAATGTTCCGCCACTTCTGGCCTTTCTCCTGCCACCCTGCTTCCTGGGACTCGGCCTGGGCATTAAGCAGCCGAGTGGCCGTACCCTCTGGGGAGATACTGTGCTTCATTGTTATCAAAGCGCCTCCGCTCACGCGGATCCCCTGCTACGGATTGCCCTGCTCGGTCCTGCCGCCATGACCGGTGGACGGCTAGATGATCTCAGGAGCCTTATCAAGAATGTGGAGGCGGATATCGCTGCTGACGCTGCCGCCTGCGGGTGCTGAAAGCTCGCCGTTCAACACCTTTTATCGAGCGATGAAGAGGATTTAGGTACGGCACTATCAATGAATCTGCGCTGATGAACTCGATGAGTCCCAGTCATCAGATGGGCGCAGGCTGGGTTCTGGCTGATTCTGATTCGGCTTGTTATGCTGGCGAGCTTGTTGGTTGTGCCTAATCTTCTTGGTTTAGGCCCTTATCCTGTTTTCCTGCCTTACCTATTGTTCTGCTTCCTGGGATTCGGCCTGGGGCTGCTTTCGCCTAGTGAGAGCATCCTCTTGGGTATCTCCTGCAATGCATTTCCCTGCTCGGTCTTATCGCCATCAGAGGTGGACAGTTGGATGATCTCAGGAGCTTGATCGAAAACGTTGAGGCGAACGCTGCCGCAGCCGCCGCACTGGATAAAACGTCAGCCTGGCGCTCGTTGTGGGCAGCGCAGTCCCGTGAACGGCTAAGGGCTGCGATCCGGCTTACACCTGATTACACATGCCTACATGTTGCCAATATTGACATAGTTAAGGCTACCGAAGATGGTTGATTCAGTGGGTCATTCCACTTCTTTTCATCCGCTCTTTCACCCCATGCACATCCTCGCCTTCCTCGGGCCTCGTGCCCGCAATGATCCGCCCTAGTCCCGACCCAACAGCGAAGCCCTGTGGAGTCGTAGGCGGAGATGCCCTGCTGGTGTGCATGGAGGAGCTTCATAGCCATCTGAGCAGCTATATCAGAAGGCTGCGAGACGTTCACGGCAGCGCTTTGTAGCAATCCAGGCTCAATCTAGGCGAAACTATCGATTTTCAACAACTGATCCCCAAGTCATCATGAAAGCCTTCATTAGAATTTGGCCAGAAACTGTTTTGATCTTGTTTGGCTCGGTTTTCATCGTCCGGATGCTGCAACCGGTATTGCATCCACCCATCACCTCTCCTGAGGCAGCCCTGCAGCGGCTCGAGAGCAAGATCCTGCCTGCCATCCAAGTGCAAACGGCCGCACCGATCACCATGGATCCAACCGTCACGACTACCTCGGCCCTCACTGCGGCGGAGCGCCTGCCAGCGGTTGAGGCGTTTCCGCTCTACGGCGGCGATGCGCTGCCCCAGAACCCCGGCAACGCAGTGCTTCGGATCGAAATTGTCAGCTCGGTGGAGAAGGCTGACGGCAGACATCCTGAAAATCGTTGGCTGGTGGATGTGGCGGAGCGGTTTAACCAGCGCCGCGAGCGGATCGGCAGCGGTCCGCCGATCGAGGTGGTGGTTCGCGCCATTCCATCGGGTCTAGGCGCCCAGATGCTGGCCGCCGGCAAGATGCGGCCGGCCGGCTATTCCCCCGCCGCCCAGTCCTGGCTCGAACTGCTGCGCCACCAGGGCCTTGCCTCCACGCTGATCAGCGACAAGCTTGTCGCCAACACCACGGTGATCGCCGTACGCCAATCCGCCTGGCAACGGCTGAATCAAGGCTCTGCAAGCGAGATCAGCTTCGGGCAGGTGGTCGACCAGATCCTTGCCGGCAACTTGAAGCTGGGCTATTCCAACCCTTACACCAGCTCGGCAGGCTTGGATTTCCTGCAGACCATGCTCTGGGTGATTGCCGGCCATGGCCAAGACCGCAAACCCCTGACCGCCGCTGAATTGAACCGTCCCCAGGTTACCAAGGGGTTTGATCTGCTGCAACAAAGAATTGCCGGCACCGCTCCGACCTATCCCCAATCGATTCAGATGTGGAAAAGCCAGCCGAGTCGATTCGATGCGGTCGTGATGGCGCACCAGAGCTTTACCCAACTGAAGCAGCAACCAGGCTTCGAGGATCTGGTGGAGGTGCCCTTCGGCACGCCCCAGAATTCACCCCTGGCCGCCTTTCCCTGGACCACAGCCCAAGAGCGGCTGGCCCTGCAACGGTTTGCCCAATTCGCCACCTCCGAGCCGATGCAGGCCCTGGCCCGGCAGCGGGGCTACGGCGAACCGCAAGGCATCGCTGCCGCTGCCAAACCGCCCCAGCCTGATGGCGCCCTGCTCAGCAAGGCCCAGACCCTGTGGAAACAACGCAAGGATGGTGGCCGCACGGTGTACCTGCAGCTGGTGATCGACACCAGCGGCTCGATGAACGAAGAGCAGCGCCTCAGCCAGCTTAAAAAGGCAGTTTCCTTAGCCACAACAGTCATCAATGACGGCAATCAGGTTGGCTTGATCAGCTTCAGCGACCATCCCGTGCGCCAGCTGCCGCTCCAGCCGATCAATGCCCAGGGACGCCGTCAACTTATCGCCAGTATCAATAGCTTGCAGGCCGATGGTTCCACGGCTCTCTATGACGGTTTGGCCGTGGGCATGGCGGATTTGATGAGAGCACGTCAGAAGGATCCAAACGGTCGCTTCCACCTGCTGCTGCTCACCGATGGCCAACGCACCGAAGGGTTGGACTTTGACAATCTGCGTGACGTTATTGATCAGAGCGGCATCGTGATCACTCCGATTGCCTATGGAGAGGTGAATCAAGGCGAACTCAAGGCTATCGCCGACCTGCGCGAAAGTGTGGTGTACCAAGGCACGCCAGCTCTGGTTATGCCCTTGATGAAGGACCTATTCCAAACCAATCTCTAAATAAACTCATCGCCCTTTCCGATGCGCCGTTCAGCCTTTGGTTTGATTCCTGCTCCCTTGAGTCCCTTCTCCATGGCGGTTCTTGGCGCCTGTTGGATCACTCAGCTAGGTCTGGCCGCGCTCTTGAGCCAACTGGCGCCGATCCCCGTGCGGCCCTTGCTGGTGGATCGCAGTTTCTGCAGCGAACTGCAGGGGCAGCAGCTACTTGAGCGCTACCACGATGTCTTGATCAGCCATCAACTCTCTCAGCAGCGCCTCTCTCCAGTGATGGAAGTGAACGTCTTCGGCGTGAAGGTGAGCTCAGATCCACCATCGCTGGCGCAATTCTCCAGGTTCGCCAGCGTTGGTGAAGCGGCTGGGCGACAGATGGCGTCCCTACGGCGTCAGTATCCCAAGGCGCTGGTGCTGAGTTGTGATCAGCCATGACCGCCAGTCAGCGTCGCCTTGGCCGGGGCACGAGGCGGGGGCGGCGTTGTTGAATCGGTCGCGTCAGGCTGCACCCATCGGTAGGTCGGCGGGCGCCCATCCACCCTGCGCCGGTCCCCACCCCCTCGATGGATTCCGACCCTTACCAGCAGATGCGCACCGTGATGGCGGCGCCCCGCCTGGCCCGGGCGATCGCCATCGGCTCGCGCTTCTGCGCCAGGGCTGCCGCGATGCTCGAGCGGCTGGGGTTGGCGGGGGTGACCCCCAGCGCAGCGGTCGATCGCCAGCTGCTGGAGGCTCGCGCTGGGGGGCAGGCACGCGAGCTGGATGAGGCGGGTCTGCTCCTCTGTCTGCGCTGTCGCGTCAGCCATGCCGCGGAGCAGAAGATCCTTGCCCTGGTGCGTCATTTCGGCCAGCGCCACCAGCTTGATCCGATCGATCTAGCCGCCACCGTTCTCGACGACGGGGGGGACCCGCTCCCCTGGCCTTCTGTCGGGACCTCCGGCGCCGCCCACCGCCCCTTCTCCCTGGAGGTGATCGACAGCTACCGGCCTGAGCTGGCGGGTCTCGGCCACTGGACCCGGCTGCGGGTGCAGAGCCACCCTCCCTTGGTGCGGCTGCTGCGGGAGCATGGGCTGTTGCTGCAGCGCGATTGGTCGCTGCTGGCCCACGCCAGCCCTGGCCGCATGGCGCGGGCCTGGGAGCGGCATGGTTCCGCGGCCCTCTCGCCCGCCCAGGTGGCCACCCTCCACCAGCGCTTCCGGGACCACTACCGCCAGGCCCGGGGCGAGCGCCTTGCCGCTGCCTGGGAGCCGGGAGCTTTGTTCCTGTCCGCGCTCGATCCCCCCACCGCCGCGCCCCTCACCTTGGGTCGGCTGCAGGCCATGGCGTCGGCCTTGCGCCGCGACCGGCTGGCGGCCCTGCCCATGGCCGGGCCGGAGGGCCTGGAGGCCCTGGCGGCTGCCGCTCCCGCACAGGAATCTTCCCCCGGTCGGGTCGCCGTGGTGGAGGCGGCCCTGTGCCGCGCCCTGGCACGGCAGCTGCCCGCCATGCTGGCGGCCGACGGTCCAGAGGCGGCCCTGCGGGCTTGCCTCTGGCGCCATTACGCCAAGGGGCATTCCCAGCGGCGCATCGGCGAGGCTTGCGGCTGCTGCCAGCCGAAGGTGAACCGCCGCCTCCAGTGCGCGGCCCACGCCACCGCGATCGCCACCACCGCCCTGGGCTTCCTCCTCGGCCGCGAGGGCTTTGAGGCGGTGGGTCGCTCCCTGGCGGCCACCGAAGGCCAGGCCGCCGCCCTACGTGACTACCTGCTGGCCTCCCCCGCCGATGGCGCTCGCCCGCGCCTGGCCCACTGGCTGGAGCCCCTGCTGGAGCCCCTGCTGGAGCGCTCCGTCCCCGTTTCCCCTCCCCATGACCTCCTCCGCGACCCCCATGCCTGACCCCTTCGACGAGGACCCGGACGATCCCCTGGCCCTCCCCCTCCCCCCTCACACCCTGTGGCTCGACGAGCCGGAGTCACCGGGCCTGCCACGGGACCATCCCTCGCTGGCCCTGCGGGCGCTGCGGCAGCAGCGGGCGGAGCTCGGCCTGGATCTGTGCGTGCGGGAGAACAGCGGCGACAGCTTCCAGCTGGAGGGATTCCGGGTGCAGCTGGTCTGCGCCCCCTTCTGGTCGGAGGAGCTGGCGGTGCCGCCGCAACCCTGGCGGCTGGGGGCCCGCTCCCCCCATCTGCTGCTCGGGGCCTGGGTGGATGAGGAGGCTGGCGTTGTGCGGCTGCCCGGGGTGCTGACCGCCGCGGAGTTGCGGCAGCGCTGCCCGGGTCTGGTCTCCGCCGAGACGCCCTGCCCCCTGCCGCTCACCGCCTTCCGGGGCGGGCTGGATCGCCTCTGGCTGCTGGGGCGCCTGCTGACGCCGGAGGCCTTGCGCCCTCCGGAGCCGGCCGCCGCTCCAGTGCGTCTGCGCGATTGGCTGGACGGGCTGCTGGCGGAGACGCTGGTGGCCCTGGGGGCCGAGCTGCTGCCCACCAGCGCCGGCGCCTTCCGCTCCCCCGCTGCCCCCGTCGGACTTGCGTCGGGTCTGCCCACGGCCCTCGCCACGGTGGCGATCCCCCTCGCCCTGGCTCTGGGCCGGATCGAGACCGGTCCGGCCCGCCGCGCCGCCAGCGAACGCTTCCGCCTGCTGCTGCAGCTCTGCGGCGCCATGGAGGGGGCGCAGTGGTTGGAGGTCCGGCTTGAGCCCGAGCTGCCCGGGGATCTGCTGCCCCAGCGCCTCACCCTGCGAGTGGACGACCGGACGATCGACACCGGCGGCGATGGGGGTTGCGGACCCCTCTGCCTCACCGTGCCGGCGGGGGAGGAGCCGATCGTCATCGGCCTCTGGCACGGCGATGGCTCGCGCTTGGCGCTGCCGCCCCTCCATTTCGGCGCCACCCTGGGGGAGCCCGAACCGGGACCCGCCGCCGGATGAGCGCCTGATGGCCAGCATCGACCTCAGCCTCCAGTCCCTGCCGGGTCGGGAGGAACTGGCGGTGCTGGTGGTCAGTCCGGCCAGCCAGGCGGGCTTCACCGCTCCGCTGCCCACCGCGCTGCTGGAGTCGCATGCGGCCTGGCGGCGCCGCTTCGTGCACCACTACGGCAGCCGCGAGGGCGGTCTCCCCGCCGCGGTGCTGGACGACTACAGCGATCAGTTGATCCGGGGTCTGCGGCAGTGGTTCGAGCACGAACGCTGGCTCCCCCTGCACCGGGCCCTGCGGCTCCAGCCGGGTCTGCCCCTGCGGCTGCGGATCGCGCCGGAGCTCCGCGCCCTTGAGGAGCTGCCCTGGGAGACCCTGCCCCTGGATCGACCCCTCTGGCGGCTGCCGCCCCAGGATCCCCCTCAGCCGGTGGCGGTGGCGCGCGCGCGTCGGGCCCGGCTGTTGCTGGTGGTGGGCCACGAGCAGGATCTCGATCTTCAGGCAGAGGTGGCGGAGCTGGAGGATCTGGCCCGCCGGGGCCGCCAACCGCTGCGCATCCTGCGGGGCCCGGCGGCCGGCCCCCAGGCGTTGCAGGCGGTGCTGGCGGAGGAACCGGGCTGGGATGCCCTGCTCTTCCTCGGCCACGGCGACGCTTCTCCGGAGCGGGGGGGGCGGCTGCAGCTGGGTGACGGCAGCTGGATCTCCGGCGCCAGCCTGGAGGGGCCGCTGCGGCGGGCGGTGGACCGGGGTCTCAGCCTAGTGTTGCTCCACTGCTGCCTTGGCATCGACCTGGCCCATCGCGCCCTGGCGGCCGGGGTGGCCTGGGTGCAGGTGTTCCGCGAGCGGGTGCCCGACGGGGCCGCCGCCGAAGCCCTCCGACGGCTGCTGCGGGAGCTGCAGGCCGGCCACTCCTTCGCCCAGGCCCAGCAACGGGCGGCCCAGACCCTCGAGCAGCCCCCCTGGAGCGGCTGCCGGGGGCTGCTCAGCATCTACTGCCATCCCGATGCTCCGCCCTACCGCTGGCCCCGGCCCAGCGAGGTGCTGCGGCGCCGCGAGCTACTGCTTCTGGGCGGCGCGGCCGCAGCGGCATATGGCATCGGCCTGGGCCAGGGTTGGGATCGGCGCAGTCGCCACGGCAGCCGCGTGTGGCGGATGGCGATCTACCAGGGTTCGCCCCAGTACCGGCGCTTGCTGGTGGGGCAGGTGCCGGAGCGGCTGGCGCAACGGCTGGCCACCCTCACCGAGGGGCGCTTCCGCCTGGAGCTGGTGGATCGCTCCGCCCTCTCCAGCTCCGACATTCTCGGGCTGGTGAACGAGGGGCGCTCGGTCCAGTGCGGCTACGTCGATGTGTACTACGACAAGGTGCTGCTGCCGCTGATCTTCGCCAAGGCGGTGCCGTTCGGCCTCACCCCCCGGGAGCAGACCGCCTGGCTCTGGTACACGCGCAAGGGGGACGATCGCCCCTTCCATCAGACCGTCTATCCCCGCCTGGCGGTGGATGGCGTGCGGCTCGACCAGCTGGTTTCGATCCCGCTCACCCTCACCGGCGGACAGATGGGGGGCTGGTTCAAGCGGGAGGTGAACGGAGCGGACGATCTCAGGGGCCTGCGCATGCGCATTCCTGGGCTGGGGGCCGATGTGCTCAACGCCTTCGGCGTGCAGACCGACTTCGCGATCAATGCCGGCCGGGTGATCACCGCCGATCAGATCCTGCCCCGCCTGCGCGATGGCCGGCTGGATGCAGCCGAATGGATCGGCCCCTACGACGACGAACTGCTCGGCCTGCCCAGCGTTGCCCGCTTTTACTACACGCCTGGTTGGTGGGAACCCTCCACCACGAACGAACTGATGGTGAGCCGCCGGGCCCTGGCGGAGCTGCCGGCCGACCTGCGCCTGGCCCTGCAGACCGCCTGCGCCGAGACCTTTCTCTGGACCCGGCGCGAGTACGACCTGCGCAACATCGAGGCCCTGCGCCGCCTGCGGGCCGACGGGGTGCAGCTGCGGCGCTTCCCGCCGACCCTGATGCGGGCTTTCGCGCAGGAATCCGAGCGCCAGCTTCGCGAGCAGGAACGCCAGGACCCCGAACGTTTCGGCTATGTGGCGGCGGAATGGCGGCGCTTTCGCACCCGCATCCGCGATGTGATCGCCGTCACCCAGTTCAGCCCGGAGGAGGGGCAGCCTTGAGCCAGCGGCCCAGGTCGAGATCCGTGGCGGCCTGCAGCCGGGCGAGCAGCACCGGCAGGCTGGTGGCCCCCGTCTCGCCCTCGCCGATCAGGCGCAGCTCCTCCACCTGCAGGGGGGGAACCGCCTGGCGCAGCAGGGCGAGCAGCGGCTGCAGGCGCGGCATCAGGTAGACGGTGCGGGCCTCGGGGCCGGCGGCCAGCAGGGAGTCCATCAGGGCGCGCAGCGCCTCGGCCTGGGCGTCGCCGTCGGCCCGGATGCCGGCGGCGTCGGCCCGGGCCGTCGCCAGGGCTTCCTGGTAGGCCGCCTCGGCAGGGGCCACCACGTCGGCCTGCAACTGCAGGGCGACGCTCTGGATGCGCGCCTGCTGCAGCGGCAGCTCCGCCTCGACGCGGGAGAGTTCCCCAGCTGTCTCGGCCTCCGCCTCTGCCACCATCGCGTCCTGGCGCGTGCCGGCCTCCTGGATGCGGCGATGGGCTTCGGCCCGGGCGATCGCCTCATCGCGCCGCAGCTGCACCAGGCGCGTGGTCTTTTCCCGCTCCACCGCCTCGATGCGCGCCTCGGCGCGGGCCTCCGCCTCGGCGATGCGCGCCTGGCGCAGCAGGGTCACCTGCTGCGGACGCCCCAGGGCATCGAGGTACTTGACGTCGTCGTGGATCGCTGTGAGCTGCAGGCTGTCGAGTTCGAGGCCCAGCCGACTGAAGTCGTCGTTCGCCTCCTCCATCAGGGCGCGGGCGAAGGCTTCGGTGTCGGCGTTCACCTGTTCGGGGGTGAGGGTGGCGAGCACCCCGCGCAGGTTGCTCTCCAGGGTCACCCGGGCCAGCTCGCTCACCTCCTTGGCGCTGCGGTCGAGCAGACGCTCGACGGCGGCATGGACCACCGGCTCATGGCTGGCGATCTTGACGTTCGCCACCGCCGCGATGCTGATCCGGATGCCGGTTGCGGTGAGGGCCTTGGAGACGGTGATCGGAATGTTGAGGTTGCTGAGGTCGAGGGAGCGCATCTCCTCGAACAGGGGCACCAGCAGGGTGCTGCCGCCCTTGAGCAGGCGGTAGCCGCGGGCGCCGGGCAGGCCGTAGATCACCAGTGCCTGGTTGGGCTGGCACACCGCCAGCAGGCTGTGCAGCCCGCCACGCAGGACGAGCAGGCCACTGCCGGCGAGCAGCAGCAGGGTGAAGAGGACGGTCATGGCTGGGGGGTGCGTTGGGGGTTGAGGGCTTGGAGCACATCGATGCCGAGGGTGTCGCGCACCTGTTCAAGGAAGGTGCGCATGACGGCCGGATGGAGGGAGGCCAGGTTCGCCAGCTCGGCGGGGTTGCCGGTTTCCAGTGCGGTGATCCGGCCCAGCTGCATCTGGCCGGCCAGGCCGGCGGCCTCCTGCAGCACCATTTCCAGCTGCTGCAGCACGAAGATCGAACCGGCCTGATCGCCGGCCTCGCGCCAGAGCGCCGCCAGCTGGTCGTTGATCGCCGCGCTGGCCCGCGCGTCCTCGAGGGTGGGGGCCGCGGCGCCGCGGCGCCGCCCTTCCTCCGCCTGCTCGCGCGCCCGGGCGGGCAGCACCACATCGGCCTCCAGGCGCTGGCGCTCCAGGTCGGCCCGCAGCGCTTGCAGGGCCTTCTCGGCGCGGGCGCGGGACTCCGCCGCTACCGCTTCCACCCGCTCCTCGGCGGTGCGGATCTGTTCGTCGAGCTGGGCGCGGATAGTGCGCAGTTCGTTGCCGCGCTCCTCCACCACGGTGCGGGCGGTGGTCGAGGCCACCTGGGAGCGTTCCTCCGCCTGGGCCTCGCGCTGTTCGGCGTCGCCGAACCCCTCGGCCTCCGCCATGGCTGCATCGCGCAGCACCTCCGCCAGCCGGGCGCGACCGAGGGAATCGAGGTAGTCGACCGTGTCGCTCAGCCGCTGGATCTTGAAGGTGTCCACCTGCAGGCCGAGCTTGATCATGTCCGGCCGGGTCACCTCCAGGACGCGGTCGGCGAAGCGCAGCCGGTCCTGGTTCACCTGCTCGGGCGTCATCCCCGCCACCATCACCCGCAGATGGCCTTCGAGGCTGCGGGCGGCCACCTCCTGCACCGCGGCGGGCTCATGGCCGAGGAAGCGCTCGATCGCATTGCCGACGCAGGCCGGATCGGTGCTGATTTTCACCGTGGCGATCGCCTCCACATCGATCGGCGTGCCGCCTTGGGCATAGGCCTTGGCCACCCGGATCGGCACAGCCCGGGTGCGCACATCCATCCAGCGCCGGTGCTCCAGCCAGGGCACCATCAGCGCCCGGCCGCCGTGCACCACCCGGTAGCCGATGCGTTGGCCGTCGCGGCGGCGACGGCCCCGGCCGGCGATCACCAGGATCTGATCGGGGCGGCAGTTGGGGGCGACGTGGCGGTGGGCGCCGAGCAGCAGCCCCAGGCCAAGAGCCGCCAGGAGCGGCCCCTCCAGGCCAGTCAGGCCAGTCAGGCCAGCCAGGCCGAAGGGCGGGCCCGGGGGCGGCTCGCTGCGTACCGTGGCCAGGGTCGTGGATGGGGGGAGAGGGGGAAACGTCATGGCGAGGGCCAGGGGTAGGTCGCCTCCAGGCATGTGACCCAGAGGTGGTCGTCCTGGTGATGCAGCACCAGCACCCGATCCCCCCGCAACAGGGGGCGCTCATCGCTGCCGTAGGCGCGGGCGTCGATCCAGCAGTCCCGTACCCGCAGACGCACCAGCCCGCGCTGGTCCCGGTGGCAGCCCAGCAGCACTTCGCCGGTCAGGCCGACCAGGTCCTGCTGGCGCACGAGGCTGTCCGCCGGCTGAAGGCGTAGCCACTGGCGCAGCAGCAGTCGCAGAGGACGGAGCAGGGAGTCCAGGGTGGAGGGGGAAGGGAGGGGCCGGAACCCCAGGACACCCCTCCTGTGCTTTCAGGCGCGGCGCCGTGATTCAGGCGCGGGCCTCGCGATGGGACAACGGGTCCGGCCGCCGATCCGCCCGCTGTAGGGGCCAACGCCCATCCACCCGTTCCTTCGCGGATCGCGAGCGGATCGAGGATTGCCCCCCTGGAGGATTGCCCCCTGAACGGAGATGCCCGATGAAGCTCCCCTGGCCGCCTCGCCTCGCCGCGCCGCTTTTTCGATCGGTCTCCGGTTGGCTGCGCTCCCCGCCCAGGCCGCGCCTCGGGCTGCAGCTTCCCGACCAGCGCCCGGTGGAGCAGGTGAGCTGGCTGCAGGCAATCGAATTCTGCCGCCGCTTAGCCGCGATCACGGGGGATGCCCCACTGCTGCTGGATGGAGATGAGGCTGCTGGATGGAGATGAGGCGCCAACAGGAGTGCGCAGGGCTTCCCCCTATTGATTCCACCTTGTGGGCCCGGTTGCCGAACAAGCCCAATCGCGGCGTCTTGCTGCTGATCGGCCTTCCGCGTTCCGCTTCGATCCTGATCAGCCCAACCACTCCTGCGCCACCTGATCCAACGCCCTGAACTCCGGGTCTTTGTGCACCATCTCAGCACCTTCCCGCTGGGCGGCGGCGGCGATCCAGGCAGCGGCCAGCGAGAGGGGATGGTTGGCCTTGATGGCGGCGGCCTGCTCCAGGAGGGCATCGCTGCAGGGCACCCATGTGATCGGCAACGACTGCAGCTGGGCATCAGCAAGGCGAGCGTGGCGTTCGCTTTCGTCTTTCCAGACGCGGTAGAGGATTTCCATGCGGCTCATGAAGCAGACCAGGCAGCGGCTTTCACCGTCTTGGGCCGATTGAAGCAACAGGGCCACCCGTTCGGCGCCGTCCTCGTCGTCCCGCAGGGCGAGGAGAGCGGAGGTATCGAGCAGCCAACGGCTGCTCATCCGTCCTCCTTGCGCCGGTCGAGCTGGCGTTCGTTCAGCAGCCGGGCGGTGCCGCCGCCTGCGCCGGAACCACGAAAGGCGCGGATGGGGTCGAGGTCCACCGGCACCACACGGATGGCGCCATCGCCGTCGACGATCCACTCCAGGCGGGTGGAGGGCCCAAGGCCGAAGCGCTCTCGGATCGGGGCGAGTACCACGGTCTGACCGCGCGCGGTGATGGTGCTGCGCTTCGCATGAATTACCGGCGAAGCTTCATTGTAATTCGCCTGCGCCTCCAGCCCCTCAGCCCTCCCCCTGTTCCAGCCGCTCCACCCAGGCCAGCACTGCCGTGGCCGTGGTGATTGCCTGCTGGCTGTCGCTCGGCTCGAACAGATCCATCGGCGGCGTGTCCTCCAAGGGATAGCGGCTGGTCACGGTCATGCGCGTCAGAGCTCGCAGGGGCAGGTTTGCCAGACCCGAGGCATCCACACCTTGTTGCTCCAGCACCTCGACCAGCTTGGGGAGGCCATGGGTGTGGGGCGGCGCCAGGCCCAGCTCCACGATCGCCCCCTTGAGGGCCTTTTCCGCCGCCTGGGTGGCAAAAAAGCAGGCTTGGGCGTGGAAGCCGTTGCGGCTGGCCACGACCGCCAGATCGAGGTCGTTGCGGGCCTGGCGCCACCAGGCGGTGGGCCGCGCCTGGCTCATGATTCCGGATAGAGGCAGATCGCCTGGGCGCGGATCGCCCGCCAGTGGGGCGAGGGGGAGCGGGCCATGGCCTGCCAGCGCTCCTGATCAATCGCCAGTACGTCATCGCCCACCAGGGCTTCCATCAGTTGATCGACGGCCCGTTCGGCCGCGTCTTGGTTGGCGGCCACCACCAGCAGATCGGTATCCGAGAAGCCATCCCAATCGCCCCGGGCCAGGGAGCCGAACAGCCAGACGCTGCAATCGTTGGGCCCGAGGGTGTCGCGCAGGCGCTGGCGCAGCGCCGCTATCCGCCGCTGCCGCTCGCGGCGGCGCAGGGGTGCGAAGGTGCTTTCGCCGGCGGCCATGGGGCAAGCCTAGGGGCGGCACGAGAACGCACCCCGCGCCGGGGCGATTTTCTCCAGGAAGGCTGCCTCCACGCCTAGAGGCATCAGCTGTCGGGCTGCCAGGGCTCGGAGCACTTCAGATCGAGGGCCTGAATCACTGCGGCGGCGATCGCCGCCAGGTCGGCTGGCGTCAGCCGGCCGAGCGGACCCTGCAGCTGATCGGCATGGACCGTGGTGGGCAACCAGGTCATCACAAAACTGGCCTGGCGCAACCCGTTGGTCGCCGACGGTGCCAGGGGATAGGCCAGGGGGTTGCTGGCAAGTTGGGCCTCGGTGGTGAGGGGGAAGCACCACCCAGCGGCGGCCATGGCGGGTGGCGGCATCGGGGGCGATCACCACAACAGGGCGGGCCTTGCTGTCGCCGAAACTGCGGTTGCGGGGCCAGAGGTAGAGCCTGCCCCGTTCAGCCATCTGCAGCGGCGGCCAGAGCCTGTTCACCCATGGCCACGGCGGCATCGCCGGCGGCGGCCAGATCGCCGCCCTCCAGCGAGGCCAGGTGGGCGTAAGCCGTGTTGAGGGCGTCGATGCGGCGGCGGGCCAGCCATTCCGAGAGGGCCTGGCTCACCAGGGCCGAACGGTTGGATCCCTGGGCATCCAGCTGGGCCAGGAGTCCCTCCTCCAGCGAAATGCTGATCGAACGGTTCGCCACGCAGCTAGCAGAAATCTTGTTTGTCATCCTAGGGGTGCCGTGCCCACCCCCTGCTGGCCAACGTCGCCGTCCTCAGCTGAGATGACCTGCTGGCCCCTGTTGTTACAGCGGCGCTTTTTGTCGCTGTCGATCCCCGCGCAACAACCGCTGCGTGCCGCTGGCCTTCCATCGCGAATTGCTGTTTCGCGATCTGCTGCATCTGGGCGCCTGTCGGGAGCAGATCCTCAGCAGCGGAGGCGGCATTTCCTCGAAGTCATGGGGTCGTCCGCCTCAGTCCTGCAATTGCAGGCGAATCCGGACCAAGGGGCGGAATTGCGGGTCCTGGTGCTCCAGCACGGCGCCGTATCTCAGGGTTGCAACTGCTCCAGCCAGGTCTGCAGATCCTGGGCGCCCCTGAAATCAAGCAGGGCCAGGGCCAGCTCTTCCAGTTGGGGCAGGCTGAGGGCTTCGATCCGCGAGCTGGTGGGGTCCTCAAGCGATCCGCAACGGCGTTCCAGTTGGCGCAGGGCCAGAGCGCTGGCCTGGCGCCGGCGGCCTTCCTCCAGGCCTAGCTCCCTGCCTTGCTCGCGTCCCTCCTGCCGGCCCAGCTCGACGCCCTCCTGTCTCCCTTCCGCAAGGATGTCCTGGAAGGCACGGGTGTGGCGCCAAAAGTCTTTGGAGATGCCGAGGGCGGCCATGATTTGGGAGGGTGAAAGGCCTTGAAAACGTTCCGAAAGAATAGGCAAAATCAGCTCGATCAGATCCGGCCGCAGCGCCAGGATGCGCTGCGCGCAAGGCCCGAGAGCTGGCTCCTTTTGCACCGGCAGGGTGAGCAGGGCCAACACGGGATCGAGATCGGGTTGACGGGCAAGGGCGGCCAGATCCACCCAGGTCACGTCATGCTCAAGGAAGCGACGCAGCAGGAGGGGCTGGCTGGTGCCAAGGGCCAGGCGCCGGTGGGCGAGAAGCACCAGCACTTGCAGATGCGCCACCTCCTCGTGCTGTTGCAGCAGGCGGAAGGTTTCAGCGCCAAGCCGGCGGTGAAAACGTCGATCGGCATGCATCTGCACCTCCAGAAGCACCACCGGACGCTGTGCGCTGCCGCCAGGGTGCTGGCGGGGCCAGAGCACGCCATCGGGGTGGTGGGCCACCTTTTTGAGGGCCACCGGCCGGAAGATGTAGGCGGTTTGCCGTTCGGGTTCGGCCTCCGGGCCGGTACTGGAGCTGAAGTCCGCGGCGGCCAGCCCGGGCAGGAGATGACACACCAAATCGGGCATGGCCCGAAACACCTCGGAATACCAGTGATCGCTTGGCAAGGCAGTGGCTGCATAGGGCGAGAGGGATGGCAATCGCGGCCCATAGATTTAGTGCCACCGCCTGTCACCACCTGGCCGCCACCTACGCCAGTCGCGTCATGGTTAGCCCCCCAGTGGATTGACAACGACCGCAGCTTGGCAGCGGCGAGGGAGTCGTTTTTGGAGGGAACCGACGGAGGTAAGGAGCCAGATCCGCCTCAGCCCTCCCCCTGATCCAGCCGCTCCACCCAGGCCAATACCGCCGTGGCCGTGCTGATCGCCTGCTCGCTGTCGCTCGGCCTCGGCTCGAACAGATCCATCTGAGGCGTGTCCTCCAGGGGATAGCGGCTGGTCACGGTCATCCGCGTCAGAGCCCGCAGGGGCAGGTGGGGAAGCAGGCCTGGGCGTGGTAGCCGTTGCGGCTGGCCAGCGCCGCCAGATCAAGGTCGTTGCGGGCCTGGCGCCACCAGGCTCGGGGTCGCGCCTGGCTCATGGCTCCGGATGGAGGCGGATTGCCTGGGCGCGGATCGCTCGCCAGTGGGGCGAGGGGGAGTTGCCCATCGCCTGCCAGCGCTCCTGATCAATCGCCAGCACGTCATCACCCACCAGGGCTTCCATCAGTTGATCGGCGGCCCGTTCGGCCGCGTCTTGGTTGGCGGCCACCACCAGCAGATCGGTATCCGAGAAGCCATCCCAATCGCCCCGGGCAAGAGAGCCGTAGCCGAAGGCTCCGCAGGAGTACAGCCAGACGCTGCAATCGTTGGGCCCGAGGGTGTAACGCAGGCGCTGGCGCAGCCTCGCGATCCGCCGGTCCCGCTCCCGGCGGCGCAGGGGTGCGAAGGTGCTTTCACTGGCGATCATTAGCCAATCCTATGGGCGCCGCCAGAACGCGGTACTCGCCCTGGCGATCCTCTGAAGCCGTGAAGAGGGCGTTGTCAGGCGGCGGCGGGTGAGCCACTCCGAGGGGGCCTGGCTCATCAGGGCCGATCCAGTGCATCAAAATCGCGATCCAGCCTGCGGATCTCCGTGAGATCCAGCCGTACCGGCATCGCCACAGTCATCCGCAAGACCCTTCGGGATCGTTGCGCCCCTGACCTGGCTTTTCCCCGTATCTGCCACCCCCCTCCCCCCACAAGCATGGCCGGCCGCGCCAGCCTTAATGCCAAGAACCTGGAAGCGCTGGGAACCGCCCGGTTGGCCGCTCTGCTGCTGCAGCACACCGAGGGCAATGCTGCGGCGCGGCGGGCGTTGCGGCTGGCGTTGGCGGAGCAGCAGGGACCGCTGGAGATGGCGCAGGAGGTGCGCAAGCGGTTGGCGGCGGTGGAGCGTTCCAGCAGTTGGTTGGATCAGAAGCGGCGCGATGCCTTGCTGGCTGATCTCGACCGGCAGCGCCAGGCGATTGCGGGGCCGATTGCCGCCCACGATCCCGATCTGGCGGTGGAGTTGCTGTGGCGGTTTCTCGATCTGGCGTCGTCGCTGCAGGATCGCTTCGACTGCAGCGACGACGCCGAACTGCCGCTGTTCCACCAGGCCAGCGCCGATCTCGGACAGGTGGCCTGCCGCGCCAAGGGGTCGACGGCTGCTCTGGCCGAGCAGGTGGCAGCGGCGCTGCTGGAGAACGAGGGCGGCGAGTACGACCACCTGATTGAGCACCTCAAAGAGGCCTTGAAGCCGGAAGGTTTGGAGCAGTTGCGCCAGATCATGGAGGCCAAGCGTCCCCCTCGTAGGAGCGACGTCAAGCAGGCGGATGGAGAGGCCGCCAGCTTCGATGGCGAAGACGATGAAGCAGCAGATGAAGCAGCAACAGATGGGGATGGCTCCATCGGCACCCCTTACTTTGATGGTCGTGATTGGCTGGTTGACGATGACGACTTCGACGCTGATTTCGAGCCTGACTTCGACTTGGATGACGAAGCTTATGACGACGAAGCTGAATACACAGCAAATGAAGATGACCCAGATCTCGATCCCGACCCCTCCGACCTCCGCCAGACAGTGCGCCTGGCGATGCTGGCCATCGCCGATGCCTTGGGGGATGCGGAGGCCTACCTGGCCGAATATCGCGATCACGAGCCCACTGCCCTGAAGCGGCCGCTGGTGGCAGCCCGCGTTGCCCAGCGGCTCACGGCTGCCGGCCGAGCCGAAGAGGCCCTGGCGCTGCTCGATGCGGCTCAGCCGTTGCCGCACCAGACCCCGCCAGGCCCCGGGCCCTGGATCGATGCTCGCATCGCCGCCTTGGACCAGCTGGAGCGGGACGCCGAAGCCCAGCAGTTGCGTTGGAAGTTTGCCCTGGTGCGCCTATCGAGCCAGCATCTGCGCGATTATCTCAAGCGCATGCCGGCCTTTGAGGATGGCGAGGCCCAGGAGCGGGCGCTGGATCTCGTGCTGCAGCACCCCTATCTCGGGCCGGCCCTGGAGTTTCTGCACCACTGGCCCGATCGCCGCCGCAGCGCGCGCTTGATCCTGGCGCGGCCCGATGAACTCGTTCGTGCCGATGAAAAGCTGCTGGGGGTGGTGGCTGAGGCGCTGGAGGCCGAGCAACCCTTGGCGGCCACGTTATGCCTACGGGCCCTAATCGAATCGATTGTGGAGCAGGCCCGCTCCAACCGCTACCGCCACGCCGTACGCCACCTGGCCAGCTGCCGCCGCCTGGCCGGCGCGATCGAGGCCTGGGGAACAATTCCTGATCACAACACCTATATCAGCGAGCTGTTGTACGCCTATGGCCACCGCGCCGGCTTCATAAACCAGCTGGATCCCGACAACCTGCTCGTCACTGAGTTGCCAGGGGATCAGCTGGAGGCAGACTGGTGACCGTGATGGCAATGGGCCGTGGCTGAGAACAACGGGCAGGACGTGCAGGTGCCCTGGTTCAGCGGCCTCTGTCTGGAGGGGGACGTGGCGGGGCAGTATGAGATCGAGTGCCCTGGCAGCCAGCAGGAGGATCAGGAGACAACGAAAGCGGGTGTGTTGGAGCTGGATGGGTTGGCGCCGATCACGATTTTTGTGGGGGCTAATAACTCGGGTAAGTCTCGGTTGATGCGGGAGTTGTTTGGCAATTCAGATGCCGCAAAGTGTCTTCAGTTGGGACCTTCTGATGAGTTTAGATCGGACTTGATCGAATTGTCCGATTTATGTAGTTCGCTCGAAAAGCTGAAACGCCTTGAAGTATATGACAAGAGCGGCCTATCTGGAATCATCACTTCTGTAGGGGCTTTTCTGGCGAACTACCGGGATCAGGTTGGTGGGGTGCTCGATAGTTGGTCTGCGATTAATACAGTGTCTGTTCTTGATGCAATCAATGCAAGGATAGAATTGTACTTGCACGGTCGCAATAAGAAGAGTTCTGGTATTACGCTTGAAAATTGGAGCCGACCTCACCCAGCGGAAGAAGTGGAAAGGAGTCGGGAAACGGCTAGAGTAAGGAATGCTCTGGAAACTTGGACAAGAAGATATGTAAATTTTAGGAAAAGTCGGTTTATAAGGCACATGCATGATTATCTTTCCTCGCGTCGGTGCTACGTTCCTATGTTGCGTGGTATGCGCCCCCCTTTGGCGTCGGTGATTACAGATCGCCAAGGAATCGAGGCAGCTGATTGTTACGAGGAGAGATCAATTCTCGACTATTTCGATGAGCTTCCAAATTGGCGTAGCTTCGCTGAAGTGGAAGAAGACAAGAATAGACGGACGCAGCAAAGTCAAGCTCCTGTCTTCTCGGAAAAACCCCGTATTTTTACTGGTCTCAGCCTTTATCATGATATTCAGAAGCGCCTGTTGGCCCCCACCTATGAGGAGAGGAAATCAATACGTGATTACGAGTTGTTTCTTTCCGTAAACTTCTTCCAAGGCCGCGAAGTCACGCTGACCCCAGCGCTGCGTAATCAAGAGGGAAAGGATAATGATGTTATCCACATCAGGATTGGAGAGAGCGAAGACCGGCCAATCTATGCTCTTGGCGATGGCATGCAAAGCTTGATCATCTGCACCTATCCAATTATCACAGAGCTCCAGCGGGGTAGTCTATTTTTCCTGGAGGAGCCAGACCTGTGCATGCACCCGTCCCTTCAGCGTGTATTCCTCAAAGTCCTGAGAGACTCTTATGTAGAGAAAGGGCATCAATTCTTTCTCACAACTCACTCCAATCACCTTCTCGATCTGCTAGACGATGACGACCTAGTGAGCATTTTCAGCTTTTCTGAAATCGCTGACCGAGCGCCAGTACCTGCTGTTTTATCCCAGGCAGATAGCGCTGCCAACTCGGAATCATCAAAGCCTGGGCCTCGCTTTCGGATACGCCCTTCGGATCTGAGAGATCGCCGAACCCTGCTGGCACTGGGGGTGCGGCTATCGGCCACCTACCTTGCCAATGCCACGATCTGGGTGGAAGGGGTGAGCGACTGCGGCTATCTGAGGGCGTATATGGAGGCTTTTGTTCATTATCTCAACGCCCGGGGCGATGCATGGGGTAAAAGCCTTGCTCATCGCCTGGCACAGTACAAAGAGGATCGCCACTATGCCTTTGTTGAGTACAGTGGAGCCAACCTGACGCATTATTCTTTTCAAGAGGGAGATTGCGAGGATTGTCAAGTTGAGGTTCCCTTAGACAGGGTCACAAGTGTGCCAAATCTCTGTGCCAGAGCCATCGTAATCGCGGATGGTGATATCACCACCAAGGGTGATCGCTGGAAGCGGTATGCTAAGCAGCTTGGAGAGCGCTTTATTGGGCTTCCATGTAAAGAGATTGAGAATATGATTCCTGAGACGCTGATGCGAAGTCAGGTCAAGAGAGATTATCCTAATGTCGATAATAAGATCCTTGCTAAAGTCAAACATGCCGGATATCGCACGCAGGCGGGAGTGGGAACTTATCTGTCGAAGTTAAAAATTCCCGAGGCCAATTATGCAGCCAAGGGCGGAACGCTTAATTCCTATAGGAAAAGTAATTGGGTAAATAATCTAAAAGGCATACCCTGGCTTTTGCGTCAAGAGCTCAAGAGTGAGAAGGAGGCTGAGAGAGATAGGGTCGACATTGTGGATCCTGCGAATACGAGTATTCCTCAAGCAATCGATGAGCTGCAGGCAAAGCAGGATTTGCCCAGCCACCTCACCCAGGATATAGTCTGGCTATGCGTCTGCATTTATGCTCACATCGCCGAGTTCAATCACGATCACGAGACCGAGCAGAAGTTGAAGGATTTTCAACAGTTTATTAAGGAGCAGGGTAAGGAGCCTCAAGGGCCATCAATAGATCCGAATGGCGACAGTCAACCTTGCACTGAATCCGAAAATCTGACTAAATCCGAAGCTCCTGAATGGCCAATTAAGGATGTTAATCGCAACTGCTTGTTGGCATCTTATCTTCCTGCACTCAAAAATGCATGATCAAGCTTGAAAAATCCGAGCTAATCTCCGCCCCTATTTCCTGGTCCGATTACGGAATCTGGCCTCATAGCCAGGCCCGCCGCTCGTGGCGCCGCAGCCTATCCAGCATCATGAACCCCATAGCACCCAGCACCCATCCCGTCCCCAACCCCATGTCTTTCCATCCCCCCACCGAAGCCGAGATCCGCTCCAGTCGCGAGCAGGCCAAACGTCATCAGCAGGCTGCCCAGCGGTCAGGCCGGGCCCAGGTTCAGGCGGAGCTGCCTCCTGGTCAGCGGGAGGTGTTTCAGCTCAAGATCGTGCTGGAGGGCAGCAAGTCGCCCATTTGGCGAAGGATGTTGATCCCTGCTGATCTGAAGCTTCCTGATCTTCATGGGGTGATTCAGCTTGCGATGGGCTGGAATCATGAGCATCTCTATCACTTCATGGTCGGTACCCGATCGAAGGGTTTGCGTTTTTATGGCGATCCTGATCTGCTTGATATCGATCTGATGCAGGAGGCAGAAGGCAAGTTCATCAATGATCTGAATGTGCCGATCGATCACCTGCTGGTGAACCGCAAAGACTGGATTCGCTACGAATACGATTTCGGCGATGGTTGGATTCATCGCCTCACCCTGGAAGACATCCTTGTTCAACCCCTCCAGTTGGCTCGCATACCTCGCTGTGTGACCGGTCAACGGGCTTGCCCACCGGAAGATATTGGTGGGGTGTTTGGCTATGAGCGGGCCTTGCCGATCCTGGCGAATCCAGCTCACCCCGAGCACCAAGAGATGCTGGCCTGGATCGGCCCCATCGACCCGAATCGCTTCGATCTGGAGGCTGTCAATGTCGATCTCAGCGAGGCGTTTACTCACAAGCCGCATGCCCAGACCGAAGAGGAAACCAAGCCTGAAGCGCCAGAACAGTCTTGAGATCCAGGTTGTTGGCAACCACCAACTACAGCAACGACCCCTGATGCTCCTGCGGCAGCAGCTGGGGGGCGGCCTGCTGTTGTTCCTCGGCTTCGCCGGCCTTCACCTCCAGGGCCTGCTCGATCACGCGATCGGTGAGGGCGTCGAAGTAGGCCGCTAGGGTGCTCTGCAGCTCCAGGAATTCCGGCCAGAGCGTGTCGTTCACGAAGCTCCGGCTCAGGCGAGCCATCACGGTGGTGCGGCGCTGGCCGCGGTAGCGGTAAGGGCGGATGCCATAGCGGCGCATCAACGCCACGAACAGGTGCCGCGACCACTGATCGGCGAGCGTGAAGCGAAATTCGATCGGTGGCTCCTCCGCCTCCAGCTGCTTCAGCCGGGCCTGGATGCGCTCGCGGGCCCGTTCGGCCGCCTGCCGTTCCCCCTCGCTGCCGGGCCGGGCATGGAGGGCCTCGATCCGGCGGAGCTTCTCCACCAGCTGGTCCTCCGGACTGGGCGGCGGAGCGCTGCGAGTAGGCGGGCGCGCAGAGCCCCCAAAACCCTGGTCCGCCTGGCGGGAGGCCTGACGCTGGGCGTTGGCTTTGGTCTTGGGGTTGGTGGGGCGGCGGGCGATCGGGAGCCTCAGCGGCTGAGGAACTCATCGTGCCGGATGGGTGATGCCTTCAGTTGCGGCTCATAGAAATACCCATTCCCCGCCGCCTCCTGGCGCACCACCGAGCAGCGGCTGGCCACGCGCCACAGGGCCCGGTGGATGGGGGTGGGGTCGTAGCGCACCAGCTCGGGGAACTGCCGCTGCAGCAGGGCGGAACCGCGCCAGGCGTTGTAGTGGGGGATGGCCGAATTCACGTGGTGGCACACATGGGTGGAGCCGATGCCGTGGTGCAGCAGGTTGATCAGGGGGCCGTAGGGGCGATCCACCGTCTGCAGGGCGCCCTTGGCCCAGGTCCACTGGTCGGCGGCGAAGTGGGGGATGTCGGTGTCGGTGTGCTGCAGCCAGGTGTAGCTCACCAGCCAGGCATTGATCACCAGGAGGGGCAGGCCATAGACGCCCAGCACCCGGGCCACGGAGAAGTGGGCGGCGGCCAGGGCCAGCGCCAGCAGCATCGCGATCAGGCCGAGGTTCGACTGCAGCATGCGAGGCCGGAAGCCGGCCGGGAACAGGGGCCGCCGGCCGTTGCGGAAGGGGGTGCCGTTCCAGAAGTGGGAGGTGGGGGCGCCGTAGTCTTCGCCGCCGGCCACGCCGGTCAGCAGGTAGAGAGGCCAGCCGAGCACCAGGTGGGTGAACAGCGCCTGAAGTCCGAACAGGTTGGGCCCGAGCCGTTGGACCATTGCTTCCACGCTCTGGCCGAATGCGGACTCGGCCCGGGGCGGCACATGGGTTTCGCCGCCTTCGAGCTGGTTGCAGTTGGCGTGATGCACCGCGTGGCTGCGTTGCCAGCTGAAGTAGGGCACGAGCAGCAGGCTGTGCAGCGTGAAGCCCACCGCCGTCTCCAGCCGCCGGTTGGGATGGAAAGCGCCGTGGCCGCATTCATGGGCGAGCACCCAGCAGCCCATCGCCACCGTGCCCGTGACCACCCCATACAGCAGCCAGAGCGGCGCCGCTGAGGTGGTGAGCGGGATGCGGGTGCCGAGGCCGAAGGCCAGCAGCGAGAGGCCCAGCGAGAGGGCCAGGCTGCCCCAGGCCTTGGCGGGCTTGTGCTGGAGCAGGTCGGCGGGCAGGCAGGCCAGCAGCTCGGCCTTGCTGGGATAGGGGGTTTGGGGAGCTGCGGCCGCCGTGGGGGGACGCTGCGGCAGGAGATCGTTACGGCTCAACGGGTCGGCGGCAGGGCTGGTGGCAGGCGACGGTTCGGACGCTGCCGCAACGACGATAGGTAGTGGGCTGCAGCGTCCGTGCGGCGGGCTACTCCATGAACGCCGAAACGGCGTTCATGGCGCACAGCTCGACGGAACCCCGGGGCCGAATCGGGGGTGCATCGGGGCGGCTGAGCTGGGCCGCTGAGCTGGCCAGGTGTTGTTGGCGACATCTGCAGGTTGTGTGCGCGACTCTTTCGACAGTCGTTAACGCTGTCTTAGCCGAAGCCGGACTCCGCCTTGTTTGAGTGTTAGAACTAGTGCTTCTTAGAGCGTGTCTCTCACTTTTTCACTGCTCAACCCCTTTGTTGATGCGGTGAGCGGCGTTCTCAATATGAGCGTCCAGGGTGCGAACGCTGAGATATCTGCCTACAACCAGGCTTCCGGTTATCTATATACGGTTGGCGGCGGATCAGGCGCGATTGTGGTGAGCGATCTGCGCAATCCCACCGCTGCCAAGATCGTTGCCAAGGCCATTCCTTCGGTCAGCGGCCAGACCCTCCAAAGCGTGGCGGTGTTCGGCAAGCTGCTGGCGGTTGCCGTGCAGAACACTGTTAAGACCGACAACGGCTTTGTTCAGTTCTATGACCTGACCGATCCAGCACTTCCGCTTCACCTCAGCACTGTCAATGTCGGCGCCCTTCCCGACATGGTGAAGTTCAGCTCCGACGGCAAGAAACTCCTGGTTACAAACGAAGCTGAACCGAACACCACTTACACCCTTGATCCGGTGGGCTCGATCTCGCTGATCGACACCACTGGTTATCTTGCCACCACGCCCGTCTCCCCTGGCCAGGCTCAAGTACAGACCGTTGACTTCAGTGCCTGGAATAACCGCAAGGCCGAGCTGAGCAACCGCGGCATCCGCATCACCGGCAAAGCCGGGGTCACCACCACCCTGGCCCAGGACATCGAGCCCGAGGCGATCGCGATCACGGCCGATGGCCGCACGGCCTTCATCTCGCTGCAGGAGAACAACGCCATCGCCGTGCTCGACATCAGCACGGCCACCCCTGCGATCACCACCATCTTCTCGGCTGGTATCCAGGATTGGGACCGCGGCCAGGCAACGGCTAAGAATTTCACCTACACCCTGAGCTATGCAGCAGGCGCCGCCAACCTTCCTGTCGGCGTGCAGGCAGGCGGTCTCTCCGGCCTTTGGTTTGATGGCGTTGAAACGATCGACGGTCAGGCGCTTGATATCTACTTCTCGATCACTGATCGTGGTCCAAATGGCACGCTGACAGCCGGCAAACGCCAGTTCCTAGACCCTGATTTTCAGCCCTCCATCTACAAGCTCGGCATGAACCGTGCCACGGGCGCGGTGAGCGAGCTTGCCATCATCGGTCTGAAGCGTCCGGATGGCACGGCGCTCACAGGCCTGCCGCAGCTGCAGGGCAAAGATGAGATCCCGGTGGATGCCGCCAACTTGAACCTTGCCTACGACCCCTTCGGCATCGATTCGGAAACCATCTCCATCTTCACCGCCTCCATCGGCGGCGTGAGCCGCAAGGTGTTTGCGGTGGGGGATGAATACCGCGGCCAAATCGGCCTGTTTGATTTCAGCACCGGCAATCTGATCCAGCGCTATATCCCCGCCGGCCAGAAAGCCCTGCTTCAGGCTCAGCACGGCAGTGTGATCGGCGCCGAAACGATCGACAGCCTGCCGGCCATCTACGGCAACCGCTGGGCCAACCGCGGCATTGAAGGCATGGCCTTCAACAGCAAGGACGGCCTGCTCTACGCCTTCATGCAGAGCCCGCTGGATATCGACAGCAACGGCGATGGTGTTGCCGCCGAGCGCAGTCCTTCGCAACTCACCCGCATCCTGGCCATCGATCCGGCCACGGGAGCCCCGGTGAAGGAGCATCTTTATCTGCTCAGCGGCCGCAGCGGCCAAGACAAGATCGGCGATGTCACCTACGACGCCGCCCGTGATCTGTTCCTGGTGATGGAGCGCGATAGCAGCCGGGCGCTCAATGGCTTCAAGAGCGTGTATGAGGTGGATCTGCGCGGTGCCACCAACACCCTGCCGCGCACCTCGGGTACAGGCCCGGCTAGCTGGGCCGACGCCATCGGTGTCTCCAGCCCTGAGCTGCTCGACAACAGCCTCACGCTGGTGAGTGGGGTCTACACCACCTCCAGTGCCGATCGACTCGCGGCTGCCGGCATCCAGCTGGCCAACAAGGTGGAGCTGTTCAACCTCCCTTCGGTGGGCGGCACGCTCAGCTTCGACAAGCCCGAGGGTCTCACCCTGCGGGACGACGGCGCCGTTGTGATCAACTACGACAACGATTTCGGGGGCGAGGGTGCCAATGGCAACGCCTTCACGGTGGTGACTTTCAGCAACCCGGCGCTGGATACCGAGGACCAAGGCGATGGCGGAGGGTACAAACCAGCCACTAACCATGATCTCTACGGCCTAGTGATGCCGGATGGCCTGGCCACTTTCACCTATAACGGCGAGAACTTTATTCTTGCCGCTGGTGAGGGCGATGATCGCAACGATTTCCTCGATCCCGATGAGACCGCTCGGGTTTCGGCACTGCTCACTGCTGCCGCCAGTGCCACCCCTGCCCAGAAGGCAGGTCTTGTGGCCACCAACGCCCAACGGCTGAACATCCTCACCAACACCGGCGATCTCGATCGCGATGGCATCGTGGACCAGGCTTACACTCTGGGTTCGCGCTCGCTTCGCATCTTCGATTCGAAGGGCAATGTGGTGTTCGATTCCGGCACCGCACTCGAGGAACTGGCGGTGGCCAAGGGTCTTTATCCGGTTAACAGCCGAGAAGACGACAAGGGAATTGAGCCTGAAATGGTGGAGGTCTTCACCACCAACGGCCGCACCTATGCCTTCGTGGCGCTGGAGCGCACCAGCACCAGCATGGCGGCGATCTTTGATGTTTCGAATCCCTATGCGCCGCTGGCTGTGGATCCGATCATCTTCCCCGGTGCCCAGCGGATTGAGGGGATCACTTTCCTCACCAGTGCCACCAATGCCGCCCGCAGCGTGATTGCCTCCAGCGAAGGGAATGACGTGGTGTCGGTGGTGGATTTCCCCATCCCCTACCGCCTGCAGCTTCTGCATCTCTCGGATGGTGAAGCCGGTCTGCTGGCCTCCCAGATGGCTCCTTACCTCGCGGCCCTCGTTGATGGTTTTGACAACACCTTTGCCAACACGCTGATCCTGGCCGGCGGCGACAACTTCATCCCCAGCCCCTTTCTCAACGGCGGCACCGACATCAGCGTGCGCGATGAGCTTAACGCGGTGACCGGCTCCACCATCAGCATGGCCGCCAGCACCAACCATCCGATTGCGGCGGTGGACATCGCCATCCACAATCTGATCGGCGTGGAGGCCTCCACGATCGGCAACCATGAATTTGATCTGGGGTCTCGGGTGTTCCGCGACTCCTTCACCCCCGGATCCGTTGCCGGCTGGGTTGGGGCCCAGTTTCCTTACCTCTCCGCCAATCTCACCTTCAGCGCCGATGCGGATCTGAATCCGCGTTTCAATAACACCACGACGACGGCTGGCCTAGAGGAAGCTGCTTCCCAGAAGGGCCGCATCGTTCCTTCGGCGGTGGTCACCAAGAACGGCGAGAAGATCGGTCTGGTGGGTGCCACCACCCAGGTGCTGGAGCTGATCAGCTCCACCGGCGGCGTGGAGGTGAAGGGCTTCAATGGCGACGGCTCAGAGCGCGACGACATGGCCCTGCTGGCCAGTCAGCTGCAACCGGTGATCGACGACCTGATCTCTCAAGGCGTGAACAAGGTGATCCTGATGGCCCACCTGCAGCAGATCGCCAATGAGAAGGCTCTCGCGCCGCTGCTTCGGGGCGTTGACATCATCCTGGCCGGCGGCTCCAACACGCGTCTGGGTGACAGCAACGACCAAGCCGTTGCCTTCCCGGGCCATGCCGCCAACTTTGCCGATGCCTATCCGCTGCTGACGCAAGGGTCCGATGGAGCACCCACCCTGATCGTCAACACCGACAACGAATACACCTATCTCGGCCGATTGGTGGTGGACTTTGATGCCCAGGGACGCGTCATCCCGGGCAGCGTTGATCCCCAGATCAGCGGCGCCTACGCGGCCACCGCTGCCAATGTGGCCAACGCCTGGAACGTGAGCGAAGCCCAGCTCACCACCACCGCGTTTGCGGACGGCACCAAGGCCGAGAACGTGCAGGATCTCACCGATGCCGTGCAGGCGGTGATCGCCAGTAAAGATGGCCAGGTGTGGGGCTTCACCAAGGTTTATCTCGAAGGCGAGCGAGCCTTCGTGCGCTCTGAGGAAACCAACCTCGGCGATCTCACGGCTGATGCCAATCTCGTCTACGCGAGGACGATCGACCCCACGGTTGTGATCTCTCTGAAGAATGGTGGTGGTATCCGCTCTCAGATCGGCAGCGTTGATGTGGTAAGCGGGGCTAAGAACCCCCCCCTAGCTAACCCCTCGGCGAATAAGCCTGAGGGTGGTGTTTCCACCCTAGACATTGAAAACTCGCTGCGTTTCAACAACAGCCTCTCCCTGGTCACCGTGAGCGCCAGCAAGCTCAAGGAGTTGCTTGAGCACGGTATTGCCCTGTACCCGAATCAGGGACGCTTCCCTCAGGTGAGCGGTGTGGCTTTCAGTTTCGACCTCACAAAGCCCGCCGGCAGTCGCATCCTCAACCTCGCGATTCAGGACAGCCAGGGCAACGACCTGGATGTGGTGGTGCGCGGCGGCGCTCTCGCTGGGGATCCGAACCGTGCGTTCCGAATGGTGACGCTCAATTTCCTGGCCGGCGGTGGCGATAGCTACCCCTTCCCTACCGATGCCACCGCCAACCGCGTCGACTTGTTCAACGCCGCTGCAGCGCTCACCGGTGCCGCCAGCTTCAGTGGCGACGGCACCGAACAGGATGCCCTGGCGGAATATCTGAGGGCGAACCACGGCACCGCCGCCGAGGCTTACAACCAGGCCGAGACCACCGCACGGCAGGACCTGCGGCTCCAGAACACGGCACTGCGCAGTGATGAGGTGATCGATGTGAAGATCGGCACGGCTGGGGTGGATGACAGCTTCAGCTCCGAGGCGATCAAGCTGCAGGGCTTCGATGGCAAGGGTGATGTACTCTTCACCGGCGCCGGTGCCGATCAGGTGGACATCGCGCTACTGAGCGGATCCGCCAATCGAATCTTCACAGGCAGTGGTCAGGATGTGATCTACGCCGGCTCACGTGACGTGATCACAGGTGGCAGCGGTGATGACGCTATCTGGGCGCTCGACGGCGATGGCAACCGCCTCAGCGGCGGCCTCGGCAACGACACCTTCATCATCGGTAGCTCCAACAATCGTGCCCTTGGCGGAGCTGGCAACGACAAGTTCTCCATCCTCGAAGCTGCAGGCAGCAACCACCTCAACGGCGGCGGTGGCACCGATCAGTTCTGGCTGATCAGCGGTGCCGGCGACCTGCCAGCAGCCAAGCAGTTCGTGATCGACTTCAAGCCTGGCGAAGACATGGTGGGTCTGCAAGGCGTGGGCTTCTCCAGTCTCAGCTTTATCCAGATGGGTGCAGACACCCTGCTGAAGGTGGCCGGTGTGGAGGTGGGTCATTTCACCAACCTCAGCGCCGCCAGCCTTAACAGCCAGGCCAACTTTGTGGGCTTGGAGTGACGTTGAGCCATTGGGAGCAAGGCGTTTATCAGTGTGTCTAGCGCTACCTGTGCGTAAGTGTTGGCGGCACACACCTTTTCCAGGTTTACGGACAAACTCTTTACGGCGGATAGCTTGGTTTTGTGCTTAATCCGCAGGCGTAATTAGTTTGTGTAAGAAGATTGATCTAGCAAGCGACTAAACCTTAATCGAATTCACTTCTCCACGCCCACCAAGCCACCTTTTGCTATGTCGATCACAACCAAGCTGATTGGATACGCGGAACTTCCTGCGGACACATTCGCAACAGGTCCTGATTCTGGGGCTGCACTGGTTAATCCCACCAATGGCAGGCCGACACCCTTCAAGGGCCAGCCGGTACAAGGATTCAGTGGTGTTCAATTCAGTCGCAGCGGCGATGGTAAGAACCTCTTATTCCTTTCCGATAATGGCTATGGCGCGCTAGGGAATAGTGCTGATTATCTATTGAGAATTCAGGAGGCAGATCCGGGCTTTCGTGGCCTTGAATCAGGGAATAGCACGGTGAAGCTCAATGGCTTTATTCAACTTTCTGACCCCAACAAGAAAGTACCATTTAAAATTGTTCGAGAGAATACCCCGGAACGCTGGCTGACAGGTGCAGACTTTGATGTTGAGTCAATTGTTGTTGCCTCCAATGGTGACTTCTGGATTGGCGATGAGTTTGGCCCCTATCTGCTGCATTTCGATTCACAAGGCAGGTTGCTGGATGCACCGATCGCAACACCCAACGCGATGTACGGGCCAAAAGTCAGCACGTTAAGTGGAGAATCTCCGATCATTATTGGTCATCGGGGCGCCAGTGGTGAATTGCCGGAACATACCTTGGAGGCCTATCGCCTTGCCATCTTGAGGGGTGCTGATTTCATTGAGCCCGACTTGGTTGCCACCAAGGATGGACATCTGATTGCCAGGCACGAACCCAATCTCATTGCAACCACGGATGTTGCTGGTCGATCAGAGTTTGCAGCAAGACGGACGACCAAGCTTGTTGATGGAGTAGCGGAGGAGGGATTCTTTGCCTCAGACTTCACATTGGCAGAGATTAAAACTTTGCGCGCTGTCATGCCGCAAGCGTTCAGAACCCAAGCATTTAATGGGATCTTCGAGGTTCCGACCCTTGGCGAGATCATCGATCTGGTCAAGGATATGGAAGTGAAGACCGGCAAGGAGGTTGGCATCTATCCAGAAACTAAACATCCCACCTATCACGACCAGCTCGGCTTGTCGTTGGAGGAAAAACTTCTCGTTGTGCTGAAGGAGAAGAACTTCACTGATCCCAAGCGAGTTTTTATCCAGTCTTTTGAGGTTGCAAATTTAAAAGAACTCAGCTCCAGCCTGATGCCAGCGGCTGGTCTTGACCTGCCACTTGTGCAGCTTCTAGATGCTTACGATGTTGCGGATGACGGTTCACTGATTTATCAAGACTTCAATGAACGACCTTATGACTTTACGGTGAAAGGTGACAAGCGCACCTATGCCGATCTCCAAACCCAGGCAGGTCTCGCTGAAATTTCATCCTATGCAGATGGTATCGGCCCTTGGAAGCCGATGATTCTTGCCACCAAGATTGTAGATGCTAATCAGGATGGCAAAGCGGATGATTTGAATGGCGATGGCGCTGTTAACGGGCAGGACAGGATCACCGGTACACCGAGTTCCCTCGTGGCTGATGCCCATGCCACAGGACTTTTTGTGCATGCTTACACCTTTAGGAATGAAGCGCGCTATCTTGCCAGTAGCTACACCAACAATCCGCAAGTTGAATATGCAACCTTTTTCAACTTAGGAGTGGATGGTCTTTTCTCAGACTTCCCTGGTACTGCAGATCTAGTTAGGGATCAATTGGTCGAGGTGCGTTCTCCCCAGAACCCTAGCGTGCGGGCATTGCCTGAATTTAAAACTCTCAATAGCCAAGCACCGATTGTGATTGGCCATCGTGGCGATAGCGGCAACAGACCTGAGCACACCCTTGCTTCCTATCGATCTGCAATCGCCAAGGGTGCCGACTTTATTGAGCCGGATCTAGTCGTTACCAAAGACAATGTTCTGATTGCACGCCACGAACCCATGTTGGCGGTGGTGCTGCTGGATGCCAGTGGCGCCCTCTTGCGCGATAGCAGTGGCAAGCCAATCATCAACACCACAGACACCAGCACCGATGTCTACAAGCGTCCAGAGTTTGCCAGCAGACTGGTGGTAAAGAACCTCGATGGTGTACTGAAAGGTGGGTGGTTTGCCGAAGACTTTACTTTGGCCGAGATCAAGCAGCTCAATGCTATCGAGCGAATTCCGGCCATCCGTGGCACCGAATACGACAACGATGGACTGAAGGTTCCAACCTTGACCGAGGTCATTAACCTGGTCAAGCAGGTTGAAGCAGAAACAGGTAGAAAGATTGGGATCTATCCAGAAACCAAGCATCCCAGCTTCTTCCTGATCGACGGTAAGTTTGCTGATGGGGTTACCTCCATCAACAAGGACACGAGCCAGCTGCTTGTCAATACTCTAAAGGCCGAGAACTTTACCGATCCAGCCAGGGTCATTATTCAATCATTTGAGGTTGATAACCTCAAAAAACTCAGCGCCACTGTCATGCCAGCAGCTGGCATTGATCTCCCGATCGTGCAGTTGTTTGGCGGCAGTGGCCAACCCTATGATTTTGTCCTCAGCAAGGACACACGAACCTATGCATCCATGGCATCAGTGGATGGATTAGCGACGATCAAGAGTTATGCGGATGGGATCGGACCAAACAAGGCCCGTATTCTGCCGATGACTTTCCAGGATGCCAATGCCGATGGAAGCCGCGATGACCTCAATGGAGACGGTCAAATCAGCGATGCCGATACCATTGTTGGAACGGCGACAACCCTTGTGGCCGATGCCCACAAGGCTGGACTATTCGTTCATCTGTATACGCTTCGGGATGACCCCTTTTTCTCGCCGAGTACTTATAAGGGTGACCCATCTAAGGAGTATCAAGCCTTCATTGACTTGGGTGTAGATGGATTCTTCACCGACTTTCCTGGTACAGGAAATGCAGTTCTGGCAAGCCGCTATTTGGCAGGTTACGGCGTCGGAAACAGTTCCCAGCGCTTTGGGGATCAGCTTTCACCAAATCTCGGTGCATCCGGCGGTTTCGAAGGCATGGCTGCCAGTCCAGATGGCAAAACCCTCTACCCTTTGCTTGAGAAGACTGTTAGCAGTGATGCGAATGGATCTTTGAGAATTTATAGCTTTGATCTGGAAACGAGCAAGTATACTGGCCTTTTAGGCTATTACCGCATGGACAAACCTGCCCATGCGATCGGCGACATGACGCCGATCAATGATCATGAGTTCATTGTCATCGAGCGCGATGGAACTGAGGGCAGCGAGCTTGGCTTTAAGAAGCTGTTTAAAGTTGATATCAATCAGATCGATGCCAACGGATTTGTTGCCAAAACGGAGCTTGCCAATCTCATGTCCATCGACGATCCCAGTGATCTCAATAAGGATGGCAAGTTCGCGTACAGCATGCCTTTTGTCACCATCGAGAACGCACTCGTTCTCGATGAGACCTCAGTTCTCGTAGCCAACGACAACAACTATCCTTTTTCGAAAGGTCGGCCTCCAGCGATTGATAACAATGAAATGGTTGTCATCAAACTCTCAACTCCGCTCGACCTCGACCCACGTCTCGGTATGAGTGCAGCGATGGGCTTAACGCCGAACAGTGTTGTGGGGACCCCGGCTGATGATCTCCTGATGCCGAGTTCAGGGTCTGCCCTCAGCGCTGGTTCGTTTGATGGACGTGCGGACACCGTGTTCACCGGCGCCGGCAACGACGAAGTGGATGTGGCGATCAGCAATGGTTTCCAGAATCGGATCTTCACGGGCTCCGGTGTGGACACCATCTACGCCGGCAGCCGCGATGTGATCACCGGTGGGGGTGGCGATGATTGGTTCAATGCCGAAGCTGGCGATGGCAACCGCCTCAGCGGCGGCCTTGGCAACGACACCTTCATCATCGGTAGCTCCGACAATCGTGCCCTTGGCGGAGCTGGCAACGATAAGTTCTCCATCCTCGAAGCTGCAGGCAGCAACTACCTCAACGGCGGCGGTGGCACCGATCAGTTCTGGCTGATCAGCGGTGCCGGCGACCTGCCAGCAGCCAAGCAGTTTGTGATCGACTTCAAGCCTGGTGAAGACATGGTGGGGCTGCAAGGGGTGGGCTTCTCCAGTCTCAGCTTCAGCCAGGTGGGTGCCGACACCCTGCTGAAGGTGGCCGGTGTGGAGGTGGGTCATTTCACCAACCTCAGCGCAACCAGCCTCAACAACCAGACCAACTTTGCGGGACTTTTGTAAGCCCATGTGTCATGGGCCACATGCAGGGAGTGTTTATCCTGACGTCTGCTATGAGTTGGGCCGGCCATTCTTAGAAAGACTTTCCCAGGTTGGCAACCCTGGCTCTATGGGAGCCACGCGGCTATAGCCATAAGATTGATTGAATTGCTTCGCGACAACCGCCCTTTTCTTTTCCCATGACAACCCCGTTGATCAAAACCATTGGACAGGTCACCGCCCTCATTCCCGAGGCCAGTACCGCTGATGAAGCGCACGAACTGCTCGATGGCCAGAGCGGGGATACCGATTTTCCTTACGCCAAGTTCAAGGCATTGGCAACTGTCGGTGAGGTGGATCCCATCACCAACATGGCCCTCACCGGCTGGCCGGATGGCAACGCTGCCTGGCTGAAAGACAACGCCACGATACGGCTAGTTTATCAGTCTGAGTCTTACGCCACCAACTCCAATGAGACCTATGGCTGGCTGATGGAGAGCGGTGTGAAATTCACCGGCTCACATATCCACACCATCGACTACGACCGCGCCGAGTTCGCCAGCTTCCTCGATAACGAGGCGCCGGCCAGCTCGATGTTCAAGGCTTCTGGCCACTTGTTCGACAGGGTCTACAACGTCTTTGGCAAGGAAGTTACCAAGAAGACTACCGACAAGCTTGATCTTGCTGGTAAGTGGGGCAACCAGACCAATCCGGATGGCACGATTGTTGAGTTTCTGCCGGCCAAGCAGTTGACCCAGGGAGATTTTTTCTTCCACTCCTTCTGCGGCGCCTGGTATGAGCCGGCAAACAAGTATGGAGCTGGTATCGGCTTCAAGGATGATATTTGGTTAATGGGCGAAGAGTGGAACATCGGCGATTCCATGTTCGCCGACCCGGATGGCACCGGCCCGCTCAAAGGGTTTAATGTAGCCAACGACACCATGGGCCTTGCCTCGATGGTGGTCGACATTAAGAACGAGGTTGCCTACACCGCGCCTGCCCTTGGTCAGCATGGCTACGAGAAGTTGATGCCGATGAACTCCGGCCACGAGGATTATGTGGTAATTGTGGCATCTGGCTATAACCACGACATCAATCCGGCTCCTCTGAAGGTCTATGTGGGCCGCAAGGGATTGGATGCCGCTGGCAACCAGATTAACTTTGCCGATGTCAACCTCAACGAGCGTGATCGCTTCTTGGGCGCCAACGGTCTGCTCTATGGCCAGCTTTACGGCATGGCCGCCAACGCAGCAACCTATGCCCAGCTCGGTATCACGACTGTGAATGCCGATGACAAAATGTTGGATGCTTATCTGAAAAACGCAGCGGCACCCGATGATTTCTCGGTTCGTTTTTACGCCACCGATTATCGCTGGAATGGTTTCGACACGCCTGAGGCGGTCAAGGACACAGAAGCGTTCCGTTGGGCCCAAGATGGTGACACGGTTGCTGAAGTAACCGAGGCCAATAAGCAACCCGTTGGCTACACCTTCTTCAATAGCGACACCAAAGTTGAGCACCCCGGTGTTGATCCTGATGGAAGCAAATTCCGCTTCATCCAGAATCACACTGCAACTGGCGCCATCTTGGGAGTTGAATTCACCAACATGGTTCTCGATCTCACCAGAGATCTTGATGGAAACAAGCTTCCTGACTATCTCTCCGCTGATTTCACCAGAATCCTTCCGGCTGTCAATGGCAGTCTGACAGTGGATGTGGGCGGCAAGGGTGTGGGGCATTTTGATGCCAAGGGCAATCCCAGCGGTGCCACAGCCGAGAAGCACATTGAGGGGAACACAAACAAATCCGTGTCTCCCGATGGCCTGCTCTGGGTGAAATCATCTGATGCAGACATCCTGATTGTTGATGAGGACTCTGGTAACGACTACGGCGAGCGCAAGTATGCCCTAGTGCTTAACGAAGATACCCTCGCCATTGAACCTGATGGCACGGGCTATTTCATCGGCCAAGCCGGCGGCAATAAGAACCCGCGTGCTATTGCCGGGGTTTCCACCTATGGCGGTACATTTGAGACCAAGTCGGGTTCAGAGTTCTCGGGCAGTTGGAATGTCACCGCACTGGTGGCCACCAAGGCCGACGGATCATTCTTCACACAAGAAGAGTTGGGCGGCAATGGTGTTCAGACCGTTGAACAGAGTCGTCCCCTCTCCGAGCATGTCTTCATCGGCGCTGTTCAACATGGAGGTGAGTCTGGTGGTGCACTGAAAGCCACCAAGGCCGATTACGGCGGTCAGATTTTCATGTTCAGCTTGGATCTGCCCGGCATTGAACCCAAGCCAGTGGTGGGCACTTCTGGCGACGATAGTCTGCTCATGCCTGATGCCAGCAATGACCTCACCTTGATCGGCAACACCATCTTCACCGGCGCCGGTGACGACGAGGTGGATGTGGCCCTCAGCGACGGCTTCGATAACAAGGTGTTCACCGGTTCCGGCGCCGACATCGTCTATGCCGGCACTCGGGATGTGATCACGGGCGGAAGCGGTGATGATTGGTTCAGTGCCGAAGCCGGCGATGGCAATCGCATCAGCGGCGGCCTTGGCAACGACACCTTCATCATCGGCAGCGCGTCCAATCGTGTCCTCGGTGGCGTTGGCGACGACAAGTTCTATGTGCTTGGTGGAGCTGGAACCAACCACCTCAATGGTGGTGCCGGCGCCGACCAGTTCTGGCTGGTGAGCGACATCGGGGACCGCCCCGCCGCCAAACAGTTTGTGATGGACTTCCAGCTCGGCCTTGACAAGGTGGGCCTGCAGGGTGAGACCTTCTCAAGTCTCAGCTTCAGCCAGGTGGGAGCCGACACCCTGCTTAAGGTGGCCGGTGTGGAGGTGGGTCATTTCACCAACCTCAGCGCCTCCAGCCTCAACAACCAGGCCAACTTCGCTGGTCTTTTGGCAGCCTGAGAGGTGATCGTCTAACACGATCGCCATTTCAACCCGTGCCGATCTTTCCTGTCTCGGAGAGATCGGCTTCGCCAGCAGGCACTCTCCTCGTTTTCGAACCGAGCTCATCAGCGGCAGCTCCGCTCCCCTCACTCCATGTCAACCACCAACATCCGCTTTGCCCACGGTGTCGCCTCGGGCGATCCCTACGCCGATTCGGTGATCCTCTGGACTCGAATCAGCCCCGCCGATGGATTCGTGGGCTCGCAGAATGTGCAGTGGGAGATCGCCAGCAGCGCTGACTTTGCGCCGGGTTCCATCAACGGCAGCGGCAGCTTCACCACCAGTTCCGCCCGCGACTGGACCGTGAAGGTGGAGGCGGCAGGCCTCCGGGCTGACACCACCTACTTCTACCGATTTCGGGCTGGGGATGGGGTCTCGAGCGTGGGCCAGACCAAGACCCTGCCGGTGGGCAGCGATCCGGTGCGGCTAGCTATATTCTCCTGCGCCAATTTCCCCGCGGCCCAGCAGTTCGACGCCTATGCCAGGGCAGCGGCGATTCAAAGCGCCAACCCCTATGACGCCTGGCTTCAAGTTGGTGACTACATCTACGAATATGGCCCCGGCGGCTATGGCTCCGCCGAAGACGCCGCCGGCAGCCGTGGCTTCCTGTCCAACCGCGAGATCCTCAGCCTCGACGACTACCGCGAGCGCTACGCCCTGTACCACACGGATCCGGGCCTTCAGGCCCTGCGGGCCGCTGCGCCGCTGATCGCCATCTGGGATGACCATGAAACGGCGAATGACAGCTGGAAGGGCGGTGCTGAAAACCATCAGAGCGCCACGGAAGGCGACTGGATCGCCCGCCGCGACGCCGCCCTGAAGGCGTATTACGAATGGATCCCGATCCGCGAACCGGGCCAGCGCCAGCTGAGCGATGGGGCCACGGCGAGTTCACCCCTCACTCAGGGCTATCGCTCCTTCAGCTTCGGCGAGGTGCTCGCCCTGCACATGCTCGAAACCCGACTCACCGCCAGGGATGAGCAGTTGCAGTATCCCGATGCCGCCGCAGTGCAGGCCCGCATCGGCGCGATCCTGGCCGATCCGGCTCAGGTGGCCAGCTATGCCACCCAGGCAGGCATCGCGCCGCCCACCAGCGCCGCGGCCATCCCGGCCTTCGCCACGGCCTTGGCGCCGCTCGTCACCCAGGAACTGGTGATCGCCATTGTGCAGAAGGCCTGGGGCGACCCCAACCGCGACCTGATCGGCGACAGCCAGATGGCCTGGCTGCAGCAACAGATGGCCACCTCTTCTGCAGCCTGGCAGGTGCTGGGCCAAAAGGTGCTGATGCAGAGCATGGCCGTTCCCGCGGAATTGCTGCTCAACGCCGGCAATCTCGCCCTGCTCGACAAATACGCCGGCCCGCTGCAGAAGCTCGCCACCGGCACCCCCTTCGCCAGCCTCCCCCCCGCCGAGCAGGCCCTCTTCGACGAATCCGGCAAGATCCCCTACAACCTCGATGCCTGGGATGGTTACGGCGCAGAGCGGGAGACGATCTTGCAGACCGCCCTCGCCCTTGGCAAGCGCCTGATCAGCCTTGCCGGTGACACCCACAATGCCTGGGCGGGAGTGCTGGATACGATGAGCGCCGGCAGCAAGCCAGCCGGCACCGTGGCGGGGTTGGAGTTCGCGACCCCCGGCGTCACCTCCCCGGGCCTGGAGAAGTACTTGCCCGGTGCTGATGCCTATATCCGCGCTAACTACCCAGCTGTGGATGGCCTCGATGGTCTGTTTCTGGGTTATGTGAATGGCCTGAAGTATGCCGATCTCAACCGCCGCGGCTTCCTGGATCTCACGGTGAGCAAGGAGCAGGCGGTGGGCTCCTTCCAGTTTCTCAACGGCACGGACACCGTCAGCGGCCAGCCCCTCTGGAGCAGTGAGTCTGTGATCTCCAGTTCCAGCTATGGGCTCTCCACCACCGCAGAGGCTCAGCCCCTGATCACCTGGCAGCCTGGCTGGCGCGAGCTGGATCTCATCTTCGGCCTGGCCTTCGACGCCATGGCTGATCCCACCTATCTGGACCCGGCCGCCTACGCCAGCGTGCCCCGGGATGGCGTACAGCTCGCCGATGTTCGGGTGCAGGGCTCCCGAGACGCAGACAGGGTGGTGGTGGGCATCGGCGCAACGGTGGAGGCCGGTGCCGGCAGCGATGAGCTCGACAACACCGACAGCCGGGGCGGCAACATGCTGGCGGGTGGGATGGGAACGGATCGGTTCCTGCTGCGGGCCGCAGGCGACACGGTGATCGGTGGTGATCTCCTGGCCAACGCCATCAGCTTGGGCCTTCCCGATGTGGTGGGCCAGGTGGATGGCGAACGGGATGTCTTTCTGATCGACAGCTCCAATCCGTCGCCGGAGGGAACGCTTGGGATCCTCGACTTTGAGCTTGGTCGCGACGAGTTGTTGCTGGATGGCCTGGCCCCGACGGGCAGCTGGTCCACGGTCCGCCAGCTACTGCAGGGCCTCGGAATCACCGTGAACGCGGCTCCCCAGCTGGGCACCCCCGTGATCACGCTCAGCCTGCAGCCGGGCGTGGAGGAGAGCCGCGACCTTGGCTCCCTGGCGAGCGATCCGGATGGCAATTCGCTTCAGCTGGTGAAGCTGGAGGGTCCGGCCTGGATCACCACCTCAGGCACCACGGTCAACGCCACCGCCCCCATCGGCAGCAGCGAAGAGCAGCTCGCTGCCGTCACCCTGAGGTTGGCCTTCAGCGATGGCCAGGCGGCGGTGCCGCTGGCGGTCCGACTGACGCTCAATAAGGCCCCCAGCGCGCTGACCCTCGCCAATACCGTTTCCTCCCTAGCCGAAAACAGCAGCACCGCCAGCCCCATCAAGGTGGCCGATATCGTCATCACTGACGACGCCTCTGGCAGCAACACCATCAGCCTCTCAGGCGCTGACGCCGCCAGCTTCGAGGTGAGCGGCAATGCGCTCTTCCTCAAGGCCGGCACCGCCTTGAACTTTGAGGCCAAAGCTTCCTACGCCGTCACGGTCTCCGCCAGTGATCCCTCCCTGCCCGGCAGCACTCCCGTCACAGCTGCCTTCTCCCTGACCGTCAGCGACCTCAATGAGGCCCCCAGCGCGCTGACCCTCGCCAATACCGTTTCCTCCCTGGCCGAGAACAGTAGCACCGCCAGCCCCATCAAGGTGGCCGATATCGTCATCACTGACGACGCCTCCGGCAGCAACACCATCAGCCTCTCAGGCGCTGACGCCGCCAGCTTCGAGGTGAGCGGCAATGCGCTCTTCCTCAAGGCCGGCACCGCCTTGAACTTTGAGGCCAAAGCTTCCTATGCCGTCACGGTCTCCGCCAGTGATCCAAGTCTTTCTGGCAGTAGCCCGGTTTCGGCTGCCTTTAACCTTTCGATTTCGGATGTCAACGAGGTACCAGGAACTACCGTTGAGACAGTTCTCGTAGACATTGAATTGCCTACTGGTGTATCAAAACAGATACCCGTAACTATTGGCGGTGCTGCCTTGTCCTTGGGCTCGGAGCTTAAGATTGTCCCTGTCTCGGGAATCAATCAGGAAAGTTCTAACAAGTTGATCCAAAGCGGAGTCAAGCTTAATTCCACCGCCATTGACTTTGTTGTTGATGTTGCCCAAGGTCAGAAATTTGCTACCCTCGCTTCTTCGTCAGAGCTTGTTGCTGCAGATCTCCTGCCCCAGCTTGGTAATGGATCAGGCCGTCTATCCAGTCATAAACTGCTCTCTTATGCTCTAAATCCTGACACTGGCACGATTTCGCCGCTTACCTTCGACCCGATCACCGGCGCTGGTGCTCGCTTTTTTGACACCAACAATGATGGTGCGCCTGATTTCTTTTCTTTCAGTCTTATTGACGGTGGCTATGGTGACAAGGATGGTCTTGGTAACGGCATCATCGAAGATCAATCCTTTACCGGTTTTGTAGAGCTCAATAACATAAGCTTCAGCAGTCAAGCTTCCGGCGTGCTTACCGTTGCTCAGCTGGGCAATTCTGCTCCCGCAGCCGTGAGTCTGCGGGCCAATCTCAGCGGACGTTCCAGCTCTTCCAACGAGATTGGTTATGTTGTACTTGCCCCAGATGAGTTGCCTGGATCCGCCAATCTGTTGAATGATTTTACCTGGTTACGCGGACGGGCAAAGACTCTCCTCTCGAGCCTTGAGAGCACTGATGTTACGCTTCCCGCCAACACCCGCTTTGAGCGAGATATCCTGCTGATTAACGGTCAAAGCTTGAGGTTTTTCGAGATTCAAGATGCCAGTCTCGATCAACTCACCAACCTCAGCGACAGTCGTTTCCGCTACCTCAACAGCCCCGATATTGGCAACAACCAGGCATCCTTTTCCTCCAGTAGTGGTGTTCGCTTTTCGCTTGACATTCTACCCGGGGATCCTGGACTCAATGCCCTCATTGCCCAGGCACAGGTGCAAGCACCGGTGTTAGATCTCACTGCCCTCACAGCTTCCCAGGGCCTACAGGGTACTGTTGCTTTGGGTAGGGAAGCCGAATTGGATTCGGTGGTTGGTTTCTACCGAGCCCTGGATGTCCAGGGCACAGTTGTTGCTGCCGACGGCGTTACTCGCCTGCGGCCTGGTGATCTGGGTTACGGGGCAGTGGCCCTTCGGGCCGGCAACCTCGTCAACCAATTAGGAAATCTAAGTGTTGCCGACGATCAGACTATTAGCCGTAATTTCGCTGATGTGACTGGCGGTAGTTTCCTGGCGCCCTATGCTTTGGTGAATGGCAATACTTTCTTCGCTTACAGTGCAGCCAGCAGCGATGGCATCAGCCATTTCCGCTCCCTGGGAAATAATCTTTTCGGCCTCGAAGATGTTTTTGGCGGCGGAGACGCAGACTACGACGACATGGTCATTGGTCTTAATTTTACCTCCTTATCTAGTGGCTTATTGCTATGAGTCGAGCCTTTGCTACGCCACCTCCGCTAGCCGGGCCATGGGTTATGCCGTCAATGATTGGCTCACCTTTCTCGAGGCAGCTAGCACCCACGCTGACACAAGCTAGCGCCCACGATCGAGTGCTTCCGCCATAGTCATTGGCCACTCCAGCGGCCTGAATGTCTCCGCTCAGATTAACCAGCCAAACTTCTTATTCGGTTGAGATAGTTATAGTATTAATCTTGAAACGGTGAAGAGGAATGACCATGGTAGCCCTGTGTAGCGGCGTCCATGATTCATGTATAGCTACTACACAGGGTTGTTTCTTCATTCGTGAATCTGTTCATCTGCAGTGGACCCGCCCTGCCGTCGTACGATCTGTCACAGGAATTCCTGATGACAACGATTACATCGATGCTCTCCAGCCCGTCAGCTTGGCTTGAGTGGCTGCCCCTGCTGGCCTCCCCCCTCGGGGCGGTGGTCTTCGTGCCCCTCTACGCCCTCTGGGTGACCCTGCTCCTGCCGGGGGTGTGGGCCTCGATGCTCGCTGGCGCCCTCTATGGCACCTGGTGGGGCAGTGTTGTGGTGTTCATCGGGGCCTGCCTCGGTGCCGAGATCGTGTTTTTGCTCGGGAGGGGCAGGCTGCGGGGCTGGGCCCGGCGGCAGCTTGCAGCGGCCCCGAAGCTGCTGGCGGTGGAGCAGGCCGTGAGCCGGGAGGGGCTGCGACTCGTGTTGCTCACCCGCCTCTCGCCGGCCTTTCCCTTCAGCCTGCTCAACCTCGCCTATGGACTCAGTGAAGTGAGTCTGCGGGATTACACGATCGGGCTGATCGGAATTTTGCCGGGCACGGTGCTGTTCTGCGCTCTCGGCGCCCTGGCGGGCGATGTGACGCGCTTCCACACGGTGCTTGCCGGTCAGGCCGATCCACTCACCTGGGTGGTGCGGCTCCTCGGGATCGGGGCCACCGTGGCCGTCACCCTGCTGGTGACCCGGGTGGCACGGCAAGCCCTGGCGGAACCCGCCCGGGCTGAGGCCGATCAGCCTGCCGGCCCCCCTCCACCACCCTCGGCCTCGGTCTGAGGCAGCGGCTGGCCCAGGTCCCTCAGCGCCGCGATCAGCACGAACCAGCCCAGCCGAAACCTCGCCAGCGGGCCCGGCCGGCCCGCCAACTCCTGATACTTGGCCCGACCGCAGGGGGTGCGGATCCAGAAGCCCACCGATGGCGGCATTCCGGGGTCGGACAGGCGAGTCGTCTCGTTCATGGCAGGCCGGCGGATGCCATCAAATCCGCTGCAGCGATTTCGCCTTGTCCTTGAAGTCGCTGAGCAGCAACTGCAGGTAAGTCACCTTGCGCAACTTCACGTTGGCCGTGAGTGACATCCCCACCTGCAACGGCAGGGTGGCGCCGCTCTTGAGCTTGAGCTGCTGGCTGTTGAGGCGGATGTCCACCGGGAAGCGGTAGAACTGCTTCAGCTGATCGGGTGGCAGGGCATCAGAGCTGATCTTGCGCACCGTTCCCTGCAGCACGCCGAAGTCGGTGGCAGGGAAGGAATCGATGCTGATGTCGGCGGCCTTGCCCACCTGCACGAAACCGATGTCCTTGCTGGGCACCTCGACGCGGGCCTCGAGGCGATCGAAGGGAACGATCTTCATCACGGGCTCGCTGGTTTCGGCCACAAAGCCCTTGGATTTCGGCTTGAGCTCGAACACCAGGCCCGCCTCCGGCGCCCGGATCGCCTGGTAGCGGATGTTCACGTTCAACTCGATCAGCTTGCTGCGCAGGTCAGCCAGGTTGCTTGAGAGTTCGCGGGCCCCCTGCTCCAGGATCGCCTGTTGGCGCAGCCGTTCCACCTTCGCCTGCTCCAGCTGCCCCGCCACCTCCTGCACCCTGTTGCGCTGCTGCAGGAACTGCAGTTCGGCGGTGGCTCCCTCCCGGTTGAGTTTGTCGAGCCGGCTGAGCACCTCCTTCTCCAGCACGAGGCTGTCGCGCAGCACCTGCTGTTCGGTGTCATTCACCGCCAGGTAGCGGGTGAGCTCCTCTTGCTTGAGGCTCAGCTGCTGCTCCTTGAACTGGATCGTCTTCTCCACGCTCGCCTTGCGGTCCTGGGTGGCCTCGGTGTCGAGCTTCAATAGCAGCTGGCCCTTCTTCACCCGGTCCCCTTCCTTCACCAGCACCTGATCCACCACGCCACCCACCGGCATCTGCACATCCTTCACCACTCCCAGGGGTTCCAGCTTCCCGGGAGCGGTCACGATCTCCTCGGTTTTGGCGAGGGCCAGCCAGGCCAGGCCAAAGCCAGTGACACCCATCAGGGCCCAGCTGATGCCGCGGGCCCAGAAGCGTGATTGCTGCAGAACCACATCGTCGCTGTCGCTATGGATGGAGCGCTCGATGCTGTTTTGGGCTTGGCGGAATAGGTCGTTGGGCGTAGGCATCCGGGGGGGCATCAGCTGGCCTCCTGCTGGCGATACAGGGCGTAATAGCGGCCTTTGAGTGCCATCAATTCCTCATGGGTTCCGGTTTCAACGATTGCGCCCTGGTGCATCATCACAATCTGATCGGCCCTACGGATGGTGGAGAGCCGGTGGGTGATGAAAAACACGCTGCTGTCCTTGAGCGATTCCCTGAGGTTGTCGCACACCTGGCGTTCGGTGTCGTAATCCAGGGCGCTGGTGGCTTCATCCATCACCAGCAGCCGTGGATTGCTGAGCAGGGTGCGGGCGATCGCGATCCGCTGCCGCTGGCCTCCGGAGAGGGAGGCGCCCCGCTCGCCCACGGAGGTGCTGTAACCATTGGGCAGCTCCATGATGAAATCATGGGCGGCAGCAATCCGGGCGGATTGCACGATCGCATCGGATGAAGCCTCAGGGTTGGTGAGAGCAATGTTCTCGCTGATCGTGCCGGAGAAGAGCAGTGGATCCTGGGGCACGATGCCGATCTGACGGCGCAGCGAATAGAGCTCAACCTTGTCAATGTCATAGCGATCCACCAAGATTCTTCCTTTGGTGGGTGAATAAAGGCGGGGTAAAAGCTTCATCAGCGTGCTCTTGCCACTGCCGCTCTGGCCCACCACACCAATGAAGGTGCCCTGGGGAATATGGAGGTTCACATTCTTGAGAACCTCGGGCGATCCTGGAGCGAAGCTGAAGCTCACGTTTTCGAATTCCACCTCACCGTGCACCGGTGGCAGGGGGATGTTGGCCTTGTCGGCTGGGCTCGATTCCTCCGGCGTGTCCACCACATCGGCCAGCCGCTCGAACGACACCCTGAGCTCCTGGATGTTCTGCCAGATTGAGGAGAGGCGGAGCAGGGGCTGAGTCACGTAGCCGCTGATAATCCGGAAGGCGATCAGCTGGCCGAGGGTGAGTTCACCCTTGAGCACCATGGAGGCCCCCACCCAGAGCACCAGCAACTGGGAGAGTTTCTGCAGCACCTGGCTGGTTTCATTGAGGAAGGTGCCGGTGATCGTTTTCTCGAACGTTCGGGCGATGTATTTGGAGTAGAAGTCTTGCCATTTCCAACGGCTCACCATCTCCACGTTCTGGGCCTTCACCGTCTGGATGCCGGTGAGCACTTCCACCAGGTGGCTCTGGGTGCGGGCGTTCTCCTCGGCCGCCTGTCGATACTGGCGGCGGAACAGGGGGGCTCCCAGCAGGGTGAGGGCGATCTGGATCGGCAGCACCGCCAGGGCAATGATCGTGAGCAGCCAGCTGTACAGGGCCATCACGATGATGTAGATCACCGAGAAGGCCGCATCCAGCAGGGTCATCAGGGCCTGTCCCGTGAGGAAGTTGCGGATCTTCTCCAGCTCGGCGATGCGGCTCCCCAGTTCCCCCACCGGGCGGCGGTCGAAATAGCCCAGGGGCAGCCGCAACAGGTGGTCGATCACCTCGGCGCCGAGCCGCAGGTCGATTCGGTTGGTGGTATCCGTGAACAGGAAGGTGCGCAGGGAGCCGATCACCCCCTCCATCAGGGTCACCACCACCAGCGCCATCCCGAGGATCTGCAGCGTGTCGAGGCTGCGCTGGGCGATCACCTTGTCGATGATCACCTGGATCAAGAGGGGATTGGCGAGGCTGAAGAGCTGCACCACGAAGGAGGCGAGCAGCACCTGCAGCAACATGCCGCGGTAGCGCTTCAGGGCGGGCCAGAACCAGCCCGGACCGAATTTCTGGTCTGGTGTGTTGGTGCTGCGCTCAAACAGCAGGAGCTCCAGACCTTCGGGATAGGCCTCGGCAATTTCCGCCGGTTTGAGCTGCACCCAGCCATCAGCGGGGGAGGCCAGTCGCAGCCCTGCAGCATTGCTGGCGGTCACCACGGCGAAGCTGCCCTTCCATGAAATCAGGCAGGGGGTGATCAGCCGTGTAGCGGAGCCGGCCGTGACCTTCGCGCCGGTCACCAGCAGGCCGAGCATGGCAGCGATCTGGCCGCAGAGCTGCAGGTCGGGTTCAAGGCCGCGGCGCAGCTTGTCGCGCAGCACTTTGTCGATGGCGTCGCGCCGGTATGGGAGTTCGAGGATCTGGCCCAGCATCTGGAAGCAGGCCAGGGTTTCTTCGAGGGTGCCCCGGGCCCGCACCAGCTGCAGCCCCCGAGATGGGTTGCTGGCGCCGAGATCCAGGCTGGTGGGTTGGCTGGCGCTACTGGAGGGGCCGCTCGCTCCGTTGGGGGCCTCCGGCGCGGTGGCGAGGTCGCTGCCTGCGCCGACGACGATCGCGCTCTGCGACACCTCGGGGTCGGTGGCTCCCTCCCCCACGGCTAGCAGCCGCAGGGGCAACGGCGGTCGCGGCCGCGGCAGGGGGGAGCCGGGATCGAGGCGGCTGCCGATCGCCAGGCCCGGCACATTGGCGCTGGCCAGCACCCAGTGTTCGTTCGCTGCCAGCGCCGGGGGCCTGGCCCCGGCGGGGGCGTCCACGGCCCGCACGGCGCCGCGAAGGCGCTCCAGCCGCCCCCGCCAGAGGTTCGGATCGAAGCTCGGGGCTCCGGCGTGGGCACTGTCCCGCAGCTGCAGCAGGGCATGGAGTTCAGCGGTCCACACCTGATCGGCGCACCAGCTCCGCAGCCCCGGTTCGCTCTGGAGGAGCTCTAGCATCACCCCATCCGGGATGCTCGCCGCCTGCAGGGGTGTAGCGGCGCTCACGGCCTCGCAGCCCTCGGCCCGCAGTAGGGAGGCGAGCCCGATGATCGATCCCACCCCCAGCCGCTCCACCGTGAAGGGCCGGCCATCGCGCTCGCCAAGCAGGCGCGCCTCGCCCTCGAGCAGCACCAAGATCCGGTCACCAACGCTGTCGCCGGGGCTGACCATCTCCCCCTCACGGAACCGCACCAGGTTGAGGCTCTGCTCAAGGCGCCGCCGCCCTTCGCTGGTGAGGGTGTTGAAGGGCACGATCGTGGCGATCGCTTCGGGTGATCCCTGCAGAGAAGCGGTCATGCCGGTCGGTGGGAGGCCAGCAACAGCGCCACTTCCTCATCGACCCATTCGTCGAAAAGTTCGCGGGCCATGCGATTGCCCATATCTGTGTCAAAGCTCGCTGAGCGTAGCGATTCAAGCCGCACCACCAACCACCATTGTTCAATTCGAAGCGGAGCCTGCAACTGGCCGGGTCGGCTGGTGCGCAGCAGCTCCGCCAGGGCCGGATGGGCCTGCAGCAGGGGCACGGGGCCCACCACGCCTCGGGTGGAGCGCTCCGGACCCTGGGAATAACCGGCCGCCAGTTCGGCGAAGTCGGCCTCCCCCTCGGCGATGCGGAGGTAGAGCTCCCGGGCCAGGGCGGCATCCTCAACGCGGAGCAGGCTGTAGATCACTTGGTCGAGCTGGTTCTTGCGGGCCAGGAAGCGCTGCTCGGCGCGGTGGGAGAAGTGCTCTTCGCAGTGGCGATTGATCCTGCGGGGCAGTTCCGCCTGCCAGATGGCATCGGCTTCCGAGAGCCCATGGATCTTGAGGTGCTGGATCACCGCCTCGCTGGAGCCCAGCCGGTTGGCGGCACCCCAGGCCTGCCGACTTTCGACGCTCTCCTGTTCGCTAATGCTCACATCAGCCACAGCTGCGGCGATCACGCTCTGGCGCAGCAGTGGAATCAGCAGGCTATAGCGGGCGAGGGCCTGCCATAGCTCGGCTGGGATGGCGGGTAGGCGCACCGGGCTTGAGCCCGGATCCCTATTGGCACTCAGGGATGCCACCGAAGCACCGCTGGAGGGTTGGGGTGCGTGGGTCAAGGCTGGAGGCAGCCACAAGAAGATGCAGTCATAATGCCGTGGCCTCGGCGTTTGGGCGGTCTTGTGGGTTGCTTTGCCAGGCGGTCAGTTTCCGCTGGGGCCTGGGGCCGGTGCGGCCAGCAGGGCCCGCAGACCCGCCTCATCGAGCACCGCCACCCCGAGGCTTTCGGCCTTGGCCAGTTTGCTGCCCGCCTCAGCGCCGGCCACCACCCAGGTGGTTTTGCGGCTCACCGAACCGCTCACCCTGCCACCGGCCGCCTCGATCAGGGCCTGGGCCTGGCTGCGGGGGAGGCCCTCCAGGGTGCCGGTGAGCACGAAGGTCTGGCCCTCCAAGGGCCGCTCCCCCGCCGGAGCGGCGGCGGCCTGTCGCTCCCCCTCGGCGGCAGCCAGGGAGAAGCCGAGGCCCTCGAGCTCCGCCAGCAGCGCCTGGTTGGCCGGCGTGGCGAACCACTGCTGCAGCGACTGGGCGATCTCGCCGCCGATCCCGAACACCGCCGTGATCTTTTCCGGCGTTTCAGCTACTGCCGTGGCCAGCTCGGCGGCGCTGGGGAAGGCCCGGGCCAGCGCCTTGGCGTTCACTTCACCCACGTGGTGGATGCCGAGGCCGTAGAGCTGGCGATGCCAGGGCTGGTGGCGGCAGGCCTCCAGGGCCGCCACCAGGTTGGCGGCCGATTTCTCCCCCATCCGCTCCAGGCTGGCCAGCAGGGCCCGATCGAGCCGGTGCAGATCGGCGATCGAGCGCACCAGGCCCCGGTCCACCAGCTGCTCGATCAGCTTCGTGCCGAGCCCGTCGATGTCCAGCGCCCCCTTGCTCACCCAGTGCCGCAGGGAGCCCCTCAGGATCGCCGGGCAGCTGCTGTTCACGCAGCGGGTGGCGGCCTCGCCCTGCTCGCGCACCAGCTCCGAGCCGCATTCCGGGCAGGTGTGGGGCAGGGCCAGGCGCACCGCGCCGGCGGGCCGGAGTTCGGGTAGCACCCGCACCACCTCGGGGATGATCTCGCCGGCCTTGCGCACCACGATCGTGTCGCCGGCATGGAGATCCAGCTCGGCGAGGCGGTCGGCGTTGTGGAGGGTGGCGCGGCTCACCGTGGTGCCGGCCAGGGGTACCGGTTCGAATTCCGCCACCGGCGTCACCACCCCCGTGCGCCCCACCTGGCAGGTGAGCCGCAGCAGGCGGCTGGGGGCCTCTTCGGCGGCGTACTTGAGGGCGATGGCCCAGCGGGGCGCTTTCTGGGTGAAGCCGGCGGCGTCTTGGAGGCGGAGGTCGTCGAGCTTCACCACCACGCCGTCGGTGGCGTAGGGAAGGGCCTTGCGGGCCTCCTCCCAGCGGGAGAAGAAGGCCTCCACCGCCGCCAGGTTGGCCAGGCGCTCCGCATTGGGATTCACCCGGAAGCCGGCGGCTTCCAGCCAGCGCAGGCATTCCCACTGGCTGCGGGGGGGCGGCGGATCGCCGCCTTCAGCCCCGATCAGAGCGCCATCGATACCGCGCCGGTCCGGCCCAGCCACGGTGCCGCCGGGCCCTTCGCGCCCGCCAGCGGAGCCGTGGAGCCCATCGGCCCCCTCCGGCAGGTGCAGGGTGTAGGCGAAGAAGTCGAGCCGCCGCGCTGCCACCACCTTGGGATCGAGCTGGCGCAGGGTGCCGGCGCAGGCGTTGCGGGGGTTGGCGAAGGCGGCCTCGCCGCGGGCGGTGCGCTCGGCATTGATGGCGGCGAAGGTGGCATCGGGGATCAGGGCCTCGCCCCGCACCTCCACCCAGGCCGGCGGATCGGCCAGCTGCAGGCGCAGCGGCACGCTTTGGATCGTGCGCACATTGGCGGTGATCTCCTCACCCCGTTCGCCGTCGCCCCGGGTGGCGGCCCGCACCAGCAGGCCGTTCGCGTAGCTCAGGGCCAGGGCATTGCCATCGATCTTCAGCTCCCCCACCATCGGCAGCGCCGGCAGCGTTTCGCCCGGTGCCGGGGTGCGATCCAGCACCTTCAGCAGGCGGCCATACCAGGCCTCCAGCTCCTCCAAGGAGAAGGCGTTGTCGAGGCTGAGCAGGCCGATCCGGTGCTCCACGCTGCGGAAGCCTTCGGCCGGTTGTCCTCCCACCCGTTGGGTCGGACTGTCGGGGCTGAGCAGCTCGGGGAAGCTGCCCTCCAGCTCCAGCAGTTCGCGGTAGAGCCGGTCGTAGACCGGGTCTTCCATCACGGGCGCATCGAGCACGTAGTAGGCGTGGGCGGCCCGTTGAAGCAGCTGATGCAGTTCGGCCGCCCGCCGGCGTTCGGCGTCGCTGGGCCCCCGGTGCGGGGCCGGCAAGGTGGCCGGATCAGGAGGCGCTGGGCTGGGCAGCTCAGACGGCAGCTCAGAGGGAAGGGTGGATGGCAGTTCAGATGGTGCTGGGGACGGCACTGCGGATGGTGCTAGGGGGGTGGGGGCTGCCGATCGTCTTGGCGGCGATCGCGACCACCTTGCCTGCAGGGCTCTCCATGCTGCAGGGCTGGCACCCCAGTCGACAGAACAGGCGTTCACAAAACCCCCAACGCTCCCGCAGGATCCCAACGGCCTTGGCCGGCATTCCAGGCTTAGTCGTTTTGCGCAACTCCGCAGGGTGCGCCTCTCGGCATCGCTCTGCAACGTGCGCCTCTCGGCGTGATCGCCAGCACCCCAGGGCATGACCCTGTAGCGGTATGCCATGTGGCCATCAGGCAACCCATGAGCCGTTTATGTTGTCATCACGCAACCTTGTTGGCCGGCCTTGGCCCAGCTCAGTCCCCTTGTTCAGCACCCACCAGCAGCCCTGGAGCAGGCCCTGCAGCGGCTGGGGCGCAACATCCGCACCGCCCGGCTGCGGCGCCGCTGGCGGCTGGAGGACGTGGCCGAACGGATGGGCGTGAGCCGCTTCACCGTGGCCGATGTGGAGCGCGGCAAGCCCGGCACCTCGATCGCCGCCTACCTCGGTGCCCTCTGGGTGCTGGGGCTGCTCGATCAGCTGGAGGCGGTGGCCGATCCCGACCGGGATGGGGAGGGCAAGGCCCTGGAGGCGGCTCGTCAACCGGGCCAGGCCCCCCGCCGCCATCGCTTCAACGACGACTTCTGATCCTCCTCGCCCATCCCCTTTGCCCAGCCGCGGCGCTCTTCTTTCATGCCATCGGATCTCGAGTGCTACGTCTATGTCGTCCCGCCGGGCAGCACGGAGTTCGTCACAGCCGGCCGGTTTTCGCAAAGCCCCGATCGGCAGGACCAACCCGTGGGCACGTTCGTCTATGGGCGCCGCTATCGGGAGCGCGCGGACGCGGTGGAGCTCGATCCTGTGCAGCTGAGGCTGCGCAAGGGCCCCTTCGAGACCGCCCGCCTGGGGGGTTTCTTCGGCGCGCTGCGCGATGCCCTGCCGGATCACTGGGGACGGCGTGTGATCGCTCGCCATGGCGGTGTGGGGGAGCCCAGCGATTTCGATCTGCTGCTGCTCGGGCCGGATGACCGCTGCGGTGCGGTGGGCTTTGGCCGCGGCGTGGAACCACCGGCGCCGCAGCGTCGTTTCCACCGCAGCCTCGATCTGGAGCGCATCAAGCAGGCGGCCGATGCGATTCTCCGAGAGGAACCCCTACGGGCAGGCTCGGCCCTGGAGCAGGTGGAGGAGCTGATCGGCCAGGCCGGCACGTCGATGGGCGGCGCCCGCCCCAAGACCACCGTGGAGGCCGATCAGGCCCTTTGGCTGGCCAAGTTCCCGGCGCCTTCCGACGCCTGGAACCAGCCGCGCGTGGAGCACGGCCTGCTGCTGCTGGCCCGGCGCTGCGGGCTGCAGGTGGCGGAGAGTCGCCTCACCAGGGTGGGCGATGCCGATGTGCTGCTGGTGAAGCGCTTCGATCGCGACTGGAGCGAAGGCGGTTACAGGCGCCATCGCATGGTGAGCGCCCTCACCCTGCTGCAGGCCGAAGACAGCCCCACCGATCGGGGCAAGTGGTCGTACCTGCTGCTGGCCGATGAGCTCCGCCGCGTCAGCGACCAGCCGGCGGCGGACCTGCGGGAGCTGTTCGGCCGGATCTGCTTCAACGCGGCGGTTTCGAACACCGACGACCACCCCCGCAACCATGCGTTGCTGGCCAGGTCAACAAGCTGGCAGCTCAGCCCCGCTTACGACCTCACGCCCGCACCGCTACAAGCCGAGACCCGCCGCGACCTGGCCATGGCCTGCGGCCTGGTGGACCGCAGCCCCAGCCGCTGGGCCAACCGCCGGGCAATCCTGGCCGGGGCTGGCCGGTTTCTGCTCAAGCCGGCGGAAGCCGAAGCGATCGCCACGCGGATCTTCATCGCCGTGGCCAGCAGCTGGGAGGCCACCCTGCGCGAAGCCTCGGTGAGCCCCGGCGACTGCCAGCGGATCAGCCGCGCCTTCCTCTACCCGGGCTTGGAGCTGGATCCGGAGGTGGCGGAGTGATGGCAGGGCCAATGGTCGCCGCCCAGCACGGGCACAATCCACCCAGGCGAAGCCCCCAGCGCGCTCACCTTATCGATGGCTGATCGGCCTCTTTCTTTGAAGTCATCCCCCTGATGGATTGAAAACCCAGCTCGGCTCAAACCAAGCCGAATCCTTTGGATAGTCTGATTTAAGCTGCTTTCTCTAGCTAAAAATGGCAATGCATTCAAGGGGTCTCCCGGAGGCTTTGAAGCGAATTGCGGCCGAGCTAGCAGCGCAAACCGGTAGCCTTGATCTATCCAGTCTCCTGCTCATCGAACTACCCGCTGAGTTGCAGGAACTCACAAGCCTTCTGAACCTCGACTGCAGCAACACCCATGTGAGCTATCTATGGCCGCTCCGGGGCCTCACCAGCCTTCAGTCCCTCAATTGCAGCTATACCCAGGTGAGCAGCCTGGAGCCGTTGCGGGGCCTCACCAGCCTTCAGAATCTCACCTGCGAATCGACCCAGGTGAGCAGCCTGGAATCGCTACGGGGCCTAGCCAGCCTTCAGTCTCTCAACTGCAGTTACACCCAGGTGAGCAGCCTGGAGCCGTTGCGGGGCCTCACCAGCCTTCAGAATCTCACCTGCGAATCGACCCAGGTGAGCAGCCTGGAGTCGCTACGGGGCCTAGCCAGCCTTCAGTCTCTCAACTGCAGCTACACCCAGGTGAGCGATCTGGAGCTGCTGCGGGGCCTCACAAGCCATCCGATCCTCGACTGCCA
>JBIJAG010000030.1:0-47514 GCA_044345855.1 Cyanobium sp. | reverse complement strand
CGTGAAGGGGCGGCGGCTGGATCCGGGCGGAACAGCGGCATGCCATCGGCATCGATGTCCAGCGCGTCAGTCTTCATCGCTCGTCTCCAAGGGCATGTCCAGCTCGGCGCCGCGCATCGTGCGTAGCTCGCCATCGATCGTGACCACAAGGCCCGTGTTGGTGATCCGGGCCAACTCGCGAGCGCGTAAGCCCGATCGCCGCAGGGCCGCTTCCACCCGCTCGAGGTCTGGGTCGGGATGCTGGTTCTGCCAAGGCTGACTCACGAACGGCCTCCCTGCGTGATCAGGTGCGGTGTGGCGCCTCCATTATCAATCAACTGCCAGGCATCCACGATGGGCTGGTACAGGGTGGTGAAGTTCCTAAGGCCGCTGACGAAGCGCCGGCGGATCACCTCAGGGGGAATCGAATGACCTCCCTGCGCAACACGCTCGGCGACACGGCGAATGGCCGCCAGTGTTGTTTCAAACGCAAAATCCATACCCGCTGCCCCGCAGCGATCAATCTCCTCCAGCATCAACCGCCCCGCCCGCCGAGCGGCCAGTTCCGGCGCAAACGGCGAGAGGCCGGCAGCGATCAGATCAGCATTGATAAACGTGGTGATGCCTACTTCAACAGGCAGATACTCACGGGCAAACGTGGTTTTACCAGCACCATTGGGCCCTGCGATGATGATGATGCGTTTCTCATTGCTGCACCGCTCAGCCACTCAGACCCCCAATCATCTGCAGGATCCGATCCGTCACCTGCTTCAGCTCGGCATCGATCACCTCCAGCGGCCTAGGCGGGGTAAACACATAAAAGTGGCGGTTGAAGGGGATCTCGTAGCCCACCTTTGTTTTCTCGTGGTCGATCCAGGCGTCGCTCACGTGGGGTAGCACCTCCCGCTCGAAGTAGGTCTGCACGTCCTCCGAGAGCGGCACGTTTTCGGTGTCGCGCAGGCTGGAATCGGCCTGGGGTTGGCCCTTGGCCTTGCCGCGCTGGCCCAGCACCACATGGCCCGCCTCATCCCTTAGCGGACGTTCCACAGTGATGGTGCGGTAGCCGAAGTCTTCGGTGCGGAAGATGCGACTGATTGGCTTGCCGTCTTGTGCGGCCTCCTCGAAGTTGCCGAACAGGCGGGTGATCTCTGCGATGTGTTCGGGGCTCAGCTCCTTGCGCTTGCTGCCCAGGCTCTTGCGCATCTTTTGCCAGAAACTGGAGGCATCGATCAGTTGCACCTTGCCCTTGCGCTCGATGGGTTTGCGGTTGCTTAGGATCCAGATGTAGGTGCTGATGCCGGTGTTGTAGAACATATCGGTGGGCAATCCGATGATCGCCTCCACCAGATCGTTTTCCAGCACATAACGGCGGATTTCGCTTTCGCCGGATCCCGCACCACCGGTGAATAGGGGTGAGCCATTCAGCACGATCCCGAAGCGGCTACCGCCCTCTAGGGCTGGGCGCATCTTGCTGATCAGGTGCAGCAGAAACAGCAGCGAGCCATCGCTCACCCTTGGCAATCCCGGCCCGAAGCGACCAGCGAAGCCGAGGGTGTCGGCCTCGCGCTGCACCTCCTTCTGGATCTTCTTCCACTCCACCCCAAACGGGGGATTGGAGAGCATGTAGTCGTATTTTTGATCGCCCAGCTGGTCGTCGGCGAGGGTGTTGCCGAAGCGGATATTTTTGATGTCCTGCCCCTTGATCAGCATGTCGGCCTTGCAGATCGCGTAGCTCTCGGGATTGAGCTCCTGGCCGCTCAGCACCAGCCGCGCCGAGGGATTCATTCCCACCAAGTGCTCCTCCGCCACGCTGAGCATGCCGCCGGTGCCTGCGGTGGGGTCGTAGAGGCTGCGAACGATGCCGGCCTGGGTGAGGGCCTGATCGTCTTCGATGAAGATCAGGTTCACCATCAGCCGGATCACTTCACGCGGCGTGAAGTGTTCGCCGGCGGTTTCATTGGAGAGCTCCGCAAACTTGCGGATCAGCTCCTCGAACACCAGCCCCATCTTGGCATTACTCACCGTTTCCGGATGCAGATCGATCTGGGCGAAGCGTTCGCACACCATGTAGAGCAGGCCGGCCTTGTCGAGCTTGTCCACCTGCAGGTGGAACTCGAAGCTCTCGAAGATGTCGCGCACCGCTGGGGTGAATGCCTGGATATAGCTGCGCAGGTTTTCACCGATGTTGTCCTGATCGCCCATCAGCCGCTTCATGCCCAGAGCTGAGGTGTTGCAGAAGGCCTGCCCTGCCACCCGTAGCAGGAAGGGTTCGGGGTCGAGCCCCTGGCCTTCGCGCAGCTCCTGCTCGGCCAGCACCGCTTCCTTGCTGGGCTCCAGCACGCTGTCGAGCCGGCGCAGCACCGTGAACGGCAGGATCACCTTGCCGTAGTCGCTCTGCTTGTAGTCGCCTCGCAAAATGTCGGCCACGCTCCAGATGAAGGCCGAGAGGTTCTGCTTGCCGGTGGGCTGGGGGCCAAGGGGCGAAGGGCCGGCGGCGGCATGGGCAGAGGCCCTGGGGGGCGCCGAGAGCGCCGAAGCCTTGCCGAGAGCCGCTGCTGCGAGGGAACCTTCCGCTGTCGCTACGGATCCGCCTGGTTCCGCGAAGGATCCCGCTGCTTCCAAGGCGGACCCATCAGCGCCTTCATCGCCAGCGCCATCCGCCAGGCTCACCGAACCGCCACGGCCGCGGCCTAGGCGCAACTGCCCCGAGGCCAGCAACGACGCCTTCACCGCCTCGTAGGGGGCCTCCTCCCAACTCAGCAGCTCCCGCAACCTGCCATTACCCGCCGAGCCCCCCAGGGCTTGCAGGGCGCCGAGGAAGTCCTCCTGCAAAGCCTCCTGATCGGTGGTGGGGCCGGGGCTGCCGGTCATGGCGGAGGGGACTAAGGGGAAAACGATGCAGAAACTGGATTAAATCCAGTTGGATCCTGGGTTCTGGGCACTTCGCATCGCCGCATTGTGACAAGCCGGTGCGGCAATGAGCGCGAACGGCCCGCACGAGGTCGGAGCAGCCCGCATTAGGCCGCAGCAGATCGTCAGGGGTGGTCACGGCTCCAGCACCTCCACCGGACACCGCAGCCCCGGTGCCCTGGCGAGGCGGGCATCGGCAGTCAGCAGGGGCGCATGGAGCTGCTCGGCCAGGGCCACGTAGAGGGCGTCGTAGGAGGAGAGGTTGGTGTGCAGTTCCCAGGCCCGGGGCCAGAGGGAGCGGCTGGGGTGGCGGCGCAGGCCCAGTTGGTTGGCGGTGGCCAGCGCTTGGAGGGCATGGCCTTCCTGCAGCTTGCCGGTCAAGACAAGGCGGCGCAGCACCGAGAGCAGCTCAGCATCGATCAGCTCCGGAGCCTGGAGGTTGTCGCTAGCCAGCCGGCTCCGGGCAGGGCCAGCCACCAGCAGGGCATCGACCAGCACCGAGGCATCGATCACCACCATCAGGCACCACCATCAGGGCTCAGCACGGCTCTCGGCCAGGGCGTCCAGGATGCTGGCGCGCTCGATCGGCAGGGAGGGCAGGGCGTTCAGCAGCCGGGCGTTGTCGGCGCGCCGGGCGGATTCGGTGAGCTCCTGCAGGGCAAAGGTGCTGAGGGGCAGACCCGCCTCGGCGGCGAGCTTCTCCAGCCCTGCGGCCACCTCGTCGGGCACGTGGCGGATGTAGAGGGTTCGCATCGTGAGGGGTTGCTTGCTCGCTGCTAGCAGGCTATTCGGATGATGCGGCTCCGATCTGGGGTTCCCGCTTTCAGGGAGCCGCCGGCAGCCGCAACCGCCAGGCCACGCCACGCTTGTGCAGCTGGATAGCTTGCGCGCCAGGTGCCCGTGCTTTATCCCACAACCCCAGTGGGTTGTGGCGGCCAGCCCAGCAAGAGCGGCCTCGCTTCTACGCCAGCTGATGGGTCGTGGGGCCGGGGTTGCCGGTCATCACGGAGGCGCGTTGTGAAGCGGAGGGGCGCTGCTGATCAGTTGTATTCCCCCGGCAGGTCCTGCTTGCTCACGGTCACGCGGCCCACCTTCTGGCCGGAGAAGCGCAGCAGTTCATCGCCGGAGAAGCTGTAGCCCACCCCGGCGGCGATCTGGGCCACGTCGTCGGCGGTGGCGGCGGCCAGCACCCGCACCCGCAGGGCTGGTTCGTCCTGCATACGGGCCAGGAACTGCCTGAGCTGATCCAACGCCATCGTGGCTGCGCTCCGAGGAGAATTGGGATTCTCAGCAGTTCAGCACGGGAACCCTGCTTGGGGATTCACCACGGCGCCTCCAGCAGCCTGCGCAGCCAGGGCATGGCAGCTCCTGCGGTGCCGGCCGTCGATCCGAGGTCGCTGGCTTGGGCGGCCGCCCTTTCCTGCGGGCTGCAGGCAAAGTTGGGTTCCGATGCCTTTTGTCCAGCCCATGCAGTGGTCGAGCGATGCCGAACAGCGGCTGAAGGAAGTGCCTTTTTTCGTGCGGCCGGTGGTGCGGCGGCGGATCGAGAGCCTGGCCGCTGAGGCGGGCCTGGCGGAGGTGGATCGAACCTTCTACGAGGCAGCGAAAGCCCGGTTCGGCGAAAAATAGGTGGGTCTCGACGGGTGATGGGGTAAAAGGGTAGGTTGATCCGTTCCCCAGCCGATGTCGCAGTCCAAGCGTGAGCAGGTGGTGAGCCACCTCCGCTACATCCGCCAGGAGCTTCGCGAAATGCATCAGGGGGTGATGGAGGACGGCCTGCTGCCCGAGGCCGGTGAGGTGCGGGGGGTGATGGCTCAGATGGAAGCCCTGCTGGAGCTGCTCGAGGGAAAGGGCGCCCGCAAGAAGGACGGTGAAGCCTGAAGCCCTGCCAGCCTGGGTGTCTGGTTCCAGACCGGATCACCTCCTGAATGACTGGGTTGAGGTGGCCGCCTCGTCCATGGCCATCCGGACGCTCTGGATTTCGGCACCTGCCCCTTGCCCCTCCCCGATCCGACTGGTTTGCTGAGCCTGTCCCCATCACCCGCCCGGGCCTCGGCTACGGGCTTTTTCATTGGGATCCCCTATCGGTGGGGTTAATGCACTGCCAATACCCCAGAGATGGTGTAGACATGGCTCAGCAGGGCTCCGGGCCGGGTGATGGGGATCACCGCCAGGGCCTCCTGTCTGGCCATCGCGCCGGGCAGGACACCTGGCCGGACCGTCTACGCCCTGCCCCCTTTCCCCTTCGCCTCCGAGAGGTGTGGTTGATAAGCCGCCGCGGCTCCGGAGACTGCTGGTTTCCTCCCCGGCTCCTCGTTTTCAGCAGACCCGCTTCCAGCGGCGGATCGCCCAGGTGAGCAGCAGTCTCGAGGGCTGGGCCACCAATCCCTGGCGGCGCCTCTCTCTGCTGTTGATCGTGCTCCTGGTGGCCATGGTGGTTGGTGGTGGTCTGGGCACCATCACCGGAGCCCTTGCCTACTTCGACCCCATCACCGCCTTGGTGTGCGTGCTGTTGATGGAGCTGGCCGTGCGCCTGCGGCCGGGTCTGCTGGCCGGCCGTCAGGATCGGTTGGTGCTGCAACTCGTGGATATGGCTCGCATTGGCCTGCTCTGGGGCCTGATGCTGGATGGCTTCAAGCTGTTTTGAGGCCTTCGCCAGCTGCCAGCAGGTAGAGCAGGGCCATGCGGATCGGGATGCCGTTGCGCACCTGTTCCTCCACCAGGTTGTGGCGGGGATCGTCCAGCAGTTCGCCGGCCAGCTCCACACCCCGGTTCACCGGACCGGGATGGAGCACGGGCACCGGCCGACCGCACAGGGCCAGCCGCCGGTGGTTGAGCCCGTAGTGGCGGTGGTAGCTGTCGAGGCTGGTGAGCAAATGTTGGTGCATGCGCTCCTTCTGGAGCCGCAGGGTCATCACCGCATCGGCCCCGGGCAGGGCCTCCTCCAGGCTGCGGTGGATCGTGATCGTGCCCCGTTCCGCCACTGGATCCTCGAGTTGGCCGGGGGGGGGGGCGTCCACGAAGCTCGCGAAGCCGGCCGGCAGCAGTGTGGGCGGGCCGCAGAGCACCACCGAGGCGCCGCAGGCTGTGAGCGCCCAGAGGTTGGAGCGGGCCACCCGGGAATGGAGCACATCCCCCACGATCACGACCCGTCGGCCCCGCAGTGCGGCCGGGCTGGGGTCCTCCGGAGCGAAATGGCGGGCCATGGTGAAGAGATCCAGCAGGCCCTGGCTGGGATGGCTGTGGAGGCCGTCGCCGGCGTTGAGCACGGCCACCCGCTCGCCGCAGCGATCCAGATCGCGGGCGAGGGTGTGGGGCACGCCGGCGCAGCGGTGGCGCACCACCAGCACGTTGGTGCCCATGGCCACGTAGGTGCGGGCGGTATCCAGCAGGCTCTCCCCTTTGCTCAGGGAGCTGGAGGAGGGGGAGAAGCTCTGCACATCGGCCGAGAGCCGCCGGGCCGCCAGCTCAAAGCTGCTGCGGGTGCGGGTGCTGGGCTCGAAGAAGAGGCTGGTCATCAGCCGGCCCTGCAGGGCCGGCAGGCGGCGAGCACCGGCCACGGGCATGGCCCGGAACCGCTGGGCCAACTCCAGAACGGTGGTGTAGTCGGCGAGCGAGAAGGCCGCCAGATCGATCACGTGGCGGTGACTCCAGCCGCTCAAGACTTCCGCTGCCGCACCTTTCGACAACCTAGGGGCCGGCCGGCCATCGGGCCAGCGCATCCCCCGTGCCGATGTCCTCGGGCCTGGGCCACCAGGCCTCGGCCGGCGGCGGCCGGCGGTCGCCCGGGGCGCGGCGGCTGACGCTGCGGCTTGCGCGCAGATACCAGCGCCAGGGCAGCTCCTGGGCCTGGCTGATGCCGATGCGGCTGGTTTGCACCACGGCCGGGGCTTCGGCGGCGGGCTGGGAGGGGGCGTTGGCGGCGAGCGAGGCGGCCGGGGGCCGGCCGGCTGCTTCGCTGAGCCAGGCCGCCAGGGGTTGGGGGCGCGGCGCCAGCCAGAGGCCCTCCTGCGGGGTGGCCGCTGTGGCATCCCAGGCACGATCGACACCGAAGCGGCGGGCCAGTAGGGCCGGTCCGGCCCCGATCCGCTCCTGCTCCCCCGGCAGCGCCACGGCCCGCAGCAGCACCCCATTGGCCCAGTCGGAGCGATGGGTCACCACATTCACGCAGTGGTGGATGCCATAGCTCACGTACACGTAGAAGCGGCCAGGCTCACCAAACAGGGTTTCGTTGCTGGGGGAGCGGCGGCGATGGCCGTGGCAGGCGGGTTCGCTCTGGCTGTAGGCCTCGGTTTCCACAATCACGCCCCACAGCAGCTCGCCTGAGGGTTGGCGTTTCACCAGCAGGCAGCCGATGAGATCGGGGGCAACCAGCTCACAGGGGCGGACGAAGAAGGAGCGGGAGAGGGCTGGAGGGTGATCGGCGGCGATGGGAGTAGCCAAGGCGACAAGCTAAGACTAAGGTGATGAAATTGCTCCAGGGGTAAAAATCAAATCGACTCATATGGCAACACTAGAAACAATCGAAACAATGGAAACGGATTACCTGTTCACCAACAGCTGGTTCGACCGGCACAAAGCAGTATGGGGTCCATTACTCAACGAGCTGAGTCCGGCACGCATTCTTGAGGTCGGCTCCTACGAAGGCAACAGCACGACTTATCTCATTGAAACCCTTGCCAGCCAACGGGATGTCGAAATCCATTGCATTGATAGTTGGGAAGGAGGGATCGAGCACAAGGCGGGTGGATCCGCCGCCGCAGACATGACAGAAGTAGAGGCACGATTTCACCATAATCTCAAACTTGCCAGATCCAGGGCAAGCCATGAAGTCAGTATCACCATTCACAAAGGATTAAGCAATACCCAATTGCCCCGGCTCCTTGCCGAAGGTAAACAGGGATACTTCGACCTTGTTTATATTGATGGATCCCATCAGGCGCCAGATGTATTGCTTGACGCCGTCCTCGGGTTTGAATTGCTAAGTGCACAGGGAATCATCGTGTTTGATGACTACCTCTGGCAAGAGCCCCTTGCCGGCGGCGTGGACCCGATCCGATGTCCCAAGGTGGCCATTGATGCATTCGTGAATATTTACTGTAGAAAGCTGAGGATGATCAGTGCTCCTCTGTGTCAGCTGTACATGCAAAAAATGAGCCATTAGCCTTGGGAAGCCTTGGGAAGCCTTGGGATCGCTTGGGCCCGATCTGCGGGCCGCCGCTCAGCTCCAGAGGTTGGTGAGCTGGTCGTAGAGCTGGCTGCCGATGGCGGCCCCCAGTTTCTGGCCTTCCAGGTGACCCAGCCGCCCTGCGGGAAGGCGGTGCCGCCACCGTTCTCCCAGAACTGGGCGATGCTTTGTAGTTGTTGCCCTCCGGATCGGTGAGCTGGCGGTTGAAGGCCACCACCTCGTTAGCCTCTTTGATGAAGGCGGGGTTGATTGTCTTGCCGATCTGATCGGGCCCGATCGCCATGCCTGGACCGACCCTGTCGTCGTCGATCAGGCCCAGCTAGAGGTTGTAGGTGTCGTTGGGATCCAGCAGGATCATGCCGCCGGAGGCGGCGGCGCTGATCGCTGCCCGGATGTTGAGCGCAGGATCGTCAGGGCCCACCAGGACGGCCATGGATCAGGCTCCGGATCAAGCGGTGCACTACCCCATCCATAGAGTTGGTGCGGCAGAGTTGGTGCTGCATTGCTGCAGCCGCCCTGCAGCATCCTGTCGCCCGCGGCGCCTGCCGCCGATCGGCGTCACAATGGGTTTACACCGTTGGTCCCGGCACCGCGCCGCGCCCCGCCCCGCCCTGCCTTGACCTGATGAACTCCACCGGCCTCACCCTCGGCACCGTGCTGCTTGCCGTTTCCGGCCTCTTCTGCCTGGCCACCCTCTTCTTTGGCACCAAGGGCGGCTACTACGACACCGACGCTTACGACGGCAACGGCACCGCCCACTGATCGACCGATCCATTTGGGGGATCCTCTCGACTGACTGAAACGTTGCGTCTGATCGTTCCCTGTCGCGGCAGGGGCTCCGCCGCTGCTGGGTTGGCGATGGCAGCGGCCATGCCACCGGCGCAGGCCCCCTAGGGTCGCTTCCATCACCGCGCAGTGCAGGCGTGTCGACTCCATCCCCCAACGCCGTGGGCCCGCAATCAGCCGCCTGCGGCTCCTTCCCGGCCGAGCCCCTGCCGCTCGAGGCCGTCCGCCTGCAGTTGCGCACCTGGCCCGAGGTGGAGTCCTACCTGGAGCGCTGCAAGGGCGTGATCGTGCCCCTGGGCTCCACCGAGCAGCACGGCCCCACCGGCGCGATCGGCACCGATGCCCTCACCGCCGAGGCGGTGGCCCTGGAGCTGGGCCGCCGCAGCGGTGTGCTTGTGACCCCGGCCCAGGCCTTCGGGATGGCGGAGCACCATCTCGGCTTCCCGGGCACGGTGAGCCTGCAGCCCGCCACCTTGCTGGCGGTGCTCCACGACGTGGTGCTCTCCCTGGCCCGCCATGGTTTCGAGCGCATCTACGTGGTGAATGGCCACGGTGGCAACATCGCCACCACCCGGGCCGCCTTTGCCCAGGCCTATGGCACCGCGGCCGCCCGGGGGCTGCCGGTGGCCGGGGAGCTGCGCTGTCGGCTGGCCAACTGGTTCACCGCCGCGCCGGTGATGCGGCTGGCCCGGGAGCTCTACGGCGATCGGGAGGGCCACCACGCCACCCCCAGTGAGATTGCCCTCACCCTCCACCTCGAGCCGTCCCTGGTCGCGGCCCAGCGACCCCTGCCGGAGGCAGCCCCGGCCGGGCCGATCCATGGCCCGGAGGATTTCCGCCGTCGCCATCCCGATGGCCGCATGGGTTCGGACCCCTACCTGGCCCAGGCCGACCACGGGGCCCGCTTTCTCGATGTGGCCGCTGCCTCTCTGGTGGAGGACCTGCGCGACTTTCTGGCTGATCCTTCGGCTCTCTGATGGCCTCCCCTTCGCCAGGGGCCGATTAGGTTCGGACCTCTAGAGCCGATACAAGGATGAGCCGAATCTCCGCCGACGATGTGCGCAAGGTGGCCCACCTGGCCCGCCTCGACCTGGCTGAGGCCACCATCGCCACCTACACCAGCCAGCTGGAGCGGATCCTCGACTATGTGGCCCACCTGGAGCAGGTGGACACCGATGGGGTTCCCCCCACCACAAGGGCCGTGGAAGTGGTGAATGTGACCCGCGATGACACGGTGAACCCCACGCCGGTTCGCGAGGAGCTGCTCAATCTGGCCCCGGAGCGCGAGGGTGACTTCCTGCGGGTGCCGAAGATCCTGGCCAATTAAGCCCAGCGACTGAATCTGGGTCTGCTCAGCGGTGCGGTGAAACCGCCGTGCGGTGCAGCACTTCAATCACGCGGCGGCGGGCATGCCGGGTGGGCATCAAGGCGGCGAGGGGCCTGAGACGACTGCGTTGGCGCTTGTGGCTGCGCACGCCGAGAAAGATGTCGTAGAGGAAGTTGAAGCCATCACGCCGGGTTTCAAACAGGCCGAGGCGCTGCGGTGACCCCTTGGCATCAAGAAGATGGCGAACGGCGTGATAGGCGGGCCTGTATTCGAACCAGGGAATCGATGGCCAGAGGTGATGAACTAGGTGATAGTTCTGCCCCATGATCAACAGGTTCATCAACCTGCTTGGGTAGACGCGGGCGTTATGCCAGCGGTTGCGGGAGTGGAAGGGCCGGTGTGGCAGGTAGTCGAAAAACAGTCCCAGGGTCACCCCCACCATCAGCGCCGGGGCAAACCAGCAGTTGAAGATAAACGGAAGGAAATCGTGCTGAACGGCAAGCAGAACGATGGCAAAGAAAGCAGCCCTTGCCACCGCCCATTCAACCAATTCGTGGCCCCGCCAAAGGCGGCGCCGAAAGAAAAACACCTCGTGGTAGAAGAAGCGGGGCGCTATCAGCCAGAGCGGGCCGAAGGTGCTCACGATGTGGTCGGGATCGTGCTTCGGATCATTCACATGGGCGTGGTGCTGTAAGTGCACCCGGGTGAATACCGGGAAGCTGAAGCCCAGCAACAGCGCCGCGCCATGGCCCATCACCGCATTCCAGAAACGGTTGGGATGGGCGGCGTTGTGGCAGGCATCGTGGATCACGGTGCCTTCTAGGTGGAGAGCCAGGAAACCGAGCGCCAGCAGCTGCGGTAGGGACCATCCCCCCACGAACCAGCCCCAGATGGTGAGCGCGGCCAGGCCGTAGCCCGCCAAAAACAGGCCAACCGTGGGGTTCCAGGCCGGCGGCGGATCGAGGAACTGCTTGGGAACGCTGCGCACCGAGGCGGAAAGGCGCCCGGCCTCCGCATCGGCGGGCGCCGCGGGGGAGGGGACGGAAGCCGGCATGCGCGCCAGGACCTGGGACATCAGCGGAGATGGGACCTGAAACGGAACCGGGTCACCGGAAGCACCGGAAGGCCCACCAGATTACGGACATCGGGCCTCGGACTGCTGGGGCCGCTAGGAGACTCTCTTGCCTACAGGCGCTCCAGATCGGGCAGGGTGGCGGACTTCTGGGCCAGGCGCCAGCGCAGGGTTTCCAGCAGCAGCTGGATCGGGGGATGGCCAGACAGGTCCCGGTGGCAGAGCAGGGCGCCGCCGTTGCCGAACGGGGCCGGGGCGTCGAGGGGAAGCAGGCCAGGGCTGGCCAGGCGGTTCAGGGGGGTGAAGCACAGCAGGGTGATCGCGTCTTCGGCGCGTTCTTCCCAGCCGGTTCGGGTGTAGTTCACCAGCTGGGTGGGTCGATGGTCGAGGCCCAGGCCGTGGAGCAGGCTGCGGGACCGCTCGAAGGCCCCGGCCGGAATGTCGAGGCAGGGAAAGGAGCGCAGGTCTGTGCTGGTGAGGGCGCGTTCGCCGGCTAGGGGGTGGTCGGGGGCGGCGTGCAGGGCCACGGGGTTGCGCCAGAGGGGATGCAGGGCCAGATCAAGCCGCTCGGCGAGGGGCGGCAGGTCGTCCACGGCATCGCAGAGCCAGGCATCGATCACCCGATTCCGCAGCAGCTGCAGCGGCCGTTCCACACCGATGTGGTCGTAGCAGCCGCCGATCCAGCCCTCCGGCAGGGGATGGGCGAGCAGGGGGCCCGTCAGGGGGCAGGCCTCCAGCCGCAGCGGTAGATGGCCCAGCAGCCGGCAGTGCTGGTGCAGTTCGCGTTCCAGCTGCAGCAGGAGGGAGAAGGGCACATCCCATTCGTTGCGGCGGCGCCGCATCTTCAGCTGGAACACCTCCAGGCAGCGGCCGAGACGGCGAGAGATGGTGCTCTGGTTGCAGTCCAGCGCCCTGGCGGCCTGCTTGCCGGTGCGACGCCAGAGGACGAAGTCGAGCGAGGCCAACTCCTCGACACCCACCATGACCAGCACAATCAGCGGACGATATGCATAGTAAACGAGCCCAATACGCTGTTGTCGACCTCAAGTCGTATCGGCTTCGCCATAGGCGGGGCAAGGGTTCTGGCTGATGGCAATCATCGCACCCTCCTCCCGGCTTTCTGTCAGTGAGTTGGATCACACTCAGGGGGAAATGGGTGGAGAATCCCCGTCCACGGTCCCGCGCCTCCCATTGGCATTTCTCGGCCTTGCCAGCTCCGCAAGCGCAGCACAGCCCTCGCCCCGCCATCGCCGGCGCGATCAACGTTCATGGGGCGGGCGGGCAGCTTTGGGGGGCGGTTAGGCCCTGAAGGCCAGCCGCTCCGGCTGGAGGCATCAGCCCTCTACCGCGGGAGCAGCTTCACCGCGGAGCCTCTCAACCGCGGACCAGCCCCACCGCGGAGCCCCGTCCGGGGGGCCCCGCCAGGGGTGCGGCTCCGTTCTTCATGCCATGCCCACCGGGGGACTTGAACCCCCACGACCGAAGCCACTGGAACCTAAACCCAGCGCGTCTACCAATTCCGCCAGGTGGGCAGGCAACAACTTTAGGCAGAGCACGCCCCGATTTAGGCAGAGCACGCCCCGAGCAGAGCACGCACAATGGAGTTGGACCCTGCCGGCCTCGGTCATGCTCGCCACCCTCGGGGGACTGCTGGCCCTGCCCCTGGGCCTCACCGTGCTGCTGCTGCCCTTGCTGGCCCCGGAGCTCAGCCGGCCCCGGGACTCAGCCTGGGGCGCCGTGCTGCTGCTGCTGGGGCTCGACCTGGTCACCAGTGCCGACCGCCTCACCGGCGCGCCGATGCTCGGCGTGCTCTGCGGCGCCCTGCTGATCGGCCGCCTCGGCCTGGAGGTGGGCATGGGCCGCTGGCGCCAGCTCACAGAGGAGGAACGGCAGCGGCTGGGGTCCCTGGAGCGCTGGAGCACCAGCTTCCGCCAGCTGGGCATCACCTCCGCCGGCCTGTTGGAGCGTGCTGGCGCCGGGATCGGCAACCTCACCGCGGGGATCGGGCAGCTCCCTGCGGGGTCCGGCGGCCTGGCGGGCGGTGCGGCAGGCGAGCGCCGTCCCACCGCTTCGGCCGGCCCGGGCGGTGGGGTGCCAGCCAGGAGCGGGGGGAAACGCAAGGGCAAACGCTGGGTGCGGCCGGAGACCCCGGCTGAATCCCCGTCGGTTGACGCCGGACCGGCCACCGCCCCAGCGGGCCAGGTCGGTGGCGACGCCGCAACAACAACCGCAGGCAGCAAGCAGATCGCCCGCTCCGATGCCCCGAGCTCCTACGCGGCAGCACCACCCCCCGAAGCGGCCGAGGGCCCGCTGCTATCTCCATCCCTGATGTCAGGCCACTCCGAGCCCTTGGCCGCCGGCGCGGTCCGAGCCGCCGCCCCTGCGGCTCTCGAACCGGAGTCCTCCTTGCCCGCCGCAGCCGCGGACCCAGCCCCGTCGCCATCGCCCTCCCGCGAGCAGGAATCGGAACCTTGACCACCACGGCACCAGGGCCCCGGGAGCAAGAGCCTGGAGACCCGAGGATCGGCGCCCAAGGGCCGTGGAGTGCTAGGTCCCATGGGCCCGACCGGCGGGACCCTCCAGCCACCGGCTCCGGGCTCCGCCCGGCGGGACGGGATAATCCCCCCCTTAACGCATCCCGCCGTTGTGACCGCCGGCCAGGCCTCCTACAAGGACACCCTCAACCTGCTGGAGACGCCGTTCCAGATGCGGGCCAACGCCCGGGTGCGGGAGCCTGAGATCCAGGCCTTCTGGGCGGAGCGGCGGCTCTATGAACGGCTCAGCCGTGAAGGGCTCAGCCCGGAGCGTCCGGGGCCAATGTTCACCCTGCATGACGGCCCGCCCTACGCCAACGGCGCCCTGCACGTGGGCCACGCCCTCAACAAGGTGCTCAAGGACATCATCAACAAGCACGCCCTGCTCAACGGTTTGCGGGCGCGCTTCGTGCCGGGCTGGGACTGCCACGGCCTACCGATCGAGCTGAAGGTGCTGCAGGGGCTCTCCAGCGACGAACGCCAGCAGCTCACCCCCCTCGGCCTGCGCCGCCGAGCCCATGCCTACGCCCTCGAACAGGTGGAGGGCCAACGCAGCGGTTTTCGCCGCTGGGGCATCTGGGCCGACTGGGACCAGCCCTACCTCACCCTCAACAAGTCCTACGAGGCCGCCCAGATCGGTGTGTTCGGCCAGATGGTGCTGGCGGGCCACATCTACCGGGGCCTCAAGCCGGTGCACTGGAGCCCCAGCTCACGCACCGCCCTGGCCGAGGCCGAATTGGAATACCCCGACGGCCACACCTCCCCCAGCGCCTACGTGGCCTTTCCGGTGGTGGAGCTGCCCGCTGCCCTGGCCGGCGAGCTTCGCCCCCACGGCATCGAGGGTCCCACCGACCAGCACCACCGCGAGCAGCTGTTCGTGGCGATCTGGACCACCACCCCCTGGACCCTGCCCGCCAACCTGGCCGTCGCCGTCAATGGCGAGCTCGACTACGCCATCTGCCGCGATGGCTCCGCCCCTGCCGACGCCCCCCGCTATCTGGTGGTGGCCGAAGCGCTCGTGGACAGCCTGCGCACCACCCTGGAGCGCCCCCTGGAGCCCCTGCTCAGCGTGAAGGGCCAGGCGCTGGAGGGGATTCTCTATCGCCATCCCTTGCTGGACCGCACCGCGCCGGTGCTGGTGGGCGGCGACTACGTGACCACCGAATCCGGCACCGGCCTGGTGCACACCGCCCCGGGCCACGGCGTCGACGACTTCAATACCGGCCGCAAGCACGGTCTGGCCGTGCTCTGCCCGGTGGATGAGGGCGGCACCCTCACCGCCGAAGCCGGCCCCTTCGCCGGGCTCAACGTGCTCAAGGACGCCAACGCCGCCATCCTGGCGGCCCTGCGCGACACCGGCACCCTGCTGGCGGAGCAGAGCTACGCCCACCGCTACCCCTACGACTGGCGCACCAAGAAACCCACGATCTTCCGCGCCACCGAGCAGTGGTTCGCTTCGGTGGAGGGCTTCCGCGACCAGGCCCTCGGCGCGATCGCTGCCGTGACCTGGATGCCGGAGAGCGGCCGCAACCGGATCGAGGCGATGGTGCGCGACCGGGGCGACTGGTGCATCTCGCGCCAGCGCACCTGGGGCGTGCCGATCCCGGTTTTTTATCACCGCGACAGCGGCGAGGTGCTGCTCAATGCCGACACCCTCGCCCACATCCAGGCTCTGATCGCCGAGCACGGCTCCGATGTGTGGTGGGAGCGCAATGAAGCCGGTCTGTTGCCGCCCGCCTGGGCCGACCAGGCCGACCGGTGGCGCAAGGGCACCGACACCATGGACGTGTGGTTCGACTCCGGCTCCTCCTGGGCAGGGGTGCTGGGGGGGTTGAAGGGCGCAACGGAATCGGGGGGCACCCCCACCGGCCCGGCAGCAGGCGACGGGGCGTTGGGGGCTAGCGCAGCTGCGGCTGGGGCTGATGGTGAAGCGGCCGTCGCTGCCGTCGGTGCCGGTGCTGCGGCGGCAGGTGTTGGCGGATCCTCAGGGGCGGTTTCAGCGGGCGACACCCCCCTCAACTTCCCGGCCGATCTCTACCTTGAGGGCTCCGATCAGCACCGCGGCTGGTTCCAGAGCAGTCTGCTCACCGCCGTGGCCGTGACCGGTGGGGCGCCCTACAAGAACGTGCTCACCCACGGCTTTGTGCTCGATGAGAAAGGCCGCAAGATGAGCAAATCGCTTGGCAATGTGGTGGATCCGGCGGTGCTGGTGGAAGGGGGCAAGAACGAGAAGCAGGAGCCCGCCTACGGCGCCGACGTGCTGCGTCTCTGGGTGAGCTCGGTGGATTACTCCGCCGATGTGCCGCTCGGCCCGGGAATCGTGAAGCAGCTGGCCGATGTGTACCGCAAGGTGCGCAACACGGCCCGCTACCTGCTCGGCAACCTCCATGATTTCGATCCCCGGCCCCAGGCCGAGGGCGGCGATGCGGTGCCGATCGCTGAGCTGCCGTTGCTGGATCGCTGGATGCTGCAGCGCACTGCGGCATTGATCGATGCGGTGAGCGCCGATTTCGAACGCTATGAGTTCTATCGCTTCTTCCAGGCCCTCCAGAACTACTGCGTGGTGGATCTCTCCAACGTCTACCTCGACATCGCCAAGGACCGTTTGTATGTGAGCGCCGCCGCTTCCTTCCGCCGCCGCAGCTGCCAGACCGTGCTGCATCTGGTGGTGGAGCGCCTCGCCGGCCTGATCGCGCCGGTGCTCTGCCACATGGCCGAAGACATCTGGCAGAACCTGCCCTATCCCGTGGCCGAGGCCTCGGTGTTTGAGCGGGGCTGGCCCACGGTGCCGGCGGAGTGGCGAGCGGAAGCTGATGGGGGCTACGGCGCTGAAACCGATGCCGCCGTGCGCGAGCTGTTGTTCACGTTGCGGCCGCGGGTGAACCGCCTCCTGGAGGCCTGCCGTCGTCCCCCGGCGGCGAAGGCCGGCTCCGAAGGGAGCGGCGAAGGCCAGGAGGCGAACGAGGCGATTGGCTCCTCCCTGGAGGCGAAGGTGCAGCTGGAGCTGGGCGCAGCCGGGGGTCGCCTGGCCGAGGCCCTCGCCCTGCTCGCGGCGAGCCCCCATTCCGAGGTGGACAACCTGGCCGACTGGTTGCTGGTGTCCTCCCTGCGCCTCGGCGGCCCTCCTCCCCCGGCGGTGCTGGCCGAAGCCAGTGACGAGGCCTTCACGCTGCGAATCTCCCGCGCCGAAGGCGAGAAGTGCGAGCGCTGCTGGCACTACGAAACCGACATCGGCCAGCATGCCGCCCACCCCACCGTCTGCGGCCGCTGCGTGGCGGTGCTGGAGGGCTGAGCCGTCTCAGCCCAACAACTTCGGCAGCAGCAGCCCCGAACGCTCCCGGTAGGCGGCAAAGCCGGGGTAGCGGGAGAGGGATTCATCCTTCTTGCGCATGTTGGGCAGGAACACGGCGAAGCCAAAACCGGCCAGCACCGCGTAGGGCAGCCAGTGCATCGCCAGCAGCGCGAAGGAGAGGTAGATGAGCAGCTCGCCCAGGTAGTTGGTGTTGCGGCTGCGGGCAAAGAAGCCATCCTCGATCAGGCCAGGCTGCAGCTGCAACACAAAGTGCTTCTGGGCATCGCTGCCGAAATGCAGAAACACCCCGAGCAGGTTGAGGGCGATGGCCACGGCCACCAGCGGCAAGGGCGGCACGGCGCCGGAAGATATCAGCAGCAAGGGCGCCAGCCAATAGAGCGCCAGCACCAGGAACATCCACACAGCCGGGACCCAGCCGATCGGCTGCTGCCACTGGCGGTCAGGGAAGATCCGTTCCTTGAGCAACCAAAGCATCCCGTAGGTGCCATGCAGGGCCAGATACACCCAGGCCCCCAGGGATCCATTGCCGTAGGCCAGCATCAAGGCACCGATCACCAGGGCGGTGGTTCCCTTGTGGAGGTTGATCACATGCCGCAGCTGCATGCTTCGATGCCCAGAAGCATTAAGCCTAGAAACGCCCTCTCCGGCACCGCTCCCAGGAGGGCTGGGCCTTGGGCATCTGTGCCCCACCGCTACGGCCAGGCTCCAGGCTCCAGGAACAATGCCACCGGCCCTGGCCCCGCCAGCAGGCCCTCCGCCTCGCCGGGCCGCAGGGGGGCCTGCAGGATCTCAGCGCTGATCAGCCGGGTGGTCTCCGGCAGGGCTGGCTGGTCGGGGTCGAAGGCGGTGGGGTGGGTGGTGCTGCTGGAGAAGCCCCGGTAGATCACCAGCTCACAGGGCTCATCGGCCGCCGCGGCCGCTGCTGAATCCTCGCCGCCTTCCCTATCGGCCTCGGGCGGCAGGGCTCGCAGGGTGCCGCGGAGCCGCAGCACCCGATCGGGACGCTCACGGCTGATCGCCTCCAGCCGGGCCAGGAGCTGTTCCGTGGGGGCGGTGGCTTCCGGTGGTGGATCCGGCGCGAAGGGGCTTGTCATGGAGGCCATGGGTCGCGGGGAGGAGCGGGGATAGGAACGCGGGGGATGAGGCTTCGGCGCCCGTTTCGGCAGGGTGGCCGCTGGCACTGTTGCTGCACGGGCCGCCCAGGGTGAAGGCCAGGGGCTTGGTGGTATGGAGCCGGTGGGCCGGAAGGCCCCGCGCGAACTCCCGTGCAAAGCATCAGGGCCTGGGCCCCTCAGAACTCGCCGGCCACGCGCCCCTGGCGCGGCAGTCGCACCAGCAGCCACTGCAGCAGGCCCACCGCATAGCCCGCCAGGCCCGCATAGCCGAGGAAACCAGCCACCGCCGGGGTCCAGCGGCCGCCGAACACGAAGCCGAAGATCTGGGCCAGCACGCCATGCAGCTGGTCGGGGGCTTCCAGCCAGGCGGCGCAGACCGGGCGTTCCAGGCCGCCCGTCAGGCAGGAGAGGGAGGTGCTGGCCAGGGCCGCCAGGGCCAACGCATAGAAGGTAAGGCTCCAGCGCCAGATCCGCACGGTGAGCGGCAGGCCGCGCCAGGTGGGGAAATCAGCCAGCTCCTCGTTGAGGTCCACCCAGAACCAGAGCACCGCCAGCAGCAGCAGGGGAGCCGCCACCAGCAGGGCAAAGCCGAGCGGCGCCTTGTTGGTGAGCAGCAGCAGGGCGATCAGTAGCAGGCTGGCCATCTTCCAGTAGAGCCCGAGCAGGCGCCCCAGGGCCCCCTCCCGCCGCACCGAGGTCCACACCAGCAGCACCAGGGGCAACCCCACCGTGAAGAGCAGGCCCAGGCGCACGGCCAGCCAGACCAGGGAGCGGTAAAGCGGATCCGGCACGGATGATCGAGGACGGTAAGGCGCCATTATCCGCTCACCCCCCCAGGACCTAGGGTCCGGCAATGGCTGCCTTTCCCTCCTTCCCCTGGTTGGCGCGGCGTGAGAGCGGCGCCTGGTGTCGCACCGGCTTAGCCCGCGACCCTTCCCTGCAGGCGGCGGTGGATGAGCTGGCCCGCCAGCTGGCGGGCGCCGGCCCGGCTGATCTGGCCCTGGTGTTCGCCTCCGCCAGCTACGCCAGCGACCTGCCCCGCCTGCTGCCCCTGCTGCGCCAGAAGCTTCAGGCCCGCCAATGGATCGGCTGCCTGGGCGGCGGCGTGGTGGGCACCGAAGCGGGAGGCACACCCCATGAGCTGGAGCACGAACCCGCCCTCAGCCTCACCCTGCTGCGCCTGCCCGGGGCTGAACTTCATCCCTTCTGCCTGGATACGGCCGACCTCCCCGATCTCGACGGTCCCGCCGAACCCTGGCGCACGGCGGTGGGCGCCGGAGTTGAGGGCATCAACGCCATGTTGCTGCTGGTAGATCCGGGCTGCGGCGCGGTGAACGACCTGATCGGCGGCCTCGATTACGCCTTCCCCGGCGTGGCCAAGGTGGGCGGTATCGCGGGCCAGCACAGCGCTCCCCACGGCTCCCTGCTGTTCGGTGACCAGGTGCGCGGCGGGGCGGTGGGCTGCCTGATCGGCGGTGCTTGGCGCCTCCAGCCGATGGTGGCTCAGGGGTGCCGGCCGATCGGTCCTGTGCTGGAGGTGGAGCAGGCCCAGCGCAATGTGGTGCTGCAGGTGAGCGAAGGCGACCAGCGCCGCAGCCCGGTGGAGGCGTTGCAGGCCATCCTCGGCGGGCTCAATCCGGCGGAGCGGGAGCAGGTGAAGCATTCGCTCTTCCTGGGTGTGGCCCGCAGTGATTTCAGCCTGGAGGGCAGTGGTGAGCAGCCCCCGGCCTTCCTGGTGCGCAACCTGATCGGCGTGGATCCCCGCAACGGCGCTGTGGCGGTGGGCGAACGGATGCGGGTGGGCCAGAAGGTGCAGTTCCAGCTGCGCGATGCGGACGCCTCCCGGGAGGAATCGCGGCAGTTGCTGCGCCAGGCGGCACGGCGGCCGGTCGAACCCCTGGCGGCGCTGCTGTTCGCCTGCCTCGGCCGCGGCCGGGGTCTCTATGGGCACCCCGACGGCGATGTGAGCCTCTGCCGTGAGGCCTTCGATCAACTGCCGATCGCCGGGGTGTTCTGCAATGGCGAAATCGGTCCGGTGGGGGGCACCACCCATCTGCACGGCTACACCGCCAGCTGGGGCTTCCTGGTGCCGGAGGGCTAGGCGGGTGCGTCAGCACGTCAATCCGCTCAGCCTTGTCCACCAGCAGCCGCGGCCCCTGCCGCCGCCGGCCGAGCTGTTCTCCCATCCGGATCAACCCCTCGTGCTCGACATCGGCTGCGCCCGTGGTCGCTTCCTGCTGGACCTGGCGCCCCTGCAGAGGCACTACAACCATCTGGGCGTGGAGATCCGCCGACCCCTGGTGGAGGCAGCTGAGGCGGAGCGGATCGCTGCGGGCCTCACCAACCTGCACTTTCTGTTCTGCAACGCCAACGTGAGCTTGGAGCGCTGGTTGGCCGAGCTGCCTGGTGGCCTGCTGCAGCGTGTCTCGATCCAGTTCCCCGACCCCTGGTTCAAGCTCCGGCACCACAAACGGCGGGTGCTGCAGCCGCCCCTGCTGCGCTCGATCGCCGCGGCCCTGGCGCCCGGGGCCGAGCTCTTCCTTCAGAGCGATGTGGCCGCCGTGATCGAGCCGATGGTGGCCCTCTGCGAGGCCAGCGGCTGCTTCGAGCGGCCGGCCGAGGATGACCGGCCCTGGCGGGCCTCCAATCCCCTGCCCGTTCCCACGGAACGGGAGTGTCTCGTGCTCGCCCAGGGGCTGCCCGTGTATCGGGTGCTCTTCCGGCGCAATCATGCGGCGGTGCCCGCGTTGGAGCACCTGGAGCTGGCGGCCGGAGCGGCGGGGGCGGAAGGCGGCACCCCCTGAAATCGCCGGGCTGGCTGGAAAGGCGGGCCAGCGGCACCGATAATCCCCAGCAAAGCATCAGTTTCTCCGTGCTCTCTCCCGCCGCGCCCACGCCCCTCTTGCTGCGTTGGCAGGGCCTGCTGGCGGGTTCACCGGCGGGCAGCATCACGCAGCACCTGCCGCTGATCTCCGGCCTGGTGCTCTGTGCCCTGCTGGCGGGCCTGCCCCTGGTCACCCGAGCCGGGCTGAGCCTGCTGATCGCTGCCTGCGGCCTGCTCTGGGTGCTCTGGGCCCTGCGCACCACCCCCGGGCAGATCGGCCCGATCAACTTGGCCCTGCTGGCGGTGCTGGCCGTTGCACTGCTGGCCACCGGCTTTTCGCCTGTGCCGGTGGCCGCGGCCAAGGGGTTGATGAAGCTCACCAGCTACCTGGGGGTCTACGCGCTGATGCGTCAGCTCCTGGCCAGTTCACCGCTCTGGTGGGACCGGCTGGTGGCTGCCCTGCTGGTCGGTCAGCTCTTTACCAGCGTGATCGGCATCCGCCAGCTCTACGCCGAACCCAACCAGCTGGCCCGCTGGTCGGATAACAACTCGGTGGCGGAGGGCACGGTGCGGATCTACAGCACCCTCGACAACCCCAACCTGCTGGGCGGCTACCTGCTGCCCATCCTGCCCCTGGCGGTAGTGGCCGTGCTGCGCTGGCGCACCCTGCCGCGCCGACTCTTCGCCCTCCTCTCCCTGGTGCTGGGGATCGTGGCCCTGGTGCTCACCTACAGCCGTGGCGCCTGGATGGGCATGGTGGCCTCCCTCGGCCTGCTGGGCCTGTTACTGGCGATGCGTCAGACCCGCCACTGGCCCCCCTTCTGGCGCCGCACCCTGCCCCTGCTGCTCCTGGTGGCCACGGCGGTGGCTCTGGTGGTGTTGGTCACCCAGGTGGAGCCCCTGCGGGTGCGGGTGATGAGCCTGGTGGCCGGCCGCGAGGACAGCTCCAACAACTTTCGCATCAACGTCTGGACCTCTGTGCTGGCGATGATCAACGACCGCCCCTGGCTGGGCATCGGTCCGGGCAACACGGCCTTCAACCTGATCTATCCCCTCTACCAGCAACCCAAGTTCAACGCCCTCAGCGCCTATTCCATCCCCCTGGAACTCCTGGTGGAAGCGGGCCTGCCGGGCTTGCTGGCCGGGGTGGCCCTGCTGTTCACGGCCATGCGCACCGGGCTGCTTCAGGGCCAGGGCCAGGGCATGCTCAATCTCCCCTCTCTGGCAGCGGTGGCGGCCTTCGCGGGGCTCGCTGTTCAGGGCCTCACCGACACGATCTTCTTTCGGCCGGAGGTGCAGCTGGTGGCCCTCTTCAGCCTCGCCACCCTGGCGGCAGCAGCGGCCGATGATTCCCGGGCCGTAGGGGCTTCCAGCTTCGTTCCGGCCCCGGAGGCGAGCGAGCCCGCCTGAACCCCTGGCCTGTCCGGGCGGGCCATCCCGCCGATTCCGTTCCCCAGCCCACCGCTGCCCTCCCCCATGGCGGCCCCCGCCGATCCCGTTCCACAGGCCCATCACCCCCGGCCTCCCAGGGCCCTCCTGCTGGCCGGTTTTGATGCCGGCCAGACCCATACCACCTGCCGCCTGGCCGTTGACGATGGCGTGCCGCTCGCGGAGGCGGAGGGACCTGGGGTGGTGCATCTGGCGGCACCGTGCGGTCCGCAGCGGTTCACCGCCGCCCTGCGGGAGAGCCTGGAGGCAGCTAGGGCCCGGCTGCCGGATGCCTGGCTTCCGGTTCCGCTGGCGGCGGCTGCGGTCGGTGCCAGCGGCATCGAAGCCGGCAGCCCGGTGCAGACCCAAGGCCTGACCCTGGCGGCGGCGGCCCTGGGTCTGCCCAGCGACCGGCTCGTTGTGACCGGCGACGAGCGCACCGCCCTGCGGGGTGCCTTCCCCGACGGGCCGGGCATCGTGGTGATCAGCGGCACCGGCACGATCGCCGTGGGCAGCGATGGCCAGGGCCGCCATCACCGCTGCGCCGGCTGGGGTTGGCTGCTGGATGGGGCCGGTTCCACCATGGACATCGGCCGGGACGCCCTGGCCCTCAGCCTGCGGATGGCCGATGGCCGCGAGCCTGAAGGTCCCCTGCGGGAAGCGATCTGGCAGGTTCTCGGCCTGGATCCCCAGGATCCGGGTGCCCCCCAGCGGATCAAGGCCCTGGTGGTGGATCCGGCCTTCGGCGCCGCGGGCTTCGCCCGGCTGGCCCCGGAGCTGAACCGGCTGGCTGAGGGGGGTGAGTTGTCGGCGATCGCCATCCTGGAACGGAACGCCGAGGCCCTGGTGGCGATGGTGGCCGCCGTGGCCGCGGCCCTGGATCTGCGGGAAGCACCGGTGGCAGCCCTCGGGGGCGGGCTCCTCCATCTGACGGGGTTGCGCCACCGCTTCGAGCGGGGCCTGCGGCGCCAGGGAGCCCATCGGGTGGACCCCCGAGGCGATGCCTGCCAGGGAGCCCTCCACCTGGCGGCCGCCCTGCTGCAGACCGATCCGGATCAAGGCGTGGCTGTGGCTGTGCAGGATGCTTCGATGGAATGAGCCAAGCAGCCAGGGCCATGGGCATGCGGGGATCTTCGGGTGCGCTGCCGGCTGATGACCTGGCGGACTGGCTGGTTGAGAGCCTCGGAGTTCGCCTGGTGAGCCGGCGGCCGGTGGGCGGCGGCTGCATCCATAGCGCCTGGTGCCTCTCGGTGCTGCCCTCGGGGGGGCCGGCCCCTCGGCCTGAGCCTTTCTCCGGGGGCCGTCTGTTCGCCAAGACCAACACCCTCGAAGCCCTGCCGCTGCTGGAGGCGGAGGCCGAGGGCCTGGAGGCCCTGGCCCGTGCCGCGGCGGGCACCGCCCTCCGCGGCACGGCGCCCCTCGCCGTGGGGGTTGCCGGGAACCAGGCCGTGCTGGTGCTGCCTTGGCTCGAACTGGCGGGATCCGGTTCCGCTGCTGCCGGTGGGGCCTGGGGGTGCCTGGGGGCCGCCCTAGCCATGCTGCATCGCAACAGCCTTGTGCGCCCCTGCACGCGGGGGGATCGGCCCGGCAGCTTTGGCTGGCCCCGCAACAATGTCATCGGTTCCGGCCCCCAGCGGAACGGCTGGCTGGCTGGCTGGGGGCGCTTTTTCGCCGAGCGACGGCTGGCGCCCCAAATCGAGCGGTTGGAGCGCCGGATCGGCGCGCTGCGGGGTGGACAGGTCCTGTTGGAGCGGGTGCCGGACTGGCTCGATGGCCACGCTGCGGAGCCGTGCCTGGTTCATGGCGATCTCTGGAGCGGCAATGCCGCCATCGACAGCACCGGTCACGGAGTGATCTTCGATCCAGCGGTACACCGCGCAGACCGAGAGGTGGATCTGGCCATGGCCAGGCTGTTCGGTGGCTTTCCGGCCCCCTTCTTCGCGGGGTATGAGGCCACCTGGCCCTTACCCGGCGACCATCTTCGCAGGGTTCCCATCTATAACCTCTACCACCTGCTCAATCACGCCAACCTGTTCGGCAGCAGCTATGCCGTCCAGGCCCAAGGGGTGATCGAGAAACTGTTGCAGGATCCACCGGCTTGAAATGAAGCCGTAGGCCGTTGCTGTTCGATGCGGCGCGAACACGTTGTGAAAGCGCCGCTAGCCGGGGGTTTTGGTTGATCTAGGGGCCCCGAGAGGCCACAGGGGGTTAGAGCCGGAACGGGCCTGAAGGCGAGAACGCAGGCGTGCTGGGGTGCGATCTGCATCTGCCAACGCATCGATCAGCACCACGTGATGCTTCGATTCGGCAACACGATGGGCGGCTGGACCGATGGGCTGGATCGATCAGCCCAGGTACTCCTTACGCACGCCCTGGAGGCGTTCCACCACGGCGTTGCGCTTTTCGCTGGTGGTGAGATTGTCCCAACTCCAGGTGCCCACCACCACCAGACCGAGCAGCTCCAGCAGGCCGGGCACGATCGGCAGGAGGTTGATGGTGTCGAGTACCCCTTTGATCAGAATTTGGGCAACGATCACGGCCAGCAGGATGCCGGCTGCCTTGCCGACCTTGCCAATCTGACTCCAGTCGAGCTTGTCGAGGGTTTCATTCACCTTGCCGATCACCTCGGCGAAGCGTTGGTTGAAATCGGCGCCGGCTTCTTCAGCGGCATTGCCAACCGCTTCGGCGGCTTCCTTTGCTTCGGTGCTGAGGTCGCTCATTGCGAGGGGTTTGGTTCACACTGAACCACAAGGTAGTGGGGAGTCCTTGAACGCGCCACTGGAAATCCGCCTCGGTCGTCAGGCGCTGACGCTGATCGACCGACTCCTGGATGCGGCGGCCCCTGAGGAGGGCTGTGCCCTGCTGCTGGGAACGCGGCGAAGCGGCCCCCGAGAATCGCTGGGAGAGGCCCACACCCGCTGGCATCTGCAGCAGGTGTGGCCCACGACCAATGTTTGGGAGCCGGCGGTCGAACGGCTGAGCCGCTTCCGGATCGACCCCCGCGAGCAGCTGCTCGCCCAGAAGTGGGCCCGCGCCCATGGGCTGGAGGTGCTGGGCTCGCTCCACAGCCACCCGGCCCGCCCGCCGTTACCCTCCGCCACCGACCGCGGCATGGCCTACGCCCCGACCCTGATGCTGATCCGCGGCGTGGCCACAGGGGAGCCTCCCCCGGGGGATGCGGATGGCGCCGCCGCCCGGCCGGTGCTGTGCTGCTGGTGGCTGGAGCTGGAGGGGCCCCCCCGGCTTCTGCCGTGGAGAATGGAGGATTGAAGCGATCGCCCCCGCGGCCGCGCCCCGCTTCCCTTCCGCCCATGCTTCCCCCCGACACCAGCGGCGTTCAGCTCAGCTCCGATGAGGTGGCCCGTTTCGCCCGCCACCTGATCCTGCCGGAAGTGGGCATGGAGGGGCAGAAGCGCCTCAAGGCGGCCTCGGTGCTCTGTGTGGGCACAGGCGGTTTGGGGTCGCCCCTGCTCCTCTACCTGGCCGCCGCCGGCGTGGGGCGCCTCGGGATCGTCGATTTCGACGTGGTGGACCATTCCAACCTGCAGCGCCAGGTGATCCACGGCACCAGCTGGGTGGGCAAACCCAAGATCGAATCTGCCAAAGCCCGCATCCTCGAGATCAACCCCCACTGCCAGGTGGATCTCTATGAGACCGCCCTCACCAGTGAGAACGCGCTTGAGATCATTCGTCCCTACGACCTCGTCTGCGACGGCACCGACAACTTCCCCACCCGCTACCTGGTGAACGACGCCTGCGTGCTGCTGGGCAAACCCAACGTGTACGGCTCGATTTTCCGCTTCGAGGGCCAGGCCACGGTGTTCAACCTGGATGCCGAAAGCCCCAACTACCGCGACCTCTTCCCCGAGCCGCCGCCGCCGGGCATGGTGCCCTCCTGCGCCGAAGGGGGTGTGGTGGGGGTGCTGCCCGGGATCATCGGCGTGATCCAGGCCACCGAGGCGGTGAAGATCATCACCGGCATTGGCACCACCTTGAGCGGTCGCCTGCTGCTGTTTGATGCGCTGAAGATGAGCTTCCGCGAACTGAAGCTGCGGCCCAATCCCGAGCGCCCGGTGATTGAGAAGCTGATCGATTATCAGGAGTTCTGCGGCGTGGGCGGCAGCGCCCCCGGCCAGGAGGAGGCCGGTGCCGTGGCGAGTGTGGGGGTGGTGGAGCTCAAGGCCCTGCTCGATGGGGACACCAGCGGCCTGGTGCTGATCGATGTGCGCAATCCCCCCGAGGTGGAGATCGCCGCCATTCCCGGGGCCACCCTGATTCCCCTCGACCAGATCGAGAGCGGCAGCGCCATCGAGCGGGTGCGCGAACTGGTGGACGGTAAGCAACTGTATGTGCACTGTAAGCTCGGAGGCCGAAGCGCCAAGGCCCTGATCGCACTGAGGCGCCACGGCATCGAGGGCATCAATGTGACCGGCGGCATCGACGCTTGGAGCCAGGAGGTGGATCCCTCCGTGCCCCGCTACTGAGGGCCGCAATGGCCTCGGTAGGCGACCAGGGCGATGGCCGGCTGAATGCGCTGCGCCGGCAGAGCGAACTCAAACGCCGCTTCCATCGGCAGCTTGTGAAGCTGGAATCCCAGTTTGTTCCGCTGCTCTGCAGCGTGCTGTTGCTGGTGGTGCTCCTGCCGGTCACCGCCGCGCCGGGCAGCAGCTTTCACTGGCTGCTGCCCCTTTTGCTCACCTTTCTGATCACGCAGTCGCTGCGGGCCCTGCCCGGGCTGAAACCGAACCGGCTGTCGATGGCCATGGTCACGGTGCAGCGGATCCTGGGGATCAGCGCCATCGCCACCATGTGGGGACTGGCTCTGGTGGAGCAGCGAGGTCCCTACCTGATCCTGCGCTTCATGGTGCTGCTGCTCACGGGGCTGTTCTCCTTGCTGGCCTCGCTGAGGCTGGTCATGCTGCTGGCGCGGGTGCCACGGGTGAATGCCGAGGTGATGGCAGGTGCCGCAGCGGGTTACATCTATCTCGGCCTCACCGGTGGCCTGGTTGCCGCCGCCCTGCAGGTGCTGGTGCCCGGCACGTTCTCGCTGGGAAGCATGGGCAGCCATGAGCTCCTGATCGACCGGCTCACCTACTTCAGCTTCGTGGTGCTGGCGGGCCTGGGCCTGGGGGATGTGCTGCCCCACAACTACCTGGGCGAGCGCTTCGTGATTCTGCTGAGCCTCTCCGGCACCCTCTACCTGGCCCTGTTGATGGGGCTGCTGATCGGACGGTTCATCGCCACCCAGGAGGTGGAGCTGGAATTCGATGCCCTGGCCGATGAGGTGGAAGATCCCGATAGTCCGATCGGTGGGCGGCTCGCCGGGCTGGGTCGAGGGGCGCCCAGTGGGGGTGATGGCCTGCAGTCCGAGGCCCCTCCAGGGACACAACGCCCCTAAAGACGGTCTCCTTCGCTGCTCCGTTGCGGGTTCAGTAATCCACACCCCGTTTGAGGTCCACGCCCCGCTCTGCGTAGTGCTTGTGGCACACCATCTCGGAATGCACGCTGGCCAGGTCGAAGTAGGCGGGTCGGCTCTTGCAGCGGCCCGTGATGATCACTTCGGTTTCGGCGGGCTTGCGCAGCAGGGTCTGCACGATCGGCTCCACCGGCAGCAACTCGAGATCCACCGTGGGATTGAGTTCATCGAGGATCACGGTCTTGTAGAGGCCGCTGGCGATGGCGGCTCGGGCGATTTCCCAGGCCCGCTCGGCCTCGACGTAGTCGATCGGCTGCTGCTGGCCGCGCCACACGATCGCATCGCGGCCGGAGCGCAGATGATCCACCAGGTGGGGGTAGCTTTCGCGCAGGGCGGCGATGGCGGCGTCTTCGGTGTAGCCGCTCCCCCCCTTGAGCCACTGCAGGATCAGCACCCGGTGGCTTTTGTCCTGGCTGATGCCGCGGCCGATCGCCTGCAGGGCCTTGCCCAGGGCGCTGGTGGATTTGCCCTTGCCCTCGCCGGTGTAGATCTCGATCCCATCGAGCCCCCGCTCCCGGGCCTCCGCCTCCACGCCGTCGTCGTCGCCATTCCAGGGTTCGGAACCGTCCCGATCCTCGGGGCTCCGGCGGCGGTGAGCCCGCATCTCTGAGTGCAGATCAGCCAGGCGCACCAGTTCCCGCGGAGCTCCCCGGCCGGTGCAGATCACCTCCATGCCCGCGGGCTTGGCCGCCAGGGTGCGCACCACCTCGGCGGCATCGAGCAGCCCCAGGTCGAGCACGGGATTGAGCTCGTCGAGCACCACCACCGAGTAAAGGTCGCTGGCGATGGCCCCCTTGGCGATGTCCCAGCCGCGCTGGGCTTCCTGACGATCGAAGCGGGTGGCCTGGTCGGCAGTGAAGTATTCGCCCCGGCCGGTGCGCACCTGGTCGATCAGGTGGGGAAAGCCCTGCTGCAGGGCCTCGATCGCGGCGTCCTCGTCGTAGGAACGGCCGGGTCCTTTCAGGAACCGCAGCAGCAGCACCCGGGTGCGCTTGCGCTCGCAGATCCCAAGGCCGATGGTGCGGAGCACAACCCCCAGGGCCGCCTGGCTTTTCCCTTTGCCGTCACCGTCGTAGACGTGCAACTGACCGTGGGCGCGTTCATCGCTGCCGGTGGCCGTGCGGATGCCGATACCCCGGCCGGTGCCCCTTTGGGGGGTCTGGGTAGGACCGGGGGGCGGGGGCGTCATCGGGAGGCAGTGATCCGTGGATGCTACTGAGCACCCTGGGGGGATCCCATGGAATCCACCCGATCTGAGCGGCGGGCTCGGGGTCGTTTGGCCGGTCCCTCCCTGAATGGGATGGGACTTGCCAGGATCATCCCCATGGATTCTTCGCCCCCTCCCCTCACCCTGCTCGAAGCGCTGCCCCCGGAGCTGGGGGAGGCCTATCGGGCGGTGAGCGACCGCATCGCCGCCGTTCCCCGGGTGGTGGTGGCCTATTCCGGCGGGGTGGACAGTGCCCTGGTGGCGGCCCTGGCCGTGGACCGGATCGGAGATCGGGCCCTGGCAGTGACCGGTGTTTCCCCGGCCCTGGCACCCCATCTGCGCGAGGAGGCCCTGGCCCAGGCCCGCTGGCTGGGACTGCGGCACCAGGAAATCCTCACCGCCGAACTTGAGGATCCGGCCTATGCCCGCAATCCTCAGGATCGCTGCTACGCCTGCAAGCGGGAACTCCATGGTCTGCTGGCGCCGCTCGCCCTCGCCGCTGATGCGTTGGTGCTCGATGGGGTAAACCTGGATGATCTGGCCGACTTCCGCCCCGGCCTCGGGGCAGCCCGTGAGCGTGGTGTGATCTCCCCGTTGGCCGAGGCCGGCATCGACAAGCAGGGAGTGCGGCGCCTCTCGCGGGCTCTGGGGTTGCCCTGGTGGGACAAGCCGGCCCAACCCTGTCTGGCTTCCCGCTTTCCCTACGGTGAGCCGATCACGGCGGCCAGACTGCAGCGGGTGGCGGCCGCTGAAGACTGGTTGCGGGCGCAGGGATTCCGCGAACTGCGGGTGCGGAGTCAGGGGGAGACCGCCCGCATCGAGTTGCCGGCCGGGGCCCTCCCCGACGTGCTGGCCAGGCTGGCCCAGGGTCCGTTGCGCCAGGAGCTGGTGGCTGCCCTGGGGAACCTCGGTTTCACGGCTGTGGCCCTCGACCTGGAGGGACTGGTGAGCGGCAAGCTCAACCGTGATCGCTCCGCTGCAACCACATTCGGGGTGGCTGCCCTCACCCTGAAGCCCGGAGCCGGCGGTTGAGCGCCCATCATGAAAACCCCCGGGCTGCCAGAGGCAGTCCGGGGGGCGAGGTAACGTCTCCAGAAGGTCGCAGAGAGCCTTAGGCCGGGGAGAGTTCCGGCTCGCGCGGGGTTTCGGCGATCGATCCCGGGGTTTCGCGGCGAAAGCTGGTGAGCTTGTGCCTGGCGGCTCCGAGTTCCTCGACCAGCACCTGACAGGCCCGTTCGGGCATGGTGTGATCACCGCAGGTGAAGACATCCACGGCCGCGTAGCCGGATTCCGGCCAGGTGTGGATGGAGATGTGAGATTCGGCCAGCAATGCCAGCCCAGTCACGCCCTGGGGCTCGAAGCGATGGGTGATGAGGTTGAGGAGGGTGGCACCGGCACGTTTGGCTGCAGTGGTGATGGTGTCCCTGAGGAAAGCTTCGTCATCCAGTCGGCTGCTTTGACAGTCGTACAGCTCGAGGATGCAGTGTTTCCCAACCGCGTCAGAGATGGCGGGCGTGGAGGAGAGTTGCGGGGCGGCGGCTCCACTCCATCCCGGGTTGGGGTGGAGGCAGGACAGGCGCTGGTTCATCGAATCCAGGCAAACAGCAACTCACCATAGGGGCTGCTGTGCAGCATCTCGGTTCGGATGCCCCAGCCATGGCCCATTCCGCACAGATTCGCCATCCGGAGCCGGAGGTTCACGCGCTCTGGAGGGTGCCTTGGCGCATGCGCACCACCTGGGCGTCGCTGCGCCAGCTCCCGTTGAAGCACTCCAGGTGAGTGGCGCTCACCAGGCACTGGTGGCCGTTGCCCACCGCCTCCAGCAACAGATTCTGGCGCCGGGGATCCAGTTCGGCAAACACGTCGTCGAGCAGCAGGAGCGGGGGCTCCCCCACCACCGCGTGCACCACATCGAGTTCGGCCAGCTTCAGGGCCAGCACCAGCGTTCGCTGCTGGCCCGCCGAGCCGAAGCGCCGGCCCGGCGCTCCCCCCAGCAGCAGTTCGATCTCATCGCGGTGGGGGCCCACCAGGCACTGGCCGAGCCGTTCCTCCTCGCTGCGCTGCTGCAGCAGCTGATCGAGCAGGGCGGCTCTCCACACCTCTTCCCCAGTGCCGGTCGCCTCGGTCTTTAGCCGCGTGCCGCTCCGATAGACCAGCTCCAGTACCTCATTGCCGCCGCCCAGCCGCTCTTGCCATAACTGCGCTACTGGCTCGAGCCGTTCCAGCGCCCGGCCCCTCCGGCGATGCAGACGGGTGCCCACCAGTGCCATTTGCTGGTCGAAGGCATCCAACAGGGCGCTTCGTTCCGTCGGCGCCAGGCCGCGGCGCAGCAGCTGGCTGCGTTGGCGCAGCAGCCGGCCGTAGCGGCTCAGAAGGGCGCCGTAGATGGGCTCAAGCTGCAGCACCACCCGGTCGAGCCACTGGCGGCGCTGGGCGGGTTCCCCCCGCACCAGCTCCAGATCCAGGGCGCTGAACCCCACGCACCGCAGCGGCCCGATCAGGTCGATCAGACGCTCCAGGCTGCGGCCGTTTCGCAGGGCCCGGCGACCACCGCGACGCCGCAGCTCCAGTTCCAGTTGGTCCCCTTCGCTCGTGCGGGCCCTTAGCCGGCTGGTCGGCTCTCCCTGGCGGATCAGGTCGGGGTCGCTGCTGCAGCGGTGGGAGCGCAGGCTGGTGAGCAGCTCCACGGCCTCCAGGAGATTGGATTTCCCTTCCCCATTGGCGCCGATCACGAGCAGCCTCGGAGCCTGCAGCTCCAGCTCGAGCCCGGCGATATTGCGGAAGTGGAGCAGCTCCAGGCGGTGCAGCCGGATGGGTCTGGGGCGGTCTGCGGCTAAGGTAGGCCCAACGGGGTCAGCTGTTGGATCCGATCCATCCGCCATTGTCCCTGGGACACCTCTCCCGGTGTTGGGCATGTAGCTCAGTTGGATAGAGCATCAGATTCCGGTTCTGAGGGTCGGGGGTTCGAGTCCCTCCATGCTCGTGGTTCAGATTGCTCGGGGGACACCACGACCCTCAGATGCCCCCGCCGGAACGGGGGCTTTCTTTTTGCTCCATCTCTGGCGCCCTGAGGATGAGGCCCATGGCGCGGATCCCGCCCGGATCCACCACGAATCCCGCCCCGTGGATGATCTCCAGCGCCTCCGGAGGGGCGGAGAGGGACACGCTGCAGCCCGCCAGCTCCCGCCTCAGGCGGCCCAGGGCGCAGCGCACCAGGGCCGTGAGCACCTGATCGCGCCCGGGGTCGGCCGGATCGCTGAGCAGGTCCCAGAGATTGGCGTTGAGGGCCAGGTCGCTGGTGGCCCGCAGGAAGCCCACCAGCCTGTCCTGGCGATCCTTCACGCCCAGGTGCCAGGTGCTGCGAGCCAGGACCTGCGCCCAGCGCTCCGGGCTTCGTGGCCGCTCTTCGCAGGCCTGTAGGAGGCGATTCAGCCCCTCGACGGCCGTTTCACCCTCGGTTGCCAGATCGCCCTCGGGGGATTGGATCAGGCGGTATCCCTGCGGTAGTAGTTGGGCCGACCCGGAGGAGCGGAAGGGGATCAAGAGGGAGGCGAGGCGATCAGGCGGCGGCATCAGCCGGTGTTCCGCATGCCGGCGGCGATGCCGTTAATGGTGAGCAGGGCGCCGCGGAGCAGTTCGCTGCGGCTGTAGGTGCGGCCGTCGCCGCCAGCCTTGCCGCTGATTGGACCTTCACTCATCGGCGGCTGACGGTTCTGGTCCCGCAGGCGGCGCAGCAGGGCCACCTGCAGGAAGCCGAGCGGCACGATCGTGCGGTTACGCAGATCGACCGAGAGCTGCAGGGCCGGATCGCCATCCAGCAGGCGGGTGTGGTTGCTGATCTGGAGCACCAGATCGCGGGTGCGGCCGAACTCGGTGGCGATGGCGGTGAAGATCGCCGCGAAGGCTTCGCGGTTCTCGGGGCGCCCCAGGGAGAGCACGTAGTGATGGGCCAGTTCGAGGTCGACCTTGGAGAGGGTCATCTCCACCTTGGAGATGAGCATGCGGAAGAAGGGCCAACGCTGATACAGCAGCTGCAAGAGTTCCATCTGGGCGGGGTCGCCTGCCACCTCCTGGTGGAGGGCCATGCCAACGCCATACCAGCTGGGGAGCAGGAAGCGGCTTTGGGTCCAGCCGAACACCCAGGGGATGGCCCGCAGGCTCGAAAGATCCTTGGCGCCGCTCTTGCGGCGGGCCGGACGGCTCGAGATCTGCAGCTTGCTGATTTCCTCGATCGGCGTGACCTGCTGGAAGAAGGCCACCAGGTCGGGGTTGTCATGCACCAGGGCCCGGTAGTGGTCGCGGGATCGGGCCGCCAGCCGCTCCATCAGGGCGTTCCAGCTGGGGGTGTCATCGATCGGGGCGCTGACCAGGCTGTTCTGGAGTACCGCGGTGGTGACCGTTTCCAGGTTGTAAAGGGCCAGCTCGGGGAGGGAGTACTTGGAGGCGAGCACCTCGCCCTGTTCGGTGATCTTGATCCGACCCCTCATGGTGCCGCTGGGCTGGGCGAGGATCGCCTGGTAGGCCGGACCGCCGCCGCGGCCCACGGATCCGCCACGGCCGTGGAAGATGCGTAGGGCCACGGCGTGCTGGGTGGCGAGCTGTTGCAGGGCGATCTGGGCCCGGTGGATTTCCCAGTTGCTGGAGAGGAAGCCGGAATCCTTGTTGCTGTCGGAGTAGCCGAGCATCACCTCCTGAAGGGGTTCGCTTGCCTCACCGCCGTTGCTCAGCACCTGGCGGTAGAAGGGATCGGCGAACAGGCGCCCCATCACGGCCGGGGCGCCCTGCAGATCCTCCACGGTCTCGAACAGGGGAATGACCAGCAAGTCGGAGCGTCGAGCCAGGGGATCCACCAGGCCCGCCTCCTTGGCCAGCAGGAGCACCTCCAGCAGGTCGGACACCGTGTGACTCATCGAGATCACGTAGGTGCTGCAGATGCGTGTACCGAACTCCTGCTGCAGCCGTTGCAGCATGCGGAACACGGCGAAGGTTTCGGCGGTGGCTTCACTCCAGCGTGCCGCCGGCGGCAGCAGGGGGCGGCGGGTCTGGAGTTCGGCCAGGAGCCAGGCGATTCGCTGCTCCTCATCCATCGCGCCGTAGGCCACCGGCAGTTGCAGGTAGCGGCTGAGTTCGTCGATGGCGTCGCTGTGGCGGGTGCTCTCCTGGCGGATGTCGAGGCTGGCCAGGCAGAAGGAGAAGATGTGCACCTGGCTGAGCAGTTCGCCCAGGGATTCGCAGCTCAGGCCGGTCGCCACCAAGCTGTCGCCCACCAGCTCAAGGTCGGCGCGGAACTCGTCGGCGGAGCTGTAGTGCAGATCGGCGACGCTGGCCACCGGCGTGAGGTTGCCCGGGTTGAGGGTGAGCCCACCACCGCCGGGATTCTCGAAGGGGGCCTCCCAGCCCGACTGGTAGAGCTGCTGGTTGCGTTCAAGGGTGAGCCGCAATCGCTCCAGCACATAGCTGAGCTTGAGGCGGTAGGGCTCCAGCCGGTAACGCGCTGCCCGCTGCTCGTAGATCTCCGGGAAGCGCAGCCGGTCCATCTCCAGGGATTCGAGCAGGGCAGGGCTCACCTGACTCCACTGCATCGAGATGCTGAGCTGATCACGCAGCTGCTCCACCGACTTCACATAGCGCTGCAGCATCAGCTCCCGCTGATAGCAGGCGGTGCGCCAGGTGATCTCCGGGGTCACTGAGGGGTTGCCATCCCGGTCGGAGCCCACCCAGGACCCGAAGGTGCAGAACTCGTCCTGAGGCGGCTGCACATCGGGGTAGCTGGCGGCCAGGGCCGAGCGGATGCGTTGCTGCAGCTTTGGCATCGCATCGAAGAGCACCTGCTGGAAGTAGTGCAGGGCGTAATCCACCTCATCGAGCACCGAGGGTTTGAACTGGTGCAGTTCGTCGGTGCGCCACCAGAGGCGGATCTCCTCTTCCAGTTGCTGGCGGTGTCGTGCACGGGTTTCGCTGCTGCCACCACGGCCCTCTTCCAGCTTCTGGATCAGCGAGGCCACGCGGCGCTGCTTGTGGCGCACGGTGTGGCGCACGATCTCGGTGGGGTGGGCCGTGAAGACCAGACGGATGTCGAGTTCGCGGAGCAGGTTCTCGATCTGGGCCGGTGGCACCCCCAGGGCCCGCAGCCGCTCGAACAGCTGCCGGAAGGTGGCAGGTTCGCTCTGGCTGGCGAGGGCCGGCAGGAAGGGATCGTTGACGCTGCTGGAGGGGGCGGTCTGGAGACTTGCGAGGTAGCTGTCTTCCTCAATGTGCTGCTCGAGGATGTTGACCAGCTGGAAATAGAGGGAGAAGGCGCGGGCAGCGGCGATCCCATCGGCCAGATCCATATCGTGAATTACCGCCACGATCGCCTCGCTGGATCCGCTGGAGAAGCCCTCCGATTCCTGGGTGGCTTCGATTTCGGCGGGCGAGATGGGGCCGCTCAATTCCTTCAGGCGGATCAGGCGTTCCACCTGGGCAGCTGGACATTCACTGCGCAGCACCGTGAGCCAGAGATCTTCCACCAGCTCGAGCCGTTCCTCCAGCAGCCGACCCACCGCGGCGGGCACCTCAGGGGTGGGGGCAACAGCCGCAGGGAATCCGGCCATCGGCAACGACCCTGGCGGGGAGGGCGCTGCGGCTGTCGCTGGGGAGGGCGGCCGCATGGACAGCTCGAAAGCGTTGGAGCGTTCCATGATCATCCCAAAGCGAGGGCTGGGTCTGTCGCAAGGCATGCCTCTAGCGCGGTTTCCCGAGCTTCGAGGGCTGCGGCTTCGGCCGCCACGATTTCCGCCACGGGTTGGCCGGTCCGCAGGAGGGCGAGCCAGCGCATCGCCGTGTTGCCCCGGGTGAGCAGCATCTCTAGCGGGGGCAGCAGGTTCTCCAGGCCCAGGGATTTGGCCAGGGGAGCCAGCGATTCCAGCTCCGCCGCGATCCAGTCTCGGGCCAGGATCGGGGCACCGGTCTTCCAGTGGCGCAGTTTCGCCTCCAGGCTGGAGCGGGCCGCAGCCCGGTCGTTGGCATCGGCGAGGTCGGCCAGATCCTCCGGCGAAAGATCGCTGGCTAGAAGCGGATCGAAGCGCCCCGGCTCCGCCAAGAGCTGTAACAGGCGCAGCTCTGCGAAGGCAGTCACCGCCAGCAGTTCGAGGGGATCGGCGATCAGATCGCAGATCCGAAGCTCGATGCGGTTGAGGTCGTGGGGGCGGTCGTCACCGTTGGGACGCACGGAAGTCCAGAGGTGGCGCACGTTGTGCATCGAGCCGGTGGCGAGCTGCTCCTCCATCCAGCGCACGTAGTGCGAGTGGTTGAGGAAGATGGGCACCTGCGGCGGCGTGAGCGGAAACTGCAGCCACCGCTGGGAATGGGCTCCGGTGGCCTGGCCATCGAGAAAGGGGGAACTGGCGCTCAGGGCCAGCAGCAGGGCCCCCTCGCAGCGGAGCAGACGCAGGCCGGCGAAGAGCGGGTCCATCGCCGTCAGGCCGAAGTTGATGTGCACGCTGGCGGTCACCACCCGGGTGCCGTAGGTGTGCTCGATGTGGGCGTGGTAGGCATTGGTGGGATCCGATCGCTCGAAGCGGTCGCTCCCTCCGGTGGCCAGGGTGCTGCCCGGCAGCAGGGTGAGCCCCCGGGGCCGCAGCCAGCGCCGCAGCCGTTGCCGCGGTTCCAGCAGCAACTCCAGCTGACGCCCGTAGCTGGCATCCGGAGGGGTGGTGTACTCAAGGTTGCGCTGGTCCGGCTCGGTCACGAAACCGGCCAGCTCCCGCGCCGCCTCAGCCGCGCAGCCCACCGCCGTGCCGTCGGCGCGGCCCGTGTACATCTCAACCTCGAAGCCCTTCAGCAACAGGTGGGGAGTGCTCATGGCTTGGCCCCGGTGTGGGGTTCGAGGCAGGCGAGGGCCTTGAGCATGCCACGGGCCTTGTTGAGGGTTTCCTGGTACTCCGAGGCCGGCACCGAATCGGCCACGATGCCGGCTCCCGCCTGAACCCGTACCCTCCAGCCGGCCTCGGCATCCCCGGGTTCGGGGGGGAGCACCACCATGCTGCGGATTGTGATCGCCGTGTTGAGGGCGCCGTTGAGGTCCACCGCGCCGTAGACACCGGAATAGGGGCCCCGGGCGTTGGGCTCTAGGGAGTGGATGAGCTGCATGGCGCGGATCTTGGGTGCGCCGCTCACCGTGCCGGCCGGGAAGGAGGCCATCAGCAGATCCCAGATGTCGTGGCGGGGATCGAGATCCCCTTCCACCTGACTCACGATATGCATCACGTGGGAGTAGCGCTCAATCACCATCAAGTCACGCACGGCCACGCTGCCCGGCCTGCAGACGCGGCCCAGGTCGTTGCGGCCCAGATCCACCAGCATCACGTGCTCGGCCCGCTCCTTCGGATCGGCGAGCAGTTCCTGGGCCAGGGCCTCGTCCTCCCGGTCGTCGGCGCCCCGGTGGCGGGTGCCGGCGATCGGCCGCAGGGAAGCCTTCACTCTCCCACCATCGCGGGGTTCGGCCTTCACCATCACCTCCGGGCTGGAGCCGATCAGGAACCAGTCGCCGAAATTGAAGAACGCCATGTAAGGGGAGGGGTTCACCATCCGCAGGCTGCGGTAGAGATCGAAGGGATCTCGATCAATGCGGGCCTCCAGCCGCTGGCTCAGCACCAGCTGGAACACATCCCCGGCGGCGATGTGTTCGCGCCCCTGGCGGACCGCGGCCTCGAAATCCTCGCGGCTGCGGTTGGCGGTGGTGCCCACTTCGGCTCCGGGATGGTCCTGCCACTGCAGCGGTTTGATCTCTGGCGGCAGGGGAGCGTGCATGCGGGCTTCAAGGGCGGCGATCTGGCCGGCGGCCCGATCCCACGACTCCGCGGCATCGGCCTGCTCGGTCAGGTTCACGTAGGCCACGGCGGTGATCTGGCGCTTCACCTGGTCGAACACCAGCAGGCTGTCGGCCAGCATCCAGTTCCCGTCCGGTGGATCCCCCAGGGCCGGGGCGTGGACCGGAACGCTGGGTTCGATCCAGCGGATCAGTTCATAGCCCCAGGCACCGAACAGCTGGCCTAGGGGGGGAAGCTCCGGCACGGTCGCCGGCCGGAGCGGCGCGAGGCATTGGCGCAGAAGGTCGAAGGGATTTCCCTGGAGGTCGTCACTCCGGCCGTCGCGCCATTGCCGCCGGGCCTCCTTGCCCCGGCAGGTCAGGGTCCAGAGGGGGTCGCCCACCACCACACTCCAGCGGCCGAGCCGCTCACCGCCCTCTACCGATTCCAGCAGCACCCCCTGGCGTCCGCCGGCACCCACCTTCAACCAGGTGCTCAGGGGCGTTTCCAGGTCGGCGGGCCACCGTTTCGACAGGGGAATGAAGGTGTGGCCGCCAAAGGCCTCAGCACCGCGGGCAGCTTCGGCGAGAAAGGCGTAGCGGTCGGTGGCTGGATCGGAATCCGGCATCAAGGCAGGCTGCAGGCAAAAAAAACGGGGCTGTCTGCCCCGCAGTTATAGAGCGTCATGCACGGGGCTCAGACTTCGTAGGGCTCCTTGCCGCTGAACTTGAGGCTGGCGGGGTTGGGGTTGGCGCCGATCCGGCGGGAAATGTGGCCCACTTTTTCGCGGCCCTCATTCACTTTCTCAGAGAAAACGCCATCCTTGGGATGCAGAAACTCGGTGTCACCACCGGGGTAGATCCGATAGATTTTGTAGTCCTCGATGCGGGGCTTGAACTTGGTGCGCAGCTGGGTGCCAAGGGCCAGGCACTGCTCCTTGCGGGCGAAGTACATGATGTTATCGCCGACGTTCATCTCGGCGGCGCCACCGGTGGGGAGCTCGAACGCCTGGGCGGCGGAGCTTGTCCAGGTGATGGCGTATTTCTCTTCGGTTTCGGCGGCATTGAGCAGGCCGCCCGTGCTGCCGATGTACTTCGGAAGTTGACCGTTCAGGGCCGTCGCTGCCATGGCTCAAGGACCGTTTCAAGCGGAAATTAGCACCGTGATTCGGCCCCCCCTCGCCGGGGCGGCCCACTCTTCACACCCGTCAACAAAGAGCGCCCAACCCACCCTCAGCCGGCGGCCACCGGGAAGAACACCGTGAGGCTCGAGTCGCCCCGCTCGGTGAGGCGCCCGCCGAGCCGGTGGAAGAGTTGCTGGGTGGCCTGGTGGCTGAGTTGCAGGCTGCCGGTGCCGGGATTCCAGCTCAGCACCGGACCCACCAGGTCGCCCGGACCGGTGGCGCCGTCGGATCGTTCTCCCTGGGCGTGCCGCGCCGGGCTGCTGCTACTCAGCTGGAGTTTCAGGCGGGAGCCGGCAGGATGCAGGCTCACCAGCACGCGGCTACCGCTGGCCAGGCTGCGGCTGAAGCGGTCAATCAGGCCGCCGAGCATGGTCTCCAGCCGGGTCGGGTCACTGAGCACGGGCGGCAGGTCGGGATCGATCGCCAAGGTGAGGGCCAGATCGCGGCGGGCCAGCTGGCGTTGCCAGAGGGCTTCGAGCTGAAGCAGCAACTGGCTCAGGTCGGTGCGGGCCAATTCGGTGGCGCTCAGGGGCCGACCCCATTCCGGTTGCCGCTGCAGCTCCGCCGCCAGGAAGATCAGCCCGAAGCGGTCGATCTGCTCACTGCATTCGCCATCGATCTGTTCCAGCCGCTGGCGCACCACCGGCGAGAGTTCCTGGCGGCGCAGCAGGGAACGGATCAGGGTGCGGATGGTGGCCAGGGGGGTGCGCACTTCATGGGTGAGGGCCTCCAGCAGCGCGAGTTCGGCCTGGGCGGCCGCCTCCAGACCGGCCTCGGCCCGCTCCTCGCCTTCAGCCTCGGGGCCTCGCCCCGCCCCATCCGGAGCCCGCACCAGGGGCTGCAGGGTCACGCTTGGCGCCATGGCGGCCAGGCGTTCCGCCAGCCTCGGCCAGAACCGCATCGCCAGATCCGGGTCGTGGTGAAGCGGGCCCAGCTCCCGCAGGCTGGTGCGCAGCCGCCGCGCCTGGCCCGGCGCGTCCTCCCGCAGGCGCCGGTCCAGCAGCTGCAGGGCGGACGAGAGGGCGGGGGCATCGAAGCGCACGAGCAGCCGGCGAGCTTCCGCCTCCCCCTCGATCGCCAGGGCCACCTGCACCGCGGGGGTGATCACGATCAGCAGGGGATCGGTGCCGTCCTCGTCCCGCAGGGCGAGCCGCTGCAGGCCCGGCAGGGAGCCATGATCCTTCGCGGCGGCCCCCCCCGGCAGCAGGGGCGGGGTGGGCAACAGGGTGCCGATCTGCTTGGGCGTCCAGACCCAGCCCCGCAGGCCCTGCAGCAGCTCCGGCGCGTAGAGGGCCGGCAGGGGGGCGGCCAGCCAGAGCCCCCGGGGGGGATCCGACCCGGCCAACAGGTCGTCCTGGAGAGTGGCCAGAGCCGCCCACCACTGGCGCCGCACGCTGTCGTCATCGGATCGGCCGGGTGGCATCCCCTGGCTGAGCTCGCGGCGCAGGTCGCTGAGGATCACCATCGGATCGCCCTCGGGGATGGGCTTGGCTTGGCCATCGCGATCGCCTCCAGGGGTCGACCGGTGGGACCGAGGGAGGGGACTGCCGCCGGAGTCGCTGTCACCAGCGGCTGCTGCTGCTGCTGCGGCGCCGCACCGAGGCGCAGAGGCCTAGCGAGAAGTAATTCACCAGCATCGCTGAACGGCCGTAACTCACCCAGGGCAGGGGGATGCCGGTGACCGGACCGAGGCCGATGGTCATGCAGATGTTCACCACGACCTGGAACATCAGCATGGCGCCGATGCCCACCACCAGCAGTGCCTCCACATCGGTGCGGGCTTGGCTGGCGATCTGCAGCAGGCGCCAGCAGAGCAGGGCATAGGCCAGCACCACCAGGGTGGAGCCCACAAAACCGGTTTCCTCCCCCAGGGCACTGAAGATGAAATCGGTGTGCTGCTCGGGGATGAAGCGCAGCAGGGTGAGGTGGCCATGCATCAGGCCCGTGCCCCAGAGGCCCCCTGAGCCGATGCCCACCTTGCTCTGCAACAGGTGATAGCCACCCCCGAGGGGATCCTTGGAAGGATCCAGGAAGAGCACCAGCCGGTCCCGCTGGTATTCCCTCAGACCGTGCAACCAGAGGTAGGGGGTGATCAGGGCGAAGAGGCCCTGCACCGCTAGCACCACCGCCAGACCCATGCGCTTCCAGGGGAGGGAGGTCCAGGCCAGCCAGCCCATCAGGGGAATCCACACGATCAGCAGCAGGGGCTGAACGCCCGCCACAATCGCGGCCACCAGCGGTGACAGCAGCAGCACCAGCCAGGTCAGGGGAAGCCCGGCCCAGAAGAGCATCACCAGCAGCACCGCCCCGAACACCAGGGAGGTCCCCAGGTCGGGCTGGATGAACACCAGGCCCCAGGGCAGGGCGATCAGGCCGATCGGCCGCACCAGATCCACCGGCCGCTCCACCGGGAAACGGGAGAGCACCCCCGCCAGCAGCAAGATCGCGGCCAGCTTCGCGAACTCCGAGGGCTGCACGTGGAAGCCCCCGATACTGATCCAGCGCTGGGCCCCCAGGGCGGAGGTGCCCACGACGCGCACCGCCACCAGGCTCAGGATCGTGAATCCATACAGGGGCCATTGCCACGACTGCACCCGCTCCAGCGGTATTCGCGCCACGGCCAGGGCGAGGCCAGTGCCCACCGCGGCGGTGAGCCAGTGCTGATACCAGTCGGCGTAGTCGGCCTGGCGCTGGGTGCTGGCGATCAGGATGCCGGCCAGCGCGGTGAGGACCAGCGGGATTCCCCAGAGCACCAGGTCGATCTCCGCGAAGGGGGAGCGGCGTGGCCTGCCCCGCCCGGGGCCGGCGCCGCGGCGGGACCCGAGGTTCGTCACCGGCTCAGGCGGGGGTTGCTGGAGCGACGCAACGCCCGGCCAGTTCGGCCGCCAGGGCGCTGAAGGCGAGGGCACTGACGGATTCGGGTGCCGCCAGCACTACAGGCAGCCCCCGGTCCCCGCCTTCCTGCACGCCCATCTCAAGGGGCAGTTCGGCCAGCAGCGGTACCCCGGCCTCATCGGCCAGCTGCCGGCCGCCGCCGCTGCCGAAGATGGCGTAGCGCCGATCCGGCAAATCGGGCGGCACGAAGGCGCTCATGTTTTCCACCACGCCGAGCACGTTCACGCCCATCTGGAGGAACATCGCCAGGCCGCGGCGGGCATCCTGCAGCGACACCTGCTGGGGCGTGGTGACGATCACCACCCCGGCCATCGGCACCGCCTGGGCCACCGTGAGCTGGGCATCACCGGTGCCAGGAGGGAGGTCCACCACCAGCACATCCCGCTCGCCCCAGGCCACCTGATACAGAAACTGGCGGATGATGCCGTTGAGCATCGGTCCCCTCCAGATCACGGGCTGGTTCTCCTGGATCAGCAGCCCCATCGAGACCATCGCGATGCCGCAGGTTTCGATCGGCACCAGGATCTGTTCGCCCTCGGGGCCCGTGTGCACCTCGGGGGTGCGGTCGGCCACCCCCAGCATCGTCGGAGCGTTCGGGCCGTAGATGTCGGCATCGAGCAGGCCCACCTTCAGGCCGGAGGCCGCCAGGGCGCAGGCCAGGTTCACCGCCACGGTGCTCTTGCCCACACCGCCTTTGCCGCTGCTCACGGCGATTACCTGGCGCACCCCCGAAATGCTCTGGCGCGGTGGCGGCTGGCCATGGCCCCCGGCTCCATGACCGGCTCCACCGATCGGTGCGGAAGCGGGGGGCGAGCCGGCCGGAGTGCCTTCGGGCTGGGCTAGTTCGATCTGCACATCTTGGATTCCGGCCACCGCCAGCAGGGCCTGGCGGGCCTCGGCCGCGATGCGGTCACGCTGGCTGGCAGCGAAACCAGGCAGGGCCAGTTCGAAGACGGCCCTGGACTCCTGGCGCCGCAGCCTCCGGATCCAGCCGAGCTCCAAAAGGCTGCGTCCACTGCCGGCATCCCGCAGTTGGGCGAGCGCCGCGCCGAGGGAATCGACGTCCAGGGAGGGGGTCTGGGGATCGGAAGCCTGGTCTGGGGTGGCCATCCGCTTCTCGGACTCCTCGGAAAGGGCGGATCCTAGGAGCCTCGCTCCCGCTCCCCCGTGACAGACGCTCTCGAAGCCTTGTGCGGGGGGCCGACGGACTGAAAGGGTGGGCGGATGTTCTGCGCCTCCGAGGGCGCACCACTGGATGACCACGCCCGTTGCGCCGCTGCTGAGTTCGCCTCCCGTCGATTCGCGCAGCCGGGCCCGGACCCTGCTGATGGGCCTCCAGGATTCGATCTGCTCCTCTTTGGCGGCGTTTGATGGTGAAGGCCAGTTCCAGGAGGAGAGCTGGGTGCGGCCAGAGGGTGGCGGCGGTCGCTCCCGGGTGATGAAGGCCGGCCGAATCTTCGAACAGGGCGGCGTGAACTTCTCCGAGGTGGAGGGGGACCGTCTGCCGCCTTCGATCCTCAGCCAGCGGCCCGAGGCGGAGGGCCAGCGCTGGTTCGCCACCGGCACCTCGATGGTGCTGCACCCCCGCAATCCCTATATCCCCACGGTGCACCTCAACTACCGCTACTTCGAAGCCGGGCCGGTGTGGTGGTTCGGCGGCGGCGCCGACCTCACCCCCTACTACCCCTTTCTGGAGGACGCCCAGCATTTTCACCGCACCCTCAAAGGCGCCTGCGACAGCGTGGATCCGGCTTACTACACGGTGTTCAAGCCCTGGTGCGATGAATACTTCTTCCTGAAGCACCGCGGTGAAACCCGCGGCGTGGGCGGCATCTTCTACGACTACCAGGATCCCGGTGGCGTGCTCTACAAGGGCTCCGATTCGGCCGGTCCGGCCGCTGCGGCCAGTGCCGCCGTCGGAATGGTGGAGCACGACTGGGAGAAGCTGTTCCAGCTGGCAGAAGCCTGCGGCAATGCCTTCTTGCCGAGCTATCTGCCGATCGCCGAGCGCCGGCAGGCCACCCCCTGGGGGGAGCGGGAGCGAGACTTCCAGCTTTATCGCCGCGGCCGCTACGTGGAGTTCAACCTGGTGTTCGACCGCGGCACGATCTTCGGCCTCCAGACCAACGGCCGCACCGAATCGATCCTGATGTCCCTGCCGCCGCTGGTGCGCTGGGAGTACGCCTACACCCCCGAGGCGGGCAGTCGTGAGGCTCTGCTCACCGAGGTGTTTACCCGGCCCCAGAACTGGCTCGACGATGGGGCCCTGCAGGAACGGTGCGCGCCCCACCAGGCCGTGGGGTGAGCCCAGATCAGGCTTCGCACCGGCAGGCTGGCCCAACTGCCCCGATCAGGGGCCAGCGACCACGGGGGGCTGCGGAGGCTGGAGAGCCGGTAACAGCCCAGTGGTGGTGCCGCTTCCGGGCGTGGCGATGCCCCTCTGGATCGCATACACCACCCGCTGGGCGATGTACTGGATCGTGCGCTTCCGGGTGCGGGGGTCCCTCAGGGAGGCCTCCAGGGGGCCTTCCAGCTTGCCCACCTCCAGCAGGCCGATGCCGCGCTTGGGCCCGCCGAGCTGATCGCGGAAGTTCATCGGGAAGCTGCCGAATTCCTGGGCAAGGCTTTCATCGATCGTGCTGAACTGGCGGTGCAGGGGGGGGATCAGGCCCGATCCCACCCCGGCGCTGCCATAGGCATCAAAGTGAATCTCCAGGGCGTAGCCCCCGGCGGCGGCGTGCTCCCGCCCCACACTCCAGTTGGTGCCGGACTCGTCGCCGCTGAGCATGGTGCGCACCGGCGGAATGTAGAAGTTGATGTTGAGGCCCCGCTGCCGGCCCAGCACCGCCACGGCGTGGGCCACCTGCAGGCACCAGTAGTGCTCATCGCTGATGCCGGGCCGCATCGGTGCGGCTCCGTAGAGCCCCACGGCCTCACCACTGGTGCCCGATCCCCCAATCCCCTGGGCGTCGGCATGGCCGGCCAGCATCAGGATCGGGATGGCCGGGCTGACGCCGCGGGTACCGACCCAGTCCTTGGGCAGCGGCGAGCGGGGCCCGAGCAGGGGATCCACCGCTGGAGCTGCGGCGGAGCCCCCCAGGCTGGAGAGGGTCTGGGCTTCCACGGCGCCGGGCAGCGGCAACACCAGGGCCGCCAGGCTCAGCAGCGCCGTGGCGAGCTGGGGAACCGGTGGACGCCGTTCCGTGGGGCGGGGCTGGAGCGGAGACATCGGCCTGGAGAGCAAGGGAACGAAGGAGCGGACCGGAAGGAAGAGGGCCGCGGCCGCCAAGCGGCGCGGGTCGCGATCGGGCGCTAAATCGGCGAGGACAGCAGGCGGCCATCGCTGGCGAGCTGCAGGCTTGGGCCGAGCTCGGTTTCGATGGCGATCAGTTCGTCGCGGTGGGCCCGCAGCCGCAGGGTGCTGCCCTGGTTGGTGTCGGCCTCGATCAGTCGCAGTTCAAAGGTTTCGGCCCGCTCGGCCCGGCGACGGTAGATGAGACCAGCCGCCGGGCCCAGGAGCGTCAGCAACAGGGGCCACCAACCGAGCTGGGGGAGCACCTGACGGATCACCAGGCCCAAGCAGGCGGCCCCCACGCTGCCCAGCAGCGAGAGCAGCAGGGCCAGGGGTGTGCTGGCGCCCACCTCACCGCGGAAGCGGAGCAGGTTGATGGCGGGATCACCGGTTTCGGTGCGCCAGCCCCGCTCGGTGAGCCAGCCGCTCAGCCCCTCGAGCACCTCAAGGGCGGGGCGGGGCGAGTGAACCTCCACCACAGTGGTGCGGTCCTTGCTGGCGGCCCGCAGGAAAAACACCAGGCCAACCGCCATCAGCAGGGTGAGCAGCAGGGTGGAAGCCAGCGTGGGCATCAGGGCCTGCCGAATAGTTGACAGCATTCTCCCCCATGCCCCCGGCCCCTGTCTGGGGCACGATGAACCCTTCCCCCACTCCGGCGATCGTTGCCATGACCCAGGCCCGCAGCGCCTCCGCCCCCAGCGTGCCCCCGGCCCGCTTCGTGGTGTTCGACGGCGACCTCGATGGCGAATGGCAGGAGCTCCTCGGCGCCGCCAGCGCCCTGGCGATCGACACGGAGGCGATGGGTCTGATTCATGGACGCGACCGCCTCTGCCTTGTGCAGATCTGCGATGCCCACGACAACGTGTGCTGCATCCGCCTCGCCCGGGGCCAGCAGGGGGCGCCACGCCTCAAGGCCCTGCTTGAGAATCCAGCGATCGAGAAGGTGTTCCACTTCGCCCGTTTCGACGTGGCGGCCCTGGCCCAGAACCTGGGGATCGCCGTGGATCCCATTTTCTGCACCAAGATCGCCAGCCGCCTGGGGCGCACCTATGCACCGCGTCACGGTCTGAAGGAGGTGGTGCAGGAGCTGGTGGGGGTGGAACTCGACAAGCAGGCCCAGAGTTCCGACTGGGGCATGGTGGAGGACCTCAGCGAGGTCCAGCTGGCCTACGCCGCCGGGGATGTGCGCTGGCTGCTGGCGGCCCGCGACCGACTCGAAAGGATGCTGCGCCGGGAGGACCGCTGGGACCTCGCCCGGCGCTGTTTCGGCTGCATTCCCGTGTTTGCCGATCTCGATCGCCAGCGGTTCGGATCGGTGTTCGAGCACTGATGCGGCGGAGGGACTCAGTCCTCCAGCATGAAGTTCACGTCGTTGCCCACCGCTTCGAGCTGGGCGGTGAGAAAGGCACCGTTATCCACGCCAGCGGCGTTTGCCTCCTCCAGCATCTGCTCGGCGATGGCCTGACGGGAGGCGGTGTCCCGCATTCCTTCCTGGGCGGAGCGGACCTCCACCTTGCGGCGGGCTGCCGACTGGCTGATGCCCAGGCGGCTGGCCAGCCGTCCGCAGGCGGCGTTGTAGCTGCGCTCGGGAATGCCGGCCATCGGACGGGGTGGATCGGGGAGGTTCCCATCATCCCCCGCGGCATCGCGACCTCAGGCCGGATCGAGCAGCTGTTCGGCGATCGCCCGGGCGAGCCGCTCGCTGCCCCCGGCCGGGCCCATGCGGCGGCGCCCGATCCCACCCAGGCGCAGTCGTTCGGCCGGATCGGTGAGCAGCGCATGCAGCCGGGTCCGCAGGTCCCGGGCGTTGTGGCAGGGCAGCACAGCCCCCCCCAGCAGGCGGCTCTGGCGCCGGGCAAAGCCTGTCTTGAACTGGGGGCCGGGCCCCGGCAGGGAGAGGGCCGGCACCCCTAGTCCCACCAGCTGCTCGGTGGCTGTTCCGGCGGTGGCCAGTCCCAGCTCACCCCAGGCGGCCCAGCGGTTGAAGCAGCCAGGGCCCACCAGCAACTGCATCGCCCCGCGCCGCCAGGCCGCGGCGGCCCCGCTGCCGGCCGGCGGGGAGCCCGCAAGGAAGCCGGCGGCGCCCAGAAGAGGCGCCAGTTCGGCGGGGGCCGGCCTGGAGCCGCACGCCAACAGCACGGTGGTCGGATCCGGTCCGTTCGGAAGCCCTTCAAGCAGCCGAGCCAGGTTGCCGAG
>JBIJAG010000006.1:0-137970 GCA_044345855.1 Cyanobium sp. | reverse complement strand
GGAGCTGCGCATTCAGCTTCCAAGCAGTCATCCCCTGACTGCTCCTGTTCACCCTCCAGAAAGGGTCACAGGACCTCCTGAGTTACACCACTCGAAGGGGCGCTATCAAAGGCGGTGAAGCAAGCCGTTGGGCGCGCCGGCCTCATCAAACCCGCAGGTTGCCACACTTTTCGACATTCTTTCGCGACCCATTTGCTTGAGCGTGGGTAGGAACTCCGAACCATTCAGGAATTAATGGGGCACTCTGCTCTGAATACCACCATGATCTATACCCATGTGCTCAAGCGGGGCCCAATGGGCGTCATCAGTCCAGCTGACCAGTTATAGCAGCCGCTACCAGTGGATATCGGGTCCGATAACCACTGTTAGCGATGGACACTAATTGCCTAAAGCAACTGCGGCTACTAGAGTTAGATCTGCTACATGGAAGTGGTTTGCGGAAAGCAGCAGGGGCAGTAATGTGGATCTCGGAAACCACCCATATAGCGTTGGCCGGTCTTCGTGAGGGGGGCTCCGCGGGATGGATTGAAGCTATCGTTACGTGGTACAGGATTTTTCCATGGCAAGACAGTTTGATGTCGTTGTCGAGAAAGACTCAGAGGGCTTTTTCGTTGCAAGTGTGCCGGCTCTATCTGGCTGTCATACACAGGCCCGCTCTCTTGATGAGCTGATGGAGCGCATCAAGGAAGCAATTGAGTTATGTCTCGAAGTCCAGGAAGATAATACTGAGGAACTTGATTTTGTGGGGGTTCAGAGGATTACGGTATAGGCGTGCCAAAGTACTCAGCGGTTACAGGTAAACGCCTGATTGTGGCACTTATAAGGGCAGGCTTCCTCATTCAGAGGGTGAAGGGTAGTCATCATTTTCTTCGTCATCCAGATGGACGGACAACTGTCGTTCCAGTACATTCGGGAGAATCACTTGGGCCCGGGTTGCTAGCCAAGGTTCTGCGTGATGTTGAGATCACAAGGAATGAACTGGAAGAGTTACTTGCTTAAGCGGAGATGCCGTCCAACAAGCCCCTCGAGTGGACAGGCCACCATCAGCTTTCGGCTTCGCCACCCCAAGCTCCTTGCCTGCCACTCAGGGGCAGCGTTATGCAGCTGCTTCATGTAGGACAACAGATTGTGGATGTAGCACAAGCTCTAAAAGTTTCCGAGAATTCCTTGCGGGATTTCATTCCTGTAGTGCTGCGTAGACATTTAAGGGCACCTCGAAAAATAAGCGCTTTCCAGTGCTTCTGCGGAGATGAAAAAGCCGCCGATCAGGCGGCACAGCAAGAAGTTCTTATATCGACTATGACGATATCACTTGAACCATGCCAACTTTTCAACAAGAGTCAGGCAACTATTGCAATATGGCCAGAGCGCTGCAGAAAACGGAGGAAGTTGAAGGTTAGGTTCTTGAGTCCCCACCAAGCCTCGTTCCTTTCAATTCCGATCTTTCTTGTCAGCTTTATTCCGCCAGAATCAAGTCCACTTAGCAATTTTCGAGGTGCCCTTAAGAAGTAAATAGTTTGTGTCCATGTTCTTGACCCTTTATCCCTCAGCCCGTCGTCCCTGGCTGTTTCGTTACACTGACTGCTCGGTTGCTGTTGATTGAGGATAACGCCGCAGGCGCCTCGTTTTTTTATAGCGGTAGGGGTAGCGGCCATCTGCGCCGCGTATCGTGGTCTCCTATGCCCCTCCGATGGACGAAACCCCACCGGATCAATAGGTTGAGTGCGCCGGGCTGTTGCGCGCTCCGATCCGATGACCTCACTGGCCCGCAAGCCCATCGTTTACGTCTCGTCGACCTTCGACGATCTCAAGGTTCACCGTGCCGACCTGAAGCTTGCCTTGGAGAAGGCGCAGTACGACGTGGAGTGCATGGAGAAGTACCCGGCCTTCGATGAACGGCCCCTGGACAAGTGCCTGGCTGATGTTGCCCGGGCCGATGTGTACGTGCTGCTTCTTGCCAACCGTTACGGCTACCGGCCGAAGGAGGGCAACCCCGATGGCAAGTCGATCACGCAGCTGGAGTACGAGGAGGCAGGCCGCAACCCCAGCAGGCCGCGGCTGGTATTCACAGTTGACCCTGACCATCCCTGGGTAAAGAAGTGGATCGACGATGGGCTGAGTGAAGACGGCCAGGCCCTGGCGTCCTTCCGCGCTGAAGTGGAAACGCGCCATGTGGTGAACCGCTTCACCGATCCCAAGGATCTCGCCAGCCTGGTGCAGCAGGCGCTCAGCGCATTGCAGCTGCCCGGTCCCTCACCAGCAGAGAAGTCCTACAGCCCCTCCTATCTCGACGGCTGGGTGGCCTTGCACCAGCAGGCCCTGGAGCGGGCCTTCTGCGCCATTCCCTCCGTGCAGCAGCGGCGTGTGCATGTGCCGCTGGATGTGCGCCTCACCCCGGCCGGTGCCGCTGCCCCCTCCGAACTGTTGCTGCTGCAGCCGGAGCACCTGGAGCCGGTGCTGGCGGAAGGCTCGGCCCATGTGCTGCTGATCAGCGCTGATGGCGGTGCGGGCAAGACAAGCCTGGCGTTCCGCATCGCCCGCTGGCTGATGGAGGGCAAACCTGACGGGGTGCGGCGGCTGCCGGTGCTGATCGAAACCGCACTGGGTGAGGGGGAAACCGTGGCGGGCCGGGTGGGCAGCTGGCTGGAGGGCCAGCTTGAGGGTGACTCAGGCGGCAGCGATCCAGCCCTGGTTGAGGCGCTCCTGCGCCACAAGCGGTTGATCCCGATCCTCGATCACGTGTCGGAACTGCCGGAGGTGGCGCGGCAGCAGCTGGTGCGCAACCTGCCGGCGGGCCTGGTGATCACCACCAGCCGCAGCCTCGATGACGGCTACCACGAACGGCCGCTGAGCCGCATCGAGCCGCTGCAGATCGCCACCGACCGGCTGCAGTCGTTCTTCCTCGACTACCTGCGCCAGCAGGGGCAGGGGGAGGTGCTCAAGGATGACGACCTGGTGCCAGCCCAGAACCAGCTGCGGCGGATCGTGGGCGACAAGCCGATCACGGCGTTGCTTGCCCAGATGTTCATCGACGACGTGATCGCCAAGCGAAAGCAGGGATTGCTGGCCGGATCGGTGCCGGAGCTGATGCTCAGCTATGTGGTGCGGGTGGACACCCCCTCCGATCCGGAGATGCGGCAGCGGGCCGGAATGGTGATCGATGGCCCGATGGTGCAGAAGGCCCTGAAGGTGCTGGCGCTGGCCAGCCACCGCCAGGAAAGCCCTGAGGGCCGCCGGCCGTTGTTCCAACCTCTGGTGTTCCCCACCTGGCTGGCGGAGCGGGCACTGGAGGCTGGCGAGGGGATGTCGCTGGAGCATGCGGACCAGAGGAAAGCGCTGCTGGGCTACCTGATTGAGATCAACCTGCTGCGCCATCCCGGCGCCGATGCCGATGAGCTGCGCTTCCCGCTCGATCCGTTGGCCGATTACCTGGCGGGACTGCGGCAGCTGGAGCGACTGGAAGCCGATGCAGCAAGCAATCGGGGGGTCTGGGAGGCCTTCCTGGCCGATCTGGAGGCGAGGTCTGTGGAGGAGCGCGAGCTGATGCGGGGCTTCCTGCTGGCCCTGCGGGACTGCTGCAGCGAGCGGAGCAAGGGCCGGGCCCTGGCGATGCCGGCCGATGCCCCCGATCGGCTGGGCCGGCTGGGGTTCCTGGACCCAGAGGAGGAGCGCTACCGGCTGGCACTGCAGCGTGCCAGGAAGTGGATGTGGGAGCTGGGGGTGCCGGTGGCCAGCGAGCGGCGCGATGCGATTGCCAAGCTGGCGGCGATGGCGGCATCCGGTGCCGAACACGGCGAGCAGCAGGCTGTGCGCTCGGTAGCGAGCCTGCGGCTGACGCTGGCGATGCGGGATGGCGAGCTGCCGATCGAGGAGCGGAGCGAGGCAGCGACGGTGCTGGGCCTGATCGGCGGTGAGGAGCCAGTGGCTGCCCTGGAGCAGGTGATGGAGGCCGAGGAGCAGCCGGTGGCGCTGCGGCGTGCGGCGGCCGAAGCACTGGGGCTGAGCGCGGCCGGGGCCGAAACCCAGCTGGAGCTTCGCCAACGGATCACCGCAGCCCTGAAGCGAAAGCTGAGCTGCCAGCCGCTGGAGGTTGTGGTGCAGGTGGCAAGCGACTGGGAGCGGATCGATGCGCTGCTTCCTCTGCTCCAGGGTGCAGCGCGGGGTCTGCAGCTGGCGGCCAGCCGGGATTTGCCGTTGCTGTGCAGCGGGCCAGGCCAGATGGTGCCGATGCTCACCCTCACAGCCCTGAAGCAGGCTGAAGGCGGGGCGCTGGAGGTGCGCACGGAGGTGCTGGAAAAGGTTCAGGTCTGGCGGCTGCCGTTGCCGCAAGGGCAGCATCTTGAGATGGTTCTGGTGCCAGGCGGGGAGTACATGATCGGCTCGCCGGAAGGAGAGGCGGGCAAACTCGAGTGCTATAGCTGGACGCCAGAAAGCAAGGAGCTGGACAAGGAGCCTCTGCGCCCAGTGTGGCTGGCACCACTGGCGATGGCCCGCTTCCCGATCACCCAGGCCCAGTGGGCAGCGGTGGCTGGGCTGGAGTCAGGCCTGAAGACAGCCCCTGGCTCCTTCAAGCCCGATGGGCTTTGGGAGTTGAATGTCCAACCGGGAAGCCTGCCGGTGGATTCAGTGAACTGGAACGACTGCAAGGAATGGCTGGTACGGCTGAATCGCTGGCTATCGGGTCACTGGCGCGAGCAGGGGCTTGCAGGTGAGGCGCCGGAGCTGCGACTGCCTGGGGAGAGCGAATGGGAAACGGCTTGTCGTGCAGGCAAGAGCTGGCCGTTCCATTTCGGCAACACGTTAGATCCGAGCTGGGTGAACTACAACCACCCCTATGGCTATGGGTCGAGCCGCAAGTCCGAGACCTATCCGCAGCAGCCCCTGGCGATTGGCTCCCATGGCCTGGTGAACCGCTGGGGACTGGCAGAGATGCATGGCCAGATGTATGAATGGTGCGGTGATCTGTGGCACCCCTCGCCCTTGGGCGGGCCGAAGGATGGCAGCCCATGGGAAGACCCCGATACATCCACGGAGGCGGATCCAAGGGCCGCCAACAGATTGCTTCGCGGCGGCTCCTGGATCTGCGAGCCCCCCAACTGCCGCTCCGCCTACCGGAACTGCATCCCCCCGGGCGACATCTACCCCTACGTCGGCGTTCGCCCCTGCTGCCTCCTCCCCCCACGATCCCTTATGGGTTCTTGAGCCTTCGGGTTGTTTGGTTTTGCCCTGGCTGTTGGGGGTGCCACCGCAGGGATTGGCCAACAACATCGCCCGCGCTCACACTCAGCGGCACAAGAAGGTGATTAATGGTAGCAGTCACATGCGAATCAATGTAATTGATGTGCGCAAGCTTGTGCAAAGAAGTAAACCTGTATGCGCGGCAGGACAGCAAATTAATTGTTGCTACTCCATTCAGGTTCCTGGAGGCAAGTAGTCTTGCGATGCTTGCTCGGCTTATCTCAACTGGTGGCTTGAGCTTGGCCGATTGCGGGCACACGCTGATACAGTTTCGCTATGACACGGAAATCGTCGTAGATTGCAAGCGATAAGTCAGACCTTTGGCATGATTCTTGTCTCGAAACAGGGTGTCAGTCACCACTGACAACAGGCGGATACCCCTATCGATTTAGTGCGTTGCCGATTTGATTTTGCCCACAGGCCTGCAGTGCCGGCGAGGACGCTCCACTCCTCAGCCGATCGGCCAAGGAGGTCCAGGCACGCTCAGGGCACCAGCCCCGCCCAGTGCAGGAAGGTGTCGCCGCTGAGGGCCTCGATCAGCAGCACCGCCGCGAAGCCGAGCATGGCGAAGCGGCCGTTGACCCGCTCGGCGTAGCCGCTCCAGCCGAAGGCCGGCACGTCGCCGGTGGTGGCGCTGGTGGCCTTCACAGGGGCCTCAGCAGCGCTGCTGGATGCGGCGGGAGCGGGGGAAGCGGCATCGTCGCCCGCTAGGGGCTCAACCGGAGAAAGGGGGTCGGGCATCGGATCAGGTGGGTCGGACAAAGCTATAGCCGGCGGCCGGCAACAGGCGCCAGGCGCCGGTGCCATCGAGCTCCAGCACGGTGTCGTGGTATTCGACCAGGGTGGGGCGGTGGCCCACGCTCACGAAGGCCACATCCCGCTGCACCAGCAGCTCATAGAGCACCTTCTCGGTGGTCACATCGAGGGCGCTGGTGGCCTCATCGAGCACCGCGAAGCGGGGTGCATTGAGCAGCAGGCGAGCGAAGCCCAGGCGCTGCTGCTCCCCCAGCGAGAGCAGGCGAGGCCAATCCTGTTTGATGTCGAGGTCGGGGTAGCGGTGCACCAGCTCCGGCAGCCGCACCTCCTCGAGCACGTGGCGCAGCTGGTCGTCGCCGAAGCGCTCCGGGGGCTGGGGATAGCAGAGCTGCTCCCTGAGGCTGCCCAGCAGCATGTAGGGCTTCTGGGGGATGAACATCAGCTCGCCCACCGGCGGGCGCTGCACAGTTCCGGCGGCCGGTTCCCACAGGCCGCTCACCAGCCGCAGGAACGACGTCTTGCCGCAACCTGAGGGCCCCACCACCAGCAGGCGCTGCCGCGGCCCCACCGTGAGGCTGAGGTCGCGGATCAGGGTGCGATCGGTGCGGGGTGGCACCAGATCCACGTGGCTCACCAGGATCGATTCGGGGCCGCGGTCTTGATCGGCACCCGCCGCCGCGCCGGCCACCGTGCCCTGCTGGGCGGCGATGCCCTCCACCTTGCTCTGGAAACCCTCCAAACGGCTGATTGAGGCCGAGAAGGCGGCGAGGCGGTCGATGTTGTTCACGATGTAACTCACCGAGTACAGCACCTGAGAGAAGGCGATGCTGGCCTGGCCGAATACACCGAAATCCACCTGCTTGGCGAAATAGATCGGCGCGATCACCAGCCAGGGCAGGAAGCGCGAGAAGTAGTCATAAGAGCGCTGGATCACATTGATGAGGGCCTCCCAGATGATCAGGCGGTTGTAGTTGCGAATCGCGCCACCGAGGCGTCGTTCACCTTCATGGGCCTCCTGCTGCTCACCGCGGTAAAAGGCGATCGATTCAGCGTTGTCGCGGATATGAACAAGCCCGTAGCGGAAATCGGCTTCCAGCTTAAGCTGCTGATAATTCAGATTCACCAGCTTACGGCTGGCGAAAACAACCACCGCCGTGCCGGCCACCGAATAAATAAGCAGCCAGAGGGCGAGGGTGTGGTTGATGCTCCACAGCACAATGATGAAGCTGAAAAAGGTGAGCAGCGCCGAGATGATCTCCACCGTCACGCTTAGGCTGGTGGCGGTGAAGCTGGCCGTGTCCTGAGAAATCCGCTGGTCGGGGTTGTCGATTTCCTCCTGGCTTTCGTCGTTGGGATTGAGAACGTAGTAGGCCCGGTTGCTCATGTAGCGCTGCAGCAGCCGGCTGCTTAGCCATTCGCGCCACATCAAACCCAGCTTGGGAATCAGGTAGCTCTGGATCGCTCGAATCGGCAGGGCCAGCACCAGGCAGAAGGCATAGATGCCCACCGTTTTCCAGAAGCCGTCCTTGTCGTAGGCCACCAGGGTGTTATCAACATTGCGGGCGACAAAACTGATGCCCACATTGATGCCGTTGATCACCAGGATCAGCAGGATGATCACGCCAAGCAGCAGCCACGGCAGCCAGCGCCCCTGGCGCAGACGACCGCGGAACCACCAGAAGACCACGGCACCGGCCGTCGCCAGGGCCATGATCACGGGCCCCGCCGGGCCCTTCCAGAGGGCTGCCACCTGCTGGGGCACGCCGGGCAGGAAGCGACTCTGCAGCTCGGGGATCAGGGCGCCACTCAAACCCACCGCCGCCGTGAGCAGCAGCAGGGTGACCCCCACCACCACAGCCACCAGAGCCAGGATCAGCAGCAGGAACTGGGCGCCGCTGGCGGATTGACCGTTGGCGTCGAGGGGCAGGAAGTAGGGCTGGGCCAGGCGCTGCAGCTTGCCCAGCTGCTCACGGAGGGCCTTCAAGGGGTTCAAGGGGGGCCGGCGGGCGTATGACCGGCATTGTCGCCGCTGGGGGTGCGCTGGCGGCGTCAGGCGGGATGCTTCCGGATCCGGAATCGGCGAAGCCGCCGTTCATGGGTTGAGGACGGCAGCTGGCCTTCGGTGGCGACCAGCCAGGGACAAGGGTGCTGGCTGCATCACTCCTCTCTCAGCCCGGCGGCCAGGCCAGGGGCCGGCCGCCGATCACATGCACATGCAGGTGGAACACGGTCTGACCCGCCTCGGCGCCGCTGTTGATCACGGTGCGCCAGCCCTCCAGGCCCTCCTGCCGGGCCACCTTGGCCGCCACCAGCAGCAGGTGGCCCAGCAGCTCGCGGTGCTGCCCACCGGCGTCGCCCAGGTTCACCAGGGCCTCGCGGGGAATCACCAGCACATGAACCGGCGCCTGGGGATTCACATCGCGGAAGGCCAGGCAGAGGTCGTCGGCATACACCGCATCGCAGGGAATCTCGCCCCGCAGAATGCGGCCGAAGATAGTGTCGTTCGCAGCAGCCCCGCTGGCGATGGCGGCCGGGTCAGGGGCAGCGGCGGCCGGGGGATCCACCGGATGCCCAGCGGGGCTGTTCGATGCGGACTCTCCGCTCTGGGAAGGGTCGGGGGACATGGCCTCAAGGTTGCTCATCGGGGCCTAGGCGAGGGTGGGACAGGGGGTGGAACTGGTGGGGTGAGCTGAGGAACGGCTGTGTTGGGCAACAGATGGAGGGAGAGGCGAACGGTCGGCGCGATGCGTGCTGGCGCGATGCGTGATCGCGCAATGACTGATCGCGCGATGCGTGATGGGGCAGCGACTGACGGAGCTAACGGCGACGGGGCATCGGTGACGACGCGACGGGTGACTGTGGGACGCCTGATGGGGGGATGCCTGACGGGGGGACGGCATCGGCATCGCACCGCCCGACCGGAGCGGGAGCCCAAGAGCCGGGCATCGCCCTGAAGACCGGAGGCGTCGGGCAAACCCGAAGACCAGACCCCACGAGCGGACCCAGCGAAACCAGCAGCCGGTGCAACCGGCCGGATCCATGGATCCGGCCAGGCCGGCCTGACCTGGCCCGCCTGACGTGGCCAGCCTGACATGTGTTTTACCCCTGATCCATTGATTTCCTGATTGAACTCTTGATCCGATGTTGGCACGATGCGGCAGTGCAGGCCTGCGGGGCCTTGAGGTCCTGCCGGTGACGGTGGAGGTGGACATCGGCCCGGGTCTGCCGGGCCTGCTGATGGTGGGCCTCGCCGACGCCGCCGTGCAGGAATCCCGCGAGCGGGTGCGTGGGGCCCTGCGCAACAGCGGCCTCAAGGTTCCCCTCACCCGGGTGGTTGTGAGCCTGGCACCCGCGGACCTTCGCAAGGAGGGGCCCGCCTTCGACCTGCCGATCGCTCTGGGGCTGCTTGGCGCTAGTGGCCAGCTCCCCCTGGAGCAGCTGGAGGGCGTCTGGAGCGCCGCCGAACTGGGCCTCGACGGCAGCCTCAGACCGGTGCGGGGCGTGCTGGCGCTCGCCCTGGCGGCCCGGAGCCAGGGGGTGCGGGCCCTGTTGGTGGCCAGCGCCAATGCGACCGAGGCCCGCCTGGTGGAGGGCCTCACGGTGTGGGCGGCTGGCACCCTGAAGGAAGCCATGGCGGTGCTGGCCGACCCCCTGCTGGCCGCGTCACCACCGCCCCAGCCCTGCGGCAGGGCCCTCGCTGCTGCTACGAGCAGCGACAGCCTCGATCTCGCCGAGGTGCGGGGCCAGATGCATGGCCGCCGGGCCCTGGAGATCGCCGCCGCCGGCGACCATCACCTGCTGCTGGTCGGCCCCCCGGGCACCGGCAAGACGATGCTGGCCCGCCGCTTGCTGTCGCTGCTGCCCCCCCTGGAGCACCGGGAGGCCCTGGAACTCACCCAGCTGCACTCGGTGGCGGGGTTGCTGCCTGAGGGTGCTGGCCTGATCCGCAGGCGTCCCTTCCGCAGCCCACACCACAGCTGCTCGGCCGCGGCCCTGATTGGCGGCGGCACGCTGCCGCGACCGGGGGAGCTGAGCCTGGCCCACAATGGCGTGCTGTTCCTTGATGAGCTGGCCGAGTTCCGCCGCGCCGTGCTCGATCAGCTGCGCCAGCCCCTTGAGGAGGGAGAGGTGTGGATCAGCCGCACCCGTCAGCGCTGCCGCTTCCCATGCCGCATCACCTTGGTGGGCGCCACCAATCCCTGCCCCTGCGGTTGGTGGGGCGACCCGGAGCGCCCCTGCCGCTGTGGCGAAGCGGAACGGCGGCGCTACTGGGGTCGGCTCTCCGGGCCATTGCTCGACCGAATCGATCTGCAGGTGGTGATGAGCCGCTGCGACCCCCACGACCTGGCGGGGGCCTACCGGCAGGACAGCAGACCAACGGAGATGCAGGGCCAGGCCCCTGGGGCTCCCGAGGGGAGCCGCTCAGTGGCCGAGCGGGTTCTGGTGGCAAGGCGACGCTCAGCCGCCCGCAACCCCGGCGGCTGCGGCAACGCGGAACTGCCGGCGGCATCCCTGGCCCAGACCCTTCAGCTCGATGCTGCGGCCCTGGCGCTCTGGGAGCAGGCCATCCGCCAGCGGCATCTTTCAGCGCGATCGGGAGCACGGCTGTTGCGCGTGGCCCGCACGATCAGCGATCTGGAGCAGCAGGAGCGGGTGGGGCCGGCGGCGGTGGCTGAGGCCCTCACCTACCGCAGCTTCGATGGGCTGGGGATGGGCGCGGAGGCCGAGCTCAGCGGGAGCGGCGCCGCGGCCGGACGCGGTAGGGCCGTACAACCACCAGGGGGGGGGAGATGGGCCCCTTCCTCCCAGGGTTTGTCGAAGGCGTGATTAATCGCCTCGGCCAGCCCCAGGGCGAACCGGGTCAGGGAGCCGTCAGAGGAGGAGAGCGAAGCCGTGGAGTAGAGGCGAGGTTCTTGTAGCCAGGATCGGCGGATCGGTCAGGGAACCGGTAGAAGCGCCGGTTTGCAGCACATCTGCGGGTGTGGCAGCGCAGCGACCACTTCACCGGCAGCGCCCGCTTTACCAGCAGCGCCCGCCGGCGCGCCGGTGCAGAAAAAACCTCCGGGTTGTTGTCCACCCTGACGATCCGGCCATGAACCCAGCTGTTCGGAAGCCGGTGTGTTGAGCCGATACGAACCTTTCGCCCCGGACACTCCCTGATGAACAGGCAATCAATAGCCAACCCCATCCAGGCTGCGTGAAGCCAGGCTGAGGGACGTAACCGGAGTGGGACGCTCCCTCAGCGGCGGCGGCGGCGCTGCTGGGCCTTGCGCTTGTACTTTTCGGTGGGCGTCTCGTGGTGCCGCAGCCGCTTCAGATCGGCAAAGATGCCGGCCTTGGACACCTGGCGCTTGAAGCGACGCAGGGCGGATTCGATCCCTTCGTTTTCGCCGACGGTGACCTGGGTCATGAAATGCTGCGGAGACGCACACAGCCTTCAACCTTAGCAACTGACCCTCATCGCATGGCTGGTGGAGCCGAAGGGGGCGACGTGGGGTTGGAGCGGCCTGCGGCGGGGGCTGCCTCGGAGGTTTGGCCAGGGGCACTGCTAGCGGAGAGCGCCGGCCAGCTGTCGCGGTAGAGGTACACATGGCCCAGGGAGCGGCCACGGAACGTGCGGCGCGCCAACCTCCAGCCGGGTTCGAGCTCGAGCTTCAGGAAGCCGGTGCCACTGCCGAGGGTGCGGCCCACCACCATCTCCGGACCCGCCCCGGGACGGGTGGGCAGGGCCATCAGCACAGTGTCGCTGTCCTGATTCACCACGCTCAGGCGGTACACCGTGGCCAGATCGGTGTTGCCGACCCGCACCGAGTAACCGTTGGCATCGATGTAGCGGCCGCAGATGCCGCTGAAGTCAAAGCTGCTGAGCAGGGGATTCACCACCGCCGGGCGGCCGGTGGCCACCGCGAAGCAGGGGCGCCGGCTATTCACCTGTTCATAGATATTCAGCTGGGAGCGGCTGCTGCTACCGATCGGCGCCGCCACCACCAGGAACTTCTGGGGATCGAGTTCAGCCATGCCGAACAGCGAAGGCGCCGGCCTGGCGAAGGCGGAGGGCTCCGAGGACTGGGCCCGCGCGGGCAGGGTGGCGGGTCCGATCGCCCCACCGGCCAGGCAGCTGACCAGGGCCACCGCCGCGGCCCGTTGCGCAGGGGGAGCGATCCGGAGGGGGAAGGGAAGACGCACGGGGAACCTCACGGCGGATGGCGGCAGGGTCGAATCGTATGAAGGGGCCCCGCAGCCCCAGCGTTGGGGTGGCCCCTCCTGCGGCCGGCCGGGGAGGCTCGACAAGCTCCCTCTGTTGAGTTGCAGGAACTGGCGAGTTGCAGGAACTGTTGAGTTGCAGGAACTGGAGCAGGGCCCGTGGGAACGGGTCGAGTGCTGTCCGGCAGCGGGATCGTGATCGAAACGGGCTCCTGTTCGGGTCCTGCTTCAAAACCTGCGCTGTTACGGCATCAACCGCTGCGCAGTGACGGCCTTCGCGGCCCTCAGGCCGGCCGGTTGATGCGGATCGCCAGCACCAGGGCCACCACGGTGCCGGGCAGGCAAGCCCCCAGGATCAAGCGGGTGGTGGTGACACCAAGATCGGGATCGCCGTAGGCCAGCTCGAACACCGAGCCCGTGGCCGCGATGCCGAGCACGCAGGCCAGGGCCAGGAAGAGGCCCGCTAGGGGTTTCATCGGCATGTCAGCGGATCGACTCGACGTGGTGGCGCTCGAAGCCGTGCTGCCGCAGCTCCTCATTGAGGCTCAGCTCGTCGGTGACGCGATCGACGAACAGCACGCCGTGGAGATGATCGAGCTCGTGCTGGATGCAGCGGGCCAGTAGGCCATCAGCCTTGATCCGCCGCGGCCGGCCCTGGTCGTCGCGAAAGCTCACCTCCACCGTGGAAGGGCGCACCACCTCCAGATACACCTTGGGAATGCTCAGGCAGCCCTCCTCGTAGGTGTTCAAGGAGGCGCTGGCGGCCGTGATCTCCGGATTGATCAGCACCAGCGGCGGCGTGGCCGCCTCTTCGAGGTCGAGGTCGATCACCAGCAACTGCTTGTGCACCCCGACCTGGGGTGCGGCCAAACCGATGCCCCGGGCCGTATACATGCTGCGCAGCATGTCGCGGACGAGATCGCGCAACGGCTCATCCACCTTGCTGATCCGCTTGGCGGCGGTGCGCAGCTCGCGGGAGCCGAGGGTGTGAATCGGCAGGGGCGATTCAGCCAGGGGCTCCTTGGGCACGTGCACCGTGCGGTTGCCCTGCTCGGCCGACCGGGCCATCTGGGCGAAGCTGCGCGCCAACGGGCGGTTCCTGAAACGTTGCTAGAGATTGTAGAAGCCATGGGCAGGAGCATTCGGTGGTGGGGCATGGCCCGTTGGCGGCGTCGCAGGTGGTGGGAGCCATCCCGCTCTGGTCCGAGCCGCGGCTGCAGGGGGGAAGGCTGTTCTGGCTGGAGCGACGGCCGGAGGATGGCGGTCGCACCCGCCTGCTGATGCGACCAGCCGGGTCGGTGGAACTCCCCACCAGCCCCACCGCCAGCGCGCCGCCCGGGCAGGAGATCACCCCCGCCGGCGCCGATGTGCGCAGCCGGATCCATGCCTATGGCGGCGGCGCCTATGCGGTGGGCGGCTGGCCAGGGGGCCTGGGAACGCCAGGAGGCTCGCCAGCCGCTGACGCGCGCGCGGATTCAGCGGACTCAGTGGTGGTGTGGGTCGATGACGGCGACCGCTGCCTCTGGCGCCTGGATTTGCCGCCGCTCGAGTCCGGCGCCGCGGCAGCCCCGGCAGCCGGCCCGAAGACGATGGCGTGCGGTCCGGGTCTGCGGCTCACCGAGCCCGATCCGGAGCGATGTTTCGCCGATGGCCTGATCGACCCGGCCCGCGGCCTTTGGATTGGCATGCTCGAAACCGGCGAACAGGAGGCCCTGGTGAGCGTGCCCCTAGCGGGCGGCGAGCCGCAGCTACTGCGACAGCCCGCCGATTTCTGTGGCTACGCCGTGCTCAGCCCATCCGGCAGCCACCTGGCCTGGATCGAGTGGCAGCGGCCCTCCATGCCCTGGGAGCGAAGCCAGCTCTGGCTGGGGCGGCTCACGCCGCAGGGCTCCCTCACAGACTGCCGGCCGATCGCCGGCAGCATGCCGGGGGAGGGTACGGCCGTTTCGGTGTTCCAACCCCTCTGGATTCCCCGGGAGGGCCAGCCGGCCGATCTGGTGGTGAGCTGCGATCGCAGCGGCTGGTGGAACCTCGAGCGGCTCGAAGCCGCCGAGGCCCTGGGCGCCGGCGAGGAACCCCGATGGCTGCCGCTGCTGCCGCTGCAAGCCGAATTCGGCATGCCTCAGTGGGTGTACGGCATGGCCACCACCGCCTGGGATGGCGAGGCGCTGGTGGCGGCAGCCTGCTTTGAGGGCTGCTGGCGCCTGGGCCGGCTGGTGGTGGCGGGGGGTGGGGCTCAGGACGCTGGAGCGACGGCAGGAGCGAAGGGTGCCGCCGCGGCCGGGCTGGAGCGCGGGCAGGGCCCCGGGCAGGGGGCCGGAGCAACGGCCTGGCTGGGCGCTCGATCAGCGGATCGGCAGGACCCTGAAGCATTCGTCCGGGAGCGCGCCGGAACCACCGCTGGTCAGGACGCCCGACCGATGGCTTGGCAGGGGGGCCGAGCTGCCGCCGCGCAGAACGCAGGAACCACCACAGGACATGACGCTGGTTCGAGGCGAGGTCAGGAGGCCGTGCCGACGGAAGGGCAGGAGGCCATGACGCCCAGTGGGCAGACAACCGTTCCGCCCAGTGGGCAGATAACAGTTCCACCCAGTGGGCAGACAGCAGTTCCACCCAGTGGGCAGACAGCAGTTCCACCCAGTGGGCAGATAACAGTTCCACCCAGTGGGCAGACAGCAGTTCCACCAGGAGATCTGGAATCCGTTCAGGGGGGAACGCAACAATGCGCCTGGAGCGCCACAGGCTTGGGCTGGCAGCCCTACGACCTGCGCTTCGATGATCTGGCCGCCGTGGTGGCCGAGCGGGGCCGCCTGGTGGCCATCGCCGCCTCCCCCTCCGATCCCGCTGGCCTCCTGGAGCTCGACACCACCAGCGGCCGCTGGCGCCATACCCCCGCCGCCGCCAGCCCCCTGTCGGAGGTGGCAATCAGCCATCCAGAGCCCCTCTGGTTCGAGGGCCACGGCGGCCGGCCCACCCAGGCCTGGTACTACCCCCCTCGCAGCGGCAGCCATCCCGGCGCTCCGCTACTGGTAAGGGGCCACAGCGGACCCACAGGGATGGCCCGCACGGGGCTGAACCTGGCAATCCAGTTCTGGACCAGCCGCGGCTGGGGGGTGGTGGATGTGAACTACGGCGGCTCCACGGGCTTCGGCCGGGCCTACCGCGAACGGCTCGACGGGCAGTGGGGCGTGGTGGATGGGGCCGACTGCGCCGCAGCGGCGGCGGCCCTGGTCGCGGCGGGTCGGGCCGATTCGCGGCGGATTGCGATCGAAGGGGGCAGCGCCGCCGGTTTCACCGTGCTGGCGGCCCTCTGCGGCGGCGCGGTGTTCCGGGCCGGCGCCTGCCGCTACGCCGTGGCCGACCTGGAGGGCATGGCGCGCCACACCCACCGCTTCGAGGCGCGCTACTTCGATGGCCTGGTGGGTCCGTGGCCGGAGGCGGCGGCCACCTACCGGGAGCGCTCCCCCCTGCTGCACGCCGACCGCATCAGGGTGCCGGTGATCTTCTTCCAGGGCCTGGAGGATGCGGTGGTGCCACCGGATCAGACCGAACGCATGGCTCTGGCCCTGGGGGAACGGGGGATCCCGGTGGAGGTGCATCTCTTCCCCGGCGAGGGCCATGGCTTCCGCGACCGGGCCGTGCAGCAGCGGGTGCTGGAGGCCACCGAAGCCTTCTTCCGCCGCCATCTCGACCTGCCCTGACGGCAGCGAAGATCACGGGCCCGGCCCCTGCGGGGGTGCAGGATTCAGGGCCTGACCTCACCCCCCTTGCTTCTTCCCCTCAGCCCTGCGGCCACTGCAGCCCTGGCGCCGGCGGCCAGCTGGGGTCTGGCCCTGGCGGTGCTGGCGCTGGTGCTGGCCCTGGGCACCGGCCTGGGGAGGATCCTGGGCAGCCGCAAGTGGGGTGTGCCCGAAGCCCTACTGGCCGGGGTGATTGGCCTGCTCCTGGCCCCCTCCGGGCCCCTGCCCCTGATTCCCCCGGGGGTGCTGGCGGTGTGGCAGGAGCTGCCGCTGATCCTGCTCACCCTGGTGTTCGGCACCCTGCTGGTGGGCAAACCCCTGCCCCGGCCGGGGGGGCTCTGGCGACCCCTCTCGGCCCAGGTGCTGCTCGCCCTCACCCTGGCCTTCGGTCAGTACCTGGTGGCGGCCCTGGTGGTTATGGCCCTGCAGGGCCGCCTGGCGGGGGTGCATCCGCTGATGGCCTGCCTGATCGAGGTGTCCTACGAAGGGGGCCACGGTTCCGCCGCCGCCATGGGACCCACCTACGCGCGGCTCGGCTTTCCAGGTGGCGAAGGGCTGGGCCTGGCCATGGCCACGGTGGGGCTGCTCAGCTCCACGCTGGTGGGCGGCATCGTGGTGGTGTTGGCCCGTCGTGTCGGCTGGCTGCAGGTGGAAGCGCCCGTATTGCCAGTGGCACCCGTATTGCCAGTGGCAACAGAAGGCGAGCCCGCCCCTGTCATGGAAGCGGCCTTCATGGACGTGGCCTTCGTGGCCCCGGTGCCGGAGGCAATCTTCATGGCGCCAGCGGCCCCGACGGCGGCCCCGGCGGCGGCGTCCCTGAACGCGGCCGGGATCGGCGCCCCCCCTGATGAGAGCGGGGCGGTTCCGGTAGCGGATCCGACCGCCGGAAGCGGCGTCCTGAGCCACAGCCTGGCTGCCTGGGCCGTGAACCTGGCGCTGGCCGGGATCGCGGTGGGGATCGGCTGGCTGGCCCTGGAGGGGTTGCGCTGGGGGGCCAGTGCTCTGGGCGGGGGCTTTGCCGCCGTGATCAAGGCCTTCCCGGTGTTTCCTCTGGCGATCATCGGTTCGCTGCTGGTGCGGCTGGTGCTGGAGCGCAGCGGCAACGCCTCGGTGGCCTCAAGTGCAATCCAGGGGCTGGTGGCAACCCTCGCCGCCGATCTGCTGATCACCGCCGCCACCGCCTGCCTCGACCTCTCGCTGCTCGCCCAGGACTGGATTCCCCTCACCGCCCTGGCCCTTGCAGGTCTGGCCTGGAACCTGGCGGTGGTGCTGCTGCTGGGCCCGCGGATCCTGCCCGCCCCATGGTTTGAGCGGGGCATCCTGGAATTCGGCCAGGCCACCGGCGTGGCAGCCAGCGGCCTGCTGCTCCTCCGCATGGCCGACCCCCACGACCAGGCCGATGCCCTGCCGGCCTTCTCAATCAAGCAGCTGCTGCTCCAGCCCCTGATCGCCGGGGGGGTGATCACCGTGGTCGCTCCCCTGGCCGTGACCCGCTTGGGGTTGCCCCTCTGGAGTGGTCTTTGCCTGGTGCTGGTGCTGCTCTGGAGCGGCCTGGCTCTCACCCTGGCGCGGCGATTCTCCTCAGGCAGCCAGGCAAGCTGACCAGGCACGGAAGACGGGATCTGGGCCCTGGTGGATCCAGCGCCTAACGCACCATCGCCGCCACGTTGCCGCCATCCACGGTGAGCAGGGCGCCGGTGGTGCGCTCCAGCCGGGCCAGGGCCACGAAGGCCTCGGCCACATCCTCGGCGCGAACCTCCGAGCCCAGCAGGTTGCCGCCCATGTAGTCGGCTTCGGAGAGGCCCCGGGCAGCGGAACGCTCCCGGATCATCGTGTCGGTGAGGAGGCCGGAGCGGATCCGATCGGCATTGATCGCATTCACCCGGATGCCGGCGCCGCCCTCCTCCAGGGCGTATTGACGCACCAGGGCCAGCAGAGCGGCCTTGCTGGTGCCGTAGGCGCCGAAGCCGGGGCCGGGGTTGAGGGCCTGCTTGCTCACATTGAAGAGCAGCTGGCCGCCGAGACGGCTGCTGACTCCCTCGCCGGCACCCGCGGGGCTGGGGAGGGTGTCCTGGAGGCGGAAGAGGGCCAGAGCGGCCTGGGCCACATGCTGGTGGGCGAAGAAATTGAGCTCGAAGCTGGCGCGCAGATCGGCCTCGGGGAGTTCGGCGATGCGGCCACCCCAGGCGGCGCCGGCATTGCTCACCACGATGTCGAGGCCGCCGAAGTGGGCCGCTACCGCCGCGAAGGCTTCCTGCACCTGGAGCGGATCGGTCACGTTGCAGGCCAGGCCCAGGGCGCGGGAGCTGCAGCGCCGGGCCACGGCCGCAGCCGCCTCGCCATCGAGGTCGAGCACGGCCAGATCGGCACCCTGGGCGGCGAAGGCGCGCGCCGTGGCTGCGCCGATCGCGCCGGCCCCGCCGGTGACCATCACCACCGTGCGGGCCAGGGGCTTCTCGGCGGCCTTGCCGAGCTTGGCCTGCTCCAGGCTCCAGTACTCCATGTCGAAGGTGTCGTTCTCCCCCACCGGCTCGAAGCGGCCGATGCTCTCGGCGGCCAGCAGGGTGGTGGCCCAGGTTTCGGCGATGTCGGCGGTGACCGCCGCCTCGGCGGCCGATTTGCCGATTCCCACCAGGCCCAATCCCGGGATCGCCACCACCCGCGGCAGGGGATCGAGGGCCTTCTTGATGCCGCCCACCCGGGCGTTCTGGCGCTCGAAGCTGGCCTGATAGTCGGCGGCGTAGGCCTGCAGGGCCGGCGTCAGGGCGGCGCTCCAGGCCTCCAGGGCAACCGCGTCGCCCGCGGCGGGGGCGGCAGGGAGCACCAGGGGATGGGCCTTGGTGCGAATCACATGGTCCGGGGTGGCCACACCGCGGCGGGCCCAGTCGGCCAGGCGGCCGTCGTCGACCACGGCACGGGCCAGGGGTGTGGCGCGCAGATCCAGGAGCCAGTGGGAGCGAGCGCCGGCGGCACTGGCGGCCCGGCCCAGGGCACCGCGCAGGCGCGGTAGCAGCGCCGCCGCAGGAGCCGGGCGCTCCGGCACCGCAGCCGGCTGGCTGAGGCGGTTTCCGGTGGCCAGGTGCTGCTCGGCCAGCCGCACCAGCTCGATCATCCGCTCGTAGCTCTGCTTTGCCGTGGATCCGAAGGAGAAGAGGCCGTGCTTGAGCAGCACCATGCCTTCGAGCTCCACGCCGCTGGCGGCGGCCCGCTCGGCGGCCGCCTCGTAGAGATCAGCGCAGGATTGGGCCAGGGCGAAGCCGGGCATCACGTAGGGCACCAGCACCACCCGCTCGCCAAACACCTGGCGGCAGACCGCCGCGGCATCGGGCTGATCGGCCAGGGCCAGCAGCGCCGAGGAATGGGTGTGGTCCACGAAGGTGTGGGGCAGGAAGGCGTGCAAGAGCGCCTCCACCGAAGGGTTGGGGGCGGCCGGATCGATCAGGTTGTTGCGCTGGGCGGCCACCATCGCCTCATCGCTGAGGGAATTCAGAGCCCGCAGGGCGCGCAGGGGCTCCAGGCGCACCGCCGGGTGGCCAGGTGGCTCGATCGTGCCGAGGTCCCAGCCGGAACCCTTCACGCACAGCACAGGAATCGTTTCGCCCAGCAGGCCGGTCACGCTGGTCTTCACCGAGGTGTTGCCGCCGCCGTGCAGCACCAGATCCGGGTCGGCGCCCAGCAGGCGGGCTGAGTAGGTGCGTAGGGCCAGGGGTTCGGCCACGCCCTGGGCGCCGTAGTGGGCCACGGCGGCAGCAGCCTCGGCATCGGACCAGCGGTTGAGCACGGACATGGGCGGCCGGAGTCAATGCCGCTGAGGCTACGGGTGCCGGGGCCGCTCACCTCAAGCCAGTCCCGCCAGGCACCGACTGATCGGCCCATCCGGGCACCCGGGGGCGGATGGAGAGGGTGCTCCAGTGGACTGGATCTGCTGAGTGCTGGTGAGTGCTGGGGTGCCGGGGCCTACTCCGGGCAGGAGCGCCAGCCCTCGGCGAAGGGTGCCTCCTCCGCCAGCCGGGACGTGATGCGCTCGGCCAGGTCGGATTCGAGCAAGGTCACCGCCAGGCCGGTGGCGATGCGGGCGGCCACGCCGCGGACCTCGGCGGCGGTGGAACCTGTGGCACCGTTCGGCGCCGCTTGCAGGGCTTCAGCGGTGAGGATGGCAAGGGTGTCGAGGAGGGAGTCGCCCAGCGGATCTCCCTCCAGCAGGCGCGCGATCACAGCAGCCTCCAGACCGCCGGAAGGGACGCCTGGGGTGAGGGCCACCAGCCGGGGCCGTGCTGGCGGGGTGGCGCCATTGGCCTGCGGCGTCGACACAACCGGGCCGAGCGAGCGGCGCAGAGGGACGGGCAGCACGTGCTCACGGATCATGCCGACGTTGTGCGATGTCCTAAGCGAATGCTGTCGCAGCTGTTGACGGCGCGCCAGGGATGGGACCGGTGCCCGAGCTGGCTGAGGTGGGACGGCGGGTTCCGAAATGGAACGCGGTGATGGGACCGTGATGGGTTGGCGCTCAACCGGGAGCGCAGGAGCAGGCCATCGCCCAGCGAGGCGGGAAGACTTCAATCAACAAACAGCAGATTGGCTTGCCATCGCTACCTTTTCCGCAGACGGTATGGCGTCCGGAGACCCCTCCCAACGCCCCAGTCAGTCTCCCCGGAGCGTTGTCGCCCCGGTGCCCTGCGTTCCTGCCCCCCAACCCGCGATGGCCCTGCGCACCCTTCTCTTCCTGATCACCAACCTGGCGGTGGTGCTCACGATCTCCCTGATCCTCAACCTGCTCACCGCCATCGGGCTGCTGCCCCCCGACCTGCCGCTGCTGCCCCTGTTGGTGGGCAGCTTCGTGTGGGGCGTGCTGGGGGCCTGGATCGCGCTGCAGTTTTCGGCCGAATCAGCCAAGCGGATGATGGGCATCCAGCTGGTGGGCCAGGGCGGCGGATCGGCTGAAAGCTGGCTACACGGCACGGTGGCGGGCCTGGCCCAGAAGGCCGGTCTGCCGATGCCCGAAGTGGGCATCTACGGCTCACCGGAATGGAACGCCTTCGCCACCGGACCCTCCCCCAACCGGGCCCTGGTGGCGGTGTCCACGGGCATCCTCAAGGGGATGCCGCCCGCGGAGCTGGAGGCGGTGCTCGCCCATGAGATGAGCCACGTCGCCAACGGCGACATGGTGACCATGACCCTGCTGCAGGGGGTGATCAACGCCTTCGTGATGTTCCTCTCGCGAGCGGTGCTGTTCCTGCTGCCCCGCGGCGACCGGGAGGACGGCCGCGGCATGGCGCCACCGCCCACGATGCTGCTGATCTGGCCCCTGGAGATCCTGCTGGGGATTCTCGGCTCCCTGATCACCGCCTGGTTCTCCAGGCACCGCGAATTCCGCGCCGATGCGGGCGCCGCCCGGCTCACCAGCCCAGGAGCCATGGTGGGGGCCCTGCAGAGCCTGGGGGGGGTGGAAAATCTGCAGGATCCCCGCGATGAACCCACCCTGGCGACGCTCAAGATCAACGAGCCGCCGGGCTTCCTGCGCCTGTTCGCCAGCCACCCGCCGCTCGAGACCCGCATCCGGGCCCTGCAGCAGGCCTCCGGCCAGGCGAAGGCTTGGTGAGAAGCGGGCGGCGAGCGCACCCGAACCTGCGGTAGTGAGGGTTGCCCCTCGGTCGTGCACGGCCCCTGTGCTCGCCAGCCCCTGAAGCGTGCCGGGGGGCAGAGGCCCTTCCATTCGCTCGCCAGAGAGCGTCGGAAAGGAGGCCGCTCCCGGTGGATCGGGCGCAGGCGTTCTCGATCCATCGGGGACGATGGAGAGCAACGACCCCAGGCCACCCATGAAAGCGATTGCAGCCTTCGGGGGCCTTCCCTGCAGCGCTCCAGGGGCCTTTGCCCTGGTGGAGCTTCCCGATCCGCTGCCCGGCCCCCACGACCTGCTGGTGCGGGTGGAGGCATGGGCGGTGAATCCGGTGGACACCAAGGTGCGCTCCGGCCTGCCGGGACCAGGGTCCGGGGCGCCGCCAAGGCTGTTGGGCTGGGATGCCGCCGGGGTGGTGGAGGCCATCGGGGATGCGGTTGTGCGCTTCGTCCCGGGCGATCGGGTGTGGTTCGCCGGCGACATCAGCCGGCCGGGTTGCAATGCGGAGCGGGTGCTGGTGGAGGAGGCGATCTGTGGACACCGCCCCGCCAACCTGAGCGCCGCTGAAGCGGCGGCCCTGCCCCTCACCGGGCTCACGGCCTGGGAGGCGCTGTTCGAGCGGCTGGGGCTGGATCCCGAGGGAGCCGATGCCGGCCGCAGCTTGTTAATCCTGGGCGGTGCCGGTGGGGTGGGTTCGATCGCGATCCAGTTGGCGCGGCGGGCTGGCCTGGTGGTGATCGCCACCGCCTCCCGGCCGGAAAGCCGGGCCTGGTGCGAGCGGATGGGCGCCAGCCATGTGGTGGACCACAGCCAGCCGCTGGCCCCCCAGCTGACGGCCCTGGGCCTGGCGGAGCTGGACACGATCGCCAACTTCAGCGACACCGACGCTTACTGGCAGGCCATGGCCGAACTGATCCGGCCCCAGGGGGCGATCGTGGCGATCGTGGGCAACCGCTCGCCCCTGGATCTCAACCTGCTCAAGGCCAAGAGCGTGAGCTTCCACTGGGAGTTCATGTTCACCCGCCCCCAGTTCCGCACGGCCGACCGCGGGCGGCAGGGAGGGATCCTGGAGCGGTTAGCGGAGCTGGTGGAGGCCGGGGCGATCCGCAGCACCGCGACGACCTGCCTGGTGCCGATCAGCCCGGAGAATCTGGCGAGGGCCCACGCTCTGCTGGAGGGGGGCCGCACCCTGGGGAAGATCGTGTTGGAGGGGTGGGAGGGCGTCGGCGGCCCCGCAGCCGCCCATGCGGCACAGATGATGGCCAACCCGACCTAACGACCAGGCCAGGCCGCACCGATCCGTCGTTTTCGGGCAGCTCCGCTGCTCAGCGCGTAGCCACCAGCACCCGGTGGCGGGGATCGGCCGCCGTGCGGCGCACGTTCTGGAAGCCCGCCTCCTGCAGGGCGGCCGGTAGATCGAGCCGGAAGTAATCCTCCAGATAGGGCTCGGTGCTCTTGAGCAGGGTGGCGATCGGGGCGGGCAGGCGCCGGATCACCGCTGAGTCGGGATCCTGATCCACCAGGGCGATCACCCCGCCCGGCCGCAGCAGGCGGGCGGCCTCGGCCAACACGGCGCGGGTGGCGCTCTGGGGCAGCTCGTGGCAGACGAACTGAAGGGTGATCAGGTCGTAGGTGGCGGTGGGCAGGCCGGTGGCCTCGGCGGCGCCGTGGTGCCAGGTGATCGGGGGGAGGGTGGTGCCGGAGGCCGCTGGGGCAAATGGTTCTCGCGGGGATGGCACATCAGGGCCGGCTGAGCCGGGGCTACGCCCCGCGGCTGCGGTCGGGAGGGCAGCGAGGCTTGATGCGGCGAGGGCCTCGGCCTCCCGCACCCGGGCCACGGCGAGCATCTCGGCCGAGAGATCGAGCCCCTCCACCAACGGGAGAACGGTCGGGGCTTGCCGAGAACCTTGGGCGCTCGCCTTGGCGGAGGACTCCTCGGCCGTTGCGCAGGCCACGCCGCCTTCTCCTCCGGCGCCGCCGCCTGCCAGCGCCTGTCGCTCCAGCAGCCACTCCCGCAACGCGAAGGTGCCCACGCCCACGGAGCAACCCAGATCGAGTACCCGCTGCACGGGGCCCGTGAGGCTCGGCTCGATCGCGCTGAAGATGGCGCGGCGTAGGCGCCGCTGGGCCAGATCCGGCGCCAGATCGGGCTCCTCGGGCCAGACCCGCAGGGCCATCGAATCGGTGGCCTGCTCGGCCTCGCAGGCGGCGGCCCAGCAGAGGTTGCCCTGGTTGTAGGCGTGGAAGCGGGCCCGGTAGTAGGCGGGAACGGCCGCCGAAGGGTTGGTGCTGATCGCCAGCAGGGGCTCGGCCGCTGCCTGCAACAGGTCCCGGCGTTGGCGCCAGGCGATGCCGCGGCCCTCGGCGGTGCGGATGATCAGCCGCCGGGCCTGCCAGAACAACAGCTGGCGCAGGGGCTCCACCGCCAGCACCCGGTTGATCAGCCAGCCGAGGGGATGGTTCGCTTCCACCCAGTTGGGCGGCGGGGAACTGGCGGGCAGGGCCGGGGTCATCGGGCGCGAGATGGAGAAGCCAACCCATTCTCAGCCAGCACACGGCGGCGCCCCTCCTCCCCACAACATCGATACAACATCAATACACTTTCAGCGCAACGACAACTTCAGCACAACGACAACTCAGCACCAACTCTGCACCAACAGCAAAGGAGCGGACAACCGAACCAAAGAACGGCAACAGAATCTTGCCAATATGCTGCATGTAGGGGCCAGAATAGTCACCCCAAAGCCGCTCGGTTCCCCTGGTGCGGACCAGCCCACAGGAACAGTAAAACGCGAAGAATCCAATCAAGGACGAACCGCAATCACCACCGCGGCCGGGAGGCAGTGAAATTGGAGCAAAACCCCAGCAAAATCCCGCCTCGCTAGAACGACACAGCCACACCGAATCCCGACCAGGAGGGCTTGATAAAGCCCCCGCCTGGATGGACGTCCTCAGAGCCAACCCGGCTCCTGGAGTGCCTACTCACCGCTCGTGAAATCCAGGTGCTGCAGGCGATTGTGAATGGGGCCTGCAACGCCGAGATCGCCGAAAGCCTGAATATCGCGCAGGAAACCGTGAAGACCCACGTGAAGAATATCCTGCACAAACTAAAGGCCCGGGATCGCACCCAGGCCGTAGTGATTGCCCTGCGGGCATCCCTCGTGAGTCTTCCGGATTAAGGGATCAAAATCGAAAACGGGAACGGAAGCCTCAGCAAGACACATCAAGGACTGGTGATAGCCGCTTCAAGCAGGAAAGCCGCCAGATTGCTGAGGCTCCTTCCCTGTTGATCGGAACGAGCCAGCAATTCGGAATAGAGGGCATAGGGCACGGTGATGGTGACCCGGCGCGGCGAACGATGCATCGGGGCGATCTTGGTGCAACTTGCTGCTTGAGCCTCTATGTAGGAGAGGGCAACCATTGAATGACAATCCCTGCAAGGGATGGCGCGAACGAACTCAGCCATCCTGCAACTTTTTTCATCGGACTAGAGTCCCTCTGAAGGGTGAACTTTCCAGTTTCAGGCTGTGAAGCAACTCAAGCTAGTCGCTATAGGACAGGGCGCCCTGGCCAATGGTCAACCCGCTCCCGGCGGGGCGGCAGGCCGGCCTGAGCCTCGATAGGGCGCGGGATCAGCCGGCGTACAGACCGCGCAATCCCGCCTCGCTGGCCGCCGCCACGCCGCGCTCGGTGATCAGGGCGGTGACCAGCCGGGCGGGGGTGACATCGAAAGCCGGGTTGAAGCCACGGGAGCCGGTGGGTGTGAGCTGCACCGTGGCCAGATGGCCCGGCGCCTCGCCCCCGCCAACCGCCGTGCCCGCCGTCGAGGTGAGCTGCCCTTGGATCTGGGTCACCTCCCGCTCGGAACGGGCTTCGATCGGGATCTCGGCCACGCCGTCGTCGATGGTCCAGTCGATCGTGGAGGCGGGCAGGGCCACGTAGAAGGGCACGTGGTTGTCGAAGGCGGCGAGGGCCTTGAGGTAGGTGCCGATCTTGTTGCACACATCGCCGCGGCGGGTGGTGCGATCGGTGCCCACGATCACCGCATCCACCTGGCCGTGCTGCATCAGGTGACCGCCGGCGTTGTCCACGATCACGGTGTGGGGCACCCCTTCCTGGCCCAGCTCGTAGGCGGTGAGGCTGGCGCCCTGGTTGCGGGGGCGGGTTTCATCCACCCACACATGGACCTTCAGGCCGGCGCGGTGGGCCTTGTAAATAGGCGCGAGAGCCGTGCCCCAGTCCACCGTGGCCAGCCAGCCGGCATTGCAGTGGGTGAGCACGTTGAAGGGTTGCCCCTGGCGTTCGGGGGGCCGGGCCGCCGCCAGCTCCCGGAAGATGGCCAGGCCGTGTTCACCGATCGCATCGCACATGGCCACGTCCTCCTCGGCGATGGCGGCGGCTTCGGCCTGGGCCGCCGCGGCCCGCTCCGCCTCCGGCAGCGGCGCCACTAGATCGCGCACCCGCTCCAGGGCCCAGCGCAGGTTCACGGCGGTGGGACGGGTGGCATTGAGCTGCTCGAAGGCCGCCGCCAGGGCGCCATCGGAGGGGTCGTGCTGGAGGGCCAACATGAGGCCGTAGGCGCCGGTCACCCCGATCAGGGGGGCGCCCCGCACCACCATCGTGCTGATCGCCGTCGCGGCATCCTCCAGGGAGCGCAGGGAACGGGTCTCGAACCGATGGGGCAGCAGGGTCTGGTCGATCACCCACACCGAACGGCCGCCCGCCTCCAGACCGATGGTGCGCCAGGCCTTGCCGTCGATGTTCATGGGTCACCCCTTCAGTGCCCCGATCCTGAAGGATCGACTGCGGTGGGCACAACGTGCTGGGCGACACCGGGTGGGATGCCTAGGCTTAATATCAGCTACACAAACGTTTCCCATGGCCGCTAACGCCTTTGCCTGGGTAGAGATCTACGTCCAGGATCTGGAGCGTGCCAAGGCCTTCTACGAGGCGGTGTTTGGCTTCCAGCTCGAGAAGCTGGAGAGCCAAATCCCCATGTGGGCCTTCCCCTCCGACTCCAGCCAATGGGGCGCCGGCGGCGCGCTTGTGCACATGCCAGGTGTGCCCTCAGGAGGCAGCGGCACCCTGGCCTACTTCAGCAGCGAGGACTGCATCAGCGAGGAGGGGCGGGCCGTGGCGGCTGGCGGCAGTGTGAAGCAGACCAAGATGTCGATCGGCCCCTTTGGCTTCATCTCGATCCTGGTGGACACGGAAGGCAATGCGATCGGGCTCCACTCCATGGCCTGAGCTGGAGTTGAAGCCGCCGTAGTGACTCCCATGCCCCGCGCCATGCACGCCCTGCCGTTCGCCAACGGCGACGCCATGCTCGCCCTGGGCCTCGGCACCTGGCGCCTGCCGCCCGAGCTCACTGCCGCCACGGTGCGCACCGCCCTGGAGCTGGGCTACCGCCACCTCGATGCCGCCGCGATCTATGGCAACGAGCCCCAGATCGGCGAGGCCTTGCGGCAGGCCTTCGCCGATGGGCTGGTGCAGCGCGAGCAGCTGTGGATCACCGGCAAGCTCTGGAACGACTGCCACGAGCCCCACGAGGTGCGGCCGGCCCTGGAGCGCACCCTGGCGGACCTGGGCCTCGAACAGTTGGACCTTTACTTGATCCACTGGCCCCTGGCCCAGCGGCGCGGCGTGGCGATGGCGAGCAGTCCCGAGAAGCAGCTGAGCCTCGATCAGGTGCCGCTGGCCGCTACTTGGATCGCCATGGAGGCGTTGGTGGATCAGGGGCTGACGCGCCACATCGGCGTGTCGAACTTCAGCGGCGCCAAGTTGAAGGCCCTGAGCGCCGGGGCCCGGATCCGGCCGGAGGCCTTGCAGATCGAGCGCCATCTCTTGCTCCAGCAGAACGATCTGATCGCCTGGTGCCGCGAGAACGGGGTGGTGGTGACCGGTTACGGGCCGCTGGGCTCCAGTGGCGCCAACCGGCCGCCGCTGGTGCTGCAGCATCCGCAGGTGGTGGCGCTGGCGGCGCAGCGGGGGCTGACGCCGGCCCAGCTGCTGCTGGCCTGGGGGATCGGCTGCGGCACCGCCGTGATCCCCAAATCCGTGCAGCCGGTGCGGCTGGCCGAAAACCTGGCTGCCGCGGGCGAGGCGCTTGATGGGGAGCTGATGGCCCGCCTGACGGCGCTGGATGAGGGGCGGCGGCTGATCGATGGGAGCTTCTGGTGCCTGGAGGGGGGCTATTACACGCTGGAGAGCCTCTGGGATGGGGAGCTGGTGCCGGGGGGCTGAGGTGCTGCCCGGGGCGGAGGGGGCAGACGATTGCGACGGCCACCCCTAAACTGGCCAAGTTGGCCAGAGTGACCGGAGTGCCGTGCAGGTGAACATGCTGGAGGCCAAAAACCAGCTCTCGAGGCTGGTGAAGGCGGCCTTGGCCGGCGAAGAGGTGATCATCGCCAGCCACGGGCAGCCGCGGGTGCGGCTGGTCCCCTGCAGCGAGTCGCCCGGTCTGCGCCACTGCGGGGCCCTCAGCGGGGGGATCAAGGAGAAGGAACGCTCGTTGATCGAAGCGGCCTTCAGCGCCGAGGCCGACCATGCTGCGCAGCAGTTGATGGAAGGTTGATTCAGCACCGATGCGTCTGCTGCTCGATACCCAGATCCTGATCTGGTGGTTGCTCGATAATCCGCGCCTGGGGCAGCCCACCCGCGCATTGATGGCCAGCTATCCCTGCCTTGTGTCGGTGGCCAGTGTGTGGGAGGTGGCGATCAAGCATCGACTGGGCCGTCTGCCGATCGATCCGGTGACATTCCGCGATCAATGCCTGGCAGCCGGGGCCAGCCTGCTGGTGATCCGCGATGCCCACGTGATCGAAACCGGCCAGCTTCCGGCCATCCACGAAGACCCCTTTGATCGCCTGTTGATCGCCCAGGCCCGCCTGGAGGGGCTGATGGCCGTTTCCGCCGATGCCCACTGGCCCGCATACGACCTGCACCTGCACCGGGCCTGAGCCAGGCTCCACCCGTTCCCGCCGAGGATGGATCGATGCGTTTCATCCCTCTCACCCTGGGCGCGCTGGCTGCGCTGCTGCTCGTGCTGGCCCCCGGGACCCAACTGGGCCTGAGGGCGCGGCCACTGCCGCAGGAGCCGCTGGCCTGCCAGGGTGAGACCCGCTCGCTGATCATGGCGAGCGGCATGCCCTACACGCCGGTGCGGGTGCAGGGGCACACGGGTTTCTTCGTGGTGGATCTGGGGGCCGATGGCAGCGCCATCTCCCCAGGCACGTTTCTGAAGGATGCTGCGGGGAAGGTGGCGATTGGTGCGGGGAGCGGCGGTGGGGAAAGCGCGGTGGGTGCAGGGGGCGCGGCTGGACCGGTGCCGCAGCCAGGCAGCGCCGACCGCTTCGCGGGGGTGGACTTCTTCGGCCCGTGGGCGCCGCTGAGGCTGAGCGTGCAGGACCACAGCGGCATCCGCGGCCCGCTGCCCCAGGCGGGGCTGATCGGCACCGACCTGCTCAGCGCTCACGTGATCACGCTCGACTACGCCAACGGCCTGCTGCGCCGCGCCACAGCGGAGGGCTTCTGCAGCGATGGCGAGCTGCGCCGGGCCGGCTTCCTACCGCTCTCCAGCCGCGATTACTACGGCAGCAGCGGCGCCGCCCTGCGGTGCCCGGCGGCACCACGACGCGGAGGCTGCCCCAACATCCCCACGATCCCGCTGCGGATCGGATCGGTGGGCGCCGTGGCCCAGGTGGACACCGGCTTCGCCGATGGCCTGCGGCCTCCCTCGATGAACATCAACCGGGCCCTGCTGCGGCGGCTCAAGAGGGCCGGCATGCCCCTGATCCGCGAGCCCGGCGCCGATCTCAACCTGAGCAGCTGCGTGCGCGGTGAAGTGGAGCGGGTGCTGGCTTATCGCCTGGCCGCCGGCCGCGCCGTGGAGCTGGTGGGCAGCGATGGCAACGCGGTGCGCCGGCTATCGGGCGTGACCCTGTTCCTCAAGGACAGCCCGGCGGCGATCCAGGCTTGCGGCGGCATCGGCACCTGGAGCGAACCCGCCGCCCAACTCGGCGCCAGCTTCGTGAACGACGGTACCTTGGTGGTGGATCCGTTCAGCCAGCGGTTGTGGTTTCGTGGTGGGCCGGAGATCCCCTAATGCCGCCGCCGGGTAGCCACGGTCGTTTTGAAACAACATCATCAGCGTTCGCATCATGATCAGCTAACCAACGGCTCGGCAGATTTGGCCGATGGGTTGGCACTGCGGACTCACGGCATTTTGATCAAATCCACCTGCCACACCCCGCCGCGGCTCACCTCCACCGCCAGCTCGCGGCCGTCGGCCCGCAGGCTGATCCGGCGGGGTACGCCCGGGGGTTGCATTGCGATCGGTTCGAGGGCCATCAGCGCGCGACGGTAAAGCACCAGTTCGGTGCGGCCCTCCAGTTGCCGAACCAGCACCAGCCGCTCGCCGGCCGCATCCACCGCCACGGCCAGGGGCTGGGCATCGGGGCGGTTGAGGCCCGGCAGAGGCACCGGCATCTGGCGCTCCAGATCCACCAGCACCACCTGCTCGCGGCCGCCACGGCCCCCGATCAGGGCCAACCAGCGATCGCTCAGCGCCGGGGCGTGGCTGCTTCCGATCGCCTCCAGCCGCCGGTCCAGGCCGCCCATCGGCACCGGCAGCGTGCCCGTGCAGCCGCTGAGCAGTAGCGGCGCCAACACGGCCAGGGGCCTGGCCCCCAGGTTGCGGGCCCAGCGGGCGAGGCCTGGGGGTGCCATCGCCATGTGTTAGCGCCCCGCCGCCGCTGGGGCGCCGCCGCCGCTGAGCATCCCCGCCGGCAGGTCGGGTTCCAGCTGGTTCGCCAGATCAAACACCTGAACCCGGTTGATGCCGTTGTGCACCACCTCCAGGGCCAGGCGCCGGCCGCTCGGGGCCAGCGAGAGCCGCTCCACCTCCTGGTCGCCGGGTAGGGGGAAGCGCAGCAGGTTGCCGTTGACCCGGTCCTCGATCACCGCCAGGCGGCGGCTGCCCTGCTGGATCAGCACCGCCACATAGCGGCCGTTCCAGCTCAGCGACGGGGAGCGGTGCGGCTGGAAGCGACGCAGGTGGCGCAGCGGTAGCTCCCGGCCCGAGGGCTGCTCCTGCAGCAGCAGGGTGTCGCGGCCGCCCCGTTCCACCACGCTCGCCAGCACCCGCCCATCGCCACTCAGGGCCGGATCCTGGCGATTGCTGGCTCCCAGGCTGGCGGGGCCGGCGCTACGCCGGCCCCAGCTCCAACTGCCGCAGCCGCTGCAGAGAAGGGCTATCAGGGCGGAGGTCACCGCCACGCTCCGCATCAGAGCCGAACCCGTGAACCGCCCTGCGGCCTTGGGGGGCTTCGGGGCGGGCGGGTGGAGACGGTGTTGCCGCAATCCGATCAGTCGTCGAAACGGGAGCTGTTATCCCGCGCCTGAGCGCCGGGACCGGGCCGGCCGTCGCGGGAGGCTGGACGGCTGCCTTCCGGCCTGGAGGAGGCCTGCGGTCGGGACGCATAGCTGCCGGAGGCGGTGGGCTGGTTGCCCTTGCCGCCCAATGGTGCGTAGTCGGCATCGCTCACTCCGGAACCCCGGGGGCCTGCATCGCCAGAGCCACCACGGATCGGCGAACCCTGGGGAACGCCGTTGCCCGGGCCAGCTGCTGTGGGGCCTCTACCGATGGCCCCATCTTTGGGGGCGTCGGGCCGGCGGCTGGAGCGGGGCATGGTGTCGGCGCTGGCCACGGGGCGGCTGCCGCGGCGCAGCTCGCCGGCGTCGCGCCGGCGGGCACCGAAATCGGCCGGAGCTTGGCGGGACCCTCCGGCGCTGTAGCGGCCGGCAGGGGGGGCATCCCGGTCGGCGGCAGGGGCCCGGTAGTCGGGTTCACGCCTGGGGGTGTCCCAGCCTTCGGCATCGTCGGGGCGGCGACTGGCAGCTCGCTCGGGAATGGCGGCCCGACTGGGGCGCCGAGGGCGGTAAAAATCTTCCTCGGGACCCTCGCGGGAGGGGATACGGCCGCGGAAGTTGTCCGCTTCGTCGAAGGATTCGCCCTCCCAGCTACGGCCGCCTACCCCACCACGGGGGGCGAAGGGGGCCGCTTCCTCGTCGTCGAAGTAGGAGGAGCGGCGGGCCTGTTCGGTGGTCACGCCGCGGAGCCGCACGCTCTCGTAGGCGAAGAACACCGTGGTGGCGGCCAACAGGAACTGGCCGAACTGCAGGATCGGATCGAGGCGCCAGCCTTGGAAGAAGAGGATGCCACCGCAGAGCAGGCCGATGGCGGCGAAGAACACGTCGTAGTCGCGGGCCAGGGCAGGCTTGAAGTTCCTCATGAAATAGAGGAAGGCCCCACCCACCGCCAGCACGATGCCGACGATGCTGGCCCAATTGAGGCTGGCGTTGACCAAGGGGTTTGCCGGGAGGTATCCCGGGCGGTTGCGAGCGTGCCCTCACTTTAGGGACAGGGCCAAGGGGTGCCGAGCCGGGACAACTCTCCGGGACTCGCCACTGGAACTCGCCACCGGGACCCTGGCGCTGAGAACCAGGCGCTGAAAAAGAAGCAGCCGTTGAGCCGGTGAGCCCTGGCAGCCGGTCTTGTCTGGCCTGGCTGTCTTGCCCTCGGGGACCGTCGTGTCCCGAGGTCTATCCGCGGCCTCAGGGCCGCTTCCGATCAGAGCTTGCGGTCGACGCGGTCGTTCTGGCTGATGAAGAAGAGGGCAATCGAGATCGGCACCACCACGATCAAACCTCCGTACACGAGGCTGCTCAGGAAGTTGGAGAGGGAGGGGGTCATCGCGGCGGGCCGGCATCGATCGGGCCAGATCCTAGGCAGTGGGGGCGACTTCCTACGATTGCGCCACCACCGCTTAGGGCTTTGTGACGGCTGCGCTCCCCCAGGTCCACCTGGCCCTCGGCCTTCTGCTGGGGCTCTCGACGCTGCTGTTCCTGTTCCGTATCGTGCTCACCTGGTATCCCCAGGTCGATCTCAGCCATGGTTGGGGCCGCTGGGTGGGCCTGCCCACCGAGCTTGTGCTGGCCCCGACCCGCCGCCTGATCCAGCCGATCGGTGGCGTGGATGTGGCGCCGGTGGTGTGGGTGGGGTTGGTGACCCTGCTGCGCGAGCTTCTGGTGGGCCAGCAGGGGCTGATCACCCAGGCCATGCTGCGGGCCTCGGCGGCGGTGGGCTGAAGCGAGTCCTCTGCTGCGCGTCGCCGGTAAGCGGAAGACATCACAACCGGGTGGGCGGCTGATTGAAGTTGGACTCGCCCGCGAGTTTGGCGGCCACGGGCACCCTGATCGGGCCCCCTTGTGGCACGCCCCTACTGAGGCAGCATCTCCTGCTCCACGAACTTGGTGTAGACCTCGCCCCGCTGGAACTCGGGGCGATCCAGTAGTGCCAGGTGGAACTCGATCGTGGTGGGGATGCCGGTGATCGCGCATTCGGAGAGGGCCCGCCTCAGGCGCCGCAGGGCGTGGTCGCGGTCAACGCCCCACACGATCAGCTTGCCGATCAGGGAGTCGTAGAAGGGGGGGATCTCGTAGCCCGTGTACACGTGGCTGTCGACTCGCACGCCGGGCCCGCCTGGTGGCAGCCAGCCGGTGATCTTGCCGGGGGCCGGGCGGAAGTTGTGGCGGGGATCCTCGGCGTTGATGCGGCATTCGATCGCATGGCCGATGAGGCGCACGTCCTCCTGGCGCATCGAGAGGGGTTCGCCGCCGGCGATGCGCAGCTGCTCAGCGATCAGGTCGATGCCGGTCACCATCTCGGTGACCGGGTGTTCCACCTGGATGCGGGTGTTCATCTCCATGAAGTAGAAGCCGCCGCCGCGGTCCACCAGGAACTCCACCGTGCCGGCGCCCTCGTAGCTGATGCTGCGGGCCGCCGCTACGGCCGCCTCGCCCATGCGCCGCCGCAGCTCTGGATCGAGCCCAGGGCTTGGGGCTTCCTCCAGGAGTTTCTGGTGGCGCCGCTGAATGGAGCAGTCGCGCTCGCCCAGGTGCACCACATTGCCGTGGCGATCGGCCAGCACCTGCACTTCCACATGGCGGGGCCGGTCGATGAATTTCTCCATGTAGAGGCCGGGGTTGCCGAAGGCCGCCTCCGCTTCGCCCTGGGCCGCCTTGAAGAGGTTCTCGAGCTGATCCGGACCGGGCACCAGCCGCATGCCGCGGCCGCCACCGCCAGCTGTGGCCTTGATCATCACCGGGTAGCCCATCTGGTCGGCAAGAACCGCCGCCTGTTGGGGGCTTTCGAGGAGGCCTTCGCTGCCAGGAATCGTGGGCACCCCCACGGCCTGCATGGTGGCCTTGGCGGTGGATTTATCGCCCATGGCCCGGATCGATTCGGGCGAGGGTCCCACGAAGGTGATGCCGTGGTCGCGGCAGATCTCGGCGAAGCGGTCGTTCTCGGCCAGGAAGCCGTAGCCGGGATGGATGGCGTCGGCACCGCGGGAGGTGGCCGCCGCGAGAATGTTCGGGATGTTGAGGTAGCTGCGGCTGCTGGGGGCTTCGCCCACGCACACCGCCTCGTCGGCGAGCTGCACATGCAGGGCGTTGCGATCCACCGTGCTGTGCACGGCCACGGTGGGAATGCCCAGCTCCCGGCAGGTGCGCAGGATCCGGAGGGCGATCTCGCCACGGTTGGCGATCAGCAGCTTGCCGATGGGCATCCGCAGCGGGCCGGCCGGGGGAGGACGGACGGACCAGGCCGTTGCGGACTGTATCAGCGCTCACAGGCACCCCTCGGGGGGGCAAGCGACCCCGGCGATGGGTATAGTCACCCCGGATCCGGCTGGGCCGGAACCGCCCACGCGGATGTGGTGGAATTGGTAGACACGCACGTTTGAGGGGCGTGTGGCTTCGGCCTTGCGAGTTCAAGTCTCGCCATCCGCATTTTTCTTCGCCACAACTTGACCCAAGCCCCACCGGATCCTTCAGCTGATCGGGTGGCTCGCTCGGGTCCGGCTGATTCGGGTCCGGCTGATTCGGTGAGCCGGGGCCAGGTTGATTCCGGGAACCGCGATACCTTCAAGGTTCCGGCCTTGGGTCTTGGCTCGCCATTGGGCGGGCCCCCCAGCCAGGTTGGTCGCCATGGTGTGGCCGAACCGGTGGCCACGATCGTGCTGGTGAGCAATGGGCCCGGGGAGATGACCACCTGGGTGCGGCCGCTGGCGGATGAGCTGCATCGCCTGCTGCCCCTGCGGCCCCGCGATCCCCAGGCCCCCTGCAGCCTGCAGCTGGTGTTAGTGCCCTGCCCCAATGCCACCGGCCAGGAAGCGCGGCTGGCCCGCGGCTGGGACCTGTTCAGCCGGGTGCTGCCGGCCGGGCGTTTCTGGTGGCTGCTGTTGCGGCCCGCCCGCCACGGCCCCTGGCCGCGTCAGGGGGTGGTGGTGTTCCTGGGCGGCGATCAGTTCTGGACCGTGCTGCTCTCGGCCCGGCTCGGCTACCGCCACCTCACCTATGCCGAGTGGGTGGCCCGCTGGCCCCAGTGGAATGACCGCATCGCCACCATGGGGCCCAAGGCCTCTCGCCGCCTGGCCCCCCGCTGGCGCACCCGTTCCTCGGAGGTGGGCGACCTGATGGCCGATCTCTCCGCTTCGGCCCGCCAGGACGCGCCGCTGCCGGAGGGTGAGTGGGTGGCGCTGCTGCCCGGCTCAAAGCGGGCCAAGCTCCAGGTGGGTATGCCCTTCCTACTGGCGGCCGCCGACCGCTTGGCGGCCCTGCGGCCGGGGTGTCGCTTCCTGCTGCCGGTGGCACCCACCACCACGGTGGACGAACTGCTGGCCTTCGCCGGGCCCGCCAATCCGATCGCCCGCTACTTCGGCATCCCGGAGCCCTCTCGCCAGGGCGGCGAACTGATCACCGCCGCTGGCACCACGATCCGGCTGCTGGAGGTGCATCCGGCCCACGGCCCCCTGAGCCAGTGCCGCCTCGCTCTCACCACGGTGGGGGCCAACACCGCCGAACTCGGGGCGCTGGGGGTGCCGATGATCGTGCTGGTGCCCACCCAGCACCTGCATGTGATGCAGGCCTGGGATGGCTGGATGGGGTTGCTGGCCCGCCTACCCCTGGCGCGTCGGCTGCTGGGGGTGGCCCTCACGGCCTGGCGGATGCACCACCGAGGCTTCCTGGCCTGGCCCAACATCACCGCCGGACGCGCCGTGGTGCCGGAGCGGGTGGGGCCGATCACCCCCCAGCAGATCGCCGAGGAGGCGGCCGACTGGCTGGACCATCCGGATCGCCTTGAGGGCCTGCGCGACGACCTCCGCAGCCTGCGGGGCCGACCCGGGGCGGTGGCGGCCCTGGCCGGCCTAGTGCGCGACCTCCTGCCGCCGGGTCTGACTGCCTAAGGTTGCAACACTGATTTGCGTCGTTCCTGCCCGATGTCGGCGTTGTTTCCAGATCCCTCCTCCAGCTCAGCCGCCAACAGCAACGCTCCGGAGGGGGCTGACAGCCCGGATGTTGCGGCTGCCCAAGCCAACGCCGCCAAAGGATCCGCCTGTGGCCTCCCGAGCGGGCTGGTGCGGGGCCTTGATGAGGAGGCCTGGCGTCAGCGCCTTACCCCCGAACAATTCCGCATCACCCGCCAGGGCGGCACCGAACGGGCCTTCACCGGCACCTACTGGAACCACAAGGGCCAGGGGATGTACCACTGCTTGTGCTGCGGCGCCGAGTTGTTCAGCTCCGCCACCAAGTTTGAATCCGGCACCGGCTGGCCCAGCTTCTGGGATGGGGTGAACCCCGGCGCCATCACCACCATCACCGACCGCTCCCACGGCATGGTGCGCATCGAGATCCGCTGTGCCCGCTGTGAGGCCCACCTCGGCCATGTGTTCAACGATGGGCCCCAACCCACGGGCCAGCGCTACTGCGTGAATTCAGCCTCCCTGAACTTTGAGCCAGAGTGATGGGTTCCGCACCTCCAGGGCGTTACGACTGGAGTGCAGGCCCCATGGGTAGAAACGGCATCTCAGCCCACCTCAAAACAATCGCTTTTGCATCGGAGATACCTGAGTGGGCAATGAAACCCGTGGCTTTCAGTGGACCAAATGGGGCCGTTCAATCCTGAAGAAGCACCTGCGCCACTCTCGGCGCAACCTGCTCGAGGCTGAGCTCTTCCAATACTTTGAGGCGACAGCGACGACCGATGCGCCGCGCTTCCTCCGGTTGGGCCCAGAGCCGCTGAACTGCCGCGGCAAATGCTTCAAGATTGAGGTAGTCCACTGCGATACAGGCTCCCTCATCGGCCATCTCGGCGATGGCACCGGAACCCTTGAAGCAGACGGTGGGGATCTCCAGGAGGCCCGCCTCTAGGACCACAAGTGGAAAGGGATCCTCCCTGGAAAGAAGCGTAAGCACCTGCAATCGGCTCAGCAGGCTTCGAAAACTCGCCATCGCTACCGAGGGGAACAGCACGATCTGATCGCTGAGCCCCATGAGCTCAAGGTCCCAGCTCAGGGATGCATGGGGTGACGATCCTTCGCCACAACCAATCCAGACGAACAGAAAACCTTCATCTCCAAACCGTTGGCGACAGGCCTTCAAAAACAAGGGGATCAGATCAAATCCCTTTCGGCTAATTGGATTGCCGCCGATTCCAAAGACTGGCAGCCCCCTCTCCTGGGCGATATTGAGCTTTTGCCATCCGAGTTTTTCCTGTGGATCCTGGTTGTTTGCGCAATCATTCTCCTGAGAATCATGGGATTTATTGTCAGGTTGGGTGATGATAAACTCCGGTAATATGATGCACCGATCCTGTGACAGGTGGAAGTTTTTGGTCAGTCCATTCTGAACGCAATCAGCACAGCTGATCACCTTGTGGGAAAGGTCCAGTTGGCGTTGAACCATGGCATCGCCTGAGAGCTGGAGAAGGCTGGGCAGCAATTCATGCACATGGCTAACAATTCGGGGATGTGCGTCTTGCCTGACTGAGCCCAGATACCTACCAAGCACAAGCGTGCTGAGGTAAATCACATCGGGTTTTTCTTTCTCGATGATTTGTGCCAGCCATTTTCCGGGGTCAGATTTGCCACGTTGAAGGAAGGTGTTGACCAGTCTTTTGTGGATTCTTTCCGGCTGGTTCAGATCTGTGGGGATCCAGGTATAGGTGGTGAGCTCCTGCTCGAAATCTGTTCTCAGCGATCCGTTCCGCATCAGCACGGCCGCCATCTTCAGATCGTGATGGCTTTTCAGCCAGCGGATGAGATTCAGCAGGATCCATGGCGCCCCAGTACGGCTGCCGTCGTTGCTGATGAAAAGGATCTTCTTCCGCTGCTTCGTTTCCATGTGGTTCACCAAGGGTCGTCGAGCACCTCGGCATCCACTTCCTCAACGGGCTGAGGCACTCGGCGAGGGGCTTGCCTGGGCTCCAGTGGCAGGGAGCGACGGGGCGCGTCGTCAACATCAACACCAGTTAGTGTCTCGCTGGATCTGTATCGCTCAAGATCGGCGATGAGGCGACCTCCGACTTCCGGATCCTGGAAGCTGGCGGTTTGTTCAAGGGATCGTTCGGGGCGTTCACCTCTGTCCCAGCGGCCATATCGATCCTCGACCGCATCGGTCTCGCGTTCTTGGAAGGGTAGGCGCGGTTCGGCGGTTTCCCGTTCCCCGTAGGAGTCGCGGATCCCATAGGACCTGGGCCCCTCGTTGCCGCCACGGCCTGGATCTCTCTCCCGTGCGTCGTAGACATCCCTTGCCCTAGAGGAGTCGCGATCAGGGCGGCCTTCGGACTCGCGGCTGAGGGGGCCGTCCTCCTCGTAGCGGCGCTGACGTCTCGGCTGGGGCTCATCCTCATCGAGATAGCGGCGCTGGCGCAGCGGTTCGCGCTCGCGGCGTTCCTCGAGTTCCACGTAGTCGAACTCCTCCTCCGGCTGGAAGGAGCGGCTGGTGGCGGGCTGGATGCGGCGCTGCTCGAGCTGACTGGGCTGGCCGGCGGGCAGCTGGTTTTCGGCCGGCACGGCACTGCCGCGGTACCGCTCCCTTTCCTCCTGTTCCCAGCTGCTGCCGCCGATGCCGAGTTTTTCCAGCAGGCCGGTGCCCAGCTGCTTGAGCTTCTCCTCGGCGCCCTCGTACACGATGATCCGATCACTGCCGCTGCTCACGATCTCGCCCACCGGCATCTCCCAGGTGCTCAGCACCCCTTCACCCAGGAGGGGCACCCCGAGGGCTCCGATCACCAAGGTGGTGAGTTCGCCGGTCTCCACATCGAAGCTGAACCCCAGCACCCGGCCCAGCTGGGCGCCGGATTCGGTGATCACCTGGCAGTTGATCACCTTGCTGAAGCGATCAGGATCGAAGCCCTCCGCTAGCGAATCGGCGGAGTCCACCAGGATCACATCCCCCACCTGGCGGATGCGCTCCAGGGGCATCCAGCGGGGCAGGCCAGGCAGGAAGCGGGTGAGGGGGTTGTCGCGCAGGCCGAGGGCCACCACCTCGCGGCGGTCGATGTCCACCATCACCTCGCCCACCACCCCGAGCCGACGACCGGTGTCACGGGTGATCACCTGGGTGCCCATCAGCTCGGAGCGCAGCCAGAGGCGATCGCTCGGGGCCGGGGTGTTGGGATCGGGGGCGGCAGGTGTGGAGGAGGTCAAGTCCGGGGGCCCAGTCGGCCCATTGTGGCCCACCCCGCCAGCTCAGGCGGCCGGCGGCAATCCGACCACCTGGGTGTGGGTGCCGCGGGCCTGGGTCACGCCGATGGTGCGGGTGGAGGCAGCGATCATCGGCCGGCGGTGGCTCACCACCAGGAATTGGGCCGCATCGGCCTGGGCGGCGATCAGGCCGGCCAGCCGCTCCACGTTGATGCCATCCAGGAAGCTGTCCACCTCGTCGAGGGCATAGAAGGGGGAGGGGCGGAAGCGCTGCAGGGCGAACAGGAAGCTCAGCGCCGTGAGCGATTTCTCACCTCCGGACATCGATGCCAGCCGGCGCACCGCCTTGCCCTTGGGGTGGGCCACCAGGGTGAGGCCCCCCTCCAGGGGCTGCTCGGGGTTCTCCAGCTGCAGGTGTCCCTCCCCATCGGAGAGGCCGGCGAAGATGGTGCGGAAGTGGCCGTCGACGGCGTGGAAGGCCTCCAGGAAGGCCTCCTGGCGCAGGGTGGACACCGTTTCGATGCGCAGCAGCAGCTCCTCGCGCTCCTTGCTCAGCACCTCGAGGCGCTCCTCCAGCTCGGCGAGGCGGGTTTCCAGCTGCTCCAGCTCCTCAAGCGCAAGCATGTTCACCGGCTCAAGGGCCTCCATGCGCCGCTGCACCGCTTGCAGCTCGCCGCGCAGGGTGTCAAGACCGGCCTCGCGCACCTCCTCGGGGATCTCCGGGCGGGGATCGGGCAGGGCGAGCTCCAGCTGCTCCAGCCGAAGGTTGCCGCTGCGTTGCTCCTCGACCAGGGCCGCGATCTCCTCCCCCAGGCGTTGCAGCTCCCATTGGCGTTGCTGCAGCACCTGGCGGGCGGCCCCCAGCTGCGCCTCGGCCTGATCGCGCTGGCGCCGCTTCTCGCCGAAGCGCGCCGCCAGGTCGGACTGGCGCGCCTCCAGCTCGGCGCGGCGGGTCTGGCCGCTCAGCTGTTGCTCCTTCCAGGCCTGGCGCTCGCTCAGCAAGGTCTGCACCGCCTCGACCAGCCGTTTCTCTTCCTTGGTGATGGCCTCCAGCTGGCTGGCCAGTCGTTCGGCGGCCAGGGTCCGGTCGCGGCGTTCGGCGGCCAGGGCATCGCGCCGCTGACGGGCCTCGCTGAGGGCGCGGTCGGCCGCCTCCAGGTCGGCCTGGAGGCCCTGCCACTGGGCGGCGTCGCCATTGGCGGCGCCGGAGCCTTCGGCGGCCTCCAGGGCGGTGAGGGCCTCGCGCAGGGGCCCGATCGTGCTCGCGATCTGTTGCAGGCGTTCCCGGTCGGCGTTGCTGGCCTGGCGCAGCTGCTCCAGGCGGACCGTGAGCTGGCTGCGGCGCTGCTGCAGCGGCGTCAGCTGGCGCTGGGCCGCCAGCCGCTCGGCCTCCACCGCGGCCTGGCGCTGCTGGCTTTGGAGCAGCTGGGGCCGGCTCTCCTCCAGGGCCCGGGCCAGCTCCGCCTCACGGCGGCGGCAGGCCAGCAGACTCTCGCCGAGTTCCAGCAGGCGGCGCCGCAGCGGTTCGGCCTCGTCGCCCTCCTGGCTGCTGCCGAAGCCCAGCTGGCCGCTGCGCTGCTGCAGGCTGCCGCCGGTCATGGCGCCGCTCTTCTCGAGCAGTTCGCCATCGAGGGTCACGGCCCGGCAGCGGCCCAGTTCGCGGCGGGCGTTATCGAGGCGGTCGAACACCAAGGTGTCGCCGAAGACGTAGCGGAACACCTCGGCGTAGACGGGCTCATGGCGGATCAGGTCGACGGCCCGGCCTACCAGGCCGCCGGGTCCTGGACCGCCGAAGCTCGCTCCCGCTGGGCCGGGACCGCGCTGGAACGCCCCCCCCGCTGCGCCGCCGCCGCCGCGGATGCGGTTGAGGGGCAGGAAGGTGAGCCGGCCGGCCCGGCGCTGCTTGAGCAGCTCGATCGCCCGGGCGGCGATGCGGTCGTCTTCGACCACCACCTGGCCCAGCCGGGCGCCGGCCGCCACCTCCAGGGCCACCCGGTGGCGCTCCTCCACCTCGGCAAGCTGGGCCACCGGCCCGTGGATCCCCTCCAGCCCTGATTCGAGCAGCAAGCGAAGGGCGCCGGTGCCGCGGCTCTCCTGCAGGGTGTCGCGGCGGCTGTCGAGGCGGGCGATTTCCCGCTCCAGGCCGGTTTGCTCCTGTTCCAGCCGATTCCGGGTGCGCTGCTGCAGGGCCAAGGCCTCGGCCTGCTCCTGCAGCTGCCGCTGACGGTTGGCCAGGGTGTCCAGCAGCGCGGCCTCCTCCCGCTGCAGGGCGGCCAGCCGGGTTTCGGCCTCGCCGCTGCCGCCGGCCTCGTCCTGCTCCTCGGTTTCCAGTTCCAGCCGCCGCACCTCGGCCTGGCGCAGCCGTTCCTCCAGCTGGCCCTGCTCCGCCTGCAGCGGCCCAAGCCTCTCCTGGAGCTCCTGGCGCTGTTGGTTGCGCTGGCGGCGCTCCTCCATCCAGCTGCCGGAGCGGCCGGCCACCTCCCCGAGCCGGCGGCGTGAGAGTTCAACCGCCGCCTCCGCCGCCCTGCAGCGTCGCTCCGCCTCCTCGAGATCACCGCTGGGGCTGCCCTCGAGCTGCTGGCGCTGCTGGCGCAACTCGTTCTGGCTCCGGCCCAGGTCGTCGCGGCGCTGTTGCAGGCCGGCCGCCTCTTCGCGGTGCCGCTCCCCCTGGCGAGCGCGCTCCCGCTCAGCCGCCTCCAGGCCGGCCAGCTCGGCCTGCACCGCCAGCAGCTGGTCCTCGCCCAGGGCCTTGACCTCGGCCTGAAGCGCTTCGAGTTCCAGGGCTCCCGCCGCCACGGCGCTCTCGGCATTGGTGATCGCCTCCCGCTCTCCGGCCTGGCGCCGCTCCAGCTCCAAGCGGCGTTGCCCCAGGGCTGCCAAGGCGGCGCGATCGGCTTCGAAGGCGAGCAGTTGCTCCTGCTGGCGGCCGATCTGCAGGCGCTGGCGCAGCTCCTGGTAGGTGCGGGCCTTGGCGCAGTCGCGCTCCAGCTTCTGGCGACTGGCCAGCAGTTCCTGCTCCACGATGCGGCAGCGCTCCTGGCGTTCCTGCACCTCCTCAAGCTTGGCGCGGCTCTGTTCGATGCGGGAATCAAACAGGGCCACGCCGGCCAGTTCATCGATGATGCCGCGCCGATCGCGGGCGCTCATCGACACGATGCGGGTCACATCGCCCTGCATCACCACGTTGCTGCCGTCGGGGTCGATCCGAAGGCGGCGCAGCTGGGTCTGGAGCTGCTGGGCGTTGCAGGCCACGCCATCGGCGCTGAAGCTGCTGCTGTAGGTGCCGCCGGGTGCCACCCGCAGCCGCCGGGTCACGCTCCATTGCGGCTGGCCCGGCTGGATCCAGGGGCCCTCCGGAGCCGCATCCAGACCCTGTTCCGCTTCGTCGGGCTGCCAGTCGCCGAGATCAAATCGTACGGTGACGGTGGTTTCGGCGGCGCGGCCCTCCCGCTGCATGGCGCTGTTGATCAGATCCGGCAGCCGCTCGGCCCGCATGCCGCGACTGGTGGCCAGTCCGAGGCAGAAGAGCACCGCATCGAGGATGTTGCTCTTGCCCGAACCGTTGGGTCCGGTCACCACAGTGAACCCTGGCTCGAGCGGGATCGTCATCGATCCGCCGAACGACTTGAAGTGATTGAGTTCGACCTGGTTGATGTGAACCAACAGGCCCGTGCGCCGGGCGGTCGGAATGTAGCCGAGGTGGTGACGTTGCCAAGGGGGCTGCCTACGGTGGTGCCACCCGACGGTCAACCCCCCGGCGCCGGACGGCTCTCCCCACCCCCTCGCCGTTCCCCTGACGCTCCACCACCTTCAGAGTGGGGCTGTTCCCGCACCTTTCCTCTTCGCCCCGGACGCCATGGATCACTTCAGCGATTCTCCCGCTTCCTCCGGCGACGTCCATGGTCCGGTGGGTTCCACCCCCGGCCAAGGCCTTCCCTTCCAGCCCAACGGCAGCGGTGGCTCCGGCGCCCCCTCCAGCGTGGAGGCGGAGGTGCCGACCCTCACCCAGCTGCAACTTGCCTTCCGTGAGCGCTTCGAGGCTCTGCTGCCCACCATCCAGCGGGAATGGCCCGAGGTGGCGCGCCACACCCTGGAGGCCACCCGCGGCAGCTTCGACCACGCCGTGGAGGTGATCAGCCGCCAGACCGGTCTGACCAGCCATGGGGTCAAGCAGCAGCTTCAGGAACTGCTGCACACCACCGGTGAGCAGGCTCACCAGGTGGCAGACACCCTGCGCCCGCTGGAGGATCAGCTTGAGCAACTCCTCGACGACCTCAACACCACCCTGCGCCCACGGATCGAGAAGCCGGTGCGTGAGAAGCCGCTGATGGCGATCGGAATCGCCGCCGGGGTGGGGCTGCTGTTCGGTTTGCTCCTCTCCGGTCGCCGTTCCGCCTGAGTTCGCCATGGGTCGCTCCACCTTCGGCAAGGTCACCGAGTTGATGTCCTCGGTGATGGACCTGCACGTGAAGATCGCGATGCAGGAGGCCAGCCGGGAGAAGCGTCGCCTGATTGGTGGCGCCGTGTTCCTCGGCATGGGGATCACCCTGGCAACCTTTGCCGGAGTGGCGGCCCAGATCGCCCTGCTGATCTGGCTGCACCAGAGCCTGGCCTGGAGCTGGCTGAACTGTGCCCTGGCCCTGGCCGGCCTGGATCTGGCCTTGTCCGGGCTGTTCCTGCGGATCGGCGGCGGCATGCTCAAGGCCCCCTTCCTGCCGGAGACCCGCCTCGGCATCACCCGCACCACCCGAGCTCTGACCGGGAGGTTCTGAGGCGGGGCAGCTATTCGTGCTCCAGCATTTTGTGTTGCGGCAATTGGCTAAACCTGGATCTCCAGCTCCGCCAGGGCCTGCTGCTCCACCCACACCGAAACCGAACCGCCGGGACAGCGCCATTCGGCCCAGCCATCGGCGTTGGTGGTGATCGCTTCGCGGATGTGGCCGGTGAGATCGCGGTAGGTGGTGTTGGCTTTGCCCACCTCCATCCACTTGCGGCCGGTATCGCCATCGCTGAGCAGCACCGCCAGGGTGTGGGGGTGCCGTTCGCTGCCGAGCCGCGTCCAGCCGATCGTGTTGAAGTGATCGAAGTAATCGATCTGGCGGCCGTAGGCCCAGTGGGTGCGGGCCAGCAGGAAGCGATCGATCAGGAAACGGTGGCTGGGCATGCGGATGTCGATGCGGCGGCCGAAGCGCGAGTCGTGGTAATCAGCGCCGTAGTAATCGGCGTGAAAGATGCAGGGATAGCCCTGATCGCGCAGCAGGATCACCGCATAGGCGAGCGGCTTGAACCAGGGCTCCACTGGGGATTCCAGCGCCTGCAGCGGCTGGGTGTCGTGGTTCTCCACCAAGGTCACCGCCAGCAGGGGCAGGTTCTGCATCAAGGTGCCGTCGAGCAGGCTGGGCATGTCGTATTGGCCGCCGCTGCGGCTGGCCTCATGGAAATTGAGGTGCAGCGGTGCATCGAACAGGCTCATCTTGCCGCCACTATTGGCGGCATACCAGCTGAGGCTGCCGAGGTCGTAGGTCCAGTATTCACCCACCACGAAGAGATCGCGTTGGGCGTAACTCTCCATCTCCGTGATCCAGTCGATGAAGAAATCACTGTTGATGTGCTTGATGGCATCGAGGCGGAAACCATCCACTCCCACCTGATCTAACGTCCAGCGGCCCCAGTGTTTGAGTTCCCCCCGAACTTCGGGGTGAGCCATGTTCAGGTCGCAGCCCATCAGGAAGTCGTAGTTGCCTTTCTCCAGTGCAACTTTGCCTTCGAAACTGGCGCCGTGGCTGCGCCAGATCGCCTGGTAATGGGGATCAAGGCTGTTGTAATCCACTGCATCGAAGTGATACCAATGCCACTGCATCGTGGAGTGGCGGCCGCCGCGGCCCTCGAAGCGGAACTGGGTCCAGGCCCGGATTTTCCGCTCCTCCCCCAGCGGCTGGCTGCGGTTTTCGGGGGCGTAGGGCGTGGCGAGGTACTCCTCCTCGGCGTCGGCGAAGAGTTTGTGATTGAACACCACGTCGGCATACACCTGCAGGCCGGCCTCGCGGCAGGCCTGCACCGCCTCCAGGTACTCCTGCCGCGTTCCGTATTTGGTGCGCACGCTGCCCTTCTGGTCGAACTCGCCCAGGTCGAAGAGGTCGTAGGTGCCGTAGCCCACGTCGTCGGGGCCACCGCCCTTGCTGGCCGGCGGCAGCCACACGGCGGTGATGCCCGCCCCCGCCAGAGCCCGAGCTTCTTTTTTGAGGCGGCGCCAGTGGCCGCCATCTCCCTTCACATACCAGTGGAACCATTGAATCATCGTGCCGTTGAACTCCACCGGCGCCTTTGTCTTGCTCGCCACGAGGGTGGTTTCGTGGGTGGCGAGCCAGTCCCGCAGCAGATCGACGGCGGCGCTGGCCGTGTCCACCGCTGGGTCCGCTTCGGCGGCCAGGATCAGGGTTTTGAGGTCGGAGAAGATCGAGTTGGTCATCGGGCCCGGCTGGGATAAGGGGCAGCGGGCTTGCTGCTGGCCCATGGTTAGCAACGGTGGAAGGAGCAGAGCCGCGTCTCCGGGCATCCTTTGCCGATGTCCAGTGCCGATGTCCAGCTACGGGGGCATCCCCCCTCTGGCGTTCACCGGCGGAGGCGCCTCCCCGCTCGGATCACCGCGGCACGACAGGACAGTCTTTGTTTGATATCGCATCCCGTGCAGCAGGTCTCGCTTGTTTTTAGCTGTCCACATCCGCAGGCGCTGCCAGCAGCACTGCGTCATGAGCCGCTGCGATCAGCCCCGCTCAGCGGATCTCGTAGCGCAGCCAGCGGCAGTCGATGCCGCCGTTGCTCACGGCGATGCGCTGGCTGGCCTTGAGCCGCAGAGCGCCGGTGAGGGCGGGGTTGCCGCTCAGCAGCCAGAGGGTCCAGCCGCCGCAGCGTTCCCGCACCATCCGGCCCAGGTCGGCGTAGAGAGCTTCGAGATCGTCGCCCCGGCCGAGGCGGTCGCCGTAGGGCGGGTTACACACCAGGATGCCCGGCCCGGGCGGCGGGCTGAAATCGCGGAAATCGCCCGACTCGAGCCGGAGGTGCTCCGCCAGGCCCGCGGCGGCGGCATTGGCGCGGGCCTGGGCCAGCACGGCCGGATCCTGTTCGATGCCGACCAGGGGGGCCACGGGTGAGCCGTCGGCCCGAGCCGGGCGCGTCTGGGCGGCGGCGGCCTCCACCTCCCGCCGCCAGAGTCCAGGGTCGAAATCCGGCCAGCGCTCGAAGCTGAAGGAGCGCGCCGCTGCCGGGCGGCTGGAGGCCGTAGGGCCGAACGCCGGGATGTCGCCCATCGGGCCGTTGCCCGCCGTCTCGGGGCGACCGAACGCCCTGCCATGGCCTGTTGCCGCTCCGCCCAGCTCCGATGGGGGCCGCAGGCCTGGGGCGTGGCCGAGGGCGGCGGCGGCGGCCTCCAGCAGCAGGGTGCCGGAGCCGCAGAGGGGATCCACGAGGGGCACCGATCCATCCCAGCCGGTGAGGGCGATCAGGCCGGCCGCCAGGTTCTCTTTGAGCGGCGCCAGGCCCATGGCGGCCCGGTATCCGCGGCGGTGCAGGCTGCTGCCGCATCCCTCAAGGCTGAGGATGGCCATTCCGACGCCCAGGTCAGCGTCGTTGCGGGTTGGGCCCCGGCCTCCTGGTCCCCGGCCTCCTCCCCCTCGGCCGCTGCTGCCTCGGCCGCCGCCGTAGGGGTTGCCGGGGTGGATGGGACCGCCACCGCCGCTCCCGAAGGGTCGGCCGGGGCTCAGGTGCAGGTGGAGGGCGAGATCGGGATCCTCCAGGTTCACCATCGAGCGGCTGCCCCAGCGCTGCCGCTGCAGATCCACCAGGGCGTTCTTCACCTCCAGGGCGGTGTAGTGGCTGTGGTTCAGCTCCGGCAGGCTGCCGCTCGCCTCCACCTTGAAGCTGGCCTCGGGCGGCAGCCAGTGGTCCCAGTCGGCAGCGTTCTGGACGCCGTAGTGCAGGTCGGCGCGGCCGCGGCAGGGGAAGCGGGCCAGCTCCCGCAGGAAGCGGAAGGGGATGCGGGAGCACAAATGGAGGCGATAGAAGCCGGCCAGGTCGGAGCGGCAGGCCACGGCGCGGCGCAGGGGGCGCACCTCTTCGGCGCCCAGGGCCGCCAACTCAGCGGCGGCCACCTCTTCGAGGCCGGGGGGCACCACGGCGGTGATGGCGAAGCTGTCGGTTCCCTGGGCGGAGATCGCGGCGGGGTGGGGGCTCATCACCCCACTGTGGCGCTTCGTGGTGGCTCTTCCTTGTGGGTAGGCCCTTCACTCTTTGAAGCTCGAAGTGCGGCGATCAGGCCGCCAGCCGTATCCACGACGGTAGGCCCAGGCCGCTTTCGCCAGGTCCGCATCCTGGGTGGCGATCGGCCGCTGCAGGCGGTATTCCGTTCTCAATCGGCTCTCAATCGGCTCTCAATCGGCGTTGTTGTGATCGGCCACTCCGTTCTACTGAGCTAGCCAACTCAGCTAGTCAACTGAGCTAGCCGATTCAGCATGGCTGCCCAATGGACGTTGCAGGACGCCAAGAACCGCTTCAGTGTCGTGGTGGAGGCAGCCCTGGCGGGTGAGCCCCAGCAGGTGACCCGCCGCGGGCGCTGGGTGGGTGTGGTGATTTCGGCCGCGGAATATGCGCGACTGCAACGGCTGGATCAGGCGAGCGCGCCCTCGCTGCCGGAGCTGCTGCTGGCCCTTCCGCAGGATGATGAACCCTTCGAGCGGATCGGGCTGACGCCGCGGAAGTTTCCGTGTACCTGATCGACACGATGGTGCTCTCGGAGTTGCGCCGCCTCCAGCGCGATCCAGGGGTGGTGGCGGGGATCGCCCGGCAGCAGCACGACGATCTGTTTCTCAGTGTGGTGAGCATCGGCGTGGTGAGCATCGGCGAGATCGAGCGGGATATCGCCCGGCAGCGCAGCACGGATCCGGCCTTTGCCGAAGAGCTGGCGACCTGGCTGAAACCACCGGTGTGGCCACCCTTGATTCCTGGCAGGGCGAAGGCTGAGACACCTTGGTTGGCATCAGAGCTTCCTCCCTTAAGGGGGGTGGTCAGCAGGGCGGATCGGCGGTCGTCGCCCGGCACACACCGGGTTCTCCCTGAGGTGCCACGCAGCTGCTGTGACCAGCCCTGGCTCTACGGATCGTTCGGCAGGGATCGGCGGCGCCGCCAGGGCCAGAACCCGCGCCGGCCGCCCAGCTGCCTGGGCGGGGCCTGGCGTGGAGGCATGTCTTTCGCCTGCTGAGCCCTGGCGCTGTTCAAGGCCTCGTAGGCCCGCTGTTTGCGCAACCAGACGACTGGATCACCCCCATGGTCGGGGTGCCAGCGCAGGCTGCTGCGTCGCCAGTGCTGGCGCACCACGCTCCAGGCACTGCCCTCGGCGAGTTCCAGTTCGACCCAGCAGCTGCGCAGAAAGCCTCGCAGCTCATCGGGCAGCAGCCAGCACACCTGGCCATTGAGATCCACCACTCGATGGCGCTTGCGGGCAAGCTGCCGGGCCCGCTCCTGCCGATGCCGCTCCAGGAGCTCGTGGTGGCGCAGGATCCGCTCCTGCTGCACGCTCATGCGGCTGCTCTCCAGCAGCGGATCGATGATGCGCAGCACGAGCCACCAGCCGGCCAGGATCAGCAGCGAGAGCGCCATCAGCAGGGCGATGCTGCCCAGCAGCGCTGTGATCAGCGGGGCCACGGCCCGCTCCCCCCGGTGGATGGCCGTCCGTCCGAGGCGTCAGGTTCACTCATGCCCACCAGCACCGGATGCTGTCGTCCAGGTTGCCAGGGCCCTGCGCATCAGAGGCCGGCGTCATCGCGCAGCTGGCGGTCTATTCGATGGTCACCAGTTGGCCGGCCAGGGCCGGGAAGGAGCGATTGCCTGCCACGGCCGGTGGCGGCGTGGCCTGGTGCATGCCCGTTGGAGTGGCGCCAGTGAGGGCAGAGCGCAGCAAGCGCGACCCCATCTCTGAGGCCGCTTAGGCCGATGGTCCATGTCGCCGGGCGAGTTCCTTCGGGGCTGCTGCTGCGGGGCTGATGCCGTGACACTGATGCTGCGGCACTGATGCTGCGGCACCGTGGCTTGGTCCAGCCAGGGAAGCGCGCGGCGCGGGCCGGGTGATCAAGAACGCCAGGGATCGCTGTTGTTGGCACATGCGGCTTACCTCGGTGAGTTCTGCGAGGGGTAAGGTGTGCGAAGGGGTAAGTCTCCCAAGCAGCCTGGTTTGGATGCTCTTCTGACGCTGTCATCCAAAGGACAGCTGGTGATTCCGGCTCGGCTGCGCCAGTTGCTGGGGCTCAATCCTGGCGATCGGTTGGAGCTGAGTCTGGAGGCGGATGGACTGCTCCTGAAGCCCCACGGCTCCGCGAAGGCCACCAGCGCCCGCGATCGAATCGGCTGCGCCGGCTACCTGGGGCCCCCGATCCCCCTGGAGCAGCAGGATCCGGCCCTCTTCGCCAGCGAAACGCGGCCATGACATTGCCCGTGGCCCTCGACACCAACCTGTTGGTGCGTCTGCTCACCGGCGATGAACCCGAGCAGGCCGGTCGTGTGGCCGATCTGATCGATGCCAGTCCGGCCTGCTTTGTGCCGATCACAGTGGTGCTGGAACTCGAGTGGGTGTTGCGCGGCGCATACCACCTGGATCGCCGCGCGGTCATCGCTGCCCTTGAAGGCCTGATGGCGATCCGCCACGTGCATCTGGAGCAGGAAGAACTGGTGCGCCAGGCGCTGGCCTGGCATCGCCAGGGTCTGGACTTCGCCGATGCCCTGCATCTGTTGCGCAGTGAGGGTTGCGCCCGCTTCGCCAGCTTGGATCGTGCTCTGGCCAAGGCCGCCACCGCCCTGGATGTCAGGCCAGCGGTGCAATCCCTCTGAGAGCGAATCAGTGCCCCATCCGGGTGCTTCCGGCAATCCTGCTGGGACGCGGGGTTTCGTGGTTCGGAGATGCCCACCCAGCCGGGCCAGCCCCACCACGGGCCGCCGATGCCATACTTCAGGAGTCGGTCTTCGGGCCGACTAGGTGGCTCACACCAATGTTTCGGACAGCGGTTCGATTCCGCTCAGCTCCATTCCCCCGCTCCCGGTACCGCCGGAAGCCATGCGGGGCTGCAATGGTTTCGACGGGGCATAAGGAGGGTGACTGAAGCCTGCTCGGTAAGAGCAAACCCGTAACAGCGAACAACATCGTTCGTTTCTCCCGTCAAGCCGCCCCTGTGGCTGCCTGACACTCTTAACGGAGACGGGGTGAGATCAGCCTTGTCACCCAAATGATCCATGGGGCCTGGAAGGGCCCCTTCACATTTTGGTGAACGTCGCTGGAGCCCATGTGGCCAATGGCTCCCTGCGCTGCTGGCAGCGGAACGGCTTTTCGATCGTGGGCACGTTGCCCGATCCCCATGGAGTGAGCCTTGCGGTCCGTTCCATGGGCACCCATCAGCCTGTCCCCGTTGGCGTCAAGGACGGCCCGCGTCGGTTCTCCCCCCCTGCCCTAGGTGCACCATCCCTGCGACGGTTGTCTACAGAAACGGCGGCATCTCAGCCGTCGCCCGCATCAACGATCTCCATGGCTCCTTCCTCCTCCGTTCCCCTCGCCACCCTGCTGGTGCTTCCCGACCTCAAGCCCCTGGCCCAGCGCCTGCTGGCGGTGTTGCGCCACCTCAGCCCCGAGCTGGCCGCTAGCTTTGACCTGGAGGCTGAGCGTCTCGGCCGGGCTGTGGTGTTCAGCGGCGATCCGCTAGAAGCCGAATCGATGCTGCGCGAGCTGCAGGCGGCAGGCCTCACCACCTCCCTCAACCTCCGCTACGTGCCGCTGGCGATCGCTGCGGCCGAATGAGGATCCTCGACTGAAGGGATCATCCCCGCGAGGGCCTGCCCTCAGGGATTCGCCCCCGCTGGGGTGGCTCCGCTTGGCCGGTAGCCACTCCATCTTTTCAGTTCCTCTAGGGTGAGCACCCCTTCGCGCCGCTCGCCTCCCTTGATCCAGGTGGGGTAGGCGCGGATGCCGGCCTGGCTGCAGCGCTGCTGGCCGGCGGCCCCCTTCTCGCATTCCAGGTAGGGGAGCCGCTGGGCGGCCGGCTGGCCGAACAGGCTCTTCTGCTGATTGCAGGCCGGGCACCACCAAGCCCCGTAGAACACATAGCCCTGGCGGCGCAGGTGCTCTGCAAGCCCCCGCTGGCTGGGGTTGGAGGAGGCGAAGTTTTCGCCGCCGCCTTGAGGCCTGGGCGTTGCCACCTCCGGGGTCTGGGCCATCACCGCCGCCGCCGGCAGCGGGCCAGCAGGGAGCAGAAAAGTTCCCGCAAGCAGGAGGGTGAGGTGGTGCAGCCAGCGGCGTTGCAAGGGGAATGGGATCGGGGCCAGCGGCATCTCCAAGGTTCACCTTCCTTGAGGAATCAACTTTAGGAGGCTGCTGAACAAGCCCGAGACCGACCGCCGATTCCATCTCAGCACGGCCGTGTCATGCCGTGCTGCCCCTCAATCTCCCAGGCCTGCCGGCCCCTGCCGTTCGGCCTTCCGCCCTTCCCAGCACCGCAGGCGGCCCGGTGTCGCTGAGACAATGCCGGCACGTCGTACCGACGGGCCTCGATCGCCCGGGCGCCAGCCCGTTGCCAACGACGCCTCGATGCGAGCGCCAGTCCCGATGATCGTGATCCGAGGAGCCTGAACCGATGAGCGCCAACGGTTATCGCGATTACTTCAAGGTGCTTGAGCTCGAGAGGGGCGCCGATGCCGATGCGATCAAGCGGTCGTTTCGCAAGCTGGCCCGCCAGTACCACCCGGACGTGAATCCCGGCGATAAGGCCGCCGAGGCACGCTTCAAGGAGATCAGCGAGGCCTACGAGGTGCTCTCTGATCCCGAGAAGCGGCGGCGGTATGAGCAGTTCGGCCAGTACTGGAACCAGATGGGTGGCGGCGGCGGCGGCATGGGTGCCGATGTTGATTTCGGCCGCTACGGCAACTTCGATGAGTTCGTCAATGATCTGCTCGGGCGATTCGGTGGCGGCGGCGGCGGTGGCTTCGGCAGCGGTTTCCCCTCCGGCTTCGGCGGCCGCGGCATCCCGGTGGATCTCGATGCCGAGGCCACGATCAACCTCAGCCTTTCCGAGGCTTTTCGGGGCTGTGAGCGCACCCTCTCAGTGAATGAGGAGAGGGTGCAGGTCCGGATCCCGGCTGGCGTGCGCAGCGGCAGCCGACTGCGGCTCAAGGGCAAGGGCAACCTCCAGCCGGGCACCGGCCGCCGCGGCGACCTCTACCTCAACCTCCAGCTCCAGCCCCACCCCGTCTGGCGGCTCGACGGCGACCAGCTCCGAGCCGACCTGCCCCTGAGCCTCGACGAGCTGGCTCTGGGGGGTGAGGTGGTGGTGGCCACGCCCGATGGGGAGGCCACGGTGCAGGTGCCGCCGGGGATGAGCGTGGGCCGCAGCCTGCGGCTCAAGGGCAAGGGTTGGCCGCTCAAGGAGGGCCTCCGCGGCGACCTGCTGCTCAGCCCGGTGCTCAAGCTGCCTGAGAACCTCAGCGACCAGGAACGGCGGTTGCTGGAGCAGCTCCGCCAAGCCCGCAGCGCCGACCCGCGCCAGGGGTGGACCGGCAACGCCAAGCTGTGAGTCTGGCAGTTCGGTTCATTCTTTGAAAACAGAGATCTTTTTCAGATCTTTACTTGCAAGCAAGGCCTAGCTGTTGTTTTATACGTCTACGCAGCAGCCAGGGTTCTGTGCCAAAAAACCAATCGACGGGCTTTTCCCTCGCCAACGCGGCCTCCCGCTTGAAGATCTGGATCATGATGGCAGTGGTGCTGGCTGCGATTGGTTTGTTTCAGGCTAGTTCGGCGCAAGATGAGGTTGCCTTCAACAATCAAAACACCCGCAATGCCGTCACCAAAGGCATGGATTTTCAGCATCGCATGCCAATGGTTACTGGCGATATACAGCGAACTATCGACACCGGAATGCATATCGAAAACATCTATCAGCTCAACCTCAAGGACAAGACATTTTGGGCAGAAGGTTGGTACTGGATCAAATGGCGTCCTGAGGTTCAGAAAATTATTGAAGCCGAGAAGATTCCGCTTAGCCAGGTTCTCGAATTCACCAATCAGATTGAATCGACCAACATGGTTTTGGAGCCAGACACCACAGAACCGGTGAAGCTCGACGATGGCCGCCTCTATCAGTTGTTTCGCTTTTCCGGCCATTTCTTTGTGAATGATCTCAGCCTGGCAGGTTTTCCCTTCTACGACATGAACCTGCCGATCACGATGGAAACTAGGCCGGATGCTCTCTCCTGCTACGAAGGAGGCCCGCCCTGCGCATCGCTGCTGCCCGAAAGCAATGTAGCCAACACGCTGATCGGACAATTTGCTGATGTCAATGGTTACGATATGGTTGGCAGTCTGGTGAAACCATTTCTGCATCAGTACAACACCACCTTTGGCATCGGCAAGCCCTCTGCTTTTCCATCAATCGATTATGGAATAGTCTACAAAACAAACTTCTTCTCCGCCTTCGGGCAGTATATTTTACCTTTGCTTGTCGTTATTGGTATTGTGATCGCATCGCCAAGTCTGCCCGGCTCGCTTGGCGACGTGCGGCTGGCCATCCCCACCACAGCTCTATTAACTCTGATTTTCCTGCAACAGAGTTACCGCGCCGACCTGCCACCGCTTTCCTATACAACGTTCCTTGATTTGCTGTATATTTATGCCTATCTTGTTTCGATTGTTTTCTTCTTGCTTTTCTGCTGGGGAACTGTGTACTATAACAAAGCAGGTGAGGGTGGCGAGCTGCTCGCTGCACAGCACATCGACCGTGTTGATTGGAAATTCCAGCTCGTCGCCCTGATCGCTCTGGCCTTGCTGGTGCCCCTGGCTTTTGTGCTCCTCTAAGCAGGCACAAGAAGCCCCTCTCTAGGATCAGTTCCAGTCCAGCAGGCCCCATGGATCTCACCTACCGTCCCCGCCGGCTGCGGCGCACGCCGGCTCTGAGGGCCCTGGTGCGGGAACACCAGCTCGCCCCCACCGACTTCATCTATCCCCTCTTTGTGCACGAGGGGGCCAGCATCGAGCCGATCGGCGCCATGCCGGGTGCCAGCCGCTGGAGCCTCGAAGGGCTTGTGGACGAGGTGGGGCGCGCCTGGGATCTGGGCATCCGCTGCGTGGTGCTCTTCCCCAAGGTGGCCGATGGCCTCAAAAGCGAGGATGGCGCCGAGTGCTTCAACGAGCACGGCCTGATCCCGAGGGCGATCCGTCGGCTCAAGGAGGTGCACCCAGCCATGGCGATCATGACCGATGTGGCCCTCGACCCCTATTCCTGCGATGGTCACGACGGCATCGTGAGCAGAGAGGGGGTGGTGCTCAACGATGAGACGGTGTCGATCCTCTGCCAGCAGGCCGTGGCCCAGGCCCGCGCCGGCGCCGACCTGATCGGCCCGAGCGACATGATGGACGGCCGGGTGGGCGCCATCCGCGAGGCCCTCGATGAGGAGGGCTTTGAGCACGTGGGCATCATCAGCTATACCGCCAAGTATGCATCCGCCTACTACGGTCCCTTCCGCGAGGCCCTCGATTCGGCCCCCCGCGCCAACGCCGGCAAGCCGATCCCGAAGGACAAGAGCACCTACCAGATGGATCCGGCCAATGGCCGCGAGGCGATCCTTGAGTGCCAGCTCGATGAGAGCGAAGGGGCCGACATCCTGATGGTGAAGCCCGGCCTGGCGTATCTGGACATCATCTATCGCCTGCGCCAGGAAACCGAGCAGCCGATCGCCGCTTACAACGTGAGCGGCGAATACGCGATGGTGAAAGCGGCGGCCGAACGCGGCTGGATCGATGAACGGGCCGTGACTCTCGAAACCCTGCTGAGCTTCAAGCGGGCCGGCGCCGATCTGATCCTCACCTACCACGCCTGCGATGCGGCGGCCTGGCTGCGGCAGGGGTGAATGGTGGAGGTGTTCTAGGAAATTCTGGAGTCCTTAGAAAGAACGGCATCAATGTAGTCGGACTACTTTCGTGCTGAGGAATCTTTTGCCTTGAGGTTCTTCGGTGGTTGTAGGGGTCTGCTTGGAAACATTCGACGCAACCAAAAGGGCTGATTGAGTGTGCTCTCAGGGAAAGGGCTGGCTGGATCGGTTGGAATTGCTGAAAAGGGACTTGCGGCGGAATTGAGTTAGCTTATTCTCAATGCTGTCCATCATCAACGGGCCGTTGGGCGTTGGCTGGGCAAAGGCAGCGAAGCCGAAGGCCAGCACAAGACAGGCGATGACAATGCGCAGCAACTGAGGCCCGCGGGTTCTCCAACTGTTCTCTGCCGCCAAAGCCTGGCGCTGCTCGGCAATCTGAGCGGCAACTTGATTGAAAGAAGCGCTCACCTGAGCCTTCACTTCCGGAAGGGGGCGAGCAAGGATATCTGGGTTGAGTACAGGTGCACTGAGCTTGGTAAGGCGTGTCTGAAGATCGCTGACGCTGCTGGCCTGATTGGCAGCCTGGCGATAGGAATAAAGTTTTCGTTCTGCTTTATCGAGAGCGCGAACTTGATCAGAGTTGGTGGTTTGTTGCAGAAGACCCGTGAAGATGTGCAGCGGAATCAGCAGCAGGAAGCCATAAACAGCCACGACGGCGAGGCTAGAAAAGAGCTTAAGGCGCTTGATTAGAAGATCAGTCTTAGGATAGAGCAGGTTTCCCACCACAAGAATAAAAAGCGCGAGCAGTGGCATGCTCGAGCCATTGATCAAGGTGGCGGTAACGCGATTGAGCCAGTCGTAATCCAGCAGCTTTGCGGGGATGGCAGTCGAAACCACCAACAGGACATAAAGAACCGCAAAAACCAAGGAGAGGCGGCTCAGGCTTCGGGCGTGCATGTCAAGGGGATAAAAAAAGCCCTGTAATGACAGGGCTTTGAGATGGTAATGTTAGGTAAACGTGTCGTGAATACTCAAGCGGTTCGCGAAGATGTAGATTTTTGAATGCGGTTGCGAAGTTTGCGTGAATAACCAAATGCCGCTGCAGCCCCAAGAATTGGTACAGGTCCTGGAATTTCAGTGTAGTTGCGAAGAATGACTTGCTCGCTGCCCGAAGTGAAAGCAATAGCTTTCCCATTAAGACCGAGCCGCGCGAGGCTTGCATTTACATCAAAGAAGCCACTCACAGCTTGGGCTTGGTTGTTGAGAGTAGCTCCGCCAGTAAAGGAATCTGGAAGCCAAAAATCCATGCTCGCAAAGCGCAAATGGAACGGAGGAACGTTCGCTGGGGTGGGGGGACCTGCCCAGGCAAAAGTCCCTCCAGTGGTAAATGGGTTGCTAGGTCCAGTCAAGGCGAAGCGACGACCGGGGATGTTCATTCCCATGGGAGAGGCATAAGTGAGCCTGAGGGAATCTGAACCTAAGTTGATCTCGGAAGAATTGCTCCCAGATGGGGCCGTTGTTACTGTTCCAACAACAGGAGCAGGAGTGGTGGCAAGATGAGAGGGATTAATGGTGCCGGATGCTTTAATGCGCGTTTTCGTTGGGCTTAAAGGAATAAAATCAAGATATAAAACAGCCTTAGACGGGGCAGCGTCCAAAAGGATCGCTGTGGCGATGCCGGCAACTCCCAAAAGCGAAGAAGTAAGTTTCATGTTAAAAATTTTGGGACTCCAACTAATTTAAGCAGCAGCCTGGGCTGGGGTTGGGCGCTGTTGACACTCTGCAAACTGGCACCCTGTGCCACGTGGCGTGGAAGTCGGCTTTGGATGGTCAGCTTCTGTGGGCGATCGAGGTGAAACGCAGCCTCTGTCCACGGCTGGGCCGAGGCTGCCATCAGGCCCGGGCCGATCTCCCGCCGGAGCAGACCTTTGTGGTGATCCCTGGGGACGGCGGTTACCCGCTGGCCGATGGCGTGCCGGACCTTGCGACTCCAGGAATTCAGCGCCCGAGGCCCGGCCGCCCGAAGCCGGCACCCGGCTGCACCCCGGCGCCGGAAGCCGGACCGCCCAAACCCCCGGCCGCGGGCGTCACAGGAGCAGGGCGAACAAGCCCTGGCCCTGCTTGGCCGAAGCCGGCGCCTGGAAGGACCCCGGCGCCGGAAGCCGGCCCACCAACGCCACCTGCGGCAGGAGCCACGGGAGCCGGGCGAACAAGTCCAGGCCCGGCCTGGCCGAAGCCGGCCCCTGGAAGCACCCCGGCGCCGGAGGCGGGACCACCCACGCCACCTCGGATCGGTTGGCCCTGGGCGGGAGCCATCCCGCCGATGCCGGCTCCGCTCAGGGCGATGGCTACCAACACAGGCGCCGAGATCCGCGAAGGCAACGAACGGTGCATGGCAGGGGCCGAGGGTGACTCCTCCATCGTGGGAGCGGAATCCCGGCTTGGCATCAGCGGCTGAAGAAGGAGAGCGGCTCAAGCATCGAGCTCAGTGGTTGATCAGCTCCGCCTCTGAACCCTGTTGCCGGCCCAGCAACAGTGCGGCACGCCTGGCGATCGGATCGACCCGGGAGATGCGCAGAGACGCTCACCATCGCCAGCCCATTGCAGGAGAATGGCGGCAGTGATCCCCTGCGCCATGGCTCCGGCCGCCGTCCATCGCCTTGGCCATGTAGCCCTCCGGGTGGCCGACATGGAGCGTGCCAAGGCCTTTTATGAGGCCCTCGGACTTCAGCTCACCTGGAATGCGGCCGACTGGGCCTACCTGCAGTCGCCGATTACGGGTGATGGGGTGGCCCTGCTCAGTCCGGAGTACACCGCGGCTGGTCCCCACTTCGCTTTCCACTTCGAGAACCGCGAGGCCGTGGATGCGGTGCATGCCCAGTTGGTGGCCAGCGGTTACCCGGTGGGCCCGGTTCACGACCACCGCGATGGTACCGCTTCATTTTATTTGCAGGATCCGGAGGGCAACTGGCTGGAGATCCTCTACGAACCCCCCGCCGGCATCCCTTCCAACCAGGGCGGCGCGGCGATTCCTTCCCTCACCCCCGCGGCGAGCGAGCAGGGGTGAGCACACGGGTGGAAGGGGGAGTGATCGATGTCAACGGCGCTGAACTGCTGGCGATGGCGCCTGGGCCCGAGGGCGGGGCGGTGGGCGATGCCGCATCCCCATCCACGCGGCTGGATGGGGACGGCGGCGCCGCCATCGCCGCCGAAGCCCTCGATCTCCTGGAGTGGCCCCGCCTGGCGGGTCATGTGGCCGGCTTCGCCAGCACCGCCGCCGGCGAACGTCACTGCGCCGCCCTGCCGCTGCCCGCCAGTTGCTCTGAAAGCCGGGAGCTCCTGGCCGAAACCACCGAGCTCCTAGGCCTCGACGGGGTGGTGGAGGGGGGCCTGAGCTTCCGCGGCGTGGCGGACATCGCCGCCACCATGCTCCGCTGCGCCAAGGGCGGCACCGCCGGCGGTGAGGCCCTGCTGGATGTGGCCACCACCCTGGCGGCGGCGCGGCGGCTACGGCGTCAGATCGAGGCTGAAGTTCTGCGGCCGGTGACCTCGGCCCTGGTGGCCGACCTGCGCACCCTGCCGGAGCTGGAGCAGCGGCTCCACTTCGCGATCGAGGAGGGGGGACGGGTGGCGGACCGGGCCAGCGCCGAGCTGGAGGGTCTGCGGCGCCAGCTGCAGGGGGTGCGCGCCGAGCGGCGCGAGCGCCTGCAGGAGCTGATCCGCCGCTGGGGCAACCTGCTGCAGGACACGGTGGTGGCGGAGCGTAACGGCCGGCCGGTGCTGGCGGTGAAGGCCGGTTCGGCCTCCCAGGTGGCCGGCATCGTTCACGACAGCTCCGCTTCGGGCAGCACGGTGTTCGTAGAGCCCCAGGCGGTGATTTCCCTGGGCAACCGGCTTCGGGAGCTGGAGGGCCGCGAGCGGGAGCTGGAGGAGCAGATCCTCGCGGAGCTGAGCGCTCTGGTGGGGGAGGAGGCTGGGGCCTTGGCACACCTGCAGGCGGTGCTGGTGCGGCTCGATGCGGGGGTGGCGCGGGCCCGCTACGGGGCCTGGCTGGGGGCGGTGCGCCCAGAATTGGAGGCCGATCCGGCGGCTCCCTTTGAGTTCCGGGAGCTGCGCCATCCGCTGCTGCTGTGGCAGGAGCGACGCGAGGCCGGCCGGCCGGTGGTGCCGGTGAGCCTGCGGGTGGGCGCGGAGCTGCGGGTGGTGGCGATCACCGGCCCCAACACCGGCGGCAAAACGGTGACCCTCAAGAGCCTGGGGCTGGCGGCCCTGATGGCCCGCGCCGGCCTGTTTCTCCCCTGCAGCGGCACGCCCCGCTTGCCCTGGTGTGGCCAGGTGCTGGCCGACATCGGCGATGAGCAGTCGTTGCAGCAGAACCTCTCCACCTTCAGCGGCCACATCCGCCGCATCGCCCGGATCCTCGAAGCGCTGGGGCCGGAGCCAGGCGTCAGACGGCCCCGCCAGGCCTCCAGGGAGGGCCTCCTTTCCGCCCCGAGCGGCAGGCGCTTCGCTGCGTCTGATGCCGAAACGCCCACGCCGCCCCACTTGGCGGCGATCGATCCCCCAGCGGCGGGGCTGATGGAATCCGGGCCGATAGTGCCGGAGGCCCGGGGCTTCGCCGACCCGTTCCTGAGTGCTGCCGCGCCGGCTTCCGCCGGCCAGCACGGCGCTTCCCTGGTGCTGCTCGATGAGGTGGGCGCCGGCACCGACCCCACCGAGGGTGCAGCCCTGGCGGCGGCCTTGCTGCGGGAGCTGGCGGATCGAGCCCGGCTCACGGTGGCCACCACCCACTTCGGCGAGCTCAAGGCGCTCAAGTACGCCGATCCGCGCTTCGAGAATGCATCGGTGGCCTTCGATGTGGAGACCCTCTCGCCCACCTATCACCTGCAGTGGGGCATCCCGGGCCGCAGCAATGCCTTGGCGATCGCGGCCCGGTTGGGGCTCGATGGCCGGGTGGTGGCGGCCGCCGCCGAACAATTGGCGGCGGCTGGCGAGGGCGAGGGGGGCGGCGTGAATCGGGTGATCGAGGGGCTGGAGCAGCAGCGGCGCCAGCAGCAGGAGGCGGCCGAAGCCGCGGCAGTGGTGCTGGCCCGCACCGAACTGCTCCACGAGGAACTGCTGGCCCGCTGGGAGCAGCAGAAGGAGCAGAGCGCCGAGCTGCAGGAGCAGCGCCGCCAGCAACTGGAGCGCTCGATCCGCGATGGCCAGGGGGAGGTGCGTCGCCTGATCCGCCGCCTGCGGCGCGGTGCTGCCGATGCCGACCGCGGCGATGGCCGCAGCGCCGGCGAGGTGGCGCGCCAGGCGGGCCAGCGGCTCAAGCGTTTGGAGGCCGAGTACCGGCCCCAACCCCAGAGGCGCGAGCACGCCGGCTGGCGGCCGGTGGTGGGGGACCGGGTGCGGCTGCTGGCCCTGGGCAAGGCCGCTGAAGTGCTGGCGATCTCGGCCGATGGCCTGGAACTCACGCTGCGCTGCGGCGTGCTTCGCAGCACCGTGGCGCTTTCGGCGATCGAGGGCCTCAACGGCGAGAAGCCCGCCCCGCCAACCCCGCCACCGGTGACGGTGCGCAGCCGCCGCGCCCCCGGCAGCCGCGGTCCCCAGGTGCGCACCGAGGCCAACACCGTGGATGTGCGCGGCCTGCGGGTGCACGAGGCCGAGGCGGCGGTGGAGGAGCGCCTGCGCGGCGCCAACGGGCCGGTGTGGGTGATCCATGGCATCGGCACAGGCAAGCTCAAGCGGGGCCTGCGCGAATGGCTGGCCGGCGTGCCCTACGTGGAGCGGGTGAGCGATGCCGAGCAGGGGGATGGCGGCATGGGCTGCAGTGTGGTGTGGGTGAAGTGAATGGGGATTGCCAGCCTTTCGTGCCACCAACAGGAATCAACCAGCCTTGAAACCACTTGCCCGGCGGAGATGCCCTGCCGCCGCGCCAGGCCCAGGATCTGCCCCACGATCTCCCGCACCAGCTCCAGCCTGATGTTGCTGAGGGAGCCCATGGGATGGGACCGAGACCTGTTGCCCCTCCACTGGTCGCTCGCGACATTCGGATCGCCTCAACCAAGCCCTCCCCCTAACGGCAGGTAAAGGCTGTTCGGGGTGTCGAGGTAGGGCCGGAAGCCGTAGCGGAGGTAGAAGTTTTTGGCCTTCTCTCCTTTGGCATCGACGATCAGGGCGAAGCCACCCACGGACTGGCGAGCCCGCAGGCAGCGTTCAACCGCAAGACCGATGAGCAATGCGCCCATGCCTTCTCCACGCCAACGCAGATCTCGAGCTAATCGACCCATCCGAAAACAGGGAATGGGGTAGGGGGGAAGGGGCAGGGCATCGGCGGGTTGGAGGTTGGCAAGGACGACTTCTGCCGGAGCTAAGCAGTAGTAGCCGGCGATGATGCTGGGTTTGTCTGGGGGCACCAGCACCCAGGTCTGGCTGATGCCCTTGCGCATGTTCTGGTGGGCGTGGCGCTGCAGAAAGGCATCCAACGCCGGCTCACCGCAGGCAAAGGCAGAGCGATCGTGCCGCTTGGGATCAAGCAGCTGCTCTTCAAGCACGCTTGACGCGGGCATGGAGCTGGTTCAACGCTTGCAGCAAGGCCTCGTTTGGGCGGAAAGGTTCAGCCAGCGCGGCTTGGAAGGTTTCGTAGTCGCGGCGGGAGAGAGAGACGGCCCGATCGAGCTGGATGGCCTCAGCGGCCCGTTGCTTGGCGGCTGAGCGCACGAAAGCAGCAACGGAGATGCCTTCGATTGCGGCCGCTTGCTGGAGGAGTTGCTTGTCTGTGCTGGAGAGCTTCAGGTCCAGGCGATCGGTGGTGGCCATGACTCTCCGGGACTGCTGAGCTGATGGTACGGCAAAAAGCAGTACCAGGGCAAAGGACCAAGCCTCCGTCCGGAGGATGGGCAATCGATGCTGACCTGCAATCACTGCTCAACCCCCATGGAGTGATCTGGCATCCGCCGAGCGCTCCCGGCGCCTGCCTCGATTCAGCCGGCGGCCATGGGCAACGGCCAGAGCCAGCAGATAGGCATCACTGATCTGGCGAGGTCCAAAGATTCGGTCCCAGCGAATCAGACCCTCCTGGAGCAGGCTGATCTGCTGAGGCCAGAAGGCATGGCTGGGATGGCCGCAGGCCTCGGTCAGAGGGCGGCCACCTGCTGGGCCGGGCCCGCATCAGATGCCTTCAAGATCCCGCAACTGATCGATTTGTTCATTGCTCACTAGCTGTTGATCGCTGGCCGCAAAGGGACGGAATCCGGCCACAACCGCAGCACCAGAAGGCTGGGCTGGCGCCTTGCCGCTCAGGGCAGAGCGAAAGAGCCTCGAAACCACTTTCCCGGCGGAGACGCCCTGGCGGTGCGCCAACTCTTTGGCGGCGGCCAACACATCGTCCTCGATGTCGAGCGTAGTGCGCATGGCCAGCCTGGTGTTGATTGCATCTTGGCATCAGCGCATCAAGTCGCCTCAGGGCTCCCGGTCCCCGCGGCGAAAGCACCTGGAAGCTGGTGCCGCCGGGCGCCAGGCTGGTCACGCCATAGCCGGCAAACAGCGGGCGACGGGCAGCACTGGAACGAAGCCAGGGCATTGGGCGCAAAAACAACTGGTAAACCGATGTTTTCAGGGCAAGGTCACTGGGTACGTGTTTTCGAATCCATTGCTTCGGTGCTGGTTCGGTGCGCCCGGTGCATTGGGACTGCGCTGCCCTCGTTGATCGGGCGGCTTGATGTCCCCAGGGCGAACCAGGCGGCTGGTCAATGAATGGCATCGAAGCCCCAAGGGGCGAAATCGTCTGCGAAATCAGCCAGCTTTTTCGCCAATTCCATCAATTCCGCCCCCGTCACCAGGTTGTGGCTACAATTGTGACCATAGAGGGGTTTGAACAGTGAAAACGATCGGTGTCAGGGAGTTCAGGGACAAGGCGAGTTCGATCCTCGCCAGCGGTGAGACCCTGGTGATCGAACGACACGGCCAGCCGATCGGTTTTTTTGTGCCGATCACGGCCAAGGACCGGCGGACCGGACGCGAGGTGCTCGGCCGACTCGGCAGGCTTGTTGATGACCTAGTCTCCCGCTCGGGCATCGACGAGGACGAACTCGTCCGCGAGATCTCGTCCAGCCCTAGCCAGAGCTGATGCGACTCGTCGTCGACACGAACGTGCTCGTCGGCGAACTGCTCAGGGTCGCGGGCCGGACCCGCCTGGGTGACAAGCGCATCGATCTATTCCTGCCAGAACAGATGTGGGGCGAAACACAAGTCGAACTCCCCCGCCGAATCGCCGCGTTCATCCGTCGTCGCAGTCTCGAGCCGGCACTTGGTACAGAACTGGCCGCAGCTTGCCTTGCCGCCATCGAGGCGAACATTGTCATTCTCGATGAGAGCATCTACGCCCCCCTTGAGGATGAAGCGCGCGAGCGTTCCCTGCGCGATCCCCACGACTGGCCAGTCGTGGCCACCGCCCTCGCCCTGAGCGCTGCGATCTGGACCAACGACAACGACTTCCTCGGCACCGGTGTTGCCACCTGGACCACCGACACCCTGCAACGCTGGCTCCAACGCCAGCCAGACACGTGAAGCTGCTCTGCCGGCCGAGGAGGAGGCTGCAGCCTGGTGAATCGATTCAAATTGCTGTGGAGATGGTGCTGTACCAGCAGAACCTGCGGCAGTTGCAGCGGCAGTAGGGGCTGCGCTGCTTGGGGTGGTCTGGCTGCGTTGGTTGAAGTCTGATCGCAACGGATTACAGCCCTCGATTACATCCCGTAGTTTCACCCCTGCGCTCCTGCCATGGTTTCAATCAGCAAAAGGATTTCGGCGGCCATCGTGTAATCCAATTCCGGCTGATCGGCGAGGGCGGGGTCGCGGCTGCCGGCGACGACGGTCTGGAGGGCGCCGATGAAGGGCAGGAGCCCTCCGCCGCTTCCGGCTGGCCCGCCATCTGATACGCCCTGCCGGTTTGGTGCCAGATCACGGCGACGGAACCCGGTTCGTCCAAATCAGTGAATCATTGGTGCGCTTCGGCAAAAGCCCCCAGCGCCTCGGGGTAGCGGCGCTGGTTATGTAGCCCCAGGCCTCGTCTTCGGGAGCGCCGTGATCAGCAGGATGCGGATCGGCGGGGCAACTACGGCCACGCCGAAGCCCTCGGTGCAAGGCAGGCGCCGGCGGACCCGCGTCGGCTTGGCGCCTTGGAAGAGGTAGCTGCTGCCGTTGTGCAGCAGTTCCCAGGGCAGGCCGAGCAGGAGGGTGGCGGCTTCGCGGGAAATGGCCGCTTCGGCCTGGAGCCCATCGGCCTCAGGTCCACCTGGCACGGCTGTGCCGGCTTCAAGCACACCAGCTTCGAGCGCCCCGGCTTCAAGCGACGCATCCACTTGAACGGAGAAGCGCCGCCCGGCCTGGTCGCCGACCCTCGCCCAGGCATTCATCACGTTCGCGGTGTGGGCCAAGGGCAGCGCCGCGGCGTACAGCTGCTGGCCCCACTGCACGAGCTTCTCCTCCACCTGCTGCGCCCGGCTTTTGAAATAGGGGCTCGGCCAGATTGCGTATTGCTCCAGATACCAGCGCAGGTCGCCCGCTTCGAGCGGTCCGATGGGCGCGACCAGCCGCCAGCTCTGGGTGCTGTGCACGCTCGGCTGGCCAGGCGTGGCGGCTTCGTAGATCAGCCGGGCCCGGGCCGTGGCGCGGCGCACGCCATCGCGCTCCTGCACCTTGAGGTCGGAGAGTTCGAGCACGAGCTCCTCCAGCGGCTCGGCCTGCGGCTGCGGCAAGGCGGGCACGTCGGCGGGATCACGCTTGCCCAGGGCCACGAGGATTGGATTGATCGCCGCCTCAATGCCGCCGGCATCACTGCTGAGCGGGATGTAAACCGGCTCCTCGCCGAAGAATTCCTCCAGCACCCCGAGCCTGGTGCCATCGAGGGCAAGCGGAATAACGGGGAATTGCTCCCTGCCGCGCTGCTCACGAAGCTTGAGCGTGTGGCGCAGCTCCCTGCCCACCCACTTCGACTGCAACGCAGCCGGGCTCACCACCACGGCAAAGGCCGTCGCGGCTTCGATCGCCTGCTCAATCTCAGGCCAAAGCGGATCGCCGCCGCGCAACTGGCGCGAATCGATCCAGCCATCCTGGCCGTGGTCGGCGAGGGCGGCGCGGAGGTCGCGCACGAACGGGTCGTCCTTTGAGCTGTGGGAGAGGAAGAGCTGGGTCATTCAATTCAGCGCCTCCAGCTCAGGCCTGAAACTGCGGCAGCTCCAGCGGTTTCTCCACCGGCCGCTTCGGCCGCGGCAGGGCCAACCCCTCGCTATCGAACAGGCGCCAGCCGCTGGGGTCGATCTCCAGGTGCACCGCCTGCCCCACGGTCACGCTCTGCTCGGGCGTGGCCCGCACCAGCACCAGGTGGCTGCCCTCCAGCAGCCGACAAGTGACCAGTTGCTCATTGCCGAGGGCTTCCACATGGCTCACCTCGGCCGCCAGGTTGCGGTTGGTGGCCGGGGCCAGCTTCAGGTGTTCGGGCCGCAGGCCGCCCGTGAGGGTCTGGCCCTGGCGGCCCCCCAGGGCCTCGGCCATCGGGCCCTCCACCGCCAGCCGCCGCCCGCCGAGCACTAGCTGGCCCGGGGCGGCCACCGTCACCGGCAACAGGTTCATCGGCGGGCTGCCGATGAACTGGGCCACGAACAGATTGGCCGGCCACTGGTAGAGCTCCAGCGGCGTGCCCAGTTGCTGCAACCGCCCGCCGTTGAGCACGGCGATGCGATGGCCCATGGTCATCGCCTCCACCTGATCGTGGGTCACGTAGAGGGTGGTGGTGCCCAGCCGGCGCTGCAGCTCCACGATCTGGGCGCGGGTGCCGGTGCGCAGCTTGGCGTCGAGGTTGCTGAGCGGCTCATCCATCAGGAACACCGCCGGCTTGCGGGCGATCGCCCGGCCCAGGGCCACCCGCTGCTTTTGGCCGCCGGAGAGTTCCTTCGGCCGGCGTTCCAGCAGGCCCTCCAGTTCCAGGGTGGTGGCCACCTCGGCCACCCGCCGCTCGATTGCCTCCTCCCGATCCGAGCGGATCCGCAGCGGCGCCGGCCAGGGGCGGGTGGCGCGGTGCAGGCCATCCAGCAGTTGCTCGGTGGCCGAGCGGGGCCGGCTGCGGCGCAGCCCGAAGCTGATGTTGTCGGCCACGCTCAGGTGGGGATAGAGCGCGTAGCTCTGGAACACCATCGCCACATCGCGCTCGGCGGGGCGCAGCCGGCTCACGGGGCGATCCCCCACATAGATCTCGCCGCCGCTGGGGCTCTCCAGCCCCGCCAGCAGCCGCAGCAGGGTGCTCTTGCCGCAGCCCGAAGGTCCCACCAGCACCAGGAACTCCCCATCGGCGATGGCGAGATCCAGCCGCTGCAGCACCTCCACCGGCCGTTCACCGCTCCGGCGGGGCGGGTAGGCCTTACTCACCTGCTGGAAGCGAACCTCGGACACGGCGGCTCCAATACCGAGGGATCCTAAGGTTGGGCTAATGCAGTTCATCGATCAGGCCCGCATCGCCGTGCGCGGTGGCCGTGGTGGCGACGGCATCGTGGCCTTCCGCCGCGAGAAGTACGTACCCGCCGGCGGTCCCTCTGGCGGCGATGGCGGCCGCGGCGCCGACGTGCTGCTGCGCGCCGACCCCAACCTCCAGACCCTGCTGGATTTCAAGTTCAAGCGCCTCTTCGCCGCCGACGACGGCGTGCGCGGCGGCCCCAACCGCAGCAGCGGCGCCAGCGGCAAGCCCCTGGTGATCAAGGTGCCCTGCGGCACCGAGGTGCGCGACAGCCGCACCGGCATCCTGCTGGGTGATCTCACCGAGGCGGGTCAGGAGCTGCTGGTGGCGGCTGGCGGCCGCGGCGGCCTCGGCAACGCCCACTACCTCAGCAACCGCAACCGGGCACCGGAGAAGTTCACCGAGGGCCGCGATGGCGAGGCCTGGGACCTGTGGCTGGAGCTCAAGCTGCTCGCCGAGGTGGGCATCATCGGCCAGCCCAATGCCGGTAAGAGCACCCTGATCGCCGTGCTCTCGGCCGCCCGGCCCCGCATCGCTGATTACCCCTTCACCACCCTGGTGCCCAACCTGGGGGTGGTGCGACGTCCTAGCGGCGATGGCACCGTGTTCGCCGACATCCCCGGCCTGATCGCCGGCGCCGCCCGCGGTGCCGGCCTGGGCCACGACTTCCTGCGCCACATCCAGCGCACCCGCCTGCTGCTCCACCTGGTGGATGGCAGCTCTGAGGACGTGGTGGCCGATCTGCAGGTGGTGGAAGCGGAGCTGCGGGCCTACGGCCATGGCCTCGAGGCGCGGCCGCGGCTGGTGGTGCTCACCAAGGCCGAACTGCTCGATTCCGAGGAGATCGCTGAGCGGCTGGAGGCCCTGGCCGCCCATGGCCTCAGCGCCGCGGCCCTGCCCAGCCTGGGGGCGCCGCTGGCGATCTCGGCGGCCACCCGCACCGGGCTCGATGCCCTGCTGGCGCTGGTGTGGCGAGAGCTGGGGGTGGATCGCCCGGCTCCTGAGCCAGCGGCTCTGGCTGGGGCCGCCGGGGTCGCCGCGGCGGGCGGAGCGGCTGCGGCGGGTGCCATACCGGCGGGTGGCGCCTGGGAGCCCGAAGAACCCGAGACCCTCCTGGTGCCCCTCACCCGCCCGCGGACGCCACGCGCTGCGGCGGCCGCCGGCCCGAGCGCCCCGGAGGCCCCCGAAACGTCTGGCTCAGCTGATCGCCTCGATGCGCAGCCTCTGGCAGGGGATTCTTCCGCAGCGGATTCCTCCCAACGCTGATTCCTTGCAACGCTGATCTCTTCCACCGCTGATTCCTTTCAACGCTGATTCCTTCCACCGCTGATTCCTTTCCTTACAGCGCTGATCTCCTGCACCGCTGATTTTTTCCCAGCCGATCACGCTGGATCGCTGCGAGCCCTCCCTGCGGCACGGGGTTGCGCCGCCGGGACAGCGCCATCAGGCCAAGCGAAAACCCCCGGGAATCAAGACTCCCAGGGGCAGCACTCTCTGTTAGTGGTGTGGTGAAACGGCTTGTGGTGTGGCGAAACGGCGCTGCGGATCAGTCGTCGTAGACGCGGCACTCGGGCGCTTCCGGATTGAGGTCGCAGTAGACCTCCAGGGGCGAGGGATCGTGGCTGTCTTCGGGGTGGTGGGTCTTGTATTCCTCCAGGCCCTTCAGCTCTTCCTCGAGGTGGCGAACCTTGCCGAGGTTGCCTTCCGCTTTGGCGGACTCAATCTCGACGAGATCCTTCTTGATGTGGTCGTCAATGGTTTTCATGAATGACCGGCCGAACACGGCCGGAGCTCACCGGGCACACCATACGGGCGCTTCCCGTTGCTTGAGACCGTCCTGTGCGCTCCTGCTGATCTGGCACGCCCGGGGCCGCCACCGGGCCCTGGCTCAGTTCGGCCGTTCGCTGAGTTCCAGCCAGCGCTCCTCGGCGCTGTGGATCCGCTCCACCAATTCCGCCAGCTCATGGGTGAGGGTCTCCAGCTGCCCGTAGTCGCCGCCGCTGGGATTGGCGAGGCTCGTTTCGAGGCTGCCGCGGCGTTCCTCCCAGAGGGGCAGGTCCCGTTCGATCGATTCGAGTTCCCGGTTTTCCTTGAAGCTGCGGCGACGGGGTGCGGTTGGCTTGGCCGTTGGACGGTTGTTGCTGCTGGGAGCTGCGGCTGATCCGGTCTGGGCCACTCCCCCGGCTGGCCGGCCCGCGGCAGCCTGCTGGCGCTCGAGGTAGCTGCTGTAGTTCCCTTCGAACCGCTCCAGCTGTCCATCGCGGAAACAGAAGAGGCGATCCACGGTGCGGTCGAGGAACCAGCGGTCGTGGGAGACCACCACCACGCAGCCGCGGAAATCCTCGAGGAAGTCCTCCAGCACCCCGAGGGTGTGCACGTCGAGGTCGTTGGTGGGCTCATCGAGCAGCAGCACATTCGGCGCCTCGATCAACAGCCGGCACAGGTGCAGCCGCCGCCGCTCGCCGCCCGAGAGCTTCGCCACCGGCTGGTGCTGCTGAGCCGGCGGAAACAGGAAGCGCTCCAGCAGCTGGGAGGCGCTGAGTTCCACCCCATCCACGTCCACCCGACTGGCGGCCTCTTGCACCACATCGATCACCTTGCGCTGGGCCCGGTCGGCCAGCAGCACTTCGCTGTGCTGGTCGAAGTAGGCGAGTTTCACGGTGGACCCCAGCTCCAGTGTTCCGGCGCTGGGCATCCGGCGGCCGGCGATCACCTCCAGCAGGCTGGATTTGCCCACGCCGTTGGGGCCGATGATCCCCACCCGGTCTTCGGGGCTGAAGTCGTAGCTGAAGTCGCGCAGCAGCAGGCGGGGGCCTGGATTGTCAGGCCCGGGGTGTGGAGCTTCCTCTGGCGGTTCGGTTGGTCCCTCGGGGCGGCTGGTTCTAGGTCCTGAGGCATCCCCGCCCGGAGGGCTGGCCGGCACCCCCACGCACAGCCCTTCGGCCGTGATCGCCTGCTTGCCGATCCTTCGCGCCGTGGAGGCCAGGCTCACCTGGCCCTTCGCCTGGCGGGTGGGGGCCTCGCGCATCGCCTCGATCCGCTGCAGACGGGCCTTCTGCTTGGTGCTGCGGGCCTTCGGGCCCTGGCGCAGCCAGGCCAGCTCCCGCCGCAGGCTGCCGCGGAACTTGGCGGCGCTCGCCTGCTCGGAAGCCTCCTCCTCGGCCCGCCGTTCCAGGTAGGCGGCGTAGTTGCCCTCGTAGGGCCGGGCCTCACCCCGCTCCACCGCCACGATCCGCCGTGTCACCCGGTCGAGCAGGTAGCGGTCGTGGGTCACCAGCACCAGGGCGCCGGCGAAGCGGTCCAGCCAGCCCTGCAGCCACTCCACCCCTTCGGCGTCGAGGTGGTTGGTGGGTTCATCGAGCAGCAGCACCTCCGGCTGGGCCACCAGGGCCGCCGCCAGGGCCACCCGGCGCCGGTTGCCTCCCGAAAGCTCCCCCACCCGCCGGCCCAGCAGCTCCGAACCGCCACCGATGCCGAGCCGCTCCAGCACCTCGCGGCAGTCGCGCTCCAGGTCCCAGGCGTTGCAGCTGTCCATCCTGTGGTTGCAGGAGCTGAGCCGGGCCAGCAGGGTGTCGCTGGCGGGATCGGCGGCCAGGGCCAGGCTGAGTTCCTCGTGCTCCCGCAGCAGCGCCAGGCGCTCGCCGCCGGCGGCGAACACCTCCTCCAGCACCGTGCGGGCCGGATCGAGGTCGGGCTCCTGATCGAGCAGCACCACATTGAGACGGCTGGAGCAGCGCCGCTCGCCCCGATCGAGGGGTTCACGGCCGGCCAGCACCCGTAGCAGAGTGGTCTTGCCCGCCCCATTGGGTCCGATGAGCCCGAGCCGCTCGCGGGGACCCACGTGCAGCTCAAGGTCGGAAAACAGGGTGCGGATGCCGTAGTCCTTGCCGGCTCCCACCAGGGAGATGAGGCTCACGTCGCCTCCGTGGACACGGCAGCCGGAGTGACCGCGGCAGCCGGAGTGGCTGCGGCGGCACCCTGCCGCTGGGCCTCCAGGTGGAGGAACACGCTTTTATCGCCCACATCGGCCGCGGCGGCCATCGGGAACTTGCGCAGGCAGAGCACCAGCAGCAGCACGCTTTCCAGCGTGAGCAGGGTGGCAGTGGTGGTCACCGGCAGCAGGCCGCTGAGCCGGCCCAGCAGGGCCACGGGCAGCAGCAGGGTCACGCCGATCGCCTCGGGCCGGCGGAAGCAGAAGAACTCCTTGAAGCCCACGCCGGTGAGGGCCGCGAAGAAGGGGCCCACCGCCAGGATCCAGAGGGGCTGCTCTCGCAGGGTCTCACCCATGGATCCCACCCCCACCCGCTGGGCCAGCAGCAGCCCCCCAAGGCAGCCCGCCAGCCAGAAGAGCTGCAGGGCGCGGTGCAGGGGCCGCAGATAGATGTGGATCCAGCGCAGCGCCAGGCCGAGGCCGGCGGCCATCAGCAGCAGCCAGGGCCAGAGCAGGGCCTCTCCCCCCTGGCGCCAGCTCAGCAGCAGCCCCAGCTGGCCGAGGGCCACGGCGGTGAGGGCCAGGCGGTAGCCCAGCACCTCGCGGCGGTCGTGGTCGGTGATCGTGTAAGGCCCGAACATGCCGTCGAAGACGGGATCAGCCGGGCTGGGGAGGCTGCTGCTGGCCACGGTTTCGGCGCGTCTGCCCCCATGCTGGCTGAGCGCTGGGTGGTTGGTGATGTCCAGCTCCCGGCCGGTCGTCGAGGGGGCCGGCGGGCGGGCGCGCCTACGGGGGGTTCCCGGCCCTGTAGGGGACTTCAGCGGAAGGGCTGCTTGAGAGATGGCCCGTCCTGTGGGGGTGCGATGGCCAGTACGCAGGGGTGAATCGGCCCTGCGGGGCGGTGCTGGCCGGGCGCCAGCGGAGGGCGTGGCCCGCTCCGCGATTCCGGGGACTTCAGCCCGGTGATGGGGGGGGCTTGCCGGGGAGCGGCAATTCTCCGGGCCCCGCCACCAGGCTGGCCAGATCGGGTCCGGCCGGAATGATGCCGGAGGGGTGCAGCGGAAACAGGCTGCCGAAGTAGTCGCGGCGCCAGGCTTCGGGATAGCAGCTGGCCGCCACCCCCGGCAGAGCGAAGAAACGGGCTCGCCATCCCGCCAGGGCTGGAAACTGCCAGAGGGGCCGGCGGCTGCAGCCGAACAGGGGTGCGTACACCAGCTCCAGGCGGATCAGGGTGGGAAACAGCACCACATCGGCCAGGCTGAGTTCGGCGCTGCACAACCAGCCCTCCCCGGCGGCGACGCCCCGCTGCAACTGCTCCTCCAGAGCCTCCAGGGTGCTGAACAGCTCCGCCTCGGCCTCGTCGTAGGCGGCCTGGTTCCGCGCGAAGCCGCAGCGGTACACCCCGTCGTTCACGCTGCCCTGCAGTCGTTCCCGCCAGCGCTCGATCGTCTCCCGCTGCGCTGCGGGCCACAGATCGGGCCCAGCGCCGGGCCAGTCGTTGAGCAGCTCAATCAACCGCGCGCTCTCGTTCACCAGGATGCGGCCCTGGCTGCGGGAATACAGCGCCGGCACCGTGGCCGGAGCGCCCGTAGCGCTGCCGCTGGTCCGGTAAAGCTCCGCCAAGGTGGTGCAGCCGGCGAAGGGGGTGGCGAAGCGCCAGCGGCCGGCGGCCGGGTCTGGCTCCACCACCACCAGATCGATGCTGCCCGCTAGGCCCCGCAGGGTCCAGGTGAGCCAGGCTCGGTGCGCCCAGGGGCAGCTGCGCCCCACGATCAGCACGTGGCCGGAGGGCGCCGCGGCATCGGCGGGCCGGGAGGGCCGCTCAGCGAAGGCCGCTGCGGGCCGTCGGTAGCGGCCTTCGGCATCGGCTGGACCGAGACCACCCATCAGGGTGAGCCACTGGCCCCGCCACAGGCAGCGGGCCGTGCGCACCAGGGCGGCGGGTGGGGGCATCGCTGGGATTCATTTCGCCTGACTCTGCGTCAGGCTGGGGGCTGTTGGGAGGTGTGGTACACGATGGCAGTCGCATCGGGGGGGGAGCCGCTGGGGTCAGGCCTGAACGGATCCGCTGCTGAGGGGCCCCAGGCCGATGCGAAGGGGAAGGGGAAGGTGCTTGTGGTGGCCGGAACCCACGGCAATGAGTGCAATGCCCCCTGGCTGCTCGATGCCTGGGCCCGGTTGGCCGGGCGGCTGGACTCCTCCGGCCTGGCCCTGTGTCCCCTGATCGGCAACCCCGATGCCCTGGCCCAGTCGCGGCGCTATCTCGACCGCGACCTCAACCGCAGCTTCCAGCCGGCCCTGCTGGCCGATCCGGCCCGGCAGGAACGGGAGGTGGTGCGCGCCCGCAGCCTGCTGGCCGACCACGCTCCGGAGGCTGCCGATCCGTGCCTGGTGGTGATCGATCTGCACAGCACCACCGCCGCCATGGGTAACTGCCTGGTGGTGTACGGCCGCCGCCCCGCCGATCTGGCTCTGGCCGCGGCGCTTCAGCAGAAGCTGGGGCTGCCCATTTATCTCCATGAGGGCGACCCCCACCAGAATGGCTATCTCGCCGAGGCCTGGCCCTGTGGCCTGGTGATCGAGGTGGGGCCGGTGCCCCAGGGGGTGCTCACCGCCGCGGTGGTCCTGCAGACCGCCATCGCCCTGGAGGCCACCTTGGCGCTGCTGGCCGGGGCCCGGCAGGGAAGGCTGCCCCAGCCCTCCCACCTCGTGGTGCATCGCCATCGCCAGAGCCTGGATCTGCCCCGCCATGGCAACGGCAGTCCCGCCGCCGTGATCCATCCCCTCCGCCAGCACCGCGACTGGCAACCCATGCGGGCCGGCGATCCCCTCTTCCAGGCCAATGATGGCGGCACGATCGCCTACAGCCCCCCGGCCGGCCTGGAGAACCAGCCGGTGTGGCCTGTGTTTATCAATGAGGCGGCCTATGGCGAGAAGGGCATCGCCCTGAGCCTCACCAGCCGAGAACGCTGGCCCGTGCAGCCAAACTGGAGCACGGCCCTCCAGGTCCTGACCTCCGGGCTGCTGCAAGCCTGATCAGCCGCAAACGGATCAGCTACACATTTATTTGCCGCACACGGGTTAGCCGCACACGATTTGGTCGCACACGGGTTAGCCGCACACGAAGGTGGTCTGCTCCTTAGTGCAGGGCAGGTCGGTGGTGCTGCCATCGGCCCAGTAGATGCGCAGGCGATCGTCCTCGGTGCCGGTGCGCAGCGTGAGCGACTTGATCCGCCCGGATGGGGGGGGGGCCTGGCTGCCCGATCCAGCGCGGCGCTCGCTGGCCAGCTTGTTGAGTCGCTGCTCCAGTTGCTCGATCTTCAGGTTGAGTTGGTCGATCCGCTGGGCCTCCGGGTTGGACCCCTGTTGGCAGCCGGCCAGCACCATCGCCAGGACTGCCGCCACGCCGACCAGAGCACGGACAGCAGGCTCCGGGAGGCGTGGTGTTCGATCTGGTGCGGAGTTGCCCGGGGATTCTCGGTGGAGGCTGCTGCTCAGGCGGGCCATGGTGATCGGGGCGGTGGGAGGGAACGGACCTCAGGCGGCCTGCTCCCGCTGCAGGTAATCGCCTGGGTGGCGTTTAGCCGTCCTCAGCTGGAGGGGCGGCGCCGGCACCAGCCGTAACCGCTCGATCCGATCGCCCTTGCTCCCGTGTAAGGCCAGAAAGGCCTGAATCCTCTGCGCGGCGATCTCCGGGCTGGCCAGCCGCAGGGCCCGGGAAGGGTCGGCACTGAAGTAGCCGTCCTCGTCGAGCCAGCGCGGGTGACGATGCTCACTGCCGGGCCCATTGCCGGCAAGGGTCACGCTCCAGCGATGAACAGCCGCCATGAATAGCTCCAACTTTTACGGCATATTGCCGCGCCGCTGGAGTGATGGCCAGGATTCGATGCAGTTTGCAGGCTTTCTGAAGCTTGGGCAGCTTGGGCCGGCCCTAAATCCGAGCTTCAGAGGTCGCCGGTGGGGGGATCATGCAAAGCAGGGGAAAACCGGCCGCGATCTGATCGTCATCCAGGAAGCTCTGGTCGACTGCTTCTCCGAGCCACTCACCACCTCCATCCCCGCAGACTCTGTCCGTGGTGTCCGCAGCAGGGAGGATGCAGGTCTGCTGCAGCGGCGTCAGGGGGCTGATGGGCGCCGTGAGGTCTGTAGGATGCAAGTGGTTCAAAGATTTCTCTCCAGCAACGATTTCTCTCCAGCGGGTTCTCTCCACAGGTTCTCACCAAGCGAGCGGTCGTTTTTCTTTAGGGCTTTCGGCGGATCAGGTTCATAGTTTCTCTCTCAGGTTCATGACGATTTACGTGGGCAACCTTTCCTTCGATGCCGAAGCGGAGGACGTCCAGCAACTGTTTGCCGAATACGGCAAGGTCAGCAAGTGCAGCCTCCCCTTGGATCGCGACACCGGCCGCAAGCGCGGTTTCGCTTTCGTGGAGATGGCCAGCGATGCCGAGGAATCCAAGGCCATTGATGAGCTTCAAAACGTCGAGTGGATGGGCCGCGCCATCCGCGTCAACAAGGCCGAACCCCGCACCGGTGGTGGCGGCGGTGGTGGCGGCGGCGGCCGTGGCGGTTATGGCAACGGCAGCTTCGGCGGCGGTGGCGGTTACAACGGCGGTGGCTACGGCAACCGCAACCGCTACTGATCACCCCTTGCCCTTTGCGGCCGGGTTCTGGGTTCCGACCCTGAGCCTTTAATACCAACCCTGCTACGGCAGGGTTTTCTTATGGCATCCCTTCGGCATCCAGGCATCGCAAGGTCGCAAGTAGGGGCCGATGGGCCGACCGCAACCAGGGGCCGGTCAACCGACACGCCCCCTGTCGCTCAGCTGATGGCGCGGAGCTGTTGTTGCTGGTACTCGCGGCGAAAAAGCCAGAACAGATATTCGGGTGATTTGTAGTTCTTCGGCAGACTGTGATGGAGAATCGCCAGGCGATCCCAGCAGACAGTGCGCTCTATTTGCTTCTGGGTGCAGCCTTCGCGCAGCAACAACCTCATCGCCTTGCAATACATGGGGTATTGGGCTTCTAGCTGGCCAATCGTGAGCGGAGGCGTGGTGGATTCAGTCAGGGGTCTGCCCCGAGAATCTGCATCCTAGGCCCCTGTTGCCCCGACCTGTTTAGCGCAGCTTCGCTGGCTGGCCATCGTGGTGAGACGGCCGAGGCTAGGATCCCAGAGGATGTAATTAAAACAGCCCGGAATATCGGAGAGTTTAAGTCTTTTCACTCCTTGCAGTCGATCCGCATTGCGCTGATTACAGGCCCGTAGGCGATAGTTGGGAATCGCCGCGCAGAGGTGGTGAATCGCGTGGCAGCCGATATCGGCAGAAAACCAGTTGAGCACGGCTGGCAACTCGAGATCGCTCGTGCCTTCTAGGGCGCCGGCCATCGCATTCCATCCCTCTGTGGTGTGGGCGTAGGAGCCGGGAAAGTTGTGCTGCACGAAGAAGATGCAGATGAAGATGGCAGCACCACAGGTCATCACCGGTGTATAGATCGTCCAGAAGGCGGCGGCACCCACCGTGGCGCCCATGACCGTCCAGAGCGCCAGCACCGCGAGGTTGTTGAGCAGCAGGTCGCGGAACTCCTCGGGGCTATACCAGTGGCGGCTGTGGTGGGAAGCCAAGATTTCCTGGAAGGAACGATCCGGCGACTCCTGCAGGCTGCGGATGGTGTATGGCAGCAGGGCCGCAAGGCCGAGCAGCAGAGCTAGCCGCGGTTTGATCACCAGGTAGAAGAAGCCGCCCGGAAAAAGCATCAGAGGATGGCGGATCCAGCCGTATTGGCGCTGCTGACTGGGGTTCAGCCGGGCAAAGGCTTCGGTGCTCACCAGGGCGGAAGGTCCTTGGTACTTTTCCCAGTCGCCGTTGTGGCGATGGTGATATTCGTGGCCCCGGGACCAGGGCAACTGGGGGATGCCACTCACCACCCCGAGCAGGAAGCCACACCAACGGTTGGCTCGGCGATTGCGGAACAGCGAATGGTGGCCGCAGTCGTGCATCAGGGAGAAACAGCGGGCCAGGAAGAGCACCTGCAGGGCGATCACGGGCAGAAGCAGCCACGGGGATCGATGCAGCAATTCCAGGGCTAGCCACCAGAGCAACCCGTAGGGCACAAGGGTGTTGAGGATCTGCCAGGTCGCCAGCCGATTGGAGCTGGCCATGAACGGACGCAGGTCGAAGTCCCGACGGCCGAGGGGTTCGGGGGCCGTCGGCCTATCGCTGGCGGCTGGGCCTGGCGAGGTCGGGGACGGGGCCCCTTCCCGGGGGAGCGAAACGGTCAAGGAAGGCAGGGTTGGTGGGTCATGGCGCGGAAGAATCGTTGGAGTGTTGCGATGACCCTAGGCGGGGCAATCCCATCGTTCAGTGGGCCAGCCAACCTAAGGTGGTCAGCTGGCTGACCAACTAATCAGAATCCTGGTGGCGGCGGCTTCGAGGCCTTGGGCAGAGGCATAGGGCTCAGAACTGCGCCATGGCCCGGATCTTGGCCAATTTTGCATCTGCGAGCCCCTCAAGTTCGGCCAGATCCAGGAGCTTGTCCTTCACAAGGCTGGCAAAAAGAAAGAGGATCGGCTGGGGCCTGAAATCGAAACGACCTTCGATGCGGTGGCGCTGGATGCTCAGATAGTCGTGAAGTTGCCAGAGGGCCTCGGCGGAATCCACGAGGGCCGCCTGGAGCTGAATCTCGATAATCAGACTGGCGAGGGCTCGGCCGTGGGCCGTGTCATAGGCCGTTCGCGCGATCTGCTGTTCCAGTTCGGTCCAGTCCGGCCAAACTTCTGGGGCCGTATCGGAAGGGGCCAGCGCAGTTTCCACACCGATCATGCTCCGTTCAGCCATGCTGCATTTGCCCGTACAGGAACTTTATCGCCGCTGGAGAGGCACCGTGAGCCGGGCAGTTCATGCCATGCCAGCCAGGGGTACTGGTGGTGTTCCCAGTGGTAACCGAAGTGATAGCAGGTGAGCAGTGACAACCAGACCGGCAGGTCCAAGCTGCGGGGCTTTTGGCTCCCACTGTCCGGATCTGTGGCGCGATGGGGCAGATAGGTGCCGAACACGAAGAGTTGCGCGGAGCTGAGGAGCAGGGGAAGGATGCAGAAGAGCATCAGGTTCATGCCGGCGGTGGGCGTGACCGCCAGGCTCAGCAGTCCCACAACGCCCCACCCCCCCAGGAGACGGGCCATCTGCTCCCAGCTCAGGTAGCTGGCTAGGAAGTGAAGGAACCAGCGCAGGGCCGCCACCAGCCCAGGCCGCTCGGCGCCGTGGACATCGGGATCCCCAGAGCTGCCGGAAAAACGATGGTGGAGCTCATGCTTGGCGCGGCAGCTGCCGTAGGCCAGGCCGGCATACAGGGTGAGGGCGAGCCGGCCCCAGCGAGCGTTGGCCTCTGGGCTGCCGGGGCGCAGCACCCCATGCATGGCGTCGTGGGCGACGATGAACAAGCCGGTGTGCAGAAAGCCGCGCAGCAGCACGGCCACAAGCAGCAGCAAGGCTTCAAGCCACGGCCCTACGGCCATGCCGGAGGCCAGGGTGAGGACCTCGCCGAGCCGATCGAGATCGACACTCAGCAGGCCCACCCCACTCACCAGCCAGGCAGAGAGGATGGCCGCCGACCAGCCCAAGCCCCTGGCGCTGCCGGTGCTCAACGGGCGAGCTTGAGCAGTTCGGCCGGCGAGGCGAGCAGATCGATCGCCACGAAGTAGATCTTGCCCTCGGGGTTGAGCAGGAAGCGCCAGGCCACATTCATGCCCACGCCGGCTCCAAACCAGGGGGTCTGGACTTTGCCGGTGACCTTGATCTGGTTGAAGCCGCCCTCGGCCGGCTCGGAATAACCACGCTCGGGGAGGAGCTTGAGGTTCTGGCAGTCCTCGCGGAAGAAGCGCAGGATCGCATCGCTGCCCACGATCGGCTTCTGGAAGGGGGGCTGGAGGGCGCCGTCTGGGAGGAACAGCTGGATCAGGGCATCAAAGTCGTTGGCATTGAGCAGATCCATGTAGGCGTTGATCGTGGGATTGATCACGCCTTCGATGAACACTTTCTTGCGGCTCTGCTCGGGGGTGGGGGCCGCCACCGGTTCCATCACCCGCTGGCCCTCGCCCTTCATGGGGTCGTAACCCATGTCCACCACGAAGTTGCGAAGCAGGGTGATCTGCTGGCCCTGCTCCACACCCTTGAGAGAGGCGAGCACGGCGGCGGCGTTGGCGGAGAGCTGGTACCCCTCGGGGATCGGTGCCACCTGGCCGGCGGCCATCCACTGGCCGAGCTGATACCAGAAGCCGAGCTTGATGTTCACCGACCAGCTGGCGTAGGTGCGGCCGATCGGGGTGTCGCTGCTGTTGGCCAGGTCGCACATCACCTGGCTCTGGCCGGCGAAGTCCATGGCTTTGATCTGGGCCAGCACCGGCTCGGCGAACTGCATGCGGGCGGCCCCCGGAGCGGCCACCGTGATCGTGGTGCCCATCTCGAGATAGGCGTACCAGATCAGGGCCAGCTGGTCTTCAGCGCTCAGCAGGCGGAAGCGTGCCGTGATGGCGGGTACCGCATCAGCTGCCAGGGTTTCAGGAAAGATCTGGGTGGCCTTGGTGAGCGTGAACATCCTCAGAGGGTCCCGATTGTGTAGGAATCCTTCAAACCCTACCGCATGCTGCGCGGCTTCTGGTAAAGAAACGCGTTTTTGCCGCTTGTCGGCCCCTGATCCTGGTCGTCTTGCCGCGTGCTGCGGTGGCTGTCGGCCTCAGCGTTCTGCCCCGTTCAGGGGTGCTGGCTGCCCGGGGTCTGGACGGCCGTGCCTCTCCAGGTGGTCCAGGGCCAGCTGCAGGGAGGGTGCCAGGGGCCGGCGCTCCTGTCGTTTCGGGCTCCAGATGGCACCGCTGCGCAGCGCATCCAGGTCTGCCAACACCATGTCCTGCCCTTCACGCAGCTCCAGGAGCTCGAGGGGGGCCGTGAGCTGAACGTGGAATACGTGCAGGACGCGGTGGGGCTCCTGGTGGCTGAACCACAGGCTCACCTCGCCGGCCACCCAGTTGATCTCCTCCTCCACCTCCCGCCTTAGGGCCTGCTCCGGCAGTTCGCCCGGATCGAGGTGGCCGCCGAACAGCCCCCAGGTGCCTGGATGCACAATTCCCTCAATGTCGTCGCGCAGTTGCAGCAGCCACTGCCCTTGCCGCTCGATCATCGCCACGGCGATCTGCAGGGACATGGAGGCGATCGGGTGGTGGCAGATGCAATCGCGCCAGATTAAGCAGATGGGGCGGATCTTCCATGCCCCTGGGTCCGGTTTTCCAGGCGTGGCTCGGTGGTCTGATCTTGGGGTGTCCAGCCAGGCTGATCGAGCCCTTCAGCGCAGTTCAAACACCAGGAGATCGGCTCCGCCAGCTCCCGCCATGATCGCCCCCGGCATCCCGGGCTCCATGCCGAGCCCATCGCCGCTGTGCAGGTTTCCCCGCAGTGAGCCTTGATCGACTGTCTCCAGGCTGATCTCCAGATCACCATCGATGAGCTGGATCCAGCCGTGGGCCTCCGCCTCACCGGGCAGTGCCAGCCGTTCCCCGGCCCGGGGCCGGGCCCGCCAGAGCCGCACCGGCCGATCGATGGCCATGGCCCCAGCGCTCTGCTCGGGATCGATCAGCAGGGTCCAGCCGCTGCCGAGTTCAAAGGGCTTCTGACCGTAGCTGGGGGGGAGCCCCTGGCTGGTGGGTGTGATCCAGATCTGCAGCAGCCGGCAGCTCTGGGACCTCTCGTTCATCTCGCTGTGCACGATGCCGCTGCCGGCGCTCATCCGCTGCACCTCGCCGGCCCGCAGCGCTTCGCTGTGGCCCATCGAGTCTCGGTGGTGCAGCACCCCCTCCACCATCACGGTGATGATCTCCATGTCCCGGTGGGGGTGCATGCCGAAGCCCCTGCCGGCCGCCACTCGGTCGTCATTGATCACCAGCAGCGGACCGAAGCCCCGCCAGGCGGGGTGATCGTGGCCGGCGAAGCTGAAACTGTGCCAGCTCTCCAGCCAGCCGTGGCTGCTCTGGAAGCGTTCGGCGGCCGGGCGTAGCACCAGGCCGGGCTGGCCGACCAGGGTTGCCTGGTCGGCGGCGAGGCCGGCTCTGGAGGGGGTGGTGGGGGAGCCGGGAAAAACGCTCGTCATGGGCGGAGACCGGAGGGGAAGCGATGGGCGCGGCGGGCCTGAAAGCCAAGGCCTAGAACCTAGGCACGCTGGAGGCCCGCAGACGTCAGCCGGCTGCACCATTCTGGTGGGTGCCCCAGGCCACCCTGCCCATCAAGGCCGCGATCGACGCCAGCGGGATCGGGCGCCTCAGCCGGACTGAGCCATTCCTATGTCCTGCATCCGCTTCCAGAAGCCGCTCTTGCGGGCATGGTTCTGGCGGATCGCGGCGAGGTGGGCGGCATGGCCGTAGCGGCTGGAGCGAGCGTTGGCCAGGGTGAAGTCCACCATCGATCGCAGGGCGATGGTGGCGGCCAGGGGATGGGCCTGTCCCCTTGTGCTCTGCTCCAGCGGCGGTACAACGCTTCCACGGTTGGGGGTTGGCATGGCGCGCCAAGGCATGGCACGGCGAAGAACCATGACGTGGCCAGGACTATCGCGCTTTGGCGCTTCAAGGGCCTTGGTGCTTCTCGACGGACGCTGCCTCAGCCTCAGCTTGATCGGGGTTGGGAGTGGGTTGGGGCTGGCATGGCTGGCGGTGCCAGCGGCTCGAACCAACGGAGCCGAACAGGGCTACCCGGTTCGACCGGCCCCTCCTGCCACCTCGGTGGTGTCCAACCTGGCCCCTGCCACCCTCCGTGGTGTGGCGGAGCCAGGCCGATGCCCGACCGCAACGATGGCCCAGGGACGGCGCACCGTGGCGGGGGCCAGCTTGCGCTATCCCTTGACCCGCTGGGCCGAGGACATCTCTCCCTTCGGCTGGCGTTATTCCAGTGCCCGTGGCACATGGAGTATGCATAGCGGCATCGATCTGATCAGCCCGCCGGGAACGCCTGTGGTGGCGGTGATGGGGGGCCAGGTGGCCAGGGTTGACACCATCGGCGGCTACGGCCTGGCTGTGATTGTGGACCACGGCAACGGCTGGCAAAGCCTGTATGGCCACCTGCAGGCGGTGGCGGTGCGTCCCTGCATGGTGCTCCAGGCGGGGGGCCAATTGGGTTGGGTGGGTCGTAGCGGCAGCGCCAGCACGGACCATCTACATCTGGAACTGAGGAGTGGCATCGGGCCCTCCCAGGTGGCGGTGGACCCGGCGAAGTACTTACCCCGGCCTTAATCCCTTAGGGGGTCGCAGAAAAATTCGCCACCTTTGTCAGAAGGGGGCAGGCGGGGCGGCCCTGGCGATCCCGGTTTGAATCGGGAGGTCAGATCGGTGAGCCACTGCTGCATACGGCTGGCCACTTTTCCCGCTGCGGGATATCCGCTTGAAATCCAGGCAGCCAATGACGGTTTCAAGGCGTCTCCGGCTGCTTCTGGGCCGTGCCCTCCCTTGAGATCGCTTGCCAGGGCTGAGCCAGATCCCAGTCTGGCTGCGGTTTCTGCCAACGCCCCCTGTGTGATTCGAACACACGACCGGCTGCTTAGAAGGCAGCTGCTCTATCCAGCTGAGCTAAGGGAGCATGGTCGAATTGTGCCAGTCACTGGCCCCGAGTGTCCCCAGGTCACTAAATCACAAGCGTTGCATCAGGCCTCCTAGAGTGGAGGGCTGTGAGAATCACCGCTCCATGCCAGCCGCTCGGCTCAGCGACAGCCAGAAAGCCGAGGTTGTGGAGAGGTTCCGCGCAGGTGAGGGCCTGCAGCCGCTTGCCGAGGCCTATGGCTGCAGTCCCAACACCGTGAGTCGGGCGGTGAAGGCGGCGTTGGATCCCGGCGAGTACGACCGCATCAAGGAGCGGAATCGGCGCAGCGCCACCCCCCGGATGGAGCCGGCGGATCCGGTGGTGCCCGCGCTCCCCGCTTCCCATGGCGAAGAACCTGCCGGTGATAGCGACAGCGATAGCGATGGTGATGGAGAGGGCAGCGGCCGGGCGGAAGCCGCAGCGCTCGAGTTCGATCGTCCCTCCGGTGCCACCGATACCAATGTTTCACCCGTTGCGCCGAGGGTCCCCGAGGCGGCCATCGCCCACGACCCTCCCCAAAGCCCCATCCGCCGGTCGGGCCAGCGGACCGTTGCCGATGCCGCAGCCGTGGACCGGGAGGATGGGCCGGCTGTGCTCGCGATCGACGACGCCGATGACTTCGGCGACGACGAGTCCGATGATGACCTGGCCCTTGAGGTTGATGGCGACGACAGTGAGGGCCAGAGCTTCGTGCCGGTACCGCTGTTGGAGGTGGTGGATGACCACACCGAGATCCGCCCCCTGCCACTCACGGCCGCCGATCTGCGTGGCAGCGCCTGGATGTTGGTGGATAAGACCGTGGAACTCCAGGCCAAGCCCCTCAGCGAGTTCACAGAGCTCGGCCGCCTGCCGGTGGAGGAGCAGGATCGGCAGGCCCTGATGGTGTTCGTGAACCCCCGCCAAGCGAAGCGGCACTGTGGTCGCACCCAGCGGGTGATCAAGATTCCCGATCCGGCGGTCCTTACCCGCACCGCCCCCTACCTGCTGGCCCAAGGCATCAGCAGGGTGGTGATCGAGGGGGCGCTGTTCGCATTGCCGGGGAGTTGAGCCCGATCGGACGCGCGGTGGGGCCGCTCGGTTCAGCGCGCCGACAGTCTCCGGGACTCGGGTTCCACCAGCAGCCTTCGGGGGCTTGGTTACGGCGGGAACCTGCTCCAAGAGGCTTCAGCAGTGCTGGCCTGGAATCGGCTGGAGTTCCTGATGGTTTGTGCAGCCTCCCCAGCGGCCGGTATGAGCGGCCTTCCGGCAGCCTTTTAGGCCCTGTCGTCTTAGGCCCTGTCGTCCCGCCCCGGCATTAGCAGGGCCACGGTGCTTCCCCCACTGATCACGCCCACCGCCAAGGCCAACCCCACCAGGAAGCCGCTGGGTAACGGGGCGGTCTGGCCGAAGCCCAGGTTGAGGCGCTCCCGCTGATCGAGGTTTTGGGCCCCGAGACACAGCATCGCCAGCAGCAGGGAGCCGCCCAGCAGGCTGCCCAGCAGAAGGCGCAGTCGCAACACCATCACAAGCAGGGGAGGTGAATCCATTCTGCCGGGCACCCGCGGGCCGAACCGCGTCCACAGGCGAAGGTCATGGGTCGCCTTCCGGATCGGGGGGCACCGTGCCGGGCTCCGCGTGCAGCAGGGCGTAGAGCTCTCTCCGGCTGTGGCCGCTGCGTTCCGCCAGGGTCCGGGCGGCCTCCCGTCGGCTGAGGCCCCCGGCCACCAGCGCGGCCAGTTCCTGCCCTAGGGCGATCGGATCCCAGCAGAGTGACACCGGCTCGGCACCCCCCACCACCACGGTGCATTCCCCCAGGGGTGGCGTGGCGCGGAAGTGCGCCAGGGCGGCTTCCACGGTGGGTCCCACCTGTTGCTCATGGCGCTTGGTGAGTTCCCGCGCCACCTGCAGCGGCCGGTTCCCCAGCTGGGAGAGCAGATCCTCGAGCAGGGCCACCAGCCGGTGTGGCGCCTCGTAGAACACCAGGGTGCGTTCCTCCCTGGCCAGGGCCCCCAGCCGCTCGCGCCTCGGCCCGCCCCTCGCTGGCAGAAAGCCCTCGAAGCAGAAGCGCCCCGAGGGAAGGCCACTGCTCACCAGGGCGGTGGTGAGGGCACAGGGACCCGGGATGCAGATCACCGGATGGCCATTGCGGCGGGCCGCTGCCACCAGGCCCTCCCCCGGATCGGCGATGCCCGGTAGGCCGGCGTCGCTGATCACGGCCACCGCCTCACCGGACGCGAGGGCCTCCAGCAGCTGCGGCATCCGGGCCGCCTCGTTGTGGGCGTGGAAGCTCAGCAGGCGACGCCCGCGGATGCCCAGCCGACTCAGCAGCAGGCCGCTGTGGCGGGTGTCCTCGCAGGCGATGCAATCGGCCTGCTCCAGCACCCGCCGGGACCGCGGCGAGAGGTCTTCGAGGTTGCCGATCGGGGTTCCCACCACATAGAGCGTGCCACCGCTCGGTTCAGCGGTGTCCGGGGCCTTCCCGCCCGTGGCCGGTCGTGGCTCCGGGGGGGGCTGATGCTCTTGCCTCTCGCCCGTCGGGGCTCCGTTGGCGGCGTCGGCATCGGGGGCGTCGGTATCGGGGGCGTCGGTATGGGAGGCGTTGGTATCGGGGGCGTTGGCCTCGGCGTCGGGGGCGTTGGCCGGAGGCTCCACGGGTTCCACGGGTTCCACGGGATCCTTGGGTTCCACGGGATCCACAGGATCTATGGGCTCCGCTGACTTCACGGATTCCATGGGCTCCGCTGGCGGCCCCGACTTCCGCACGGTCACGGCTCCTGCACAATGCCCCTTTACCTCCCCATGATGCCCCCCAGCTGCCCGCCGTCAGCGGCCCCCAGCCTGCCGGCGGGGATCCTCCTGGAGACCCTGCTGAGCGAACTCAGGCGGCTGGCCTGGGGTGCCGCCGACATCCTGCGGGCATACAGCCGGGGCCTTGAGCCACCCTTCGGTTTTCCGCCGGTCCTGGCTGTCGAGGAAGGGGGCGAGGGTCCGGTTTCGGCCGCCGATCTGTCGGTCAATCAGTGGCTGCTCCAGGGGCTTGCCGCGGCATTCCCCGATGCCCCCTGGACGGTGCTGAGTGAGGAGACCGCCAAGCAGCAGCTCCGGCCCGGCGAACCGCTGCCGGCGGAGTGGCTGTGGATCCTCGATCCCCTCGATGGCACCCGCGACTTCCTGCAGGGCAGTGGCGAGTACGCGGTGCACCTGGCCCTGGTGCGGCAGGGCCGGCCCGTGCTGGGGGTGGTGCTGCTGCCGGAGGTCGAGGAGCTCTGGTTCGGGCTGCTCGGGGAGGCGGGGCAACCGGCAGGAGCCTGGCGGGAGGATCGCCTGGGCGTGCGCACTCCGCCGGAGTTGAGTGCACGCCAGCGGTGCGAGGAGATGGTGCTGGTGGCCAGTCGCAACCACCGGGATCCCCGGTTGGAGTGCCTGCTGGAGGCGATCGCTCCGGCCTCCAGCCGGGCCATGGGCAGTGTGGGGGGGAAGGTGGCCACGATCCTGCGGGGTGAGGCTGATCTTTATGTGTCGCTTTCGGGGCGCACGGCTCCAAAGGACTGGGATATGGCCGCCCCCGAGGCGGTGCTGCGCGCCGCCGGCGGCGCCTTCAGCCATGCCGACGGCCGCCCCCTGGCCTACAACACGGGCGATCTGAATCAGGCGGGCTGTCTGATCGCCAGCCATGGCGTGCTCCATGGCGAGGTGTGCCGTCGGGCCCTGGCGGCCCTGGCCGCGGAGCCGGAAGAACAACAATGAGGTGCTTTTTCTTGTTTTGCGATCTGTGGCGGGGTCCGGCTCGGATCCCCGGCATTCCGCCACTGCTTCTCTTACCCTTCCTATATTCTGGCTCGATCGGTTGGTTAACCCCTGGCCATGGCTGGTCTGCTCGATCCATTACTCAGGGGCTTGGGTGTCCAGTCAGCCCCACCCCCCGCGGCTCCTGCCAGCACCGCAGGTTACAAGTCAAGGCGTGAGAATCGGCATGCCCCACCCTTGTCGGTGGTGCGGGCCGAAATTAATGGCCCCGAAGACACGATCTATGCCGGACAGCTCTGGGACATCAGCCGCTCCGGTGCCTCGATTTCCCTCGGCCGCAAGAGCTTCAATATGCTGAAAGGAACTGAAATTCAGCTGCGGCTCCGGTCTCGCCACGGCCCCGAGGCGGTGACCATGCCCTCGAACGTGCGCTGGGTGGATACCACCCACGGATCCACATTCGTGGGTTTGCATTTTGCCAACGCCCTCGAACCTGGAACCTTCCTCGACAGCTTCCTGGAGGCGGATGACGAAATCATCTGAACCGAGGCAGGGCAAGTCTTGACTTGAAAGATTGAACTGTTCTCATCAAAAAAGCGGCCCTGTAGGGCCGCTTTTCAATGCTGAGCAGCCCAGCGCTCAGTTGGCCGTTTGGTCCTGCTGGGGCACCCCCCGCAGGGTGAGGTTGATACGGCCGCGGTTGTCGATCTCACGAACCCGCACCGTCACCTGATCGCCCACGTTCACCACGTCCTCCACCTTCTCCACGCGGGATTCGGAGAGTTGGGAGATGTGGATCATCCCCTCCTTGCCGGGCAGGATCTCCACGAAGGCCCCGATCGGGATCACGCGAGTCACCGAGCCGCTGAACACCTCTCCCTCGCTCACCCGGCGGGTGAGACCCTCGATGATGCGTTGCGCTTCCTCGGCGGCGGCGCCATCGTGGCTGGCGATCGTCACGATGCCGCCATCTTCGATGTCGATCTTGGTGTTGGTGCGCTCGGTGATGCCCTTGATCGTGCGGCCTCCGGGGCCGATCACGGTGCCGATCAGCTCGGGGTCGATCCGGAAGCTGAGCAGGCGCGGTGCGTGGGGAGAAAGGGTGTCGCGGGGCTTGTCGATGGCCTCAAGCATCTTCTCGAGGATGTGAAGTCGGGCAGGGCGGGCCTGGTTGACTGCCTCGGCCACGGTCTTGACCGCCAGGCCGGTGATCTTCATGTCCATCTGCAGGGCGGTGATGCCCTTTTCGGTGCCGGCCACCTTGAAGTCCATATCGCCGAGGAAGTCCTCGATGCCCTGGATGTCGGTGAGGATGCGCACCTCCTCACCCTCCTTGATCAGGCCCATGGCGGCGCCGCTCACCGGGGCCTTGAGGGGCACACCAGCATCCATCAGGGCCAGGGTGCTGCCGCACACCGAACCCATCGAGGTGGAACCATTGGAGCTGAGGCACTCCGACACCACCCGCAGCACGTAGGGGAAGCTCTCCTTGCTGGGCAGCACAGGCACCAGGGCCCGCTCGGCCAGGGCGCCGTGGCCGATCTCACGGCGGCCGGGGCTGCGCATCGGCTTCGTCTCGCCGGTGGAGTAGGGCGGGAAGTTGTAGTGGTGCAGGTAGGTCTTCTCGGTGGACGGGTTGAGGTCGTCGAGCTCCTGGGCATCGCTCGGCGTGCCGAGGGTGGCGCAGGAGAGCACCTGGGTGAGGCCCCGCTGGAACAGGCCCGAGCCATGCACCCGCTTGGGCAGCACGCCAACGGCCGCCTGGATTGGACGAACCTCATCGAGGCTGCGGCCATCGACGCGCTTGCCCTCCTTGAGGATCTGCTCGCGCATCAATTTCTTGGTGAGGCTCTTGAAGCTGTTGCCCAGCACCTTGCTGTTGCCGCTCACCACCAACTTGATGGTGTCGTCGTCTTTGAGTCCGGCGATCTTCTCGCCCACGGCGGCCTTGATGGCATCGAGCTTGCCATCGCGCTCGGTCTTGGTCTGGCTGAACTGCTTGAGCACCTCACCGATCGGTTTGGAGCATTCCTTCTCCAGGAAGGCGGGCAGGGCTGGATCTTCCACCTTGGGTTCGGGAATCACCTGCTCGATACCCAGATCGCTCAGCAATTGGAGCTGGGCCTTGATCAATTCGCCCACGGCTTCGTAGCCGAAGTCGATCGCCTCGATCACGTCCTGCTCGGGCAACTGGTTGGCGCCTGCCTCCACCATCACCACACCGGAGGGCGTGCCGGCCACCACCAAGTCAAGATCGCTGCGCTCAATCTCCCGGTAGCTGGGGTTGAGCACGAAGTCGTCGCCCAGCAGGGCCACCCGCACCGCCGCCATCGGGCCGGCGAAGGGGATCTTGGCCAGGAGGGTGGCGATCGAGGCCCCCGTCACGGCGAGCACGTCGGGTGGAACGCGCTCATCGAGCGACAGCACGGTGGCAACCACCTGGATGTCATCCCGCAGCCAGGATGGGAAAAGGGGCCGCAAGGGGCGATCGATCAGCCGCGTGGTGAGGATGGCGCGCTCCGGGGGGCGCGCTTCGCGGCGGAAGAAGCTGCCGGGAATCCGTCCGGCGGCATACAGCCTCTCTTCGTAGTCGCAGGTGAGGGGGAGGAAATCGATGCCTTCGCGGCCGCCGGAGCGGGTGGCGGTCACGAGAACCGCGGTATCGCCGCATTCAACCAACACCGAACCCCCGGCCTGGGGGGCGAAACGACCGGTGGTCAGTCGGATCTCCCGACCATCGAAGGAGACCGACTGCGTTTGTCCTTGCACTGGGCTTTATGTCCTTTTGTTGTCCATCTCATTCTCGCATCCAGCCTTCACAGCGAACTGTCGACTCACCCAACCGCAGGGTCGTGGGCCGCGACCGGGCCTGGCGCAGCAGCGCCGTGTAGGCCGGATCATCGATCTCACGGCAGCCGAAGCGCTCCAGGTGCTGGTTGCTCAGCTGCACATCAAAGAGGCTGAAACCACTGTCCCGCAGGGCTTCCACGAGACGCACCAGCATCACATTGCCGGCGTGATCGCGGTGATGCATCATCGATTCCCCGATCCAGCAGCTGCCGATTCCCATCGCCAGGAGCCCCGCGGCCAGCTCCTCCCCATCCCACACTTCCACGCTGTGGGCCCATCCGGCCCGATGCAGTTGGCGATAGATCCGGGCCAGCTCGCCGCTGATCCAGGTGTTGGGTCGCTCGGCGCAGCCGCGCAGCACCGCATCGAAGGATCGATTCAGACTCAGGTGGAACTGTTCGCGGCCGAGGCTGCGCCGCACGGACCGGGGCACGTGAAAGTCTTGATCCAGGGGGATGAGAGCCCTGGACTGGCTGCGCCACAGGTCGAGTCCGCCATGGGTTGGGTGGGCCATGGGAAACCAGCCCCCGGCGTAGGCCTGAACCCACCAATCGACGGGCCAGTGTTCGGAGGGCTGGCGGGGATCTGCGCCAGCCCTCCGAACACTGGCCATGGCGTGATCAGCCGGGAGCACCGCCTGCCGCAGCGATCACCAGCTGGACTTCACCACACCGGGCAGTTCACCCTTGTGGGCCCGTTCCCGCAGCTGGTTGCGGCAGAGGCCGAAATCGCTATATACACCACGGGGCTTGCCGGTGGCCCAGCAGCGGTTGCGCAGGCGCACCCGGGCGCTGTTGCGGGGCAGGGCCTGGATCTTGCGGTGGATTTCGAGCCGCTCCATCGGGTCGGCGGCGGCCTCAAAGGCGGCCTTCAGGGCCGTGCGCTTGGCTGCGAAGCGATCCACCAGCTTCTGGCGCTTGACATCACGCGCGATCATCGACTTCTTCGCCATGCGGCAGGGTGCTCGGGTCGTAGAGGAGCCTTCAACCTTAGCGCGTGGCTAAGAAGCCTCCCGGCGCTCACCGAGGCAGCGGTGGATGGGTGCCAGCGGGTGCGAGCGCTATTGGGCGGGCCTCGTGACGAGGGCGGGTTGGCTTCGGGCTGGTTGCGGGTTGGTGCGGGTTGGTTTCAGTGGCCGAGCAACTGCTGGATGGCCGGGAGCTGGCTGGTGTCTTTCACGATCAGCACCAGGCTGAGCCCCATCAGGAGCACAAAGCCCGACTGCATGAAGGCCATCTGGAAGCGCTGGGGCAGGGGCCGCCCCCGTAGGCCCTCGATCAGCAGCAGGGCGAATTGGCCGCCATCCAACATCGGCAGCGGCAGGGCATTGAGCACCGCCAGGTTGATCGAGATCAGGGCGGTGTAGAGGAACAGGCTGGCCCCTCCTTGGTGGGCTAGGGACGCCCCCATCTCCACGATCTTCACCGGGCCCGACACCTGGCTGGCCGTTTCTCCGAAGTTGGTGATCAGGCTGCCGAAGCCCTCCAGGGTGCGGCGGGTGAGGGCCAGTACGTCGTGGTTGGCCTGGCGGATGGGCTCAAGGGGCCCGTTGGGGCGGCGGAACAACTCGCTGCCATTGGGTTGGAGCTGGGCTCCCACCCGGCCGATGCCGCCGAGATCGACGGGGGTGAGGCTGAGATTCAACCGTTGCTGGCCCCGTTCGGCCTGGATGGCCAGGCTGCGGCCGGAGGCGGAGCGGATCGTCTCCACCAGATTGGCCACGGCCTGCTGGCCGCCCGCCAGCGGCGCATCCCCCACCCGCACGATCCGATCGCCCGCCTTCAGGCCGGCAAGGGCGGCGGGCTGGCCGGCCTGAACGCCGGCCACCAGGACCCCCGGGGTGGTGCTGAAGCCCGCCGGGATCCCCACCACCACCCCTTGAGCCACGAGCACGGCCCAGGCCAGCAGCAGGTTGGCGATCACGCCGGCGGCAATCACCAGGGCCCGCTGGCGCAGGGGCCGATTGCGCAGCAGGTAGGGGTCGTTGGCGGGGAAGGGGCTGTCCTCGTCGTCGTCGGGGAAGGCCACGTAGCCCCCCAGGGGGATAGCCCGCAGGGCATAGACCACACCGCGCCGCGTGCGCTGCAGCAGGGCCGGGCCGAAGCCCACCGAGAAGCCGCTCACCCGGATTCCCTGCCAGGTGGCCGCCAGAAAGTGGCCCGCTTCATGAACCACGATCAACCCCGCCAGGATCGCCAGTGCGGTGAGAACTCCCATCAGGTCATCAGCCAGATGGACCCATTCTGGAGCCCATCGGCTCCCGCCGGCCGATTAGGTGGGCCGGGTTCCCGCGCCTAGGGATGGCCGCAGGGCAAGGCGCCCGGGCTCAGGGCAGCGTGAAGTTCACGCCGATTGGGACCACAGGAGGGCGCGACCCGATTGCCGGCTGCCCGGGCACGCTTGCCAGAAGCAAGGGGCGGATCGAATCACACAAGCGGAGTTGGGTGCGCAAGTCGTTGGCGAAAAGCTTGCTGGCCACTATCGAGAGTCTGCCGGGGGGCGCCTGCCAGAGGCATGCGACACCGGGTTCCGCCGGTCCTGCTGGGCCGGTCCTGCTGGCTAGGAGAATCATCAAATCTCTGGGTCACGCGCCCGTCCTTGCTTATCTCCCGATTTGTATCCCACATTATCTCCGATTTGTATCCCTCCTTAGTTCCGATTTGCATCAAGCATTATCCCCGATTTGCATCAAGCATTATCTCCCGCATTCTCTTCCGGGTTGAGGAAGGGTCTTGTAATCTCTAGCCTAGTTGGTTCTCAACCGTTAGATATTGACAGCCGTAGTAGCGCATAAGTGCCTCGGGAAGCCGCACCCGGCCATCCTCCTGTTGTCCGTGCTCCAGAAGGGCGGCCATGGTGCGACCGATCGCCAGGCCGCTGCCGTTGAGGGTGTGCACCAGCCGGGTCTTCTTGCCGTCGCGGAAGCGGATCGCGGCGCGGCGGGCCTGGAAATCGGAGCAGGTGCTGCAGCTGGAGATCTCCCGGTAGGCGCCGGCGCCGGCCAACCACACCTCGAGGTCGTAGGTGCGGGCCGCGGAGAAGCCCAGATCGCCACCGCAGAGTTCGATGCGCCGATAGGGCAGCTCCAGGGCCTCCAGCACGCCTTCCGCGTCGCGGGTGAGCTGCTCGTGGGCCGCCTCCGAGTCTTCCGGGCGGGTGAACCAGTACATCTCCACCTTGTTGAACTGGTGCAGGCGGATCAGGCCGCGGGTGTCGCGGCCGTAGGAGCCCGCCTCGCGGCGGAAGCAGGGGGTGTAGGCGGCGTAGCGAAGCGGCAGCTGCTCCGCCGGGATCAGCTCATCGCGGTGCAGCGAGGTGAGCGGCACCTCGGCGGTGGGGGTGAGCCAGAGGTCGTCCTCGGCGCAGCGAAAGCTCTCCTCGGCAAACTTGGGCAGCTGGCCCGAGGCGGTGAGGCTGGCGGTGTTCACCAGGATCGGCGGCAGCACCTCGCGGTAGCCGGCGTCGTTGTGGCGATCCAGCATGAAGTTGATCAGGGCCCGCTCCAGGCGGGCGCCCTGACCCAGGAGTGTCACGAAGCGGCTCTGGGCGATGCGCACCGAGCGTTCCGTGTCCACCAGGCCGAGGCGTTCGGCGATCTGCCAGTGCTCTTGCAGGGGTGAGCCGTCGGGGTGGGGGCCCTGGCGGGGGGTGCCCCAGGTCTTCACCACCACGTTGTCGGCCTCGGAACGGCCTTCGGGGGTCTGGGCGGAGGGCAGGTTTGGCAGCTCCAGCAGCTGGTGCCGCAGGCGGCTCTCCAGGGCCTTTTCCTCCTCCTCCAGGCCCGCCACCTGCTGCTTGATGCGGTTTCCCTGCTCCCGCAGCTCGGCCACCTCGGGACCATCGGGACGGGCACCGACCTGGATCCGTTGCCCCACCTCCCGGCCGATGCGGTTGCCCTCAGCCTGCAGGCTGCTGCGCTGCTCCTCCAGATCCCTCTCCTGGCGAGCGATCTGCTGAAGCCCGGTGAGGTCGACCTCCAGGCCCCTGCGGCTCAGCTGCCGGCGGATCAGCTCCGGGTCATCGCGCAGCAGGCGCTGGTCCAGCACGGTGGGAAGGCGGCATGGCGGAAGCCTAGGGGTCGATAGTGTCTGTGTTGATCCAAGGCCCCCTGCAGGGTTTCATCCGGCTTCGCTCCTTGCCATCCGACAGCCACGCCGCCGACCTTCCCCCCGGGGGGGAGGAGCCCGTGAAGGAGCCGGATCCCGGGCTCCGCGAGCTGGTGCGGCGCCGCCAAGATGACCACTCCGGCGAGAGCCGGTTGGCCCTAGCTAAACGGCTGGCCGCCGCACGGGATTTCAAGGCCGCCATTCTCTGCCTTCAGGAAGGGCTGCATCTCGCTCCCGAGGATCCGGAGCTCTGGAGTCAACTCGCCAGGCTGCTGTTGGCGGTGGGCCGCTATGGCGATGCGATTCCCTGCCTGATTCGGCTGGCCGAACTCGAACCTGCCAATGCCGCCTGCCGCACGGAACTGGGCCACCTGTTCCGCAGGGTGGGCTACCTGGGCGACGCCATCCACTGGCATGGGGAGGCGCTGGCCGTGCATCCCGATTCGCTGCTGCTGCACCTCAATCACCTCTTTGTGCTGCCGCTGGTGGCCGAATCGCCGCAGCAGATCGCGGCGTGTCGGGAGCGCTGCGAGCAGGGCCTCCGGGCCCTGGAGCAGGAGCAGCCGTTCCCTGATTTCGACAGGGAGGTGGCCGCGATCTGCCATCCCTACTACCTCATCTATCACGACCGCAACGATCGCGAGCTCCTGGAGATTTATGGCCGCCTGATCACCCGGGCCCTGGGACATGGCCAGTCGCCAGAGCAAGGCCCCCGGTTGCCACGGGCCATGCCCACGCCCGGCGACGCTTCGATTCCCCGGATCCGGATCGGTTTCCTCTCCGGTTTCTTTTACAACCACAGCAACGCCCGGGCCTTCGATGGCCTGATCCTTCACCTGGATCGCCACCGCTTTGAGGTGGTGCTGATCCACCTGGCCACCTCCCCCCGGGATGCCGTGAGCGCCAGGCTGGAGGCCTGCTGCCAGGAGGTGGTGGTGCTTCCCGCTCCCCTCGATGCCGCCAGCGCCAGGCTGACGGAGCTAGGGCTCGATCTGCTCTTCTACACCGATCTGGGCATGCATCCCTTCGCCACGATGCTGGCCACCCGGCGATCGGCCCCGGTGCAGGCCACGGGCTGGGGGGTTCCCCAGACCTCGGGCCTGCCTGGCATCGATTACTACGTCTCCGGCGATCTGGTGGAGCCGCCCGAGGCCCAGGAGCACTACAGCGAAACCCTGGTGCGGTTGCCGGGTCTTCCCTGTTGCTATCGCTCCGAGGCCATCGAGCCGCTCGAACGGGACCGGACCTATTACTTCCTGCCGCCCGACAGACCGCTGTGGGGGTGCCTGCATCGCCTGGAGAAACTCCATCCTGATTTCGATCTGACCCTGGAGGCGATCGCCAGGGCGGTTCCCGATTCGCTGTTCGTGTTTGTGGAAGAAGATGTACCCTCCCTCACCAGCCTCTACCTCGATCGTCTGGCCCGCTCCGCCCCCACGGCCCGGGAGCAGCTGGTGATGCTGGGCCGGATGGATTGGCCCGATTTCCTTGCCCTGGCGGGCTGCCTCGATGTGCTGCTCGATCCCTTCCATTTCGGCAGCGGCATCACCCTCTACGAAACGATCCACACCGGTACCCCGGTGGTGACGCTGGAGGGCCGATTCCTGCGTTCCCGCTTCGTGGCAGCCGCCTACCGGCTGATCGCGGTGGAGGATCCGCCGGTGGCGGCCACCCCCGCGGAGTATGTGGAGCGGGCTGTTGCCCTGATGCAGGATCCGCGGCGGCGGGAGCTGCTGCGCCAGGAGATCGCCGCCAAGGCGAAAGCCCGCCTCTACGACCGACTCGACTATGTGCGGGGCTTCGAGGACTTCGCCCTCGCTGCCGTGGCCCAGGCCAGACGCGGCGAGGAAAGGCGCGGCTAGGAAAGGAGCGGCTGAGGATCAGCTCTCCCAGCCCGCCAGCGCTGCAGCCCCGGGGCGCGCTGATCCTTCAGAGCACCTGCACCACTTCGCTCACCTCGGGGATGGCCTCGCGCAGCTTGCGCTCGATGCCCATCTTCAGGGTCATGGTGCTGCTGGGGCAGGAACCGCAGGCCCCCTGCAGCCGCACTTTCACGACCGGTCCATCGATCTCAACGATCTCCACGTTGCCGCCATCGGCCATCAGGTAGGGACGCAGCTCATCGAGCACCCGCTCGACGTTGGGAATGGTGAGGGCGCGGGGATCGGCCGTCGCAGCGTCGGGGGCGGCAGATGACGTGTCGGTGGCGAGTGGGGTTTCGGTGGTCATGGTCAATCGGGGTACTGAAATTGAGTTTAGGAACTGCATGGGCGTTGGGGGCCTGGCCAGATGGGCAGGCGGCCGGGCCCACCGGATCGGGCCGGGAGGCCCTTCTCCCTAGGATCATTCGGTCCGCCCGTCGCCCCCGCCCGGCCCCGCATGACCGATGTTCCCGCCGCGCGGATCCGCAACTTCTGCATCATTGCCCACATCGACCACGGCAAATCGACCCTCGCCGATCGCTTGCTGCAGGAAACCGGCACCGTCGCCGCCCGCGACATGCAGGCCCAATTTCTCGACAACATGGAGCTCGAGCGCGAGCGCGGCATCACGATCAAGCTGCAGGCGGCGCGGATGGAATACAAGGCCGCCGATGGCCTCACCTACATCCTCAACCTAATCGATACCCCCGGCCATGTGGATTTCTCCTATGAGGTGAGCCGCTCCCTGCAGGCCTGCGAGGGGGCCCTGCTGGTGGTGGATGCCAGCCAGGGCGTGGAGGCCCAGACCCTGGCCAATGTGTATTTAGCCCTGGCCAATGATCTGGAGATCATCCCGGTGCTCAATAAAATTGATCTGCCGGGTGCTGACCCGGCTCGCATCAGCGAGGAGATCGAGGCGATCATCGGTCTCGATACCAGCAACGCCATCGCCTGCTCCGCCAAGACAGGCCTTGGTGTGCCCGAAATCCTGCAGGCGGTGGTCGATCGGGTGCCGCCGCCACCCGACAAGTTGGATGAACCTCTACGGGCCCTGATCTTCGACTCCTACTACGACGCATACCGCGGCGTGATCGTGTACTTCCGGGTGATCAGCGGCACCATCGCCCGTCGCGACAAGGTGCTGCTGATGGCCAGCGGCAAGACCTACGAACTCGATGAGGTGGGGGTGATGGCCCCGGACCAGCGGCAGGTGGAGAGCCTCCATGCCGGTGAGGTGGGCTATCTGGCCGCCTCGATCAAGGCGGTGGCCGATGCCCGGGTGGGCGACACCATCACCCTGCTGAGCAATCCCGCCGCCGCCCCCCTGCCGGGCTACACCGAGGCCAAGCCGATGGTGTTCTGCGGCCTCTTCCCCACCGACGCCGATCAGTACCCCGACCTGCGCGAAGCCCTCGACAAGCTCAAGCTCTCCGACGCCGCCCTGCAGTACGAACCGGAAACCAGCAGCGCCATGGGCTTCGGTTTCCGCTGCGGCTTTCTGGGGCTGCTGCACATGGAGATCGTGCAGGAACGGCTGGAGCGCGAATACGACCTCGACCTGATCGTGACGGCGCCCTCGGTGATCTACAAGGTGAACATGATCGATGGCAGCGAGATGCTGGTGGACAACCCGGCCACCTTGCCCGATCCGCAGAAACGCGAATCGATCGAGGAGCCCTATGTGAAACTCGAGATCTACACCCCAAACACCTACAACGGTGCCCTGATGGAGCTCTGCCAGGAGCGGCGCGGTGAATTCATCGACATGAAATTCATCACCACCGATCGGGTGACCCTGCACTATGAGATGCCCCTCGCCGAGGTGGTCACCGATTTCTTCGATCAGATGAAAAGCCGCACCAAAGGCTATGCCTCCATGGAGTACAGCCTGATCGGCTACCGCAAGAATGAACTGGTGCGGCTCGATGTGCTGATCAATGCCGAGAAGGCCGATCCTCTCACCACGATTGTGCACCGCGACAAGGCCTACAACGTGGGCAAGGGCCTGGTGGAAAAACTGAAGGAGCTCATTCCACGCCAGCAGTTCAAGATTCCCATTCAGGCCTCGATCGGCAGCCGCGTGATCGCCTCTGAGAGCATCAGCGCCATTCGCAAGGACGTGCTCGCCAAGTGCTACGGCGGCGACATCAGCCGCAAGAAGAAGCTGCTGCAGAAGCAGGCCAAGGGCAAGAAGCGCATGAAGGCGATGGGCAAGGTGGAGGTGCCCCAGGAGGCCTTCATGGCGGTGCTGAAGCTGAATCAGTAGGCCTCAGGTTCAACCCCTAAAAGTTGGCCAGATTCATCACCACCGGCAGGCCCGCTCGCGGCTGCTGGAGCTTGCGCAACAGCCGCTGATCCGCCGTGATCAGGGTGGCCCGTTCCCGTTCGGCCAGGGCCACATAGAGGCAGTCGTAGACCGGGTGGTCCAGTTGGTGGCACCAGTGAGCGGCCCTAGCCAGGAGCGCCGAAGAGGGGAACAGGCGACTGAATGGTTCCGATGCACGGTTCGCGAGCATCTGGAACTGTTCGCTTGTGATCGCCCCGAGCCGCCGACTCTTCCAGGCCGCGTTCAGCAGCTCCACAAGCACCAGGTCGGGGGCCAGCAGCAGGGTGCCGGGTTCGGCATCCAACAGCTGGGAGGCTTGCTCCGCGTTGGGCACCGCCGCAAACCAGGCAAAGGCCACCGAGGCGTCCACCACCCAGGCGCGCACTTCAGCGGCCATCGCGGTCTTCGCGGATCAGGGCTGCCACATCCAGGCTGCGCCCTGCGGCCGGTGTGGAGGCGCGCAGCCGCGCGAGTTCATCGCGTAGGGAACGGTCGGTGCGGACTGCATCGGTGAGCAGATCGCGCAGGCTCTGCTCCAGGGAGAGGCCTTGGGCCCTGGCTCGGGCCCTGAGCGCGCTCACCACATGGTCATCGAGCTGCCTGACGAGGACCTGCGCCATGGTGTTGACCACCGATAGCGCCAATGATAACGCCCTGAACTGGTCCTGGGCTGCGGCGGCGTCCCCCTGGCCGCGCCTCCGCCTGGCCGCGCCTCCACCTGGCCGCGCCTCAGCCTGTCCGCCGTCGGGAATCCTCGGCAAGCGCTCACTACCCACTGCCATGGCAACCGTTGTTCCCCGGAAACCGCCAATCCCGCCTTCCCAGGAAGGCGGCTTCGTGATGCCCCTGGCCCTGGGGGTCTCCATGCTCCTGCTGCTCAGCAGCCTCTCTCTCCAGACCGTGGCCCTGCAGGGCCACTTCGATCAGGTGAGCCAGGCGGGAAGGGGCCGCGATGAGGATGCCCTTGTGGGAGTCGCCCAGCGGCTGGTGGGTGAGCTCAATCGCCGTCACGCCTGTCTCCTGGCGTTGCCCCTCAGCCGTTGGGCCCATGAGGGCCAGAGTTGTGCCAGCCTCCCTCAGCAGGAGGCTCTGGTTGGGGAGGCTGGATCCTTCGGCGGGCGCCTGCTTGCCTGGTCTCCGGGGGCTATGGAAGCCGAGGCCCTGATCGAGGCCGAGCCCGCGGTACATGGCGGGGTCGCCCGGCGGGCTGTCTTCAAGGTGGTTCTCCATTCCGATCCGCTCCGGGCCCAGTCCCCGCGACTGCTGGGCCTGAGGGGGGTGGCGCCATGAGCCTGGTGGAGCTGATGTTGGCCTCAGGGTTGCTGCTTGGCTCCAGCGCGGCTTCGATGGGGGTGTGGAACCGGGTTTCCACCACCCTGCTGGAGCACCGGGTGGAGCTGGAACAGATCGAGAGCCTGGAGGCGGAGGTGCAGGCGTTGGAGGCCCGGCTGCGGGATCCGCGCCAGGATCCGCTCGGGCAGCCGCTCTCTTGTGAGGAGCAGCTGCAGCGTCTCGTGGCACGGCTGGAGAACCAGCCCCCCCGGAGCGGTGTGGTGCGGACTCTGGAGATGCCGGCGGGGGTGGAAGTCCTACTGATCCACCTTCAGGCTGGTGATCAGGAGCGGCGGCGGCTCTACAGCCCTGCAGCCTTCGGAGGCTGCGGCGGCGATCCAGCGGGGCTCCCGGCTGAGGCTCCTGGCCAGGCTGAGGCTCCAGGCCAGGATGAGGATCCAGCCCAGGCTGAGGCTCCAGCCCAGGCGTTGGCGGAGGGAGGCGGCAATGGCGCGCTCTGAAGCCTTCACCTTGATGGAACTGCTCGTGGCGGTGTCGATCCTGGGTCTGATGGGGCTGCTTGCTCTGGGGACTGGAGCGGAGATTCTGGCCAGACTCGAGGTGGAGGCCGCCACCCGCAGGGTTCTGGTGGGGCTGGAGCGGGGCCGGATCGCCGCGGAACGCCAGGGGCGCCCCTGCGCCCTCAGCCTCGATGCCGCTGGCTGGGGGCCACCGCGAGCTGGCGATCTGCCCGCCTGCGTGGGCGTGCCCCTGGCCCTGGGGGAGGGACTGGGGTCCGAGCAGGGGCTCCGCTTGGAGCACAACCTGCCGCCAGCCGTGCGCTTCAGCAGCAATGGCCTGGTGCTCGATGCCGGAACGGTGCTGGTGGCCCACCGGGCTACGGCTCTCAACCGCTGCGTGGTGGTCTCCCTACCCCTGGGGGTGACCCGGGTTGGGCTCCATGGGCAGGGCATCTGCCATCCGGATCCGAACCTCTGACGATGGCGGTTCTCTTCCGGGCCAGTTCTGTGGAGTCCCGATCCGGCGGTGGGTCGGGCAGGCCTGTTCGGGCCTTCACCCTGGTGGAGCTGTTGCTGGTCCTTTGTATGGGGCTTGCGCTGAGCGCCGTGCTGGTGCAACTGCTCGTGGCCGAAAGCCGTCTGGGGGCCGTGATGGTGCGGCAGTGGCGCGAGCGGACCCTGCAGCGCCGCACCCTGGATCTGGTGCGGGACGATCTGCGGCGGGCCGTGGCGATCCGGTTGGGTTCGGCCGGCAGCTCTCCGTGCCCCCTCTCCGGCCGCGAGCCCGTGCTTCAGATCAGCACCGCTGAGGGACCGATCACCTACACGCTGGGGCTGCCCCCCAGTCCGATCTGGAGGGGCCGGGTGCTGATGCGCTGCGGTCCCGCCTTTGGACTCGATGGGGAGCCCAGCCGGGGTGCGAGCCAGAATCGTGTGGTGATCGATGCCCTGGTGCCGGCTGGATTCCGGGCGGAGGTCCAGGCCATCGGCCAATTTCGCTTGTCGATGGAGCAGGAACTCCCCCTCCTGCAGGGGGGGGCTCACAGAATCACCACGGCCGCTGTGGTGGCGGCTCCGACGCCGGATCCATGAGCGCAGGCAGGGTGTTTACCGACCCTGTGGCGGCTGAAAAGTCCTACTACAGTGAATCGTTGATGCACTGACGACTGAATGGGCGTGGGCCTAGGCCGCTTCAGAATCCCCAGAGATGGCGCCCCGGGGTCTGGCTCATCGAATGGAGGGCTGGTGGTTGAGGCCGTGTTGGTGATGGCATTGGTCACCACAATCGGCATTCTCGTGATTGCGTCCCGGGTGGCCGGATCGAGGGAATCGGCATCGTCTTCGTCCCTCAATCTGGCGGCGCGGCAGGCCGCGGAGTTTGGTTTTGCCGAAGTTATGGCAGAGATGAACCGCGATCCGAAATCCTATCTTTGGGTCACCAAGTTTGACGAGTGGAATAATGTATCAGTCCAGGATCTTAGGGCTTGCGGGGTTGCATCAACGGCCAATCCTGTCTCTAATCCAATTTCTAGCTTAGGATCCACCCGGGCTTTGCCTAATTCTCCCGAACTCTTTTATCGGTTTGAACGCTACCAAGAGCCCACTAACCTTACCCCCGACCCCTTGGCGCCAGCAGTTTGCAATAGCAAATTTGGCAATCTGATCGGCGGTACGGGCGAGATCACGATTGTTGGTACTATGAATCGTGGCAGTGGTTACACGAGCACCTTCACACTCAAGCGCAAAGTATCGGTGAAGCGGGCTGCCCCAATCTTCAACAATCCGATCACGGCCATTCCTTCGCCTTCAATTCGCACCTTTGATGCTGCCGATAGCCGTTTTCCGCCTTTTCCTGCTGCTCCGAGCGGAACTCCATACGAGATCAGCTGTGCTCCTGAGGGCGCATCAACAAAAGTGATCAAATGCACAGCGAATCCCGATTCATTAACTGCCACTTTCAAGAGTGGAAATGCAACTACAACGGAAATAGTTAATGATTCTGCAGGATTAGAGGTTGATTATTTCCCATACACCTACACCAGCGGTTTGCCTCCGGCTGTTCCTTGGGCTCCTCCTTGTCAGCAGGATGGAGCCAATGTGCGCTGCCTGGTCAAGGCTATGGAACTGAAAGCCAACACCAATATGCTAGTGGCAACCACGAGAGGACCGGTCGAAATCTTTCTCAGCGAAAACATGACCATCGAGCCTCTCGCAAAGCTTTCCGGCGAAGATTCTGGGGATAATAAAGGTTGGTCTAGGTTCCGTATTTTTGGCGTTACATCTGGCGCGAGCTGCGGCAGTCAATCGATCACGATCAATCCCTATTTCAACACTCCCACACCACCAACGATCCCAGCCACCTTCACAGAGACCAATTTACAAAACGCCTTCCTGTGGCTGAATAAAGGTAAGTTGAAATACCAAACTTCAACCGCCTTGACCCGCATCCCCGCTCTTGTTGGTTCCGTCTGCCAGTTCGACAGTACCGTGGCTGGTCCTGCGAATTTGTCCACCCTTTCAAACCGCCGTTTCCTTGAGGGCCTCGGTGGAGCTTATGCTTTTAGAAACTGGTTCCCCGGTACAAATCCGATTCGCTTTTTCTATCGTGGATTTGGATCTGAAGACGAGCGCATTTCTCCCTGATATGTCCCGATCTGCATTCTTACGACCTCCCAATGCCGCACTGTCTTCCAGCAGCGGCATCACCATCCTCGAGGTCTTGGTGGCGGTTTCGATCGCTGGCGGCGCGATCGCTCTGCTGGTTCCTGCCCTCATGAGACAACTGGCCTTGGGGGAACAATCCAATCGCCTGACGGCTGTGGAAGCGGTGGTATCTTCCGATCTGAACTGGTTTAGCACCTATGCGAGAGTCTGGAAGTTGAAATCAGGGAGTTGTCCTGTCGCTGCGGCTTCTGCTGTCACCAAAACAACTTCCCCGTGCATAACAGCCGGGGCTGCTACTTTCGAGCCACCCGAGGCTGAATGCAAGCAAGCCGCCGATAGTGCTTCCGGTCTGGCGAAAAAGCTCCTTGATGACGGCGCTGATTTGCGAACAAACAGTTCGGCTTCAACACTTAACACCTATTACCCACCCAACCCCCTCACATCTCCCACAACGATTCCGGTGACCAGTGGCCGAGTCAGCGGCTTGAATGTTATCCGCACAGTAACCCCTGTGGGCAACAGAATCCGTTTGCTTTATCGGTTGGACTTTGCTAATGACGCTTCAAGAGCTGATCTACGCAACAATGGGCTGAACTTCAGTCGTGAGGCTTCGGTCTTTGTTGAGGCTTCTGCTTGGTGTGATCGGATCCCATGAGATTAAGATCGCGCCACGGATTCACTATGGTCGAGTTGCTGGTCACCATCGCGGTGATCACTATCGTGACATCTGTTCTAGCCAGTGGCGCGTTTAGATTCCTCCAGGAGCAGCGCCTTCGCCAGTCCGCCAATGAACTGGTCAGCTACCTCATCACAGCCAGAGCGAGGGCTCTGCGGGAGGCGACTGTCGATGTTAAGGCCTGTGAGGTTGCGTTGAACGCCACTACCAAGACCGTGCAACCAACCACGCATTCGGACAACATCTGCAACAACTCTCCCAGCCTTCCGACGCTTGATCTGCTGTCCGCTAGCGGCGGTAGCGATCTCACCATCACCTCGAATGCTGGAACTTCTCCCTTCTTGATCACCTTCACCCGGTTGGGTACCGTGGCTTCGACAAATCTCTCCTCTGCCACGGTGGTGACGCTGCCGCGGATTTTTTATTTTTCCAACGGTTCTCCCGGTGCCACCCAAGTGCAGCGATGTGTGTTGGTGGATCTCAACAGCGCGAGCCTCGGTTGGCGCAACACTTCAACAACCCCCTCCTGCACCTACGATGGAAACTGATGCTGTTAGGCGCTGGGGCGTGATCAAGGCTTCTTCCTCCACTGTGAGACCCCCTTTGGCACCCCCTGCAGCGCAGCATGGGTTCACGTTGGTTGAACTCCTGGTGGCTGTCACCCTCGGATCGGTTGTGCTGGCTTTCCTGGGTGGTGAACTGCTGCTATCGGAGGTGAAGGTGGCTGCAAGGATACAACGGAATCTGTATGCCAAAGATGCTGCCAATCGGGCCATTGATCTGATGCGCCGCGAAGCGAGCTTGTCGCGTTTTTTCCGATGGAACACAATTGCATCAGGCGGCGTGCTGGATAACTGCACATGGGCCACTCCTGTCTCCTATATCCAGCCCAATAATGCCATTATTTGTTATAAAACTGTTGCTCCTGCTGATCTGCCTGCAGCCTATCAATCTGCCTATCAAGGTCCTTGTGTTCTCGTGCGCAGGGGGCCCCCTTATAAACCCGATGGCACGCTCGACCTCTCGGCTACTCCGACTGTTCAAGTCTTGCTTGACGGTGTGGCGAGGGCTCCTTTCGCTCGGACCGTATGCCCTTCCACCGAAGCGTTTAAGGTGACAACTGGAGAGTTGACAAATGGAGATGGATTGGGGATAACACCCTGGTCTCGTGACGCGAACGTTGCCATCACTATGGCTTCCGGCGCTCAATACAACTTTAATGTTCGGGCTTCATCTAGTCCGGCTTATGACGGCCAAGATTTGTACTATGATTGTACGGTCAATTCCCTTTCAGGGTGTGGAGTCGCCAATGAAAATTCTTATCATTTTAAGCCGAAGATGGACTCACCCATTGAACTTCTTCCTGGAGATGCCTCCAAAGAAAACATTTTCTATTTTGAGTATCCTTTTTCGGAGTACGCCCTGAGTGAAACATCTAGTTCCGGATCTTGCACTTATGCAAACTGTTATGTCAAAAGAGGAGGTTTTGCTGTGAAGATGACCAATGTTGATGCCTTGATCTTCGCTGATCGGGAGATTCGCCCTAGCACCTAATCAGAGCCCTTCGATGAACGTGAATCCAGCCAAAGCTGGCGAAGCTCAAGCTCTTGGTGATTTGGAGGCCAGGATAGCGGCAGCCCGCTCTGCGGCGGAGACAGGCGATCGCGCCTTGGCGGAGCGTTTATACCGCGAGCTGGTGGCGGCTGGCGTGAACGATGTGCGCCCCTACTGCAATCTGGGCGTGCTGGCCCTGCTGGAGCAGCGCTCCGATGCAGCGTTGGGCTGGTTGGAGCAGGCCGTGGCGGTGGATCCTGAGCACCCCCGATCCCATCTCAATCTGGGGATGGCCCTGCAGCTCGAGAAGCGCACCGCCGAGGCGATCACGGTGCTGCAGCGGGCCGTGGGCCTCGACCCCCAGCTGGCGGAGGCTTGGAACAACCTGGGCTACGTGCTGGCGCAGGACGACCAGCCGGAATCAGCCATGGAGGCCTATCAGCGCGCCCTCGATCTGCAACCCGGCTATGCCATGGCGGCCCAGAACCTGAGCGTGCTGCTGGCCAACCATGGCAACCCCCAGGAGGGGGAGCAGGTGTTGCGGCAGCTGCCGCTGGCGGTTGCCCAGGAGAGCGGGGTTCTGTTTCATCTTGGCGACATGCTTCGCCTGCAGGGGAAGCTGGAGGAGGCCCTGGCTGCCTATGGCGGATGCCTGGAGCGGGCCCCGGAGGATGCCGAGTTGCGGATGGGGGTGGGTCTTGCCCTGCTGGGCGCCGGTCAGGCCGATCATTCCCTCACGGTGCTGCTGCCGCTGCTGGCGATGCGCCCTGATGACGCCATGGGCCTGGTGGCCGTGGGCTGGTGCCTGCAGGCGTTGGAGGAGGTGGCTCAGGCGATCGATCTCTACCAGCGCGCCATCGCGCTCGATCCAGCCAACATCCGGGCCCGCAACCTGCTGGGCATCTGCTATAGCGGCCAGGGGGTTCATGGTGAGGCCATTCGCCAATTCCGCGCCGCCCTGGAGAAGGAGCCAAAGGATTCGGAAATCCGCGCCAACTTGGCGGATTCCCTACGCAGTCAGGGTTTTCTCGATGCTGCGATGGCCGAGCTCAACCGCTTGCTGGAGGATGACCCTGATTGCAGCCATGCGCTTGCGATGCAGTTGTTCAACTGTTCCATCGGTTCGGAGCGCCTGGCTCCCCTGGCCCTGGAGCTCAGCCAGCGATTCTGGACCTTGGTGCGTGGCCGCTCCAATGTTCTGGTTCCGTTCTCGGCGGCGGCCGGAGCCCTCCCGGCCAAGCCCCCGTTCGCTGCCTCGCTGCCGCTTCGCGAGGGGGCGCGGCAGGTCGTTGAGCTGCCGGAGCTGCGCCGCGATCAGCGGCTGAGGATCGGTTTTTTATCGGCGGAGATCGGCAATCATGTTGTGGCTTCGTTTCTGCTCTCGTTCCTTGAAAACTACGATCGCGACCACTTTGCGGTGGAATTGTTCGCAGCCTCGCGACGCTTCGAAGCCACGGCTTCGGAGTTGGCCAAGCTCGCCGATCACCACTGGTTGCTCGACGGCATGGAGATCGGCCGCGCCCGGGATCTGATCCGCAGCCGCCAGCTCGACATCCTGGTGGAAACCTCCGGCTTCACCGCCAATTCTGCGATCGAGCTGCTGGTGGAACGCTGCGCCCCGGTTCAGTGCCATTACATCGGCTACCACGCCACCACGGGGCTGGACACGATCGATTGGTTCATCGGTGATGACGAAACGGTTCCGGAGGAGTTTGCGCCTCAGTTCGTGGAGGGCCTCTGGCGCCTGCCGCGCCCCTGGCTGGCGCGTCAGCCCGACAGCACGCTGCCGCCTGCCTACAGCGAGAGCATCGATCCGGTGGCAGTGCTGGGTTCCTTCAATCAGCTGGCCAAGGTGAGGGAGGAAACCCTGCGCTTCTGGGCCGCTGCCCTGCAGGCCGTGCCCTCCAGCCTGCTGCTGCTGAAGGATCGTTCCGTGGCGGATGAAGAAACCCGCGAGCGCATCGTGGGCACCATGATCGGCCATGGCGTGGCCCCCGAGCGGATCAGCTTTCTGGGCTATGTGGGCGGCTGGGAGGATCACATGGCCACCTACAACCGGCTGGATGTGGCCCTGGACGCCACGCCTTGGAGCAGTGCCACCACGGGCTTCGATGCCTTGGCGATGGGGGTGCCGCTGGTGGCGATCCGGGGGGGCTGCACGGCGGCCCGCATGAGTGCTTCGATCCTCAAGGGCCTGGGCAGGCCCGAGTGGATCGCCGAAACGCCCGAACAGTTCGCCGCGATCGTGGCCGAACTCTGCGCCGATCTTCCGGCCCTGCGGGCTTCGAAGCCGGAGCTGCGCCGCCGGGTGCTCACCAGCCCACTCTTCGATGGGTTGGATCTCACCCGCCAACTGGAGCAAGCCTTCCTCGCGATGAGCAAAGCCCCTGGTTCCGCCGTGTGATGCCTCGTTGCACACACCTGCTGCACAAATCTGCTGCGCAAACCTGTTGCATCAAACTGCTGCATATAAAAAGCCCCCCCGGCATAGGCCGGGAGGGGTCCAGAAATGCTCTCCGGAGTAATCCTCAGAACAATCCGGAAATCAGCTGAGGGCGCAGGTCATAACACCGGTGCTGGTCACGGTGACGGTGGCCGTGGTAGCCGCTGTCGTGGAGTTCGTTATGTTGAGGCAGTTCAGGCCAGTTACGGTGCCGGTCCAGGATTTGGCGAAGGTGGTGCCAGTTGTTGGGCAGTTCGCAACGGGTTGACCCACCCCACCGGTGGTGATGTAGGTGGCGCATTCCTTGCTCAAGCCCACGACTTGACCCACCGCAGCGCCGGCGGCGCCAGCCGCGCGGGCGCCGAGGTACTGGGGAAGGGCCACGCCGACCAGCAGGCCGAGGATGGCCACCACGATCATCAGTTCGATCAGGGTGAAGCCCTTGGCCAGACCTTTGCGCTGACGCAGTTTGCGGAGCAGCTCGAGTTGGAGTTGGGTGCGCATGGATACAGATGCATGTTTGCCTAGCCACTATATGGCGCTTGCTCCGGGTGTCGCCATCCATAGGAGTTGGTCTCTGGGTGAAGCGGCTACGCAGTGGATGCCCTGCAGCCACTGGGCTTTCCGCTGCATCCATGCAGTTTCTTTTGGCTTTATTCGCTCCTGCCTGGGAAATCGTTCACGGTTTTGTTCGCTGGAATGAATGATATTTTCACTGTGTTCTCAGGCTTTTCTCACTTAGTGTCGTTGTGTGGGCTGGTCCTGCAGGAAGATCCGCCTTGGCAGCTACCGCTGGCATGGTGGCTAGCCTGCGGGAAGACACTGTTGCGCTTGTCTGTTTCCCTGCTGGCCCGCCCCCGTGGCTCCCTGCGCGAGTGGTTGCTGGGAGCCAGTGTGATCGCGGTGTTGGCGGGTTATGGGGTGCTGGTGATGGCCTACGGATGGCTCGCGGACCTCGACCGCAGGGAGGCCCACCGGCAGATGGCCAGCCAATTGCTGGCCCTGGTGCACCAGCAGGGAGCCCTGCCCGCCGAGCTCCCCCTCACCGGGGTGGACGCCTGGATCGTTGAGGGCAGCGGTGGTATTCGGCCCCTGTTCAGCGCCCTGGATCGCAGCTCTGTCCTGCTGCCTCTCCAGACCCTGGTGCAGCGCCGGCAGCGGGGCATCCCGGTGGCTGGTCCCTGGGACTACGGCGGGCAAAGCTATCTCTCGAGCGCCACGCCCTTGGGCTCCAAGCCGGCAGGAGGGATGCTCTATCTATTGCAGGATGTGACCCTCGACATCCGCAGGCAGCAGCGCAACTCCCTGCTGATGCTGATGTTCGCGGGGATATCCACCCTGGTGAGCTCCGCTCTGCTGCGGCCGGTGCTGAACGCCGGACTCCGGCCCCTGGAGGAGCTCAGCGACCGGATGGAGCAGATTGAAACCGAAACCCTTGGGCGCCAGCGCCTGCCTCTGACTCCCCAGCCCCGCGAACTGCAGCGGATCGCCGGCTCCTTCAACGATCTGCTCGATCGCCTGGCGGTGTCCTGGGAGCGGCAGCGGGCCTTCGTGAATGCCGTGAGCCACGAATTGCGTACGCCGATCACCCTGGTGGCCGGCTATGCGGCCCGCTTGCAGCGCCGCGGCATCAACCTCAGCGCCGCGGAGCGGGAACAGCTCCATCTGATCGAGGAGGAGGCGGCCCGGATGGGACGCATGGTGACCGATCTGCTCGATATCGCCCGCAGCGACGCCGGCTATCTCACCCTGAGGCGTCAGCGTTTCGATGTGGCCTCTGCCTGCCTTCAGGTGGTCGATCGCCTGAGGCCCATGGCCGCCGGACGGCTGCATCTGGCGCCGGAATCGGCCGAGCGAGAGCCTGCTGAGCACGCGGTGGGGGATCCCGAGCGCTTTGAGCAGTGTCTGGTCAACCTGGTGGAAAATGCCCTCAAGTACAGCCCCCCCACCGGCCTGGTGCAGTTGGCTTGGGAATCTTGCGGCGATGCGGTGCTGGTGCATGTGCTCGACCAAGGGCCCGGCGTGCCGGAGGAGGACCGGGCCCACCTGCTGGAGCGATTTCAGCGGGGGCGTAGCACCGGTGATGTGCCCGGCAGCGGGATCGGCCTGGCGGTGGTGGACACGCTGATGCAGGCGATGGGCGGACGGGTGGAAATCGGCGATGCCCCCGGGGGAGGGGCCGATTTCCGGTTGCTGTTGCCCCTGGCCCCTGAGCCGGAGCTCAGCGAGCCTGCTCGATCAGCTCCGCGAGCAGTGCCGGCAGCCCGGTCTTGATCACGTAGCCATCCGCGCCGGCTGCCTTGATCTCCTTCGCATCCTCCGGATCCCAGTGGCCGCTCATCAGCACCACCATGGTGGCCATCCCCTGTTGGCGCAGCCGACGCAGGCAGGTGATGCCATCCATCTCCGGCAGGCCCACATCGAGCAACACCAGATCGACGCTGTCGTGGCGGAGGCTATCGATGGCCTCCTCGGCAGAGCTGAAGCAGATCACCAGGGCGCCGAGATCCTCCAGTTCCAGCCGCAGCAGGGTGCGGATGCGCACATCGTCATCCACGATCGCCACGGAGCGGGGCGCACCGGAACTGGCGTTGGTGTCAGCCACGGGTGTCAGCCACGCAGATCACCCTCCCGCAGCATGAAGCCCACGCCGCGCACCGTCTGGATCAGGGTGGGTCGACCGGCCGGTTCGAGTTTGCGGCGCAGATAGCGCACGTAAACATCGAGGAGATTGTCGTCGCCGAAGTGGTTCTCCCCCCACACGGCCCGCAGGATGGCTGGGCGCTCGAGAACCCGGTTGGGCGATTCCATCAGGTGGCGGAGCAGCTCAAACTCCCGCACCGAGAGGGTGATGGCTTCCCCGGCACGGCTCACCTCCCGGGTGGCGGTGTCGAGGATCAGATCGGCGTAGATCAGGCGTTCGCCGTGGTCCTCCTCCTGGCCGTAGGAGCTGCGGCGCAGGTGGGCCCGCAGCCGGGCCAGCAGCTCCTCCACGGAGAAGGGCTTGAGGATGAAGTCGTCGGCGCCTGAATCGAGGGCCTCCACCCGCTCCTGCACCCCATCCCGGCCGGTGAGCATCACGATCGGCGTGGTGATGCCGCTGGCCCTGATGCGGCGGCACACCTCCACACCGCTGAAATCCGGCAAGAGCCAGTCGAGGAGAATCAGGTCGCTGGGGTTCTCGCGCAGGGCGATCAGGGCACTCTGGCCATCGGCGGCCTCCCGCACCGCATAACCCTCCACCTCCAGCTCACCGCACAGGAACTGGCGCATCCGGGGATCATCATCGACGATCACGACCTCTAGGGGCGTGCTGCGAGGAAGCGGGGTGGAGACGGGGTTCGGGGCCAACGATGGGGTCACACACGCGCTCGGGCGATTGCCTCCGGTGTGGGAGTGAGGGATATCCAGGTTACGAAACCGAAAGCGGGTTGCTGTTGGCCCAGGAGCCGTGGGCGCGTGCTGAAAGCCCAGACTGAGCATTCCTTGCCCTGCACCCGGTGCTGCGTTCCCTCCGGCTTCCCGCCGGTGCCACCCTCTCGGTGCGGATGGCCCGCTGGGGCGTGGCCATCGTGCTCGCCTATGGCCTGGTGGCCCTGCTTACGCCGCTGCTGATTCATCTGGGTGTGCTCGCCGATCCCAATGCCGGCCTGGCCAATCCGATCTACGCCCCGCCCTCCCTGGCCCACTGGTGCGGCACGGATCGGCTGGGGCGGGATGTATGCGTGCGCACCCTGGCCGGCAGCGGCGTGGCCCTGCAGGTGGTGGCGATCGCCCTGGTGCTGGCCCTGCTGATCGGGGTTCCCCTCGGCATGGTGAGCGGCTACCTCGGCGGCTGGGTGGACCGGGTGCTGGTGCTGCTGATGGACACGCTCTACACGCTGCCGGTGCTGCTGCTCTCGGTGGTGCTTGCCTTCCTATTGGGGCGGGGGCTGCCGAATGCGGCGGCCGCCCTGTGCGTGGTGTACGTGCCCCAGTACTTCCGGGTGGTGCGCAACCAGAGCGCCCAGGTGAAGGCCGAACTGTTCGTGGAGGCGGCCCGCTCGCTCGGGGCCGGTCCGCTCTGGATCCTGCGCCGCTACCTGCTGCGCAATGTGATCACCTCGGTGCCGGTGCTGCTCACCCTCAATGCTGCTGATGCGGTGCTTGTGCTGGGGGGTCTGGGGTTTCTGGGTCTGGGCCTGCCGGAAACGATTCCTGAATGGGGCGGCGATCTGCAGCAGGCCCTCACGGCGGTGCCCACGGGCATCTGGTGGACGGCCCTCTATCCCGGGTTGGCGATGTTCGTGCTGGTGCTGGGGCTGTCGTTTCTGGGGGAGGGCCTGGAGCAGTGGTTGAGCGGCGAGAGGCAGCAAAATTCATGAGGCATCCGTGGACAGAGAGAAGCGCCGGTTGATCAGGTCAAGCCGGCGCTGGAGCGGTGGACTGTCGAATCCCAGGCTCAATGCAAATTGCAGCAGATCTCGTTGGTTGGATTGAGCGAAGAAACTTGAATAATTGCTCGCTATTTCATTGGCTTCTATTGCTGCAGTCATCAGCCACCCTTGCATGGAATCATTGGGTGGAATGGTGTCAAAACGCTTGCACGGTGCAAGGAAGGGCTGTTCAAAGTCAACATTCTCCATATAAGGAATAGCCTGGATCAGGCTCCTCAATGCTTCGCAAGCCAGTTCACGTTGTCCTATCTCCCGTGCACATCGGGCCAGGGAGGCCAGATGAATAGGGCCTTGATAGGTGCTGCAAAGTTCCTTCAGGAGCTCCACGCTCTCGGCCAGGGCCTGGATGCGTGTTGAAGGTGGGTGCCGAGCATCTTTGCTGAGGGCGTGTAGGGCAAGGGCTCGTTCTGCAGGCTCGGATCCACGCTCTTTGTTCCGATCGGTCCAGCTCTGGCGGAGACACAACACATAGGGTAAATCCAACAGACTGGATGTCCATTTGTCGTGTTCGGCGGGTTGAAGCGGTGTTTGGGATGACCAGTGTTGAGCCAGTATCCCGTCCTGCTCCATTTGTTTGGCTGTATCTGCTTTGCAACAGAATATGTTCAACGTGAATCCATCGAGTTGGTCTGGATTCCAAGGCATCAGCAACAGAGGCCCTGGTGCAAGGCTGTAACTGGCATAGCCCAAGTCAGTAAAGGCATCCACGAGCTCGATGTTAACATTGTCGCCATGTTTGATCTCATAAAGAATCAACGGTGAATGGTCATGGAGCAGTTTGTGTGCACCGGCTATCACGTTCAGCTCCTGGCCCTCAGCATCGATCTTGATCAAACTGATCTCAGGCATGGGCCCGTGCTCAGCAGCCCAATCATCCAGGCTCGTCAGGATGATTGTCTCGATGCCATCAGTGGCTTCCGGGTCTGAAATCATGTCTTCAATCCGGTTCAACTCCGGGTTAAAATCCAGCGTGATGCGGGCGGTGCCGCTGCGGACTCCCACACCCCTGGCATCCACTTCAATTTGACTGAAGCCATTCAGATCAGCACTCTGTTGCAGTAACGCGGCAGTGCTGCTGGCAGGCTCAAAAGCGATCACCCGCCCTTCCTGGCCCACGACCCTGGCCATCGAAAGGGCGTACATCCCCAAGTTGGCTCCAATATCCAGCACCGTCTGTCCGGGCTTGAGGATTTTGCGCACGGCGTTGAGTTCGTCCTCAAACCAATCCAGCTGCTCCTCCAGCACATAGGTCGTGATTTGCTCCAGCGAGTCGATGACTACCACCTTGATGGCATCATCCATGGTGAGGATTCTGGTTGCAGTCATCGAGTTAAGGATGGAGGATACGCAAAGACATGAGGCTAACCGGTGTTGCCATTCATGGGCTTTGAGCCGGAATCGGTTATGTGCTGGCCGTATTGTGAGCTATGGCAGCCCCGTTGCAAGTGGCTTGCCTGATCCTAACCATGAATCCCGAGCAGCTCGCCCATCTCGACAGGATCGGGGGTTTAGTCGATGCCCTGGGCTCACTTCCCTGGATGGAGACTTCCGAGCTCGAGCAGATCTCGCTTCAGCTGCTCGATTTCGATTCCAACCACTGGTCGTTTCTGCGGGTGCTTTCGTTTCCCCTCTATGCCGAACTCACGGCCCTCCTGGCGAGCGGGGAGGCTCTGGCCCACCTCAAGAGCCGCCCCCGCATCGCCGTGGTGATGCCGGTGTATACCCCCCGCCGCGATCTGCTGAAGGCAGCCCTCGCCAGCCTGCGCGGCCAGGTGGGGGTGGCGATCGATTGCTTGATCAGCGTGGATGGTCGGGTTGAGGATCGCGAGCTGGTGGAGGAGCTGGTGGCCGAGCTTGAAGCCGCTGGCGGCGACTCCCCTTGGCGGGTTTCGGTGTTTCTGCTGGAGCGGAACCGGGGCGTGGGGCTGTGCCGCAACCGGGCGTTCCAGGAGGTCACGGCGCCGTTCTTCAGCTGCCTTGATGCCGACGATATTTTTCATCCGCTGCGCTGTCTGCATGCCCTGCTGGCGCTGCAGAGTTCTGGCGTGGACAGGCTTAACACCGGCTGGAGCCGGGTTTCGCTGGATGAGAACAAAATTGTGCTGATCAATGACCGACTGTATTGCACTGGACAGAGCAGTTTTCTGGCTCGCACAGAGATCCTCTCTCGCTGCGGCTATCAGGCAGGTTTGCGTCATTTCGAGGATACGGAATTTATGCTGAGGCAAGCTTTTTTTGGCGTATCCATGCAGGATTCGCCGATTGTTGGCCATTATGCGCATACTGAACCCCGGCAGGACTACGCCTCCCTGTCCAGCGTGTGCCGTCAGGAGGTTCATCCGATCATCGGCCACCCCTACCTCTGCGGAACGGTGATTGCCGAGCAACCAGAGAGTTGGCTGGAGATCGAGCGCAGCCATCGCCAGCGCTATCACGCGCTGGTGGCGGAGGCCCTTCGAGCGGCCTATCCCGCCGATCCGGATGCGGCTGATGGCGAGCGGTTCACTGCCGATTGATGGCTTCCAAGCAGACTGAATGTCCAGCAGCGTTCAGCACCGCAGCCGCAAATTCCGCGGCAGCTCCTCGCTGATCGCGCCCTCTCCATCCAGGGCTGGATAGGGCCGCCCATCACGGCGGCACCAGGCGGCCACCTGGGGGTAGGCCCACTCGAACAGCAGCTTGTTGTAGAGCTCCGGCGGCAGCCCTTCGCCGTGTTGGGGCAGCAGCCCGGCCGCCTGCCGCTGCCGCACCGCCTCGAACAGCAGGGTGGCCGTGGCCACCGACACATTCAGCGACTGCACCATGCCCTGCATCGGGATGAAGATCGCCTGGTCCACCAGGGCGGCCGTGGACTCACTGAGCCCCCATTTCTCGGCGCCCAGCACAAAGGCGGTGGGGCCGCTGAAGTCGCACTGGCGATAATCCACGGCCTCCTGGGCCAGGTGGGTGCCGTAGATCCGGAAGCCCTGCTCCCGAAATTGGGCCAGCACCGTGGCCGAATCGGGATGCACATGCAGCGGCACCCACTTCTGGCTGCCCAGGGCGGTGTCATTGAAGGTGGGCATCCGCCCCTTCAGGCAAACGGCATGGGCTTCCAGCACCCCCACGGCATCACAGGTGCGCAGGATCGCGGAGAGGTTGTGGGGTTTATCCACCTGCTCCAACAGCACCGTGAGGTTTGCCATGCGCCGGTCGAGCACGTTTCGAATGCGCTGGTATCGGCGAGGCAAAATGGGCATCGGAATTGGACCCGTGAGCTCAGCGAGATTCCCGGATCCGCCGGCGGGATGATCTCTTCTTCTTGCGCCAGAACTGCCATTGGCGCGGGATCTTCAGCTGCTGGGGGAGCTGCAGGGCCCTGCTCCTCGGTTTCGAGATCGGGCGGATGGCGCTGCGTTTGGGCAGATTGAGCCGTTGTTTGATCCACTGAAACTGATTGCGCCCCCCAGAGGCCTGGCCGAACAGTCCCTCGGCGCCGCTCGCGAAGCCCAGGGCGAGCATCAGGCTGGCTATGGCTCCGCGTGCGGTTTGTCGCCACAGCTCTAGGATGTTGGGTGGCGGCGGAAGGGACTCCAGCCGTTGGCGTAATCGGGATTCGGCCTGTTCCACTTGCAGCAGCAGCCGCTCACTTACCTCCGCGTAGGGAAGCAGGGAGGCCTGCTTAGGAAGGGGCGGGGCGCCGGGGATCGCCCCCAGACGCTCCTTCAGATCGTTGAGATTGGTGGCGCCCATCAGGGCATCGCGGTAAGACTGCAGTTGGGTCTTGCTGTTGCTGATCAGCCGTTCGCGCTCGTTGCGCGAGGCATCCACCCCGAGCCAGGTGATCGTCACCTGCAGCGGAGCGATCAGCAGATAGACCACAGCGGCCAGGGCCGCCAGGCGCCGCCACAGCATCAGCCGTTGGCTCAGCGCTCGATTCCTCGGCTCCAGCATGCTGGCCAGGTGAAGCAGCACCAGACCGATCAGGATCCAGCTGCCATTGGCAACCAGATTGGCCAGCACCCCCAGCTGCCATTGCCGGTCGGCCAGCCGCAACGGAAACAGGGCCAGCAGCACGGCCGCCACCCCACCGATCAGGAAGGTGGTGGCTCCCCCGCTGGCCAAATTGGCCAGGCGGTTGGCCTGGGTAGGGCCGAAGCGGGCAATCTTGGTAGTCTCCGCGGTCGTGGCGCGGGATTCTGGCTTCGGTTCGCCACCGATAGCGGCTGGGACCGGATCTTCGGCGGAGCTCATCAGGGCCAGGAGGCGAGGTTGGTAGCAGGTGGAAGAGGATCGAGCCTGGGCGGCGCCTCCTCCGGCAGGGCTCAACCCTGGCTCATGCGGTCAAGTTACCGCCAGCGCGGCACCGCCTCAGCGCCATGGGGATGCAGGATTGTGTGCTGGGGGCAAGTCCCCGGCCTGAAACCTGGTCCACCTGGGAGTGATCGGTTTGGAATCTTGGCTGCTGGATGGCGGGGGCCTGACGCAACCCCGGGGTGATGCCCCTCCTGTTCTGGGGCGACCGGATGCTGACGGTTTGCCGGTTGGGCCGTGGGATCAGCGGGTCTGGCGGCTGGTGGCCCGGATTCCCAGGGCCCGCCTGGCCACCTACGGCCAGGTGGCCGAACTTCTCGGGGCCTGGGGGCGGGCCCGCCAGGTGGGCTGGGCCCTGCGGCGGCTGCCGCTTCCCACTGCCATCCCCTGGCACCGGGTGGTGAATGCCCGTGGCTCGATCACCATGACCCCCAGCCGCGAGGGGAGCGACTGGATCCAGCGGGACCTGCTGGTGGCTGAGGGGATTCCCGTGGATGCCCGCGGCCGGGTTCCCCTGGCCCGCTTCCGCTGGGATCCACCCCTGCCCCTGGTGTTCTGATGGCGCCTGTGGATGGGCAGGGCCCCGATGGCCCGGGTCTCGAATCGCGCCATCGCGCCTGGCGGGTGCTTCTGGCGGTGGCGGCCGGTGCCTATGCCGATGCGGCCCTGGAGCGGGAGCTGGCTCAGGGATCGCTCTCGCCCCTGGACCGGGGGCTGGTCACCGAGCTGGCCTATGGCGCCATTCGCCAACGGCGCCTGCTGGATGCCTGGATCAATGCCCATGCCCGGATGGTCGCCGAGCGCCAGCCCCCACCCCTGCGCTGGCTGCTTCATGTGGGTCTGTACCAGATCCTCTTCAGCGAGCGGGTGCCCGTGTCGGCGGCCGTGAGCACCAGCGTCGCCCTGGCGCGGCGCATCGGACTGGCCCGGCTGGCTCCCACGGTGAATGCCATCCTCCGGGCGGTGCTGCGCCGGCGGGAGGCCCTGCCTGGCCCCCTGGCTCCCTGGGATGGCCTCAGCCTCCCCGCCGACCCCGCCGAGCGCCTGGGGCTGTGCCATTCGCTCCCCCCCTGGTTGGCCACGGCCCTGCTCGCCTGGCTGCCGGCGGCAGGAGCCGAGGCCTTCGCACGGGCCGCTGCCATGCCGCCGCCCCTCGACCTGAGGATCAACCCCTGTCGCACCGACCGGGCCACCCAGCAGGCGGCCTTCGCCGCGGCAGGGGTGACCGCCGAGCCGCTGCCGGATCACCCCTTGGCGTTAACGCTGCCGGGCCGTTCCGGGGATCTCCGCGCCCTGCCCGGCTTCCGGGAAGGCCACTGGTGCGTGCAGGATCGCCATGCCCAGGCCGTGGTGCCCCTCCTGGCCCCCAGGCCCGGGGAGCGGATCCTCGATGCCTGCGCCGCGCCGGGTGGCAAGACCACTCAGATCGCCGAATGCCTGCGGGGCCAGGGTGAGCTCTGGGCGGTGGATCGCTCCGAGGCCCGCTTGCGCCGGGTGCGGGCCAATGCCGAGCGGCTGGGACAGCTCGAGGGCATCGGTTGTCTGGCGGCCGATGCCGGCGATCTGGAGCTCCTGCGGCCCGACTGGATCGGCCACTTCGACGCCATCCTGCTGGATGCGCCCTGTTCAGGCCTGGGCACGCTGGCCCGCCATGCCGATGCCCGCTGGCGGGTCACGCCGGCCTTGATCGAGGAGCTTCTGCCGGTGCAGAGCCGGCTGCTGGAGGCGATCGCCCCCTTGCTTCGTCCCGGGGGGCGTGTGGTGTACGCCACCTGCACGGTGCATCCCCAGGAGAACCGCGGCCGGATCGACGCCTTCCTCAAGGGCCATCCCACCTGGCAACTGGAGCAGGAACTGCAGTGGTGGCCTGGTGAGGGTGGCGGCGACGGTTTCTATGCCGCCCGTCTTGCGGCCCCGGCCCTCAACGGGGCGTAGGGGCAGGCACCGGCGGGGGTGGGGCCACCGGCAGGCTCGGGGCAGGACCGGCCGCTGACGGTGGCAGGGGCGGCGGCGGGCTCGGCGGCCAAGGCGGCGGTGCCGGGGTAGGTGATGGGGCGGCTGCAGGAGCTGGAGCGGCCTGGGGCGGTGCTGCTGCAGGAGCGGGTTCGGCGCTGCGCCGTGGGGCTTCCCATTGGCGGGGTTCGACCGGCGCTTGCCAGCGGGGACGCTCCTTCTCGGGCTCGGGGGGAGTCCAGCGGCCCTCCTGGAGGGTGGGATCTCTGTCTGTGGGGTCTCTGTCTTCGGTGCCGTCAGCCCAGCGGGAGCGGCCCCGATCCGGATCATCCACGGTGGTCTCCCAGCTGCGGCCACTGGGGCCCACCTCAGTGGGGGGAGCCGCGCCGTTTTTCGGGCTCTTGGGCGGCATGTAGGGGATGAAGGAGCCGGTGAGCTCCGGCCTGGGTGGGAACTTCTGGACCGGGATGTCCTTGAGCAGCCCGAGCATGTAGCTATACCAGGTGGCTGCCGCCGTGGCGCTGCTGCTGCCCGTCTTCCAGTTTTCGTCGTAGCCGAACCAGATCGCCGTGGTGAGCTGGGGAATCGAGCCGATGAACCAGAGGTCGCGGGCGCCCTCGGCGGTGCCCGTCTTGCCGGCAGCGGCGCGGTCGGGGAGGCTGGCGGGGCGGCCGGTGCCGGCATTCACCACGTTCTGCAGCATCCACATCACCGTGTCGGCCACATCACTGGGCACCGCCCGGCGCGGCGGTTTGGCATCGACCCGGCGGCTCCAGAGCAGTTCGCCATCGGGCCCATAGATCTCATCGAAGGGGGTGGGCTCCACATAGACCCCTCGGTTGTTGATGGCGGCGTAGGCGGCCACCATCTCCAACATCGTCTTCTCATTGGAGCCGAGCACCATGGCGGGGTATTCGCCGATCTCCCCGGTGATGCCCAGCTGGCGGGCCACACCGATCACCCGGGGATAGCCCACTTTCTCGGCCAGCCCCACGGCGGCGGGGTTGATCGAGTTGGTGAGGGCACTGAGCATCGACATGCTCGTGCCTGCGCCGGGGATGCAGAAGCGCTTGTAGCCATCGCGATAACAGCGCTCCCGGGAGGTCACGGAGTCCTCCGGGCGCAGGCCGTATTGGATGGCCGCCGTGTAGGCGAACAGCTTGAAGGTGGAACCGGGGGATCGCACCGCCTGGGTGGCGCGGTTGAACTGGCTCTTCTGCCAGTCGGTGCCGCCCACCATCGCCCGCACCAGGCCCGTGCCGGGTTCCATCGACACCAGCGCACCCTGCAGGCCACCCCCGCCGGCCACCTGGTTCACAACGAACTGGGCCCGCTCCTGCCAAGCCTTGTTGAGGCCGGTGCGGATCGTGAGACCACCCACTTCGAGTTCTTCCTTGCTGAGCACCTTGGGCAGCTGCTGTTCCATCCAGCTGATGAACCAAGGCGCCGGATTGGTGTAGTACTTCGGTTCGGCCGGCTTCAGGGCCAGGGGCGCGGCCTGGGCCCGATCCAGCTGGGCAGCATCGATGAAGCCCGCCTCCCGCATTCTCCGCAGCACGATGGCGCGACGCTTGAGGGCCAGGTCGGGATTGATCAGCGGCGAGTACACCGAGGGGGCCGGTGGCAGGCCGGCGATCAGGGCGGCCTCCGCGAGGGTGAGCTGCTCGGGGGTTTTGGAGAAATACACCCAGGCGGCATCGGCCACGCCGTAGGCGCTGGAGCCGAGGTACACGAAGTTGAGGTATTGCTCGAGGATCTGCTGCTTGCTGAGCTGGCGCTCGATCTTGCTGGCGAGGGCGGCCTCCTTGATCTTGCGCCAGAGGGTGCGGTCCTGGTCGAGGTAGACGGTGCGGGCCAGCTGCTGGGTGATGGTGCTAGCCCCCTCCTCCACCGAACGCTCTCTCAGGTTGCGCACCATGGCGCGGATAATGCCCACGGTGTCCACGCCGCCGTGCTGGTAGAAGCGGCGATCTTCGGCGGCCACGAAGGCCTTCTCGATCAGTTTCGGCATCTTGCCGCTTGGCATCCGCTCCCGCGTCGCCGGTCCGTCCTTGAACAGCACGGCCCCATTGGCATCCAGCACGGTGAGGGTGCCGGGGCGGTTGTAGCTACTCAGCCGCCGGGCATCGGGCAGCAGGAAGTCGATGCCGGCCACAAGGGCGCTCTGGCCGAAGGCCGCCCCCACCCCTAGGCCGGCGGCCAGAAGGCCGGGAAGCAGAACACGGAGGCCGCTCGGCAGGCGATTGCCACGGGAACGTGCCCGGCCGGCACTCCTGGACTGCCTGGGCGCTCGCAGCTGGGTCAAAGCGGGATGGGCGGCGTCACCGCCAGCTGGCTGAGGCCGCTGTGGCCGATGGCCAGGGCGGTGACCAGCATCCCCAGCACGAGAAAGGGTTGGGCGCTGGCCTGATACTTCACATCAAAGGCCACGGGATCACGGAGCAGCCAAATGTCCTGGAATGTGATCTGGGGAACGATCAGCAGCACCAGCAACACGGCGGCGAAGTGCTGGCCGATTGCCACGAGCACCGCCACCATCGCCAGCTGGAATAGATCGATCATGGCGGCACTGATCCAGCTGGCCTTCTCGATGCCGAAGGCCACCGGCAGGGATTGGAGTCCGAGGGCTCTGTCGCCTTCGACGCTCTTGAAGTCGTTCACCACGGCGATACCCAGCCCGGCCAGGCTGTAGGCAAGGGTGAGCAGGGCGGTGGTCCAGGTGAGCTGGCCGAAGAGGGCCTGGCCGGCCCACCAGGGCAGGGCGATGTAGCTGGCACCAAGCGCATAATTGCCGAGCCAGCCGTTCTGTTTGAGCTTCAGGGGTGGAGCTGAATAGATGTAGCTCACGAAGGAGCCCCCGAGGGCGAGCAGCAGCAGCACCGGGGTGGTGTGGCCGGCCCATAGGTCGAGACCCCAGGCCACGGCCAGACCGCTGATCAGCAGCACCCAGATCTGCGCCTTCACCTGCTGGAGGGGAATGGCGCCCGAGGGGATCGGCCGGTAAGGCTCGTTGATCGCGTCGATCTCGCGGTCGTAGTAGTCGTTGAGGGTCTGGGTGTAGCCGGCCAGCAGGGGACCGCTCATCACCATGCAGGCCAAGGAGGCCAGCACATCCGGCAGACGCCATTGAAAATGGCCCGAGGCGGCCGCTCCGCACAGCACTCCCCAGATCAGCGGGATCCAGGTGACCGGCTTCATCAGCTGCAGCCGGATTTTCCAGAGGGTGGTCGTGCTGCTCGCCCCCTTCATCCCGAGCATCTGGCGGGTGGCGCTGCCTTCGGAGGCGTTCGGCGGGGCGGGAGAGGGGCTTTCGCTCACGGTGGCGGGGCTGGACGGCCGGGGTAGTGGGCCGGCTCAGGCGGCAATGATCTCGTCGTCGAAGAACCAACTGGTGGTGCCATCAGCCAGTTCCACCACCACACCCACACCGGTGCCGTCGGTCATGCGGTAGCCCGTCACCGTTCCGATGGGATCGGCCTTGAGAGAGGCGACCAGCCCGGCGGGTATGCGGTCCCGAACCCGGGTCACCCGCACTTTCGTACCGATGGAGATGGCGGCTTCGGCCATGGCGCCCGGCATTGCAAAAGTGATGTAACCCTAACAGGGAAGGTGGATTGTCACTCTCCCGAAGCCCCCCGAAGCCCTAGGAGGCCCTCAAGGATGGTCTGCCATTGTTGAACCATTAAGGCTCGGGTCGCCGGAGCGATGGTTGCCAGGCGCATCATTCCCTGTCTTGACGTGGCCGAGGGCCGGGTGGTGAAGGGGGTCAACTTCGTGGGCCTGCGCGACGCCGGCGATCCGGTGGAACTCGCCTGCCGCTACTCCGCCTCCGGTGCGGATGAACTCGTGTTCCTGGATATTGCCGCCAGCCACCAGGGCCGCTCCACCCTGGTGGACCTGGTGCGTCGAACCGCCGAGGCGGTGACGATTCCCTTCACCGTGGGCGGCGGCATCAGCAGCGTGGAGGGCATCACCGAATTGCTTCGCGCCGGAGCCGACAAGGTGAGCCTCAATTCTTCGGCAGTGCGCGACCCCGATTTGGTGAGCCGCGGGGCGGAACGCTTCGGCTGTCAATGCATCGTGGTGGCCATCGACGCCCGTCGGCGCAACGGCGAGGCGTTGGCCTCCCGCGGGGAGGGCTGGGACGTCTATGTGAAGGGGGGACGCGAGAACACCGGCCTCGATGCGGTGGCCTGGGCACGGCGAGTGGTGGCGCTAGGCGCCGGCGAGATCCTGCTCACCTCCATGGATGGCGATGGCACCCAGGCCGGCTATGACCTGCCGCTCACCCGGGCGGTGGCCGAGGCGGTGGAGGTGCCGGTGATCGCTTCGGGAGGCGCTGGCTGCATCGACCACATCGCCCAGGCCCTCGGGGAAGGGAAGGCCTCCGCCGCCCTGCTCGCCTCGCTGCTCCATGACGGGCTGCTCACCGTGGCGGCGATTAAGTCGGATCTGCTGCAACGCGGATTGCCCCTGCGGCCCTTGCTGGCCCCGCTCGCCCCACCGATCTCGTTACATTAGGTAACTTGATGATTCAGTCGACCACTCCGCCTTGTCCTCCCTGGTCGTGCTAGCCGCACCGCTCCTGTCGCTCTTCGCCTTCGTCTTGGTGGTCGCGGTGGTGGCCCTCGTGGCCTGGGCCCTGCACCTGATGCAGGCCGCCAATGACCGGCGGGAGTTCTCCTTGATGCTGGCCGGCTGCATGGTGTGCTCCGCCGCCGTCGGTCTGGCCACCGTGATGGTGCTCACCCTCACCGGCGCGAACCGGCTCGAGGCCCGCGGCCTGTTGCCACCGATCCCCCAGTTGGAGAGCGGCGTGAGCCTTGATGCCATCGTGCTCCCCTGGCCGGTGTCGCCCCAATCCCGGCCGGTTTCTTCCGAGTGAAGCCCGGCGATCCGGCCGCGGTGCGCGATCTGTTCGAGGCGATCGCCCCCCGCTACGACCTGCTCAACGATCTGCTTAGTTTCGGGCTGCATCGGTTCTGGAAGCGGCAGGCGATCGCCTGGATGCGTCCTTCCCCGGGCCAGCGGCTCTTGGATCTCTGCTGCGGCACCGGTGACCTGGCCCTGCTGCTGGCCGAGCGGGTGCGACCCTCTGGCGCGGTGCTCGGGCTCGATGTGGCCGAGGCGCCTCTCGCCGAGGCCCGTCGCCGGGCGGCCGAACGGCCCTGGTTGCCCCTCAGCTTCCGCAGCGCCGATGCCCTGGCCACGGGGCTGGGCGATGGCTGGGCTGATGGGGCCGCCATGGCCTACGGCCTGCGCAACCTGGCCGATCCGGCGGCGGGCCTGCGGGAACTGCGCCGGCTGCTGCGCCCGGGCGGGCGGGCTGCCGTGCTCGATTTCAACCGTCCGGAGGGTTCTCCCGGGCTGGTCGCGGCCAGTCAGGTGGCCGCCTTTCAGCGCTTCTACCTGCGCCAACTGGTGGTGCCAGCTGCCAGGGCCTTCGGCCTGCCGGAGCATTACGCCTACCTGGAGGCGAGTCTGCGGCAGTTCCCCACCGGGCCGGAGCAGGAAGCCCTGGCTTGGGGCGCCGGCTTCCGGCGGGTGCGGCACCGGCCCCTGGCGGCGGGTCTGATGGGCCTGTTGGAGCTGGTGGCCTGAGGTCGGTTGGCCATCTCAGGCCACCCGCCTAGCCTGAAATGTCGTTTCTCCTCGATCATGGGCGTTCCACTTTTCGACTTCGCCGCCAACATCGGCAAAAAGGTGTTCAACCGCGGCGAGGACAAAGCCGCCGAGAAACTCAAGAAGCACATCGAGGCCAACAACCCCGGCATCAGTGGCCTGGATGTGGCGATCGACGGGGACACCGCCGTGATCAGCGGCACCGCCAAGGACCAGGCCGCCTATGAAAAGGCCGTGCTCCTGGCCGGCAACGTGGAGGGCGTGGGCAAGGTGGAGGCCGGAGCCCTGGCCGGAGCCGGTGGCAAGGAGGCCGAGTTCGTGCTGATCCAGTCGGGTGACACCCTCTGGGGCATTGCCGAGCGCGCCTACGGCAACGGCGCCCGCTATCAGGAGATCTTCGAGGCCAACCGCGAGGTGATCGAGAACCCTGATCTCATTTATCCCGGCCAGAAGATTCGCATTCCTCGCTGATCAGTTGCCTGTGATCGCTCGCCCGCCTTCGGCGGGCTTTTTCATATGCGGCAGGCGCCAGCTTGAGGGCCCAGCCTGAGACCTACGTCAATGTCGATGGCTACGCCGGCTGTCAACCAGATCAGGTCGTCGACCTGGAGTCCACGCCGTGGCCCTTCCCCACGGGCGTGGCCAGAGGAGATCGCTCTGCACCACGTGCTCGAGCACCTCGGTCACGATCCCCGTGCGATCGGGATCATGCTGCGCGTCCGTAAATCTCAGGACGGCGCCTGACATCCACCTGTTACAGCGGCAGCCATGCCACACGGGCTGTCTGCTGGCGGATGGCCAGCTGGCGTAGCGCCGCGTTGACGGCATAGTCCCGCTCGAGAAACTCCCTGAGCTTGCTGAGCGTGTGGGGATCACAGTCGCTCGGAGAGGCAAAGGTGCCCCGGAGATAGGCGTTTTTGTACTGGTCCTTGGTCCTGGGAAGTTGAGCCCTGAGACGGCGGTGGCGCAACCAATGGCTGATCTTGAGCCTGGTGGCGGTGCCGGTGAAGGCGCTGAAGTCATCGATGAAACGGGCGAAGTCCTGATCGGCATGCTCCTGCCGGATCTCATAGAACCTGTGGCGAGAAAGCCTGGGGACCAAATCAAGGGGCAGGTACCAGGACAGACCCATGCCCATGTGGTTGGTTCTAGCGAAGTTCAGCGCTTCAGAATCACCAGCTGCAATGCCTTCGGCGAGATCCGAGGCCTTGGGAAAGCGGCGGAAGCCATCGGTAGGAGCGCGGCCCTTGCTCAGAACAAGATCGTGGAGGTCCCAGTTGAATGAGGAAAACCAGCGCTTGACGGGATTTCGTGTGGCGATCACGAAGGCAAGCTTTTTGCTGCTCGGTAAAATGTGTTCTGATAGCAGCAGATCGCGGATCACCTGATTGGCATCAAAGGTGTGGTATTCAAAGCAGGAGATGCGAGTGCCGAAACTCTGAGCCATGGCGCGAATTATTGATTCACCCGCGCACTTGCCGATATGCAGAAAAATGATGTTGTGCTTGCCTGAGACTCGCCTCAGTTCAGCCAGTGGGGGGTTGAAGGTGAGAGCCTGAAAGTGCTTGTCAAGCTGCCTCCAGGTCTGGTCGCTGTAGCGGATCGATCGGCGGCTGCTGATCTCAGTAGCCGAGCCCATGTTGATAGACATCGGGTCGACAATCCGAGGCTTAAGGCGATGGCAGCCCTTTGGTTAAGGGAAGGTTAACATGCTTTTCCTCCGCTTCCCTCTGTTTTTGATCGGGTGGGTACAGCGTTTCTCGGACTTGATTTGCGTGGCTTCTGCTCTTCGCTGGTTCTCGGTGCTGGGAAAAGCGATAAGCGGGTCGGCTTTGCGCGGTGATCGGACCGGTGGCGGCAGGGCTGTGGGGCCACCGGCCTGCGGCGCATGCGCTTGGGATCGGCCACTCCTCTGAGGGCGGCGCCAGGCCAGGCAGACTGCCGCAGGCGGACAGCGCCCCGCCTGCGCCCTGACGTTCCATGCACTTCCAGGACATCATCGCCACCCTCAATCGCTTCTGGGCCGAGCAGGGCTGCCTGATCCTTCAGCCCTACGACACCGAGAAGGGGGCTGGCACGATGAGCCCCCACACGGTGCTGCGGGCGATCGGGCCGGAGCCTTGGGCTGTGGCCTACCCCGAGCCCTGCCGCCGCCCCACCGACGGCCGCTATGGCGACAACCCGAACCGGGCCCAGCACTATTTTCAGTACCAGGTGCTGATCAAGCCCAGCCCCGATGGCATCCAGGAGACCTATCTCGCCTCCCTCGAGGCCCTCGGCATCCGCCAAGCCGACCACGACATCCGCTTCGTGGAGGACAACTGGGAATCCCCCACCCTCGGCGCTTGGGGCGTGGGCTGGGAGGTATGGCTCGATGGCATGGAGGTGACCCAGTTCACCTATTTCCAGCAGTGCGGCGGCATCGACTGCCGGCCGGTGTCGATCGAGATCACCTACGGCCTTGAGCGCCTGGCCATGTATCTGCAGGATGTGGAGAGCATCTGGGATCTCCACTGGAACGGGGTGCGCCGCTACGGCGACATCTGGCTGCCGTTTGAGAAGGGCCAGTGCACCTACAACTTCGAGGCCTCCAATCCGGGGCGCCTGCAGCAGCTCTTCGCCATCTATGAGGCTGAGGCCAGTGATCTGGTGGCGGCGGGCCTGCCGGCGCCGGCCCTCGATTTCGTGCTCAAGTGCAGCCACACCTTCAACCTGCTGGAGGCCCGCGGCGTGATCTCGGTGACCGAGCGCACCGCCACGATCGGCCGCATTCGTGCCCTGGCCCGGCAGGTGGCCGAGGCCTGGCTGGCGGAGCGGCGCTCTCTCGGCTTCCCGTTGCTGGAGGGGGAGAGGCGCGAGGCCTGGCTGGCCGCCGAGGCCGTGGGTGAGGCAGCCGCTGCAGGGGTTGCCGGGTAATCAGCACAATCAATCAGCTTAATCAATCAGCTTAATCAATCAGCTTAATCAATCAGCATAATCAATCAGCTTAATCAATCAGCATAATCAATCAGCGCAATGAATGATTATAGTGAATCATCCCAGTGAATCATCCCAGTGAATCATCCCAGTGAATCAGTGCGGCCAATTGGCGCAGTCAATCGATACGGCGAAGCAGTACAGCGAATTGGTTCACTGAATCAGTCCATCTGATCGGTCCATCTGATCAGTGCAGCGAAGTAATGCGGCGAATTGATATACTGAACTAGTCCTTCTGATTAGTACGGCGACCAGTCCGCGACCAGTCCGTGACCAGTCCGTGACCAGTCCGTGACCAGTCAGTGACAAGCCGTAACCAGTCCGCGATCAGTTCTTGATCATTTCGTGATCAGTACGACAGTGGCCCACGGAGACCGCTTGCACCTGAGCTTCCCGCCATTGCCCGCCTGGGACCCCCAGGCACGATTCCTGCAGCTTCGCTGAACTCCATCCTCACGCTCCTCTTGCCGCCAGGACGCCAGGCCCCGGACGGCTCGCGGGAACGCTGGGAGATCCGCTTGCGATCCGCTGGCTTCCCTTCCCTGGACACGATCACCGGGTTGCCCAGCTCCGGCGGCCCCCTTGCCCCATGGAGCGCCATCCCTGGCCCGGGAGCCCCTCCCCCCGCCAGCGATGGCGGGAGCTGCAGTCCCCCTGGACTTTCAGGGCAGTTCACCGGCCCGGCTCAGGCCCCTCCCGGGCTGGGCCCGCCTGCCGGTCCTGCTGGCTCTGGCCGGCCTGCTGGTCCTGCTCGCCTTCCGCGCGGCTGCCCCTGATCCCGGCGACCCGCTGCGCCTGCTGGCAACACCCGATGCTCGCCAGACCGTGCGCCTGCACGGCCGCCTCCAGGCCGATCTGCGTCCCGGAGCCGGCCCCTGCCGGGGTGTGCTTCAGCTTGCGGGTGAGCACAAAGGAGCCACCGCCCTGCGCTTCCCCAGTTGTCCCGCCCTCCAGGAGGGTTGGCGCCTGGAGGTGAATGGCCTGCTGCGGCGCCCCCGGCTGGCCCCCCATCCCCTGCTGGCCGGCGCTGCCGAGCGCCTGGCCCAGCGGGGCATTCACACCGAGCTGCGGGTGGATCAGGTGAGGGTTCTCGAGCGTCCTGCCACCCCCGTGGCCGACCTGCGGCGCCGCATCGCTGAGCGTTTCCTGGCGGTGGCGGGGCCGGAGGTGGGCGGGCTGCTCGCGGCCCTGGTGCTGGGCAGTGCCGTGGTGCCTCTGCCCGAGGCGCTGTCCGCCGATTTCCGGGCGGCGGGTCTGTCCCATGCCCTGGCCGCCTCGGGCTTCCATCTCACGGTGCTGCTGGGCGCCGTGCTGGCCCTGGCCCGGCCCTTCGGCCGGAGCGTGCGGCTGCTCCTGGCGGCGGGGGCGATTGTGCTGTTCCTCCTGTTGGCGGGCCCCCAGGCCTCGGTGGTGCGGGCCGTGGTGAGCGGCTCGCTGGCCCTGCTGATCCTCGAGAGCGGGCGGCGGGGTCGGCCGATCGGGCTGCTGGGCCTCACGGTGGTGCTGATGCTGCTGCTCCAGCCCCTCTGGTGGGCCGACCTGGGCTTTCAGCTCTCGGTGGCGGCCACCGCCGGGTTGCTGGTGAGTGCGGCTCCGCTGGAGGGGTGGCTGGCCGGGCCGGATCCGGGCCGTTGGCGAAGGGTGCTGGCGGCGTCGGTGGCGGTTCCCCTGGCCGCTTCGCTCTGGACCCTGCCCCTGCAGCTGCTGCACTTCGGCGTGGTGCCCCTCTATGCGGTGCCTGCCAACCTGCTGGCCGAACCCTTCCTGACCCCCCTCACCCTGGGGGCGATGGCGATGGCTCTGGTGGCCCTGCTGCTGCCGCCCCTGCTGGCGCCGTTGGCCTGGCTGCTGGCCTGGCCCTCGCGGCTGCTGCTGTTGGTGGCCCACGGCTTCGCCGCCCTGCCGATGGCCCAGTGGCAGACCGGCCGGCCCGAGCCCTTGCTGGTGCTCCTCTTCACCCTGGCGCTGCTGGTGCTGCTGGTGCCGCCCCTGGCCCGCCGCTGGCGCTGGCCGGCCCTGGCGCTGCTGCTGCTGGTGGGAGTGCTCCACACGGCGGCCCTGCGGGCCGATTCCCTGCTGCTGGTGCATCAGGGAGGCGGCGATCTGCTGGTGGCCCGCCACCAGGGTCGGGCCGCCCTGGTGGCCACTCGCGCCGATCCCTTTCTCTGTCAACAGGCTCGCCGCCTGGCCCAGGGCCTGGGGGTGACACGCTTCGACTGGTTGCTGCTGCTCGATCCGGTGGCTCCCGCGGAACCGGTCTGTTGGAGTGAGCAGGCGGGTCTGAGCCTGCTGGGTGGCGATGCCACGGCTCCGCTGGCTGCCGGCCAGCGGCTGGCCAGTGAGGGTCTGGAGGCCCGGGCCCTGGCCATGGACAGCCAGGCCTTGGCGCTGGTGGTGGGGCGCCAGCGCTGGCTGTTGCTGCCGGATCGCCAGGCCCTGCGCTCGCTGGAGTCCCTGGCGGGGGAAGGATCCCCGCCAGGACCCCGCCAGGGGATCGGAGGACGTCATGTCGATCCGGATCCCTTTGGTCGGCCCGCAGGAGCTCGGGCGATCTGGGCCGAGGGGTCCGGGGTCTGGCTCGGTTTCGTCCCCCGGCATTCCGAGCGCCGCCTGCTGCGCTCCGATGGGATCCGCTCCGTCTGGATCAGCGGAGCGCACCCCGCTTCCGGCTCGCCGCTTCCCGCCGGCTGGCGCGCCACAGGTGCCAGTGGTTCCCTGGCCCGGGCCGGGGGGTGATGGCTGCGTACGATGCCGGAATGGTCGGGCCCTGACTCGCATGGCGGGTTGGGTGGATCGCCAGGAGAGGTGGCTGAGTGGTCGAAAGCGAACGACTCGAAATCGTTTGAAGGGAAACCTTCCGTGGGTTCGAATCCCACCCTCTCCGTTTTTACAGGATCCGAAGGGATCCAAGACATTCCAAGCCCCCTTGCAGGCCAAGAGATCTGATCGAATCGCTTGGCCAGGAACATGCAGGCACACTCGCCTCGGGCTTGCTTGCGCGTGTGATTGCGAGCGGCACTGGAGGGCAAGCGGGAGAGCGGGGCACTGACGTTTCGAGGGGAACCAACATCAGGGGCCTGGTGTGCCCCGGATGGTGTTCGTCAACAGGATCGATCGCACCGGCTCGCTGTTCTCGTTCGTCGGGCTGAGCCCGGATGATCCGATCTGGCACCCAACGACATGCACCAAGAATCGTGAGCGCTTGCTCAATGAGCAGGTGATTGGCAGGTGAAGCGATTGAGCGGTTGCTGCCGCCGGCTGCTCCGCAAGCCTGAAGCCGCGCAGGGGCAGACAGGCCCGAGGCCTCTATATTCGCTATTCGCGAATGCCGAATGGCTTGGTGTGACCGTGGCCCGCTCAGCCTCCAATCCCCAACTCGTCCTGCGCCCGCAGGATCTGGTGGTGCTGCTGCGTCTGGCTCTGGAGCCAGGCCCGGCGCCCACCTATGCGGCCCTCGGCTCCGAGCTTGGCCTGACGGCCTCGGAGGCCCATGCGGCGGTGGAGCGTGCCGTGGCCGCGAGGCTGGCGATTAAAGATGAGGCTGGCAAGCCCTCAGTGGTTCGAGCTGCCCTGAGAGCCTTCGTGCAGCACGGGGCCCGCTACTGCTTCCCGGCCACGCAGGGTGGACTCAGCCGCGGGGTTCCCACCGGCTACGCCGCCTCCCCCCTGAATGAGCAGATCCGGCCGGGCAACGACCCACCACCGGTGTGGCCTTGGAAGAAGGGATCGGCCCGCGGCATCGCCTTCCACCCGCTCTATCCAAGTGTCCATGAGGCGGCAGAGCGCAACCCGGCTCTGGGGGAGCTGCTGGCCCTGTTCGACGCAGTGCGCGGCAGCTGCGCCCGGGAACAAGCCCTGGCGCTGGCCCTGCTGGAGGAGCGGCTGCAACCATGAACCTCAACGCTGACACCGCGATTAGGGTTGAGGCAACGTCCATGCGGTCGGCGAGAGCCGCTGCCGTCATGACCCCAGCCGATCAAGCCATTCAGGAGCCGGAAGCTCCCTTCTCCATTCGCCGTCGCCAGCGCGGCGGCAGACGGGTCGTGGCGGTGAGCAGCTCGGTGAGCGCCATGGATGCCCTGCGGGCTCGCATCCGTGCCCAGAGCAAAACGCTGGCCGATCACCTCGCGGCTGATCCCGAAGCCCAAGGGTTCATCGACGACTGGACCACCCCTGAGCCCATCAGCCGCTAACGACCAGCGTGGAGCTCAAGGCCGGGCAAATCGTGACCGTTTACTGGCGCAAGTTACTGGCGAGAGGAGCCAGACGACCCCGCTCAGGATCCCCAGTCGCCAGAGCCCAACAAGCTGAGGCCAGCTGTCGTGGTGCAGGACACCGAACTGTTTGATCCGGCATACCCCACGGTGCTGGTGGTGCCGATGACAGGCGACCCTGCTCTGGCCATCCCCGACCTGACCGTGGTGCTGCAGCCCAGGCCGAGCAACGGCTGCAAGAAGGTGAGCTACCTGATCCCGCAGAACCTGACCTGCGTAGCCAAGACACGGATCACCGCCGCCACCAAGTCGCAGATCATCTCAACCGAACTGCAGCAGCTACGCCAGTTGGTGGTGCTGAGCATCGGCGGGCTGAGCTGACGCCACCTGCAGCTCTTCCGCCAACCTGAAGCACCTCTGCGCTGGCCCCAGCCGATGACGGTGAACCGGGAGAAGCTGGACAAGTTTGGGCGCTTCCTGCTGCGCGGTCTGCGCATCGGCGCCAGCACGGTGTCGATCGTGGAGCTGCTGCGTAACGACTGGACTGGCGGCATCAGCGCCGGGGTGGCCTGGTTGGTGTTTCTGCAGGTGGAACGGCGGCTGCCGCCCCTCAGCCCGGAGCCTGAGGACTGATCTGCAGGCAACGGGCCAGCGCCCGCGCAGTAATGATGAAGGTTGCGGAACTCACAGACCGCCGCCCTGACATCCATCTATCGTCAGAAGTCAGCCAACGAGTCCACCACCCTCGCTCGCCTGGCAGTGTCCAGCACTGGACCCTCTCCATCGCATGACGCTCTCCATCCCAAGCAGGCCTCCCTCCACCCCAGCCTCTGGGCCGCTGCGGCGTGAGCAGATCGATGCGCTCCTGGAGGAGTTGCGCGACCCTGCTCTGGCCCGTCAATTCCTGATGGATGCTGGCCTGATCGACGCCGATGGCCAGCTCACCCCTCCGTACCGCAGTCAGGATGCCCGGTCGGCCTAAGAACAGTCTTGGCCCCTTGGTGCTGTTTCATGGCTGCGACAAGGATGTTGCTGAAGCAGTTCTGAGTGGACAGGCAACACTTCAGCCCAGCGAGAATGATTACGACTGGCTCGGCAACGGCATCTACTTCTGGGTCGACAGCCCAGAGCGGGCTTTGTCCTGGGCCAATCTCCGCAGATCCTCCCCATCGGTGATCGGCGCTTTTGCCTACCCGGGCAACTGCCTCAATCTGACCGACTACGGAGTGATGAATGAATTGGCCCTTGCCTATGAGGCCACCCTTGGCATTTCCGCAGCAGCAGGCACACTACTGCCCGTGAATTCTGTGCGAGAAAACGGCATCTTCATGAAGCGTCAGCTGGACTGTGCCGTGATCCAGATGGTGCACAAGATCCGTGAGAGCAAAAGCATGGAGGCGTACGACACCGTCTATGGAGTGTTTGAAGAAGGCGAGTTGGTTTATCCGGGCGCAGGCTTTCGTGACAGAACGCATGTGCAGATCGCCATCCGCAACCCGGAGATGATCCTTGGCTATTTCCGAGTTGATGGCATGACATAGGCCTGTTGATTGACACCCCAACAAAGAAGGCGCCCCGTGGGGGGCGCCTTAGCACCGGTAGCGGCGGTCACCTCCTCACACCAAGGACTGCCGGTCGGGTGTCTGTGGTTCACGCATGACCTGTCTGGGGCCTGGCAGGGAAGGAAAGGAGATCACGTCTGGGAGAAGAGATGCTCGGGGCTTGACCTTCTCGGCTGTGATCCCGGCTCGGGTACTACTGCCCAAGATTTAAGAACGCGGGAAACAGAACTGGCGTATCGCTCTCTGCAACTACGGGATGACGTTCGCGCAGCGTCACCGAGTTCACCGGTTGTGTGTCGCATCGTTGGCGCACCTCCGCTGTGCGCACCGGCTCGGGTGCTCCCTGGCCGGACTCTGGTGGAGGGTGAGGGTCGGGTTGGCTCCCGGGCCTCCCCTCAAGTTCAAAGTACGCCCTTTTTCAGCTGGCTGTGGCCCGCTGGAGTGCCTGTTCCCGTACCTGCAGAAACACAGTCAGCGCAATGCTTCTGAGTCGCTCCCCTACTCCTCGGGGAGGCTGCGGCACCGGCGGTTCTATGCGCTGGGCGCATGGATTTGCGGACGGCTGCATCCACGCGGCAACCTGAAGACTGCTCGGGCCATTCCTGCGAGCCAACCCGCTGATTGCCATGGGCTTCCGTCTCCGCCGTTCCGCCCGCCTGGGCCCGCTGAGGTTCAACTTCTCCAGCGGGGGACTGAGCTCGATCTCCGTCGGTGGACGCGGGGCCTCGTTCAACATCCCGGTGAATCGCAGCGGTGGGCCCCGCACCACCGTGGGGTTGCCGGGCACAGGCCTGAGCTGGAGCGTGGAGCACACCCCCGATCGCGCCCCTGAGAACCCCACCTCGATCCCGGCCGGTCCTGCGGCGGGTATGCCCAACACCCGCCGGCTGCGGCCGGGCCAGCTCGATGCCTTCAAGCAGTCGCTGTTGGGCGTGCTGCGCCAGGAGCTGTTCGCTCCAGGCTCCACCGGGGAGCAGCTGTGGGAGCACGGCCTGGTGAGCCGCCTGCTCGCCGATGGTTCTCTCGGTGCGCGCACCATGGGCCTGTTGGTGCTGATCGAAACGCCGGAGGCACTGGAGGGCTACCTGCTGCGCGCCCAGGGCCAGGACGATGCCAAACGCCGGGCTCAGCGCTGCATCACAGCCGTGCAGGAAGCCTCCAGGCTGGCCTCTGCACGTGGCTGGCTCACCTGACGCTGCAAGAACAGGTGCCCGCAGGGCCGGTTCCCCGTATCCGGCCGCACCTGCGCTCCCGCCTCAGCAGGCCAAGGATGGAGCCCGTAAGAAGGAGATACTCCCTGCATGCGTGAGGTCGTGTTCCGCGTTCTGGCTGAACGCCCCGGCCACCTGGAAGCCCAGGCCGTAGGCGCAGCCTTCTCCGCAGGAGTAACCCTGCCCATCCGCATCACCGCGCCGACGCTCGAGGAGCTGCAGCACGAGGCCCGTGATGCCCTGATCGAGCACCTGGGGCCAGCCCACTGCACCTTCCGAGTGAGGGTGCGCCGCGGACCCAGTGCTGCCGTCAGCAGCATCCGGCCGATGGGCCGCCCTGCAGCCCTCTGGCGCTGAGCTGGGATGCTCGAACCCGAGGCCCCGGCCATCACCGGCACGATCACCGGCTCGCTCGTGCTGGCCGCTGATGATCCCGCTGCCCTGGCGCGGTTCTATGGAGCTCTGCTCCACGTGGAGCCGCTGCCGGGCCTCAGCAGCACGCACTGGCGGGTTCCGTGGCCCGCCGGTGGCTGGTTGGAGGTGTACGCCCCATCCAGGAGCCTGCCCCATCCGCGGCAGCCGGGGCGATTGGCGCTCTGCCTGCAACGAAAAGCGGATGCAACAGGCACCCTTGCCGTGCTCCACGACTGGATCGCCACGGCCCTGGAGCTGGGCGCCAGCGTGGGGGATCCGCCGCGACAGGAACCGTTCGGCGCCGAGGCCTGGCTGCTCGACCCGGAGGACAACCGCCTGCTGCTGCTCGTGTGGCCTGACCCGTGACGCTGCCCTTCAAGCCGACCGTGGTGCTCAGCCCAGGCCCCCCAGCCGGATCAGCGCCCCCACCACCACAAAAGCGATCGCCAGGGCGGTGATCCCTCGGATGTGCCAGGCCAGGCCGCTGAGGTTCAGGTCGCTGAGGTTCAAGTCGCTGAGGTTGGGGATCAGCCGCAGCCGGGCATGAACGGCCAGGGGGGTGATCTGGACCCGGAGCTGTTCGACCTCTTGCTGCTGGGCCAGGATGAACGGTCTGGCCTTGGGTGGCCAGGAAAGCCAACGCGCTTCTGGAATCTCGGTCGGAGGTGCGCTCATCACAGGCGGTCTCTGCCTGTGATGCAGCCGGGAATCGATCAGCCTTCAAGGGGTCAGCAGCGCCGATGCTCGCGATGAGCCTTACTCCTGCTGAACAGTTACCTTGTGATTTGCCGACTCTGCTCAGAATCATGGTCACCACCAGCACCGTTCACTGTCAACTTTCATGACCGACAGCAACAGTCCGGCCTGGCAGCGGCTCAGCAACTCAGCCCTGCTGCGCTTCCTGTTGCTGCTTGCCTGCGGGTGGGGTGTGGTGAAGCTAATCGACTACTTCCAGGCAGTGCTCACCATGTTCATTGCAGCGGCGATGCTTGCAGTGCTGTTAGACATACCCGTGCGCAGGTTAGTACGACTCGGTTGCGGGAGAAGCTTGGCGATCCTGCTCACCGTGATGGGGTCCATCGGTGTGGTGAGCGTGTTTGCGAGGGTGCTTGGCTTCCAGCTGGTCAACCAATGTACCGGCCTGCTCAATGATCTGGTTCTGGCCTTTAAGCGTCCAGATCTGCCCTTACACAGTTTCCTGAACACGATTGGGCCTTCTCAGCTGATTGAGCTTTTGCGCGACAGTCTCGGCAAGGGCCTAGGCATAGTCGGTGGAGCCTTTACCAGTGTCTTTGGCAGTGTTTTTCTGGTCGTGATCGTGGTCTACATGCTCCTTGACAATGGAGCTACTTGGCGCCAGCTCTTGCGCCTGTTGCCGAATGACGTGCGCGGTCGCTTTAACCGCAGTGTTCAGAAGAACGTGCTGGGCTTTCTACGTGGTCAGATCACACTGATGATCTTTCTGAGTCTGACCAGTCTGCTGATCTTCGCAGTGCTGGGTGTTAAGTTCTCCTTGGTGCTGGCTATTGCGGTGGGTGTGCTTGATGCCATCCCAGGTATCGGTGCCACCCTTGGGGTGATAACAGCTGCCACCTTGGTATTCCTTACCCAGGGCCAGTGGCTTGCTCTGCAGGTTGTGATCGCCTCTCTAGTTCTTCAGCAAATCCAAGATAACCTTATCCATCCGCGAGTGATGGGAAAAGCCCTTGACATTCAGCCGGTGGTGCTATTTTTTGCTCTTTTCGTGGGAGAGCGTCTGGCTGGCCTGCTTGGCGTGTTCCTGGCCATTCCCGTGGCTGGCATGATCCTGGGTTGGAGCAAGGATGAGGAACAGGAAGAATCATCTTTGGCCACTCCGTAGCCGATCCAGTTAGCGGCGCTGAGCTCCTCGGTCGACATGGTAGAGGGGATGGGTGCGAATGGCCCCGGTCACTGGCAGGTTGTAGCGGTTTGAGACAAAAGGAGACTGCAAAATTGGAACTTTGACGATACTGTGGAGGGTTGATCAATGATGATTAGGATGCCGTATCAGCCCTCCCTGCTCCGTCTGCTACATGGAGTGTCAGCTGCAGTAGCCGGCGTAGCTTTGGTCACCGGCTTCCTCATCTACAACCACTACGACGGCCGGTTTGGTCGTCTGCCGCTCGGGGGATCAGAGGAGATAATCGATCTTCATGGTGATCTGGGTGGTCTTCTGCCGTGGGTGGTGATTCCATTTGCCCTTTACTCGCTCACCCTCGGTATCCGCCGCCTGTTCCGTCCGGCCGATCTGGGCAGGATACTGGGATCTCTGCCGGCCTGGCAGCGTCTGACCAATACGGCTGCCTTGCTGGGCTTGGCTGCTGCTGTGCTCAGTGGCCTGCCGATGGATGATGACTGGCTGACGGACGGAGATCTCAACCAATTCTGGTACGTCCTCCATCTCATCAGCTGGCTGGTGCTGACCACTGCGGTGATGGGGCATCTGATTGTCCTCGGCCTCAGCGGTGGCTGGCCACAGCAGATATGGACATACATTCGGCACCGTCCGTCTTCCGGTGGTCGCCGTATTGGGCCATGACGAGACGCAAGATTTGGCCTCAACTCATGGCCGTTGAGCATGACTGCAGTTCACCCCCGCGTTATGCCTCGGAACCAGTGGCAGGTCATGCAGACCTTGCGGCTGCGGGTCTTGAGCAGCAAGGCCCTATTGAGATAGGGCAAGGCCTCGGTTTCCTCTTTGCGGGAGGCCTGCAGACGGGAGAGCGGGACCGGCACCATGGCGACCACTACGGGCACATACCTGGTCCAGCAGGAGATGCGGTTTGACGCCAGGCCTTAGCCGCTACTGGCCTGGTGCTGTTCTGCTGAGCGCACCTCTCGGTGCGACGCCAAAAACGTCTCAAGCCAGTCGTGGTGGCACTTCTGGTTGATCCGATCAGCGATCGTCACCGCTTCCTCGGGCACCTGAAACCGCTTATGGAAGCCTCGGGTGAGGCTGTCCAGGAGAGGAGTGGCCGGGCCCGCGGGGTGCTGTTGAGGAGCGGAATCGTATCGGCATCGAGGGCCACCTGGCTGGGGCGAATGGCGGATGGCACAGACACCGTCGCCCTGCTCAACTCCTGGATCGAAGAAGCACTGAAGCTGGGCGCCAGCGTGGGGGATCCGCTACGGCAGGAACCGTTCGGCGCCGAGGCCTGGCTGCTCGACCCGGAGGGCAACCGCCTGCTGCTGCTCGTGCTCCCATGAAGCCTGGGCGAGGCTGACCGGCATCCCTCACTGACTCGAAACCCATGGGAAAGACATTGACGCTGATGGCGGTGGCACTGTTGGCCCCACCCACTGCGGCTGCCGGCCCCGCCGTTGCTGAACCCTGGCGTGAGGAACCGGCCGTGGCTGCGCTGTTCCGCCAGGCAGGTGTGGAGGGCACCTTTGTGCTGCTGGATGAGCGTCGCGGCGAACTGCGCGGCACCAACCGTACCCGCGCCGAGCAGCGCATCTCGCCCGCTTCCACCTTCAAGATCGCCAACGCCCTGATCGGCCTGTCGCTGGGCGCCGTGCGCAGCGTTGACGAGGTGATCCCCTACAACGGGGATGCCAACCCATTCATGCGCGAGTGGCTGGAGCCGATGGGGCTCCGCGGTGCCATGAAGGTGTCCAACGTGCCGCTCTATCAGGAGCTGGCCCGTCGCATCGGCCTGCAACGGATGCGCAAGGCGATCGCGCGACTCGGTTACGGCAACCAGCAGATCGGCACCAACGTGACCACCTTCTGGCTGCGCGGGCCCCTGGCGATCAGCGCCGTGGAGCAGACGCGCTTTCTCTCGCGCCTGGCCCACCGCACGCTGCCGTTCCCGGCTCAGGCGCAGCGGCAGGTGGCCGAGATCACGCGGGTGGACAGTGGCCCCGGCTGGAGCCTGCATGCCAAGACCGGCTGGCAGAACGCCCCGGGTGCCGGCCTGGGCTGGTGGGTGGGCTGGGTGCAGAAGGGGGACCAGATCACCCCCTTTGCCCTCAACATCGCCATGGCCGGCGCTGCCGATGCCCCCAAACGCGAGCAGCTGGGGCGAAGCAGCCTGCAGGCCCTGGGGATCCTGCCAACACCGTCAAGGGGGCCTGTGCTGGCGCCATGAAGCCCCCTTCATGAACCCCTGTTGCCCCAAGTGAAGACCGGTGTCGAATGGGCTTCTGCCCTTGCCGGCGCCCGGCGGCAGATCCATCGTGGCGGCAACGGGATTCGGAGGCTCCACAGATGGAAGACACCCCCCCTGAGCAGCAGACAGGAGCGCGCTGACGATCCTGCTCCTGCTTCAACATTCTCGACGGATCACTGATGTTCCTGGCGTGGCATTTCCTGGAGGGGACACACGCCGTCCACTGCATCGCCTTAGGTGCCCCGGACCCCATGGAACGTCCCGATGGACACCTGGCCCCAGGTGCCAGCGCCGGCAGCTCCGCCCCACAACCAAAGACCTTCTGATCTGAAAACGATCAGGCTGTTTTCACGCCAACTTCTCGCACAGCTGCGCCCAACCCCCTTGGGAAGGCACCACCTCTGAGCAGGCAAACGCCCGGGGCCAACGCTCCGGGCTTTGTTGTGTTCACAACTATCCGGCGATGACGTGCTGCATCAGCTCCAGCGGCACCGCGACCATCAAGTTCCGCGCACTGCTCAGAGCGGCGCAGCACGGATCACCAGCGAAGCATCCGAACCCAAAGCCACCAAAGCAGCGCCACGGGCAGCATGGCCAGGAGGAGAATCTCCAGGCTCTGAATCTGTTCAGAGTTCATGGTTTGCGGGAACCGATTCGGTTGTCGGCCTCCCTGCTCCGGTGTCTCCCACGACCTGCATCGAGATCAGGCCGCTGCAGGCCGGCGCTGTTGCGTGGCGAAAAGCGCTGCTCCCCCGGCCGCCAGCACCAGAGCGCCGCTGACGGCCAGGAACACCAGCACCTGGAGCAGCAGCAGAGCAATCCCCAGGGCTGTGCCAGCCACGATCTGCACCCTGGCCTTGATCAGCAGCGTCAGCAGGAGCAAGACGGTGGCCTTGAGGGCCAGCACCTTGGCCGCGCTGAACGGGAAGGAGAGCGGGCAGAAGGGGTGTCAGCCGACATCGAATACTGAGCCAGCGCCGACACCAAAAGTGAGCCACCCGGAAGCGATGGGGGAGCCGTTGCCGGCCGCGTCAGCGGCGGGTAATGGCTCGGTATTTCAACGGTCATCG
>JBIJAG010000005.1:0-139870 GCA_044345855.1 Cyanobium sp. | reverse complement strand
CCTTCTATACCAAGAACATTCTGCTGAATGAAGGTCTGCGCGCCTGGATGGCCCCAGCCGACCAGCCTCACGAAAACTTCGTCTTCCCTGAAGAGGTTCTGCCCCGTGGAAACGCCCTTTAATTCCGGTCTTGTCTCCGTCGGGGGCAAAGACCTCGATTCCACCGGCTACGCCTGGTGGGCTGGTAACGCTCGTTTGATCAATCTTTCTGGTCGTCTCCTTGGCGCCCATGTTGCTCATGCAGGCCTGATGGTCTTCTGGGCCGGAGCGATGATGCTCTTTGAGGTGAGCCACTTCACCTTCGACAAGCCGATGTACGAGCAGGGCTTGATCCTGTTCCCCCACGTCGCCACCCTGGGTTACGGAGTTGGTCCCGGCGGTGAGGTCACCTCCGTGTATCCCTTCTTCGTGGTGGGTGTACTCCACCTGATCAGCTCGGCTGTGCTTGGACTGGGTGGTCTTTATCACGCTCTCCGTGGCCCGGAGATTCTGGAGAACTATTCCGCCTTCTTCTCACAGGACTGGCGTGACAAGAACCAGATGACCAACATCATCGGCTATCACCTCATCCTTCTTGGGGTGGGTGCCCTGCTGCTGGTGTTCAAGGCCATGTTCTTCGGCGGTGTCTACGACACATGGGCCCCCGGTGGCGGCGATGTGCGACTGATCTCCAACCCCACCCTTGATCCCGGCGTGATCTTCGGCTATCTCACCAAAGCCCCATTTGGTGGAGAAGGCTGGATCATCGGCGTGAACTCGATGGAGGACATCATTGGCGGCCACATCTGGGTCGGCCTGATCTGCATCTTCGGTGGGATCTGGCACGTCGTGACCAAGCCCTTCGGCTGGGTACGCCGGGCCTTCATCTGGAATGGCGAGGCCTATCTGAGCTACAGCCTCGGTGCTCTCAGCCTGATGAGCTTTGTGGCTTCGGCCTACATCTGGTTCAACAACACCGCCTACCCCTCGGAGTTCTACGGCCCCACCAACGCCGAGTCCTCCCAAGCACAGAGCTTCACCTTCCTGGTACGCGACCAACGCCTGGGTGCCAACATCGGTTCCGCCATGGGCCCCACCGGCCTTGGTAAATATCTGATGCGCTCCCCCACCGGCGAGATCATCTTCGGTGGTGAAACAATGCGTTTCTGGGACTTCCGTGGCCCTTGGCTCGAGCCGCTCCGCGGCCCGAACGGCCTGAGCCTAGACAAGCTGCAGAACGACATCCAGCCCTGGCAGGTGCGTCGTGCGGCCGAATACATGACCCACGCTCCGAATGCTTCCCTGAATTCGGTTGGCGGCATCATCACCGAGCCCAACTCGGTGAACTTTGTGAATATCCGCCAGTGGCTTGCCGCGACCCAATTCGTGCTTGCCTTCTTCTTCCTGGTGGGTCACCTCTGGCACGCTGGCCGCGCCCGCGCCGCAGCAGCCGGCTTTGAGAAGGGCATCGACCGCCAGGCCGAGCCCACTCTGGCCATGCCCGATCTGGATTGAACCGGTCTCAACCTGTTTTTCCGAAAGACAAAACCTTTTCGATCAGCTCATCTACACGACCTCCGTTTACCGACGGGGGTCTTTTCTTTGGCATCAGTCCTAGCTCAAGGCCTCGCATGGTTTCACGGCAGAGGCTGAAACGAAGCAAACCACCGCCGCAGCAAGGGCAGACTGAGCCCGATCACATTGCTATAGCAGCCATCGATCCGCTCCACCAGAAGGCCGCCCCGACCCTCAAGGGCAAAACCGCCGGCACAGGCCCGCGGCTCTCCGGTGGCCACATAGGCGGTGATGGCCGACAGATCAAGCGGTGCCAGCTTCACCCGTGTGGTAACGGTTTCCAGCAAAAGGGAGTAGCCGGCATCGATCAGTTGGCCCGATTCAGGGTTGGATCGCAGCACACAATGGCCCGTGTGGAGCTCGGTCCAGCAGCCTGAAAGGCGTTGCCAGCGCTCGATCGCCTGTTGACGATCCCGCGGTTTACCGAAGATCTCGCCCTCGAAGCTCAGCAGGGAATCACAGGCAAGAAGGGCACCGCAGGAGGTTCCGTCCTCGGCAAGAAACCTGTTCCCAGCCACCTGAGCCACCGCCCTCGCCTTCGCTTCGGCCAGGCGCAGCACCAGACGCTTCGGATCGGGGTCCGTGATGGCCTCCTCATCCAGAGCGCTCACTCGGATCCGATGGGGAATGGCGACCTGCTCGAGCAGACGGCGGCGGGCAGGCGAGGCGGAAGCCAGCAGGAGCACAGGGCGGCCGGGAAGATGTCCCAACCTGCCATAAACCGGCAGGGCGGGCTTCCTTGAAGCAAGGGATTTCTGTACCGCCTCAGCCGCCGTCGCTAACTTCCTTCAAGCTCAGAGTGCTTCCCCGATGAACCGACCTCCGAGCCCCATCCGGCCCCGGGCTCGTCCTCGACTTCTCATGCTGGTCCAGGGGTTCTTTGTTGCCTCGGCCATCCCCATGGCTGCCCGTGCCGTGGACTTCCCGCGGGCCGGGGTGATCTGCGATGCCCCCCGCCAGGTGTGCTTCGACCGCCTGGGTCCCTCCATAGGGCTTACCCGCCTCTACTACGGATCTGGCGCCAGCAACCGACTCCTGGCGCAGCTCTCGGGGAGCCCCCCCCAGAGAGAGTTCCAGCTGAGCAGCGGCCAGCTCTGCGATCTCAACCAGCAACTCTGCTGGGATGGAGGCTGGCGACGAAGAAACGTGAACCCGCTGCTGAGCCGCCAGCTCTTCGGGCCGTCACCCACCACAGGTCCGGCCCTGGGCACGGCTCCGGCACCCCAGTCGCCCCCCGCGGGCGAGCGGCAGTGCCAGCTGATGCAACGCGGGCTGACCGTGTTCAACGGCCCCTGCCGCCTCTCCCGCCAGAACGAGACTGTTTGGCAGTACTACGTGGTGCAGATGGACAACGGCAAGCTCTATCGCTTTCAGCGCCGGGCCAGCCAGCTGGTGCTGAGCGACGCAACCGGCACCTGGCCCGTGTTCATCTCCAACCGGGGCAGCGCCGTGCAGTTCCGCTGGGCGAACCTGTTGCTGGATGTGAGCCGGCCGCAGCAGGCCCGCGGCGGTGGCCCGGATGGGGTGGTTCCCCCCACGCCAACACCCCGATCCACTGGGGAGACTGGCCAGGATCTGCTCGACAACATCTTCCCCTAACCCGTCCAGACGCCACCCCGCCTGTCGCAAACGAACCCCTATCAGCCCTCCCCGTGGAATTGCCCCTGACCGTTCTCCCGCCCTTCGAAGACCGTCTGGCCCTAGACCGTGCCACCGTGTCAGTGCGGTGCCTGCCCTTCCGGCGAGCCTTCTTCGAGGAACTGAAGAACCGAGCGATCAGCAGCCAGGAACTCTGCCGCCGGCAGGACTGGGCGAACCTGGTATTCGCACCCTTCGGACCTGAGCGGGCGGAGGCCCACTTCAACTGGCTGATTCGCCTTGGGGTGCTTCGCCGGGAGGTGGATGGCCAGGGCCTCACCGAACGGGTACGACTGACCCCGCTGGGCCGGCAGGTACTAGAACGGTGGCCTGGGGAGATTCCTCGGGCCGGCCTTCGCGAGAGGATCCAGGAGAATTTCCGGCGCCACCGGCCCCGGTTCTGAGCCCCGCCCTTGACCCGACCAGCCCATGGCACCCCGACTCCCCTGATGGTGCTAGGCACCAGCAGCGGGGCCGGTAAGTCGCTGATGAGTGCTGCCCTCTGCCGGGTGCTGCGACGCCACGGCGAGCGCCCCCTGCCCTTCAAGGGGCAGAACATGAGTCTCAATGCTTGGGTTGATGCCGACGGCGGCGAGATGGCCTACTCCCAAGCTCTGCAGGCCTGGGCAGCAGATCTGGAGCCGGTGGCGGCCATGAATCCCGTGCTGCTCAAACCGCAGGGGGACAGCACCAGCGAGGTGATTCACTTGGGACGCTCCGTGGGGATCGCCCGGGCAGAGTTCTATTACCGCGACTGGTTTCGGCCGGGCTGGGCCGCAATCCGCACCGGCTTGGACCAACTGCAGGCCGCCCATCCGGGCGGCCGTCTGGTGCTGGAGGGGGCCGGCAGTCCAGTGGAAGTGAACCTGCAGCCCCGGGATCTCACTAATCTGCGGCTCGCACAGTATCTGCGGGCCCGCTGCCTGCTGGTGGCGGATATCGAACGGGGTGGGGTCTTCGCACAGCTCGTGGGCACCCTGGCGCTGCTGCGGCCGGTGGAACGGCCCCTGATCCGCGGCATCCTGATCAACCGCTTCCGCGGCCGCCCGGAACTGTTCGAATCAGGCCGAAGCTGGCTGGAGCGGGAAACGGGCATTCCCGTGCTGGGTGTGATGCCCTGGCTGGAGGAGTTGTTTCCACCGGAGGATTCACTGGATCTCCTGGAACGGCGCGGCGGCCGCCCCAACAGCGAGATCACCATCGCCGTGCCACGGCTGCCCTCCCTGAGCAACTTCTCCGATCTGGATCCCCTGGAGGCCGAGCCGACTGTGAGGCTGCGCTGGCTCCGACCCGGCGAAGCGCTGGGGGATCCGGACGCGGTGGTGTTGGCAGGCAGCAAGCAGACGCTACGGGATCTGGCCTGGCTCTACGACACTGGCCTGGATCAGCAACTGCAGACCTACCTGACCCGGGGAGGCACACTCTTTGGGATCTGCGGCGGACTCCAGATGCTGGGCCGGGAGTTACTGGATCCGGAGGATCTTGAGGGGGGTGAGGGAAACCGGCAGGCCCTGAGCAAAGCCTTGCGAGGACTGGACCTTCTTCCCATCCAGACCCGTTTCGGCAGCAGGAAACAACTCGCCCAGCGGCATGTGGGGATGCGCTGGCCAGCCGGGCCAGCCCTTCAACTGGAGGGCTTCGAACTGCACCATGGCCGCAGCCGCTGGCTGGGCGACGGTGGCAGCGAGGCGGAGGCCCTGCTCAGCGATGACCAGGATCTGGGTTGGTGGCGTGCCACGCCCCAGGGTGGGGTAGTGGCGGGCACCTACCTCCATGGCATCTTCGAAAGCGGCGCCTGGCGGCGCCGCTGGTTGAATGAACTCCGGCGGCGCCGTGGCCTCCAGGCCTTGCCAGAACTGAAGGAGAACCACGCCAACCAGAGAAATCGGCTGCTCGAGAGACTGGCCGACAGCTTCGAACGCCACGTTGACCTTGAACCCCTGCTTCGCCTAGATGGCTGAATCCGCGATCTCGATCCAGTGGCCCGATGGCAGCCGCAATCAGGCCAGGGCGGGGGAGCCCTGGCTGGTGGCTGCCCGGCGCTGCCAGCAGACAATTCCCACCGCCTGCCGGACCGGCAGCTGTGGCGCCTGTGAGATCGAGGTGAACGGCGTTGTGGTTCGGGCCTGCATCAGCACCGTGCCAGCCGTGGGCAGTCGGGGGATTCAGGTGTGCCGGGTGGATGATCCCAATTGGTGAGCCTGGGGGAGATCAACACCCTCAGGAACGGGTGCGACGGGCGGAGCGCTCACGGGGATTGAGTCCGCAGCGACGGGCAAGCTGGCCCAGGCCGCGGCGGAGCCGCTGGAGCGGGGGCATCAAGGCCACCTGGAAGCGCCCGACCAACCGCTGCCAGCGGAACTCCAGGTCCCAGAGCAACAGCAGCGAGCGTTCGGGCCACAGGTCGACAGGGGTGAGGGAGAGACCGGAATCGAATCCAAGCGCCGCAGCCAAAGAGCGGCTGTGAGACTCCCAGAAGGCTGACGCCTTATCGGCAAGATCTCGGCAAGCCTGGGGATCCAGCCCAAGAGTGGCGGCGTCGGCATGGAATGCCTCGCACTCAATCACACCCGGACAGCCCAAGATATCGGTCCCCCTTTCGCTTAGTACAAAGCACCCGTTGAGGGGAGCTTGCCACATCCTTCCAGAGAGAGTGCGACCCCGCTGATAGGGCCACATCAGGCCGAAGCACCAGGCCGAAGCCGACAGATGTTGGTTGGCCTGCCGATAGCTGAGCGGGTGGGCGCGCACACCGGCCAGCTGCCAGTTGGCCCCAAAGGCCCGGACCGCCCCGGCGCGGATCAGGGTGAGCAGGTCGCGCTGGTAGGCGTCATCGCCCATCCGCTTGAAGTTGGAGATGTGAACCGGCTGCTGCCATTTGCCTGACCAGGAACGCTTCCAAAGGGCCGGTATCACGGGTAGATAGGCATCCACCCGGCTGACTCTCGATGAAGCACCGGAGGCGGAATGGGAATCCTCTTCAGGATGGAAGGACGAGGCGGCAAGGGCCACAACCGTGACGTGGGCAGCCGATGGATAACGGCGTCCCCAATCAACGGCGTATTCCTTGACGTAATCGTAAACATGAACAGGACCATGGAAATCCTGTAGATCGCAACCATTATCACCACGCAACACAACCAATAGGTCGGCCCGATCATCCGAAGCTCCATTTAAACGGGCTGTTGGCGGAATCAACCGATAACCAGCCGCCCTGTAAAAAGCCCGGATATTGAGATAGACATCTTTATCGAGATAGTCGCTAGAAACAATGCGACAGATCGGACTGCCCATCCCTCACCAATCCTGCCATGACGAGTTATACATCGCCAAATCTCGGGAGCATCCCTCTCGCAGGGAGCATGAGAGAGCCAATATCACCATCCCGAGGACCAAATTGCAAGCCATGCTTGCTAGGAATCGCTTTTCACCCACAACTTTAGCAGTCAGGATTCACCGCTTCGCGACCCGGGGGCGATCGGCGGAGGATTCCCGCTGCCGGGGTCCCTTTTAGCTGACCAGGCTGGTTGCCCAACCAACCGGCTTCCGCAACCCGACGGACTTCCCCAACGCTTTCGAAGAACGTGTTAACTTGCCTTCAAGGGATCGACCAGCCTCTTTGGATGATCCGCTCGATCTCGGTGCCATGGCCACTTACGACTATCTGATCGTTGGCTGCGGTTTGTACGGGGCAACTTTCGCCCGGCTGGCAAGCGATGCGGGCCTGAGCTGCCTGGTTATCGACAAAAGGCCCCACTTGGGCGGCAACTGCCATACTGAAAACAGGCACGGAATCAACGTGCACACCTATGGCGCCCATATTTTTCACACCAGCAACAAGGCTGTTTGGGATTTTGTGCACCGCTTCGCCGACTTCAACAATTATATCAATTCACCCAAGGCACTTTCGAACGGCCGTCTGTATTCATTGCCGTTTAACATGAATACATTTTACGAACTCTGGCAAGTTCAGACCCCCGAGCAGGCCCGCGCGCGAATTGAGGAGCAACGCTTCCAAGGGGACCCCGCGAACCTCGAAGAACAGGCCCTTTCCTTGGTGGGCTCCGACATCTACAACACCCTGATCCGGGATTACACCAAGAAACAATGGGGGCGCCACCCCAGGGAACTACCGGCCTTCATCATCAAACGTCTACCGCTGCGCTTCACCTTCAATAACAACTACTTCAACGATCGCTACCAAGGCATCCCGATCGGCGGCTACACAGCCATGTTCGAGCGCATGCTGGCAGGCATTGAGGTGAGACTTAATACCGACTATTTTCAGAATCGCGATTTTTTTGACGATTTGGCTCGCAAGGTTGTGTACACAGGTTGCATTGACGAGTTCTTTCACCACAGCTACGGCCAATTAGAATATAGATCCCTTGACTTTGAACACGATATCCACGAACACGAGAACCATCAAGGAAACGCGGTGGTTAATTATTGCGATGATTCCGCCCCCTACACCCGAACCATCGAGCATAAACACTTCGAAAACAGTCAATCTGACGTCACAGTGGTGACTCGCGAGTATCCGAAGGACTGCACATCTGGGCGCATTCCCTACTATCCAGTCAACAGCGAACAGAACCAAAAAACCTATTCTCTCTACAAAGGAAGAGCTTCATCTATGCCTACCCACATCTTCGGCGGCCGGCTTTCCGAATATAAATATATGGACATGCACGTTGTGATCGAATCAGCCATGAATCGCTTCCGCAGCGAAAGAAAACAGGCTGTAGCAGACCTCTTGCCGCAGTGAAGCCAGGTTCTTGTTCAGCTCTCGATCAAGCCGCCACCAAGCACCACGTCGCCGGCATAGAACACGGCGGCCTGACCCGGTGTGATTGAAAACTGCGGGGAGGCGAACTGCAACTCAACCTTGCAAGCGCCACCGGCCGCCATGCCACCGGGGCTGGCAGGCTGGGGAATCACCCATGCCATTTCAGGCTCGCTGCGGTAGCGGACCTGCACCTCCACCTCGAGCGGTTGTTCTGGGGGTGCCATCGAGACCCAGTTGAGCGCCTGAACATGGCATCCGCTGCGGGCTGCCTCCTGCCGCGGAGCAACCACGACCCGGTTGAGTGCGGCATCGAGGCGCACCACATGCAAAGGTTCCCGCCAGGCCACCCCCAGTCCCCGCCGCTGGCCGATGGTGAAATGCTCGATGCCATCGTGCTGGCCGACCACCGTTCCGTCCTTCAGAACGATCTCGCCCTGACGCGGAGGAAGATAGGCGTCGAGGAACGCCTTCATCGAGCCGTGGTGATCGGCCAGGCAGAGATCCTGGCTCTCGGGCTTGGCGGCGGTCCGCAGACCGAAACGCTGAGCCTCTTGGCGTGTTTCGCTCTTGCGCATCTCGCCGAGGGGAAAGACCAGTTCTCCCAGCACCTCCTGGGGGAGGTCGTAGAGGAAGTAGCTCTGGTCCTTGCCGGCATCCAGCCCCCGCAACAGCTGGTGCCGGCCACGCCCATCTCCGGGCACCGGCAGCGCCTCACCAGCTCCGGCATGGCGGACCCGGGCGTAATGGCCAGTGGCGAGACGACCGATCTGACGCTCGGAGCGGGACCAGGCCAGCATCGGGCCGAACTTGACCTCCCGGTTGCAGCGGGAACAGGGCAGGGGGGTGACCCCGCGGCCATAGCCATCCAGCAGGAAATCAACGATCTGGCGCTGGAAGTGCTCGCGGAAATCCACCACATGGTGGGGAACCCCCAACTGCTCACAGATGGCGGCTGCGTCCACCAGGCCTTCGGCACAGCAGGCGCCCTTGCCGCTCATCAACCACAGGGTGAGACCCTCAACCTGCCAGCCGGCCTCCACCAGCAGGGCGGCCGTGAGAGAGCTATCGACCCCCCCGGAGAGGCCCACCACCACGCGGTGATCGCCGGGCCAGGCCCGCAGTCGCTCCAGGCTCGCCGCCCCGGCGGGGGTGGGGGCCACGCCATCGGCGTGGTGATCGGAAACGGCGAAGCTCACCGGCAGGACGGGGAAAGAACGGAACGGCTGGTGGCCTTGCCATTCCCTTCCCATCATGGAAGTCTGTTGCCCCTGGCTGCCGTGACACCCAGGCCCGATCCATCGCGATGCTGGCCCCGCCGCGATGCCAACCATCTGCTGCTGAGGGGCCAGCAGATGGCGGAGCTTGAAGCCGAGCTTTTTGCCAGCGGGCTGCCGGTGGAGGCCCTGATGGAAAAGGCGGCGCTGGCCGTGAGCCGGCGCCTTCTGGCCTTGCAGGATCGGCGCGGAGCCGGCCGGATTCCGGCGGAGGGCGTGGTGGTGCTGGTGGGGCCGGGCCACAACGGCGGCGATGGGCTGGTGGTGGCGAGGGAACTCCACCTGGCCGGGATCCCCGTGCGGCTGTGGAGCCCCTTCCAGCGCCGCAAGCCCCTCACCGAGCAGCACTGGAGACATGCCCGCTGGCTGGGCATTCCGATGCTGGTGGATCCGCCCCCGGCGGAGGGGACCGAACTCTGGATCGATGCCCTGTTCGGCAACGGCCAGACCCGTGCGCCCGGCCCGGAGATCGAGGCCCTGCTGGAAGCACGAAACTACGCCTCCAGAGACGCTTCCAGAGCTCTGGTGGCGATCGACGTGCCCACCGGCCTCTGCAGCGACAGCGGCGCCCTGCTGGGAAGCACCGCAGCTCGGGCCGACCTCACCCTCTGCATCGGCCTCTGGAAACGGGGTCTTGTGCAGGACCTGGCCCTGACCTGGGTCGGGCGCCTGGAGCGGGTGGATCTGGGGCTGCCCTGGAGGTTGTTGGAGCACCTTCCGGCGGACCAACCCCTGGGCCTTGGGGGCCCGACGGCTGATCCGGCAAGCGATGCCCAAGGGGACGAATGGGAAGCCCCAAGACCGGTTCCGGATCCAGCGGCCGGAAAATACGACCGGGGCCGCCTGCTGGTGATCGCCGGCAGTGCCCGCTACCGGGGGGCTGGCCACCTTGCCTTGGCCGGAGCCAGCGCCTCGGGCTGCGGCAGCCTGCGGGCTGCATTGCCACCGGAGATGGGCGAGCTCCTGTGGATGGTGCACCCCCATGTGGTGCTTGAGGAGCCGCCCTTGGGCCCCTCCCATTTCGAGCGGCTCGACGCGGTGTTGGTGGGGCCAGGACTGGGCCCGAGACCCGAAGCACAACAGCCTGGCAGCGATCGGCCACTTGTCGAGCCATGGTGGGACCCCCTGCAGCGCTTCCCCGGCCTCCTGGTGCTCGACGCCGACGGCCTCAACCGCGTCACCCCCGTCTGGCTCAGCCAGCGCCAGGGACCCACCTGGATCACACCCCACGGCGGCGAATTCGGCCGCCTATTCCCCGATCTGGCGGCATTCCCACCCCTGGAAGCTGCCGCGAAAGCCGCTCGCCGCACCGGGGTGACCGTGCTGCTCAAGGGAGCCCGCAGCGTGATCGCCGCCGCCGATGGCCGGCGCTGGCAGCTGCTGCAAGCCTGCGGAGGGGCAGCCCGGGCTGGGCTTGGGGATGTGCTGGCCGGTTACGCCGCCGGCCTGGGATCGATGTCCTCAGCCTGCGGCTGCCTTGATGGGGCGCTGCTGGCCGTGGCAGCCCTGGACCACGCCCTGGCCGGCTGCCGCTGCACAGAACTCCATGGCCCCGGCGGCGCCACACCGCAGGCGATTGCCGCCACCCTCGCCTTGGGCGCCCCAGGGGAGCGATCCGAGCCAGTCGGTGGGAAAACGGTGATTCACCCCGCAAATCCCGGCTGATTCCCAGCGATAGACTACAAAACCAGCCAAAAAAAGGGATATTCCGACAAGATCACCGCCACGTGTTGAATCGCGAACCAAATCTGAAGTCATGCTTAAAAAGGGCCTGATAGCTTTGGCTCACACTGATAGTCAGTCCACTTTCCCGTACTCCATGAGCGTCTCCTCCGTCACCAGCAATGACGGCTTTGGCCGAAGAGGTACCGACTCGATGACCTGGTACCTGACCTCGATCGGTCGGGAACCGCTGCTGACTCCAGCCGAGGAAATCGAACTCGGCAATCAGGTGCAGATCATGATGCGGCTGGTGGAAGAGCAACGCGACGACTATTCGATCCATGAGCGCAAGATCATCAAGATCGGACGCCGCTCCAAGGAACGGATGATGCGGGCCAACCTCAGGCTCGTGGTGAGTGTCGCCAAGAAGTATCAGGGCAAGGGGCTCGAACTCCTTGACCTGATTCAGGAAGGCTCCCTCGGTCTAGAGAGGGCGGTCGAGAAATTTGATCCCACCAGGGGCTATAAATTTTCGACCTATGCCTTCTGGTGGATCCGCCAGAGCATGACCCGGGCAATCGCCTGCCAATCTCGAACGATCCGTCTGCCCGTGCATCTGAGCGAGCGGCTTGGCACGATCCGCAAGGTGAGCCTGGAACTGGCCCACAAACTTGGGGCAATGCCCAGCCGCCAGGAAATCGCCGAAGCCATCTCCATGCCCATCGAAGAGCTGGATTCCCTGTTGCGCCAGTCGCTCACCACCTCCAGCCTGGATGCTCCGATCAACGCCGACGAAGGCCGCAGTTACCTCGGCGACTTGATCGCCGACGGCAGCGGCGAGGAACCCCTTGACTTGGTGGAGCGGGGGATTCACCAGGAGCAGCTCGGCCGTTGGCTGGGCCATCTCAATGAACAGGAACGCGAAGTGTTGGCACTGCGTTTCGGCCTGGATGGGCGCGAACACCACACCCTGGCCGAGATCGGCCGCCAACTGGACGTGTCCAGGGAACGGGTGCGCCAAGTGGAGCTCAAGGCCCTGCGAAAACTACGGAATCTGACCCGCCAACTGCCGACGGGGCTCTGATTCCAGCGATCGGGCGGAAGGTTTAAGGATCAGTCTTCCGCCCAGATGTAGCGGGTGAGCTCGGAGCCATCGGGCTCGGGAGCGGCGAGAGCAAACTCCACGCAATCTGAAATCTCGGCATCCACCTCCCGCTCGATTTCCTTGAGTTCGGCTTCGCTGACCAGTCCGGCGGTGATCAGATCGGCCGAAAGCCGCTTGATTGGATCACGCTGGGCCCAAAACTCTTTCTCGGCGGTGGCCCGGAGCTCATCGGGATCGGCCAGGGAATGGCCCCGGAAGCGGTAGGTGAGGCATTCCAGCAGGGTGGGACCCTCGCCGGCCCGAGCCCGTTCGATCGCCCGTTGCGAGGCGGCGCGCACCGCTAGTACATCCATGCCGTCCACCTCTTCACCGGCCATGCCGAAGGCGGCCGCTTTGCGCCAGATCTCCGGATCGCTGGTGGCACGGTTGTGGTCCATGCCAATCGCCCAGCGATTATTTTCCACCACAAACAGGATCGGCAGTTTCCAGAGCGTCGCCATGTTGAGGCACTCGAAAAACTGACCCACATTGCAGGTGCCATCCCCGAAGAAGGCGGCCGTCACCGCATCGCTGTCGGCCTGACCGAGGGCATCCCGCTTGTAGCGGCTGGTGAAGGCGGCCCCAAGGGCCACGGGGATGCCCTCGCCGATGAAGGCGTAGCCGCCCAGAAGATGGTGTTCCTTAGAGAAGAGGTGCATGGAGCCGCCACGGCCCTTGCTGCAGCCGGTCTCCTTACCGAATAGCTCACTCATCACCTCCCGGGCGGGCACACCGCAGCTCAGGGCATGCACGTGGTCGCGGTAGGTGCTGCAGAACCAGTCGTGCTGAAGACGCATCGCCTTGATGACTCCGGTGCTCACGGCCTCCTGGCCGTTGTAGAGATGCACGAAACCGAACATCTTACCCCGGTAGTACATCTCGGCACACTTGTCCTCAAAGCGGCGACCAAGGGTCATGTCCCGGTAGAGGAGGAGTCCCTCCTGGCGGTTCACTGCAGCCCGCTCTGCCGGATAGAGCGCCTGGTGCCGTTCGGCATGGCTGCCGGCGGCGGCGGGAACGGCATTCGCAATGCCCGAGGTCGGGGCAGCGGCCTGGGCGGCCAGGGCAGCCGTCAGTTCCTGGGTCATGGCCGTCGGCGGTACGGGTCGTGCTGCCGACTGTACGGGGTCCATCACCGCAAGACGGTCAAAACCGCTGCCGCTGACTACAGTCCTGGGCCAAGAGAAACGATGGGGTTGGATCTGCCGCTCGACCACTTCAGGCTGCTGGGTGTCAGCCCGGCCACCGATGCCCAGACCGTGCTCCGCACCCTCCAGCTGCGCCTTGACCGGGCACCGGAGCAGGGCTACACGGACGAGACCCTGAGGGCCCGAGCCGACCTGCTCAGGGCCAGTGCCGATCTCCTGAGCGACGCCGACCGGAGGACCGACTATGAGGCCGATCTCACTGCCCTTTCGGATGCTCCAGAAGCCTTGATGCCCGCCCTGGAGATTCCCTCCAGCCGGGAGGTGGCCGGATTGCTGCTCCTGCTGGAGGCGGGCCAGCCCCTGGATGTGCTGACCCTGGCCAGCCGCTGCCTGCAGCCCCCCCAGGCCCCGGTCCTCGGCAGCGGTCGCGAGGCCGACCTCACCCTGCTGGCCGGGGAGGCCGCCCTGGCCGCCGCCGAGGACTACCGCCGGGAACGCCACTTCGAGATGGCTGCCCGGACCCTCCAGCAGGGTCTCCAGCTCCTTCAACGCATGGGACAGCTGCCGGAGCTACGGGACCGGATCCAAACGGACCTGGAGGCCCTGGCCCCCTTCCGGGTGCTCGATCTGCTCAGCCGTGATCCCTCGGCCAGCCGCGAACGGGACGAAGGCCTCAGCCTGCTTGAGCAGCTGGTGCAGCGCCGCGGCGGTCTGGAGGGGAGCGCCGATGACGGCTTCGCCCCGGAGGATTTCCAGCCGTTCTTCAAGCAGATCCGCACCTTCCTTACCGTCCAGGAACAGATCGATCTATTCCACCGGTGGGCGAATCAGGGATCCGGCGCCGCCGATTTCCTATGCAGCATCGCCCTCACGGCTTCGGGCTTCGCCCAGCGCAAGCCTGAAAGGATCGCGGCCGCCCGGGAGCACCTCCTCGCCAGCGGTCGGGATGGAGTGGAACCGCTGCTGGCGAACCTGGAGCTGCTTCTTGGTGATGTGAATGGGGCCCTAAAGCGCTTCGAGTACGGCGCCTCTGACGAGCTCGCCGCCTGGGCAGCCCGCCAGAGTGCCGACCCCCTCGGTCGGCTGTGCGCCTGGTGCCGGGACTGGCTGAGTCGGGATGTGCTGCCGGGCTATCGCGACCTGGAGGCCGATCCAGATCTCGAGGCCTACTTCAGTGACCGCGACGTGGTGGCCTGGGTCGAGCAGGAGGATCGCCGCCGGGGCCGCACGTTCACCCCCACCCCATCCTCGGGCCAGCCAATCGGCCTCGGCAGGGACGGCGTGGCGGGCGAACCGATGCTGGTGCCGGTCCGGCCGGCCGCTGGCTTTGCTGTGTTCGGCCAGCCCATCGAGGATCCGGATCTGCATGCCCCACCCAGCGATGAATGGCCGCCTTACGGCCGGAGGTCAGGGAGGCTCGGCAGTGAAGGACGCCAGCGGCGTTCCCGCACGGATGACGTTGGTGGCGAAGGGGAGGTACCCCTTGGATGGGGGATCAAGGGCCTGCGGCATGCCCTGGCCACAAGCGCTCTCTCCCGCCTGAACCCCATCGCGGCGATCGCCGGGCTAGGGATGGCGCTGGTGGTCGGTAGCTGGCTCCTACAACCGCGTCCACCCCAGCCATCGTCCAGAAGCACGCATCCGACGCCCGGCACAACTCCACCCCCGGCTTCGACGCCGCCACCCCCTGCGCCGCCGCCGCTGACCCCGACGGCGCCTCCACCGGCAGCGGCCACTCCGGCCTCAAAACAGCCCGGCGCTGGCTCAGCCTCGGCCCCCCTCACCGCCCTTGAACCGGATGAGGCCCAGATGCGCACCCTGCTCGCGAGCTGGCTGCAGGCCAAGACCGCCGTGATGGCCGGCGGCCAACCTCCAGTAAGCCTCGAACGGATCGCCCGGGAAGGGCCCCGCCGGCGACTGGAGACCGAACGCCAGCTGGACCGAAATCTCGACCAAGTCCAGGACATTGAGGTCCGAATCAACAGGCTCACGATCCAGGAGCGCAGCCCCCAGCGAATCGCCGTGGTGGCGGATCTCGACTACAGCGACAGCACCCGTCGCGGCGGAAAGGAGGTGAACCACACCAAGGCCACCACCCTGCGCAATGTTTATGTATTTGGGCGGGACGGAGATACCTGGCGCCTGGCGGCGTCCGGTCCGGCCCGCTAAACGCAATTCACCCTCCCTGTCTGCAGCCCATGTTTGACGAGCTATCCCAACGGTTTGAGGACGCGGTCAAGGGGCTGAGGGGCCAGGCCACGATCTCCGAATCAAACGTCGACGGGGCCCTCAGGGAGGTGCGCCGCGCCTTGCTGGAGGCGGACGTGAGCCTGCCGGTGGTGAAGGACTTCGTGGAGGAGGTGCGGCGCAAGGCGATTGGCGCCGAGGTAGTGCGAGGCGTCAGCCCCGACCAGAAGTTCATCCAGCTGGTGCATGAGCAGCTGGTGGAGACGATGGGAGGTGCCAATGCACCGCTAGCGGCCGCAGGCCAAACCGGTGAACCGAGCGTGATCCTGATGGCCGGCCTTCAGGGCGCCGGCAAGACCACCGCCACCGCGAAGCTGGGTCTGCACCTCAAGGAGCAGGGCCGCAAGGCTCTGTTGGTAGGAGCGGATGTGTACCGTCCAGCCGCGATCGAGCAGCTCCGGACCCTGGGAGGCCAGATCGGAGTGGAGGTGTTCAGCCTCGGTACCGAAGCCACCCCCGAGGCCATCGCCGCCGCCGGCATCGAACGAGCGAAGGCCGAGGGCTTCGACACCGTGCTGGTGGACACCGCCGGGCGCCTCCAGATCGACCCGGCGATGATGGAGGAGATGGTGCGGATCCGCGAGGCCTGCCAGCCCGATGAGGTGCTGCTGGTGGTGGATTCGATGATCGGTCAGGAGGCCGCCGATCTCACGCGGGCCTTCCATGAGCAGGTGGGCATCACCGGGGCGGTGCTGACCAAGCTCGATGGCGATTCCAGGGGCGGCGCCGCCCTCTCTATCCGCAAGGTGAGCGGCGCGCCGATCAAGTTCATCGGCACCGGCGAGAAAGTGGAGGCCCTGCAGCCCTTCCATCCCGAGCGAATGGCCAGCCGCATCCTCGGCATGGGCGATGTGCTCACCTTGGTAGAGAAGGCCACCAAGGAGGTTGAGCTGGCCGACGTGGCGAAGATGCAGCAGAAGCTGCAGGAAGCCAGTTTCGATTTTTCCGACTTCCTCCAGCAGATGCGCTTGATCAAGCGCATGGGCTCGCTTGGAGGGTTGATGAAGATGATCCCCGGCATGAACAAGATCGACGACGGCATGCTCAAGCAGGGCGAGCAGCAACTCAAGAAGATCGAGGCGATGATCGGCTCGATGACCGAAGCCGAACGGCGCCAACCTGAACTTCTGGCTTCCCAGCCCTCCCGCCGCCGGCGCATCGCCGCCGGCAGCGGCCATGCGCCGGCGGATGTGGACAAGGTTCTGGCCGACTTTCAAAAGATGCGAGGCTTCATGCAGCAGATGACCCGCGGTGGAGGCATGCCGAGTATCCCCGGCATGGGCGGGGGGTTCCCAGCCATGGGGGGCTTTCCCGGTATGGGTGGTGCGGCGCCGATGGGCGGCGGACGCAGCCAAGTGCCGATCCGGCCAGCAAAGCCCCCAAAGAAACGCAAGGGGTTCGGGCAACTCTGAGGCGATGGAATGCCCCGCTGTCTGGGCCAGGGTTGACCGGGGGGTAAGATCGTCAATCGGACACCTCTCGACACGGCCACGATGATCAAGCTCCGCCTGAAGCGGTTCGGTAAGAAGCGGGAAGCGAGCTTCCGCCTCGTGGCCACCAACAGCACCTCTCGCAGGGACGGTCGTCCCCTTGAGGAGTTGGGCTTTTACAACCCCCGCACCAAGGAAACCCGGCTCGAAACCGAGGCGATCCGCACCCGATTGAGCCAGGGCGCCCAACCCACCGACACGGTGCGCGCGCTGCTTGAGAAGGGTGGCCTGCTCACCAAGACTGTTCGGCCCGCCGAGATCGTCGGCAAGCAGAAGCAGGCCTTGGCCCGCGAAGCTGCCGCAGCTGAAGCGAAGAAGGCCGAAGCCGAGGCGAAGGCTGCCGCTGAAGCCGCTGCCGCCGAAGCCAAAGCTGCTGCTGAGGCCGCCGCCGCTGAAGTCACAGCGGCTCCTGCTGAGGACGTCGCAGCCGAGGCCTGATCGCCACCACCGGTACTCTCCAGGAAGGTCATGTTCCCGAGCCCCTAACCCTGGCTCTCGGGGGAGCTGCAGCCGCCTTGGCCCTGGCAGGAGCGGCTGAGGTCAATCTCCGACGCATCGAGGAACTCACCGGCAGTAGCTTGCGGCTGCACGGTTTGGATCTTTATCTCAGCGGGCGGCCGGCCCAGGTGGATAGGGCCTGCGCCCTGCTCGAGTTGCTCAGGCCCCTATGGCAGAACGGCGAACCGGTCGCAGTGGTGGATATCCAGACGGCTCTCACATCCCTTGACAGCGGCCGCAGTGACGAACACCGCGATCTCGGGCGTCAGGTGTTGGCCACCAGCGTCCGGGGGCGTTCCCTGCGGCCCCGGACGCTGCGCCAGAAGGGATTTATCGAGGCGATGGAACGCCATGACCTCACCCTGGCCATTGGCCCGGCGGGCACCGGGAAGACCTTCCTGGCCACGGTGCAGGCGGTCCGGATGCTGCAGGAGCGGCGAGTGGAGCGTCTGGTCCTGACCAGGCCGGCGGTGGAGGCCGGCGAACGCCTCGGCTTCCTGCCCGGCGATCTGCAGCAAAAGGTGGACCCCTATCTTCGACCTCTGTATGACGCCCTGCACACCCTGCTGGGCCAGGAACGCACGACCCAGCTTCTCGAGAAAGGGGTGATCGAGGTCGCTCCGCTGGCCTACATGCGCGGCCGCACCCTGGCCGATGCCTTTGTGATCCTCGATGAGGCCCAGAACACCACCCCCGCCCAGATGCGCATGGTGCTCACCCGCCTGGGGGAAAACGCCCGGATGGTGGTGACCGGGGACATCACCCAGATCGACCTACCTCCGGGCCAGATCAGTGGGCTTGTGGAGGCTGCCGAGGTGTTGGATGGGGTGGAGGGGGTGGCCCTCTGCCGCTTCACCGATACCGATGTGGTGCGCCATCCTCTCGTGCAGCGCCTGGTGCAGGCCTACGCGCGTCGCGATGGAACGGCCACAGCGGCCCCACGGCAGGGGATCGGCAGTACGACGCGTCGGTCGGGCCGATCGGCTCGATAGGGAGATCCGAACGTCTCCAAGGGCGAAAAAGCCGCAGCCATCCAACCAGGACTGGCAGGATGTACTGAGTTCGATTCATCGCCGCCATGCCGGCCAGCAGCAATTTCCAACAGGCCATCCGGGAGGCCAACGTCAGCGGCCTAGTGGGCCCCAATGTGGTGAATCGCGCCCTTCCCTACGTGGGAGGCGGCATGGTGCTCACCGCGGCAGGTGTGCTGGGCGGGCTCGGCCTGATGGCCAGCAATGCAGCCTTGTTCATGCCCCTCTTCTGGGTGGCCCTGATCGGCAACTTCATTCTGTTCTTTGTGGCCCAGAACGTTGCCAACAAAGGAAACAACGCCACCGCCCTGCCCCTGCTCGCCTCCTACAGCCTGCTCACCGGTTTCACCCTAAGCGGCCTGGTGAGCTATGCCCTCACCAGTGCCGGTGTAGGCGCCGTCGGAACGGCGGCCCTGGCAACAGGGATCACCTTCATCGCGGCCTCGGTCATGGGGCGCCGCATGAGCGACAGCGTGGGCCAAGCCCTTACCGGGGCAGTAGGCCTGGGGATTATGGGCCTGATCGTGGCGATGCTCGTTCAGGTCGTGGGCAGCATCTTCGCTCCCGCAATCTTCTCCGGCGGAAGTTTTGAACTCCTGATCGCCGGTTTCGGCACGATTCTGTTCGTGGGAGCTGCGTTCGTGGACTTCTACACGATGCCACGAACCTATAACGACAATCAGTATCTTGCTGGCGCCTTAGGTATGTACCTCACCTATATTAATCTTTTTGTTTTTGTTCTTCGACTTGTCATCGCTCTTCAAGGTGGGGGGCGGCGCGACTGAAACAGGCCAGATGATCGGGGCCGTGGTGAGACTGGCTTCACGCCCACCACGGCATCCAGCAGCTCATTCCCAGATGGCATGCTTAAATAGCAGCACTCAATTCTCTTCGAGATGAGAGCTGCTCTAGTGGCAATCTCACTTAAGATGCGCCAATTGCCATTCTCCAACTGCCTGGCGTCCCTTTCAAATTGGGCCGTTGGGCATTTGGTCTGAGTGCTGATTGGAAACCTTGCCTGAGCAGGCAATCTTAAAACCCACCCATCCTCAATCCATCCAGCGAGAGCCAACATCGAATCCATGGCCAAGACCGCATTAATTACCGGCATTACCGGTCAAGATGGCAGCTACCTCACCGAATTGCTCCTAGAAAAGGACTATGTGGTGCATGGCATCAAACGGCGGGCTAGTAGTTTCAACACTGAAAGAATTGATCATCTTTATCAAGATCCACACGAAAACGACCCAAGACTAGTCCTACACTACGGGGATCTCACCGATTCCACAAACCTGATTCGCATCATCCAGCAGGTACAGCCGGATGAGATTTATAACTTAGGCGCCCAAAGCCACGTTGCCGTGAGCTTTGAAAGCCCCGAGTACACCGCCAACTCCGACGCTCTCGGCACCCTCCGAATTCTTGAGGCGGTGCGAATTCTGGGACTGATTGATAAAACCAGGATTTACCAAGCATCGACCTCAGAGCTTTATGGACTTGTCCAAGAAATACCACAAAAAGAATCAACACCGTTTTACCCAAGAAGCCCTTATGGCGTAGCCAAACTCTATGCATATTGGATCACAATCAACTATCGCGAATCCTACGGGATGTATGCCTGTAATGGTATTTTGTTCAACCATGAAAGTCCCCGACGCGGAGAAACTTTTGTAACCCGGAAAATCACACGGGGTCTGGCCCGCATCGATGCGGGTCTTGAACAATGCCTCTACATGGGTAACCTGGATTCCCTGAGGGACTGGGGCCATGCCCGTGACTATGTCGAGATGCAGTGGCGGATGCTTCAGCAGGAGCACCCGGAAGATTTCGTGATCGCCACGGGTCGTCAGGAGTCGGTGCGACGCTTCATCGAACTCACCGCGGTCGAGCTGGGCTGGGGAGCTATCGAGTGGCGTGGCGAAGGGGTTGATGAAACCGGATACCGTGCCGATACGGGAGCCAAGGTGGTTCGGATCGATCAGCGCTACTTCCGGCCAGCCGAAGTGGAAACTCTGCTCGGCGATCCAACTCGCGCCAGAGAAAAGTTGGGTTGGACCCCAACGACCACTCTTGAGGAACTGGTTCAGGAGATGGTGAGTGCTGACCGTGAGGAGGCTGCCAAAGAAGCACTGCTGCTTCGGGAGGGATTCAAGGTGGTGGGTTCGATGGAGAATCCCCCCCAAGTCAGCGTTATTCAATCATGACCAACCTGATCGATCTCGCCGACAGAATATTCGTAGCCGGCCATCGCGGCATGGCCGGCTCAGCCATCGTGAGGCGTCTGAGCCAGGCAGGCTATGCCCATCTGCTCACCGCAAACCATGATGAACTCGATCTTCGTGATGCGGGAGCAACGGCGACCTGGATGGAGAGACAACGACCCGATGTGGTGGTGCTGGCAGCCGCCAAGGTGGGAGGGATTCAGGCCAACTCCACCTACCCAGCCGATTTTCTCCTAGATAACCTGAAGATCCAGAACAATGTGATCGAAAGCGCCTGGCGATTCGGGGCAAAACGCTTACTGTTCCTCGGCAGTAGTTGCATCTATCCCAAGTTCGCGCCTCAACCAATTCAAGAAGAATCCTTGCTAACTGGATCGCTGGAACCCACCAATGAATGGTATGCAATCGCAAAGATCACCGGCATTCAATTGTGTCGCGCCCTTAGACAGCAACATGGTTTCGATGCGATCAGTCTGATGCCCACAAATCTTTATGGTCCAGGCGATAACTACCACCCCACCAACAGTCACGTCTTGCCTGCTCTGATCCGACGATTTCACGAGGCTGTCCGCGATAGTGTTCCCACGGTGACCTGCTGGGGAACAGGATCTCCGCGGCGGGAGTTTCTCCATGTGGATGATCTGGCCGATGCCGCCGTTTTCTGCCTGGAGCATTGGCAACCGGCCGAGGATGAGCTCCAGTTCCTCAACGTGGGAACAGGCACTGATCTCCCCATCCGTGACCTCGCCGGCTTGGTGGCCGATGCGGTGGGCTTCCGGGGTACTCTGAATTGGGATGCAACAAAGCCAGATGGGACACCGCGTAAACTCCTTGATGTGAGCCTACTCAAGGCATTGGGCTGGTCCGCCACCATTTCGCTGGAAGAGGGTTTGCGGGCCACGGTCAACGACTACGTTCAACGTCAGTCCAGTGGTCAGGAGGTACGGCTGTGAGAGTCCTCGTCACCGGTGGTGCTGGATATATCGGCAGCCATGCCGTGCGTGCCCTCAGCCTCTCCGGTCACCAACCGGTCGTGCTCGACAACCTCGTTTATGGCCACGCCGAGATCGTTCGGGAGGTGCTTGGGGTTCCATTGATCAACGGTCAGGTGGGTAACCGCCAGTTGATCGAACCGCTGCTGCGGGGCCAGCATCCAGAGTTGGCCGGCACCCACTTCGAAGGAAAGCCGATCGAAGCTGTTCTTCACTTCGCAGCCTACGCCTATGTGGGTGAATCGGTCAGTGATCCCGCCAAGTACTACCGCAACAATCTTGGAGACACCCTCACCCTGTTGGAAGCGCTGGTTGCCGGGGAACAGCCCATCCCGATTGTGTTCTCCTCCACCTGCGCCACCTACGGACCGCCCCAAGCGATTCCGATGACTGAGGACCATCCCCAGGCCCCGATCAATCCCTACGGCCGCAGCAAGTGGATGGTGGAGCACCTGCTGCGCGATTTCAGCCGGGCCTACGGATTGCCCTGCGTGATCTTCCGCTACTTCAATGCGGCCGGTGCTGATCCCGACGGTGAACTCGGCGAGGACCACGACCCTGAGACCCACCTGATTCCTAGGGTTCTGGATGTGATGAGCGGCCGCGAACCCTACCTGCAGATCTTCGGCGATGACTACCCGACGCCCGATGGAACCTGCATTCGTGACTACATCCATGTCAGCGATCTGGCTGATGCCCACGTGCTCGGACTCGAGCGGCTCCTGCGGCTCAGGGAACGGCAGGAAGCCCAACGTGAGCCGCTGATCTACAACCTCGGCAACGGCACTGGCTATTCGGTGCAGGAGGTGATCGATGCCGCCAAGGCCGTGACCGGCAGAGGGCTCTTGGCCCACGTGGCCCGTCGGCGCGAGGGGGATCCGGCCCAACTCGTAGCCAGTGCCACCCGGGCCAGGGAAGAACTCGGGTGGCGTCCACGCTATCCCGACCTGAACACCATCATCGAACACGCCTGGAGCTGGCACCAGCGGCGCCATTTTTCCTAATCAGACGACCCTGGCGATCCGACCAAGGACGGGCCAGAGGTTCGCCGATGAAGACACCCTGGCCCGGCATGGCAACACTGCGCCAGTATGCCTCGATCAGGGTGTCACCACGCCGGTAGTAGCTCAACAGCAGGCCAGGATCGGGGAATTTAGCCGGGAAATTGCAGGGTTCCACCACATTGCCATAGCTGGCTGTTGCCCCCGCCTCCAGCCACCGCAACGCACTCATCTGGGGGCTGTCGGTGAGCTGCCCACCGAGTGAGGTGAGATGGTCGGCTACAGCCCCCGGTAGGAAGTGGTTGGTGGTGATCGCAGGCACCGAGGCCAAACCTGTGAAGTAGCCCAGGACGTCGGATGCCCCCTCCAGCGCATCCTGCTGCAGCAGGTGGACCCTCAGGTCCGGTCGGCTGAGCCGAACGGCCCGCTCAAATGCCGGCAGCCGGGTATTGCGCTTGTAATCGCTGCTGCTCAGCAGATAGAAGTTTCCGTGCGGCGCCGATCCATCGGCGAGGGCACCGCGATTGATCAGGGAGCGACCCGCTGCTTCATTGCTGGCGGCCAGCAACATTGAGGGTCGGATGCGCAAGGCGTCCCAGGGCCGGGCCACATCCCCTCTGGCGAAATAGGGGCTGATCCTGGTGACATGGCAACCATCGGCGCACCAGGCCGGGTGGAGACCCAGGCTGAAGGCACTGGTGATCGATTGGCAGCCGACGCGATAAGGCGCAGCCCAGGCCAGGGCATAGAGCTGGACTCGGGACGGGGTATCGCGGAGCAACTGGCGCCGGATCGCCAGGAAGCGGCCGGGATCCAGGCTGGCCCGATGGGGGGGGAATCGCACCCGCAGCACCTGATCCTGGGGAATGCGGCGGACGCGTTGGTAATGGGTCCCGATGGCCTCACTGAGGGGATCCTCGCTGTTGATCACCACGGCAATGGAGCGAGCATCCAGAGGACCGGAGCGCTCAGCATCGGCCCGGATCGACGGGTCCGGGGGATTTTGCCGGGCCAGAGCCAACAGCAGCCCACTGCAGAGAAGGATCCCGACCCGTGTCCAGCCGCGGCTAGGAGCGGTTGTCATACCAGCCACGGGGGTGACTGAGCCGGGAGAGCTGGCAACTTCCACCTTTGGCCACAGGCGGCAGGATCGGCAGGGATCCGTCGTAAAAAGGGAGTGGGAGGAAGGCGGCGACTTCGACCTGCCAAGCTGATGCTAGGACGATCCTTAACCATCCCCTGATCCGTAGCGTGGCGCACCACGCCACGTCGGGAGCAATGCCGCAGTGGCAACGAAATTTTTTTGATTTAAACAGATCCTCTCTCAGCTTATGGTCTTCTCCGGGCATCACCAATCCCAGCCAGCCACGGGATCTGAGGCAACACAGGTCACGGTGCATGGATACTGCGAACTTGAAGCAGCTGGCCTTCTGAGTCTTGCCCATCAAGGTGATTTCGAGAGGCTTCGTAATCTGCGTGGTGAATACACACTGGTCCTGGAGGATCAGGGGCTATGCACGATCATCACCTCGCCGGTCGGGGCGATGCACTACTTCTATACCCAGGCCGGCAAAGGACGATCGGGTTTTGTGCACGGACGCCGCATTGTTGACATTCTCAGCAGAGCTGGACTGAATTGGACTTGGAACTGGCAGGCCCTCGGTGATCTCTGCCAACTCGAAAATCTCACCGACAATGGCACCCTACATCCGGATATTCATCGGGTCCCACCGGGAACGGTGCTGCAGGTCGCCCATGGTGAACTCAAGCGTGACACCCGCTCGGCTATCGAAAGCCTGGGCTCTGAATCTCCCGATCCCGTAGGGGCGATCCGGGCCCTCAACACCGAAGTGGCGCGACTGGCAGGGGAGCAACCCTATCTCTCCCTCTCGGGCGGCTTCGATTCGAGGGTGATCCTGAGCTCCATGCTCAAGCAAGGGATCAAACCCCATCTGATCACGATGGGCACCGACGAATGCTCCGATGTCAACGTGGCCCGCTCTATTGCCAGACGATTTGGACTGCAGCATGACCTGGTGCGAATCGAGCTTGATGATTTCCTCACCCACGCACCTGAAATCTCAAGCCTCACCAACGGAACCAAGACAGCGTGGCACTGGCATACCTATCTCTATCCCCTTAAGGCAAAGATTCCCAGCACGAGCTCCTTCTTTGTTGGAACCCTTGGTGAATTCGCCCGCTCCTATTATTTTGATCGAGGTCAACTAGGACGCCTAGGCGATCGTTTCCCCGGGGTTGCCCTCAATCGCTTCTGGGGATTGAAGCTTCACCGCCACCCCACCTTTTTACCGGATGAATTACCGGGTCTTTCCCCCCAGTTTGCCGCCCAGCTAGAGGAGCCCGGTATCGCCTACCGCGTTTCAAGACTGCGGCATTATTGCCATGATTCCTTCCTGCCAGGGCTGACCCGCTACTACTTTGAACAGAGGGTTCCCAATTTCTATGCCAATGGCATCGCCATGTACCAGGCCTCCAGCCAGTGGCGCTCTCCCTTCCACAACCGCGAATGGCTTCAGGCCATCTGGAACCTGCCAGCAGGCTGGAAATTGGGGTCCAACTGGCACCGTTTTGCGATTGAAAAAAATCAGCCTGACTTGCTGGATTTCTCTGAAGAGAATGGCTTCCAGCCCCGACGGATGCTTCGCAGGGCACCTCCCCTGTACTGGACTCCTCTGATGCGCCGAACCCCCTACATCTCCTACGACCGAAGCAGCGGCTGGTATCGGGAAAGCGCCCTCCAGGAGAGTCTGACTTCCAGGCTCGATTTGTTGGGCGACCTGGTTGATCCGGCAACGGTGAACGGGATCGTCAACCAGCACAGGGCTGGATCGGACCGCACCCGCAGCCTCGCTTTTCTCCTCACCATGGCGCACTGGAAAGAAGTGCTGGCGAAGAGGGCGGCTTCGTGAATCCGGCCATGTCCCCCCAACATCCCTGCGCCCACCTCTACGGCTGGGACAACATGGACCATGCGGATCCGGCAACATCCGGCCGCTTGGCTGAATCAGCTCCGCGCTTCTCGGTGGTGATCCCAACGCTGAACCAAGCTGAAACGATCGAGGACACACTTCTTTCCCTGATCCATCAAAACTATCCCAACCTTGAGATCATCGTTGCCGACGGAGGCAGCAGCGACGCCACTGCCTCCGTCCTGAACCGCTACCGGGAGCACCTGAACGCCCTGCTCCCAGGACCGGACAAGGGGCAATCGGATGCGATCAACAAAGGATTTGCCCGCGCCAGCGGCGATATCTTCTTCTGGTTAAATTCCGATGATTACCTCCTGCCGGGTGCCCTTTGGCGCGTGGCCGCCTCTTTTCAGGCTGATGTCAATCTGGAATTCGTGGTGGGAGCCGGCGATGTGATCAGCCTTGACCATCAGTTCCTTCGCCACATTCCGCCCATGGCGATGGACGAGGCCACCATGCTGAATTGGAAGAATGATCAGTGGGTCATGCAGCAGTGTTGCTTCTGGACAAAGGAACTTTGGCAGCGCGTTGGCGGGGTTGATGAGCAGTTGCACCTCCTCATGGATTACGATCTCTGGTTTCGCTTTTCCCGCAGGACAATAGCTGCCATGATCAATGAAAAGCTGGCGGTGATGCGCTACTATCCAGAAACTAAAACCGTGAAGCAACGCAAAAAAACAAGCGAAGAGCTCGCCTATGTTTATGCCAAAAACGGTGCTTTAGCATCGCTCCGAGAGCAGGTTGCCGACCTTGTTTTTCAACACGGCGAAAAAGACGAATACTTGGATCGCATCAACAACAGCCTGCCTGTGCGGTTGCTGAAGCGGCTCTCCCTTTTTCCGAACCCCGCCAAGCCAGGGCCATGAACGACCCCGATTTCTTCGTTGCTATCACCAGTTGGAACAGCGCGCTCTTCCTGCCCCACTGTCTTCAATCGCTGCGCCGCACCACCGGATTCCGCCCATGTGCACATCTGCGTTCTGGATAACGACTCCAGTGATGCCTCCGCCGCGATTGCCTGAGACCATGGGATCGAGCTAGTGTTCGTCATTGCACCCAGCCGGAAGCCCTGCGGGAACTTGTGAGGCGTTCTCGGGGGGCTTACACCCTGCTGCTCCATGCCGATGTGATCCCGCTGGCCTCCGAGTGGCTGCAGCGCTGCACCGCCTAGCTCTGGGGAACAAGGTGCTGATCTCTCCCGAGGAAATCGGCTGCTGCCCCCTCACCCGCCCCTTCGAAGCGGGCATGCAAGAGAGTTCCTTCTGCTCTTCACCACCGAGGGCTTGCGCCGCTCCCGAAGGCTCATCTGGAAGCTGCGCCTTCGCATTCCCGGACCCAGGCGCGAATTCGATTTCTCGGGCGGCCACATGACCCACAGCATTCCCACCCACCTGGCCGAGCTCGGTTTCGACTGGCATCCGATGAATGTCTATGTCTCCAATGACGAACCGGAAGCCTTCTTCGCCGTGGTTACGGACGCCACGCTCTAGAATGAGCCAGTAGCGATCTGCGCTACGGCCTTGGGCAAACTATTACGGGGTGGATGACCAGATCACCCATTACCACAACTAGTATGTCTGCGTGATGACCACCAAAACCGGGCCGGCCGGTGCCCCGCCTCTCCAACGCCCCGGACGGGAGTTTCCCCCCGCCTTCATCAATGCCTATTCCCAGTGCTCTTTCGCGGAGTACCATGCCGGCCGAGTGCAGCCACCTCGGTATCTGAGTACCCACGTGGTGCCGGTGGCCCTGTAACGCCATGTCGCTCTCCCCCTCCCCTAATAAGCGCCGGGCGGCCCATTTCCTGCTGGTGCCTGAACTTCTCTATTCTCCTCCAAATCGGGCCATCATCGAGGCGCTGCTGAGCTGCGGCTACGCGGTGCATGTGTTCTCGCCGGGCACATCACAAGACCCTTCGGACTACGGGCCTGATGTGTACACCCACCGTGCCGACTATTCGATGAATTGGCTCCGCCGCCATCTGCTCAGCCGGCGCTGGTGGAACTTTGACTGCTTCTCCGGCACCAGTGAAGATCCCCTGGCCGTGGTGGGACTGCTCTCCGCCCTGACGGGCCGTCCATGTTTCTCCTTGGTGGATGAAATCAAATCCGGCGGCTACCGGGGCAACAGCCCGGAGCGCTGGAAGAAACTCTGCCGTTGGGCCATGCGCCGCTCGCGCTTCACGATCGTCAACGACGACTCCCGTGTGAGCCTGCTGCGGGAGTATGCCGGACTGGCGGCCAACGCCAGGGTGCTGGTCTATCCCGGCTGCTTTCATCAGCCCCCCCAGCCCGAACAGGAGCTTCGCCGCAGCCTGCGTCGGCGCTGGGGCCTAGAGCAGGATGCCCTGGTGATCGCCTCCTCGGGAGCCTTCAGTCTCACGGTTGGGGCCGACTGGCTGGTGCAGGCGCTCCAGGAGGAGCCGGGCCTCCAGGCGGTGATTCAACCGCTGGCGGTCAGCCCCCTGTCTCTCTTCCTAATGAGGCGCCTCGGATTGGAGGGGCGCCTCTACCTGCAGGAGGAACGGCTGGGCTGGCAGGAGGCCTGGCGGTCTGCCGTAGGCCTCGACATCGGACTGGCGATCTACACGAATCCTGCCCCCCAGTTCCAGCACATGGGGACCAGTTCAAACCGACTCTGTATGTTTCTGGCCATGGGAGTACCGGTGATCGCCACCCGACAGCCGAGCTTTCGCTTCATCGAAGACTACAACTGCGGTGTTCTGGTGGAGAACTACGCTCAATTCCTTGCCGCCATTCGCTACATCGGCGCCCATCTTCCCGCCATGCGGGAAAACTGCCACCGCTGCTTCCACGAGTACATCATGCCGCCGGATCGCTACCCACGTTTGCGTGAGGCGATCGCCTCCCTACCCGGTCGCTGAACCCACCGCCCCCTCCACTCTTCCTGATCTTCCTTGGCACCCGTTGGCAACCTCCGATACCGTCTTTACTGCGCCAGCCGTGAGGCCAGCTGGGCCCTGCGCCGCCGGATCCCGACACGATTTCTGCCAGCGCGCAGCGATCTAGCGGGAACCTTCAGCATTGGAGTAACCACCTACAGCGAACGGTATGAGCGCTATTTCAAGCCGTTGCACCAGAAATTGACCCGTATCTTTCCCGAAGTGAGCATCACTGTGGCCGTCAATGGTCATGGCACACCGGAAGCTCAGGCCGCCTATCTTCAACGCTTCGAGCGAGAGATCTGCCAGGGAGCGCCGCGCCATCAGCGCTTCGTTCTTTACGACCGCGCCCACGGCCTCACCACCCTCTGGAACGCGATGCTGGCGGCCGCTCCCGGCGATCGACCCCTGCTGATCCTCAACGACGACCTAGTCGTTGACGGATTCCTGCGTCGCTGGGCGGAGGGATTTAGCTGGTCCAGCGTGGGCCTGAGCCTGCTCAACAGCTCCTGGTCGCACTTCGTGATCGCTCCGGCCACGTTGGCCCGGATCGGAGCCTTCGACCCCGGCTTCCCGGGGATCGGTTTTGAGGATATGGACTACACCGCCCGAGCAGGCCTGGCCGGTGTGGGAATCGCCAACCATCTGTGCGGCTACATCCGCCACCAGGATCACAAACCCGAGGCCACCTCCTTCGATGACATCTCAGGACGGGTCTGGGGGAAATACACCTCGGCCAACCAGGCCCACTTCGCCGCCCAGTGGGAGACCTGCCCCCCAGGTGACGGTGTGTTCATCAAGCAGCTCCACGGCCATGTGCGACCCCGGCGCCCCGTGACCAGCCTGGCGCTGACACCGATCCCGGCCGCGGCCTGGGTGGGTTCCGTTCTGTACCCCGACCGGACGGCGTGAACCTTCTCTTCGTGGCCCCATCCGCCTACCTGCTGGGGGGCGTGCAGGACTGGCTGGCGGACCTGGTAGCCGACCAGCGCCAGCGGGGCATGAAGGTAACCGTAGCCGTCCCCGATGACAGCTTCCATCGGCGGGGCCCCTACGCCGAGCGCTACCCCAGCCTGGCGCCGATCCCCTTCCGCAACCCCACCGGCAGCGAGGCCGGGCGCATCCACGCACTGGAACAGCTGCTGCGGGGCCATCCCGACCATCTGGTGGCAGGGGTGAACATCGCGGCCCTCTATCCCGCGGTCCGACGACTGCGGCGCCGAGGAGACTTCCGAGGCCGGATAGTGATGACCCTGCACGCAATCGAGGCGGACTACTTCGCCGATCTGCGCGACCAGAACGACCTTCTCGATGGCCTGGTGGTGACGAACCGGCTCAGCGGCGAACTGGCCCGCACTCTCGGGGGTATGGAGGCCAAACGGGTGTTCTATGCGCCCTACGGGGTTGAGCTGGGATCCCGCTGGGTCGAGCCAGCTCCCGCCACCGGGGAGCCAGACAAGCAACTGCTGCGGATCGCCTGGGTGGGGCGGCTGGATCGGGCCCAAAAGCGGGTGCAGGACCTGGCTCCGATCCTGGAGGCCCTCGACGCAGACGGCATTCCCTTTCAGCTCACCATCGCCGGCGACGGCCCGGATCGCCCCCTGGTGGAGGCCTCCCTGGCGGGCAGGATCGCCGCGGGCCAGGTGATCGTTACCGGCGCGATCCCGCGGCCGGAATTGGCCCAACGGGTTTACAGAACCCATCAAGTGCTCCTGATCACCTCGGCATGGGAAACCGGACCGATCGTGGCCTGGGAGGCGATGGCCGCCGGTCTGGCGGTGGTGAGCAGCCGATATGTGGGATCAGGGCTGGAAGGTGCCCTGGTGCACGGCAGCACCTCCCTGCTCTTCCCCGTGGGCGACGCCCGGGAGGCGGCCGCTCAGCTGGCGAGCCTCCGAAATCCGGCCGGGCTGCGAGAGTTGGGCGCAGCGGGCTTCGATCTGGTGAAACGGCGCTATTCGCGGGACGCCTCCCAGGCCGCCTGGATGGCAGCCTTCCAGGCCGTGGCGGCCCTCGACCCCCTGCCGGTGCCGGGGCCAGCCGTTCCCATCGCCGCAGCCGGTGGGCTTGACCGGCGACTCGGACCGGAAACGGCCGAACGGCTTCGCCGGCTGCTCCGCAGGCGGTTCCGCCATCGCGAGGCGGGCAGCGAATGGCCCCATAGCGGCCATGCCTGCGGCGACGACGCCTCGCTGCTGGAGCTGGCCGGGGCGCAAGACCGCGGCACGGGGACCCATGACTGAGCCGGGATCCCCAACGCGGCGTGAGCAACTCGGCGTGTGGTTGAAGGACCGCTGGCGCTGGGAGCGGGCCCTGCGCTCGCCTTCCCGCCGCTATCTCGGCCTGGCCAACCGCAGCGAAACCGTCGAGCCGGCTCCCGATGGCGAAGGTTTCGCCTGCTGCTGGACCTACACCTCCCGTCTCCATGCCTCCCAGGTCCAGCCCCGGCTGGCCCAGCGCCTGCTGCGGCGCTGCCTGGGGGATGCGCCGATCGGACGGCGTCCGGCGCCGGAACCGTTCAGCGGTACCCCCCAGATCAGCGTGCTGATCGGCCACCGGGGCACCGAGCGCCTCCCCCTGCTCCTGGCCACCCTGGAATCCTTGGCAGATCAGGAAGGGGTGACCATGGAATGCCTGGTCATCGAACAGGACAACACACCGCGGATCAGGGCCACCCTGCCGGCCTGGGTGCGCCACATCCACGCGCCGCTGGCCGAGCCCGAGGCCCCCTACAACCGGTCCCACACCTTCAATGTGGGGGCCCGAGAAGCCCGCTCGCCGGTGTTGCTCCTCCATGACAACGACATGCTTGTGCCCCGCGGCTATGCACGGCGGATCCTGCGGCGCATCGACAACGGCTACGCGGTGGTGAACCCCAAACGCTTTATCTTTTATCTCCATCCACAGCACAGTCAGGCGGTGCTGACCCACGGTGCTTCCTACGACGAGGTACCGGCCGAGTACATCGTGCAAAACCTGGAAGCCGGCGGCAGCATGGCGATCACCGCGGAGGCCTACAACCAGGTGGGTGGGATGGATGAGGCGTTCCGGGGCTGGGGAGGCGAAGACAATGAATTCTGGGATCGTTGTCTCACCCTGCCCACCTGGATCTGGGGGTACGAACCGATCGTGCACCTCTGGCACCGGGGCCAACCCCTCAAGGGCGAGGGCGACAATCCCAATCTCGAGCGGGCCCGCAGCCTGATGATTCGTCCGGCCCGGGAGCGGATCGAAGACCTGCGGCGGCGGCGCCAGCACGGCGATGGAGGGAGCTGAAGCCATGGCCCCGACCACTGAACGCGATCCTGAGCTGGTGAGCACCATCATTCCGGTGCACAACCGTTCTTATCTGCTGCGGGAAGCCGTGGCCAGCGTTCTGGCCCAGACCTATCGGCCGATCGAGGTCGTGATCGTGGACGACGGCTCCACCGACGACACCGCCGCCGTGGCGGAGGACCTGGCCCGCACCAACCCGGACTCGATCCTGGTGATCCACCAGCCCAATGCCGGTCCGGGTGCAGCCCGTCAACGGGGGCTGGACCGAGCCCGAGGAAGCTTCATTCAGTTTCTGGATTCCGACGACCTGCTGCTGCCGGGTAAATTCGCGGCTCAGGTGGGTGCCATGCGGCAACAACCCGACTGCCAGATCAGCTACGGGCCGAGCCTGGAGGAAAACCACTCGATTCAGCCTGTGCAGCGCCGTGGGCCGATGCGCGGCACCGGCCAAGTGCGAACCACCCTGTTCCCCCATCTGCTCGTGGAACGCTGGTGGACCACCAGCTGTCCCCTCTACCGCCGTGACCTGCTGGATCGCATCGGTCCCTGGCGCAGTTGGATCAATGAGGAGGACTGGGAGTACGACGCCCGGGCGGGAGCCACGGGGGCCAGGCTCGCCTGGGTACCGGAGGAGGTGTCCGTGCGGCGGATTCATCTGGCCGATGGCCACCTCAGCGATGAGGGCTGCGAAGATCCTCGCAAGCTCTCCCACCGTGCCCTGGCCCAAGCCTCCCTCTTCCACTGCGCCCGGCGGGCGGGCGTGGCCCATGACACGCCGGAGATGCGGCAGTTCGTGAGGGCCTCCTTCCTGCTGAGCCGCCAGTGCGGCCTCGCCGGAGTGGACGATGCCTCCAAGTCCCTGTTCCAGCTGGCCAGGGCTGCCTCCGGACGACGACGGCTGCAGCAATCTCCGGAATTCCTGCTCTACGGCCTGCTGGCCGCCCTGGTTGGCTGGCGGGGTGCCGCCCGGGTGAGCCTGGGGCTGCGCCGCCTGATGCCCCGCCGCAACGCCCCATGACCCCGACGACTCCACTGGTTTCCGTTGTGATGGGGGTGCGCAACGGGGCCGGGACCCTGGAAGCCACCCTGACCTCCCTCACCCAGGGCCAGGAACTCGACCTGGAAGTGCTGGTGATCAATGACGGCTCGACCGATCAGACCGGTGCGCTGCTGGAACGCCTGGCCGCCGCAGATCGCCGCATCCGGGTGCTGACCCGTGAGGGTCGAGGGCTCACTCGGGCCCTGATCGAGGGCTGCAGCGAAGCCAGGGGCAGCTTCATCGCCCGGCAGGATGCCGGCGACAGCTCCCTGCCAGGACGGCTCGCGCAGCAGGTGGCCTGCCTAGAGGCCGATCCAGGCGCCAATCTTTGCTCCAGCCACGTGCGGCTGGTGGTGGAGGAGGGGGCCACCGCCACCGTGAACCGGTTGGCCGAGGAAAGCCTGGCCGATGGACTCACCGGTCCGGCGATCCACGGATCGGTGCTCATGCGCCGCGAAGCCTACGAACGGGCCGGCGGCTATCGGGCAGCCTTCTATTACGCCCAGGATCTCGATCTCTGGAGCCGGATGGTGGAATCCGGGCGGCATCGGGTAGTGCCCGAGGTGCTCTACGAGGCCACCCTTTCACCTGGATCGATTAGCGGTTCCCGGCGCCAGGAGCAGGAGGCCTTCCACGCCCTGATCGTGGGAGCCACCCGGGCCCGGCGGGCCGGGGAATCCGAGGATCCCTGGCTGGAGCAGGCCGAACAGCTGAGCGATCGCTGCCGCACTGCCCGCCGCAATCCCCGCCGCGAAGCCGATGGCGCTTACTTCATCGCAGCCTGCCTGGCGGCCGAGCACCCTGATCTGTCCCGCCGGTACCTGGATCGCACCCTGGAGCTGAACCCCTGGCACCTCAAGGCACGGCTACGGCAGCTGAGGGCACGATGAAGCTCACCGTTGCCATCCCCACCTACGGCCGCGACGGGGTGCTCACCGCCAGCATCGCCGACCTTCTGGCCCTCGATCCGCCCCCCTGGGAGCTCCTGATCGTGGACCAGACCCCGCGCCACGATGCCGACACGGAGGCCCGGCTGGCCCGCTGGCACAAAGACGGCCATATCCGCTGGTTGCGCCTAGAGCGCCCCTCGATCACCGGTGCCATGAACCGGGCCCTGCTCGAGGCTCACGGCGATCGGATCCTTTTCCTCGACGACGACATCCGCCCCGACCCCGACCTGCTGCGGGCCCACCAACGAGCCGGCGAAAGGGATCCCGAGGCGATGGTGGCCGGCAGGGTCTTGCAGCCATGGCACAGCGAGCGGGAGGATCCCCCCGGTGCCCCCTTCCTGTTCAACAGCCTCGAACCCCGCAGCGTGAAGGCATTCATGGGGGGCAATGTGGCCATCCCCCTGCGGCGCGCCCGCAGCCTGGGGGGCTTCGACACCAACTTCGTGAAGGTGGCCTATCACTTTGAGGCCGAGTTCGCCCACCGCTGGTGCGACAGCGGCGGGCGCATCAACTACGAGCCCACCGCCTTGATCCACCATCTGCGGGCCGAACGGGGTGGCACCCGCAGCTACGGCAAACACCTCACCACCCTGCAACCCGATCACGCGGTGGGGCGTTACTACTTCCTGCTGCGTAGCCGGCCTCCGGCTCAGGCCCTGTTCGGCTCGGTTGGCGCCCTGCTCCAGTCGGTGCGGACCCGCCACCACCTGAGCCATCCCTGGTGGATCCCGGCCACCCTGCTGGCCGAGTTGCGGGGCCTGCTGTGGGCACTGCGGCTCAACGCCGGGGGACCGGCCCTGCTGCCCACCCGCACCCCCAGGCTGCTGGTGGTGGGCAGCCACCCGGTGCAATACCACACACCAATGTTCCGCACCCTGGAGGCCGATCCGGCCCTGGCCAGCGACGTGCTCTATCTCTCGCTGCCGGATGCGCGCACCCAGGGGCTGGGCTTCGGCGTGGCCTTCACCTGGGATGTGCCCCTGCTTGAGGGCTACCGCTGGCACCAGGCCCGCAGCGGCCGCGGCCGGGGCATCACCAGCGGCTACGCCGGGGTGTGGCTGGCCAACCCGCTGGTGGAACTGGGCTGGGGCCCCTCGCGGCTGCGTCCGGACGCGATCTTCCTGACGGGATGGCATTTCCTGGGCCTGGTGCAGGTGCATCTGGTGGCGCGATTGCTACGGATCCCGGTAATCCTGCGGATGGATTCCAATGGCGTCAGACCTCGCTCCTGGCTGCTCAACCGGATCTACGGAGTCCTCTTCCGGGGCGTGGCGGTGGGGCTGCCGGTGGGCCAGGCGAATGCCCGCTGGTACCGAAGCAATGGCGTGCCTGAGAATCGACTGATCCCTTCTCCCCACTTCATCGACAACGCCAGCTTCGCCGCCCAGGCCGCAGAGCAGCGCAACCAACGCCAGGCCCTGCGCCAGCGCTGGGGGATCCCGGAGGGCGCCTTCTGCTTCCTCTTCGCGGGCAAACTTCAGGAGAAAAAACGGCCCCAGGATCTGCTGGAGGCGATGAAACTGCTCCAGCAGCAAGCGCCAAAGGGCCACCGCCCGATTCACCTTCTGATCGTGGGCAGTGGCCATCTGGAGGAGGCCTGCCGCGCTCAGGCGGCCGCCCATGACCTGCCCGTGAGCTTTGCCGGCTTCCTCAACCAATCCGCGATCGCCTCGGCCTACGCAGCCAGCGACTGCCTCGTTCTTCCCTCCGACCACGGCGAAACCTGGGGGCTGGTGGTGAATGAGGCCATGGCCTGCGGCCTGCCGGCCGTGGTGAGCGACCTGGTGGGCTGCCGGGAGGACCTGATTATCGAGGGGAAGACAGGCCTGAGCTACCCCTGTGGCAATTCCGGGGCGCTGGCGGCCTGCCTGGTCCGCATGGCACAGGATCCGGAAGCAAGCCGCCGCATGGGGGAGGCAGGCCAGCAGCTGGTGGAGAGATCCTTCACAGTGGAAGCTGCCGCAGCCGGAATCCGGGCCGGGGTGATGCGGGTGATCGGGCGATCGCCGGCCCCGGCTGACCGATGAAGCCGAGCCTTCGAGTTCTCCATGTGATCCCCTCGATCAGCCCGCTGCGGGGTGGACCGAGCAAGGCGGTGCTGGACATGGTGGGGGCCCTCCGCCAGCGGGGCGTCGACGCCTCGATCCTCACCACCAATGACCATGGTCCAGGTTTGGATGCCTCCCTGCCCACCGGGAAGTGGATCAACCGCCAGGGCATTCCCTTGATTGCCTTTCCGCGCTGGAGTCCCCCCGTTCACGCCCTGCGGGAGTTCGCCTTCAGCCCCGGTCTGGTGCAGTGGCTGAAAGGCCATCTCCACGACTACGACCTGCTTCACGTGCATGCGATCTTCTCGTTTCCCTCCACCTGGGCCATGCGTGAGGCCCGCCACGCCGGCGTTCCCTACCTGGTGCGGACGATCGGCCAGCTCAGTCCCTGGAGCCTCGCCCAGAGCCGCTCCCGCAAGATCTGGATGCTGCGGCTGATCGAGGAGCGCAACCTCAATGGGGCTGCCGCCCTGCATTTCACCGCCGGGGCTGAACGGGATGAGGTGGCAGCGCTCGGCCTGCTGCCCCGGGCTCTGGTGCTACCCCTCGGGGTGCGGCTGAACAACCAAACCAACCGTAGGATCCCGAAAGGGGGCGATGGTGCCGATAGCACGACCCGATTTCTGTTCCTCTCTCGGCTACATCCCAAGAAGCAACTCGATCGCCTGCTGGAGGCACTCGCCCTGCTGAACCAACAACAGCCCGACGCCTCCTGGGAACTGCGGATCGCCGGTCGGGGGGAACCCGGCTACGAGCGCCAGCTCCATGGGCAGGTCGAATCCCTAGGCCTGGGCCAGCGCTGCCTGTGGCTGGGCCAAGTGGAGGGTGAAAGCAAGGACCGGGAGCTGGCGGATGCCGACTGGCTGGTACTGCCCTCGGCGGCTGAAAATTTCGGCATCGCCGTCGCCGAAGCCCTGGCGGCCGGTACCCCGGCGATCCTCTCGCCCGAGGTGGCGGTGTCCGATCTGGTGGCAACGGCCGGAGCCGGCCTGGTCTGTGCCAGCACCCCGCCGGAGTTGGCCCGCACCCTGGCGCAAGCCCTTGGGGGCCCCAGCCCTGCCACCCGTTTGGCTGCCCGTAGCCTTGCGGAGCAGCGGCTGGCCTGGCCAGCCATCGCCTCTGCCCTGGAGACCCATTATGCCGACATCGTGAAAGCGAACCGCCGCAGCGCCGCGCTCTCCACCCCAGCCCCCCTCGAAGTCCGTCGATGACATCGCTGTTCCTGGTTCTGATCTTCGGCACCCTCGCCTTGGTCCTGCTGGATGGCAACTGGCGAGCAGGATTGCTTGTCACTGTGGTGATCGGTTTTCTGCAGGATCCAATCCGGAAGATCACACCGGACCAACCCAGCACATTCGTGGGCCTGGTGCTGATTGCCTTCGTGCTGACCATCCTGGTGATCTACGAGAAGAAACAAGGAAGGATTGATCTGCGCAGCATGTTCTGGACCGTGCCGGAAATCCTCGAATGGATTCCCATCTACTTCGCCGTGATCGGGGCCCAGGCGATGAATTCCTTTCTCCGCTTCGGAGACATTCAACTCATGGGTCTGGGCATCGCCTTCTACATGGCCCCTGTCGTGGCCATCTGGGCAGGCTACGAGGTGGGATGCAGTCCCAAAGCCTTGCAAAAAGTGATCATCACTTACCTGGCTCTATGCAGTCTATTTGCGATATCAGCCTGGCTAGACTTCCGAGGCCTTGATAGCGTTTTCTTTGAAGAGGTGGGTGCGGGAATTCTGATCACCTTTGAGGGTTTTTCCGCCGCAGGGGTGTCGGGCCTATGGCGCACCAGTGAGGTGGCAGCCTGGCACCTCGCCGCAGGAGCTTGCTTCTCCCTAGTCATGGCGGTGAGTGCCCAACGACGCGATACCCAGGTGCTTCTGTTCATACTGGCCGCAGCCTTCGCCTATCTCACGATCCCCACAGGACGTCGTAAGGCGCTGGTGCTTGTGCTGGTATTCACAGCCTTCTACCTGCTGTTGTTCAGCCGCAGGGCTTCCCCCGCCTCGCGAGAGAGGGTGATCAGCAGCGTGCTCGGGGGATCCGCGATGGCCTACGGGACTTACGCGCTCTTCCTGATCACGGCCAAGGGAGATTCCTTCGATCGCTACCTTAATCGATCCCTGAGCGCCAGGGATGAATTGCTTGACCGCTTTCAGTCCCAGGGCATTGGAGCTCTGCTGAGAGCCCTCGACGTCTCCCAGGGCTGGGGGCTGGGGGTGGGGGCTGGGGCCAATCTAGGCAACCTCAAGCTCAGCACCGGCGCCCAAGCGGCCCGAGGGAGCATTCAAAGCCTCAGTTATGTATCGGAAGGGGGCGGCGGCAGAATCGTGGCCGAATTAGGCCTACCTGGACTGGTTGTAGGGATCGTACTCGCAGCCTTAATTTTGCTAACTTTTCGTCGTAACTTCCGGTTACTCAGCCTACTGGAACCCCGCCTGGCCTTCCTGATGCTGGGCCTGGTGGCTTTCGGCCTCGCCAATGTGGTGTTCTTCTTTTCGGCCGCACAGGTTTACTCCGATCCCTTCATTCTGATCCTTCTGGGCATCTGCTTCGGATCCTTTCTTGCCGTGCCCACCCTGATCGCTCGTCAGCAGGCCCAACTGGCTTACCTCCAATCCCAGCCCCCACCGACCGGCATGTCCTTCCCCGCTGTTCGATGAGATGACCTCCAATCCGTTGCCCCTAGCGGCGTCGGGCTACTCCTTTGCAGCCGGGGCACCATCGCTCCCCCTCACGGCCCTGCTGCTCACCTGGAACGAGACCGCCAACATCGGCCGCACCCTCGCAGCCCTCCATTGGCTGAACGACATTCTCGTCATCGACAGCGGCAGCACCGACGGGACCCTTGAGGTGCTGGCGGCCCACCCCAACGTGCGAGTTCTGCACCGGCCGTTCGACAGCTTCGCCGAACAATGCAACTTCGGGCTTGATCGCATCAGCACCGAGTGGGTGCTCAGCCTCGATGCCGACTACGGCGTTCCCCCGGAGTTAGCCCGCTCAATGCCCTCCCTGCTGGAGCGGGCCGACCGGGAGGATCTGGCGGGCTTCAGCCTCCCCTTTCGCTACTGCATCGATGGCCGACCGCTGCGGGGATCGCTGCTACCCCCTCGAACCTGCCTTTATCGCACCGTAAGGGGACGCTATCGCGATGAGGGCCATGGGCACCGGGTGGTGATCCAGGGCGAAGTGGCTCCGCTGCCTCTCCCCCTTCTCCATGACGACCGCAAGCCGCTGGCGCGCTGGCTGGCCTCCCAGCAGAAGTACCTGCAGATCGAGGCCGCCAATCTGCTCGGCACCCCCAGCCACCGATTGTCCTGGGTGGACCGGCTCCGCAAACACACCCCACTGTCGCCCTTGGCAGCCATCACGTTCTGCCTACTGCTGCGCGGTGGGCTGCTCGACGGCCGAGCGGGGCTGATCTACGCCCTGCAGCGCACCTACGCCGAACTGTTGCTGGTGCTCATGCTGGACGAGGCACGGAGACGGAAAGTCAATATCGCCAAGGCCGCAACCGCTTCCGCAGAGCCCACTTGAACATCCGGTTCCAGGACATGAGCGGGAGATCGCCTACCAGGCGGCTTACGCTCGCCTGGTTCTTCCCCAATCCCTCCGGCCTGGTTGATGGCTTCGATCCTGATCACCGGCGGCGCCGGTTTCATCGGCACCAATGCCGCCCTTCACTTCGCCTCCAGGGGCTGGACGGTGAGCATCGTGGACAACCTGTCCCGTCGGGGAACGGAAAAGAACCTGGCCTGGCTGCTGGAGCAGCGCCCCGAGATTGACTTCCATCAAGTGGACATCCGCGATTTCGAACCCCTAGCCGCGGTGATCAGCGAGCGCAAACCCGACATGGTGCTGCACCTGGCCGCCCAGGTGGCCGTGACCACCTCTTACACCAACCCCCGGGAAGATTTCGAAATCAATGCCCTGGGCAGCTTCAACGTGATGGAGGCCGTGCGGCTGCGGGCGCCGGAGGCCTTCGTGCTCTACGCCTCCACGAACAAGGTGTACGGCGGCATGGAAACGGTGCCGGTGGTGAGGGGAGAACACGGCTATGCGTTCGCGGATCTGCCCCTCGGGGTCCCCGAGCACCAGCCCCTCGATTTCCACTCCCCCTATGGCTGCTCCAAGGGGGTGGCCGACCAATACACGATCGATTACGCCCGCATCTACGACCTGCAGACCTGCAGCTTCCGCCAATCCTGCATCTACGGCATCCGCCAGTTCGGCATCGAAGATCAGGGGTGGGTGGCCTGGTTCAGCATCGCCGCCCTTCTGGATAAACCGATCACCCTCTACGGCGACGGCTGGCAGACCCGCGATGTGCTCAATGTGCAGGATCTGGCCCGGGCCTATGAGGCCGCCTGGAACCACCGCAGCGTGGTGAGCGGCCAGGCCTTCAACATCGGCGGAGGGCCAACCAACACCCTCTGCCTTCGCGATCTGCTCGGCTTCCTGCAGGAGGAACTGGAGATCACCCTCACCCCCCGCACGGGGGCGACCCGGCCCGGGGACCAACCCGTGTTCGTCTGCGACATCCGCAAGGCTGGGGAGATGATGGGCTGGGCGCCGCAGATTGGCGTCAGCGATGGGGTGCGCGACCTGATCCGCTGGGTGCGGGAGAACCGCGAGCTGTTCGACTTCCTCAAGGGATGAGCGGCGCAAGGCTGAGGGCCCTGATCAGCACGATCGAACCGATCGATGGTGGCGTGCCCACCATGACCCGCTGCATCACGCAGCTGCTTGAGGAGCTCGACATCGAGCCCGTGTATGCCTGGTACGCACCTTGGAGCCAGCATCCGGCCCTCTCCGTGCCGCTGTTTGCCGTGGCGAGCGGCAGGCGTCCAGGAGCACTGGATCAACGGGCCTACGGCAACCACGAGGCCCACGCCCTGGGCAGCTGGTTGCCGGAGCTGGAGTTCACCCACTACCTGCCAAGGCGGGCCTGGCGCGACCGGATCGCCAGCTGCCAGCTCCATCTCTCGGTGACCGGTAACCCCCTTTGCGCGCTGCCCTATGCCCGTCTTGGCCTGCCCTTCCTGGCCTGGGTGGCCACCCCGTGGGAAGCGGATCGCGCCAACCGGGTGCGAGGCTTCAGCCTGCCCCGCCGCCTCCTGGATCGCGGTCTGAACGGTCCGGTGCTGCGCCGGCTGGAACGGCAGGTGCTCCGAGCTCCCGAGGGACGGATCCTGGCCCTGAGCCAGTACACCGCCGACGCCCTTGGCCAGGTGGCCGGACACCCCATGGCGGATGTGCTGCTGATGCCGGTCGACAGCACCACCTTTTTCCCAAACCCAGCGGCCGTGGTGCCCTGGCGGATCGGCTTCGCCGGCCGCTATGGCGATCCGCGCAAGAACATCGAGCTGCTGTTGGACTCCGTGGAGCTGCTGCATCGGCAGGGCGCCCCGGTGGAACTTCATCTCGCCGGCGAAAAGGACCTGACCCTCCTGCAACCCCGACTGAGGCAGCGTGGGATCGAGCCTCTGGTCCGGTGCCATCCCCCCCTCGAACCGGGAAAGCTGGCGCAGCTTCTGCAGAGCCTCGACCTGTTCGTGATCCCTTCGCACCAAGAGGGGCTCTGCATCGCGGCCCTGGAGGCGATGGCCTGCGGCGTTCCGGTGGTGAGCACCCGCTGCGGCGGACCGGAGCAGTTCGTGCTGGAGGGCCTTACCGGCCAGCTGGTGGATGCTGATCCCCAGGCCCTGGCCGGTGCCATCGCCGCCATCGCGGCGGACCGGCCGCAGCGGGAGCGGCTGGCCCATGGTGCGCATCAGTGGGTCTCCGATCACGCCAGCACCGCCGCCGCCAGGGCCACCTTCAGCCGCCAGCTGAAGGCCACCTGGCCCCATCTAGCCATTCCCCAGATGGAGGCAAACTGATGTGCGGCATCGCAGGCCTGCTCGGCGCCGAGCCGGGCTCCTTCGCCGAGCGGGTGCGGCCCGCCATTGCCCACCGGGGCCCCGACGATGCAGGCACCTGGCAGAACGCCACCACCTGCCTGGTGCAGACCCGTCTGGCCATCCTCGATCTCTCCCCCAGCGGCCACCAGCCGATGGCCTCCCCCTGCGGCCGCTGGCAACTGGTGTTCAACGGCGAGATCTACAACCACGCCAACCTGCGCCAGCGGCTGGAGGCCGAGGGCGAACGGTTCCGGGGCAGCGGCGACACCGAGGTGCTGTTGCGTTGGATGGCCCAGCGTGGCCGCTCCGGCCTGGCCGATCTGCGGGGCATGTACGCCTTCTGCCTGGTGGACACCCAGGAGGGGAGCGCACTCCTGGCCCGCGATCCCCATGGCATCAAACCCCTCTACATCTGGCAAGGCCCCTCCGGGGAACTGGCCTTTGCATCGGAGCTGCGGGCCCTGCTAGCCAGCGACAGGATCCCCCGGCGACCCGACCCTGAGGCCATCGCCGCTTACCTGGTCAGCGGCTCGGTGCCCGAACCCGCCACCCTGGTGGCCGGGGTAAAGCGGCTGGAAGCCGGCCACTGGCTCCAGTGGCAGGCGGGCACGAGCCGCATTGAACCCTGGTGGCCCCTGCCGGAAAGCCTGCTCATGGGGCGGAAGGAGGAAGTCACCAACCGCCCGGCTCCCATCAACGATCGGGAGGTTGCCCTTCAGCTGACCCGCTCCGCTTTGCGGGAGTCGGTAGCGGCCCACATGGTGAGCGATGTGCCGGTGGGCCTTTTTCTCAGTGCCGGCCTGGATTCGGCAGCCCTACTGGCCCTGGCGCCCCCCGGCCTTCACACGTTCACGATCGGCTTCGACGACCCCGGTAGCGAGGGGTTCGATGAATCTCAGCCGGCAGCGCAAATCGCGGCCCTGTTCGGGGCGGAGCACACACCCCTGACCCTGCGCGCCGACCAGGCCCGCTCCTGGCTCCCCGACTTTCTGTCCAGCCAGGACCAGCCCTCCATCGACGGCTTCAACACCTGGTGTGTCTCCCGGCTGGCCAGTGAGCGGGGGCTGAAGGTTGCCCTCTCCGGTCTCGGGGGGGATGAATTGTTTGGGGGCTATCCGAGTTTCCGCACAGTTCCCCGGCTGCATCGCTGGCGCCGCCGCCTGGGACCGCTCGGCCCCATAGCGGCGGCCGCCGTGAGCCGGAGCCCGGGGGGAAGGGAGCAGAAACGACAACGGCTAGCGGAACTGCTCCGCGGCGCCCCCTCCCTGCAGGCCGCCCACCGCTGCCTGCGGGGGCAGTTCACCAGCCCGGAGGTCGCGGCGCTGATGCGGCACTGGGGCCTGCCTTCGCCCCAGGGGATCTCCATCGAAGCTGGAGGCGAAGCTCCCCCGGATGGGCTGGATCTGGCCGAATCCGTGGCCTGGCTGGAGGGCAGCCGCTATCTCCGCAATCAACTGCTGCCGGACAGTGATGTGATGGCGATGGCCTCCGCCCTGGAGCTGCGCCTTCCCTATGTGGACGCGACGCTTCAGAGACAGATCGCGCCGGTCGTGCCCTCGCTTCGATTGGCCCCAGGCAAGGCGCTGTTACAGGCCTGCATTCATGAACTACCAGTTTGGTTCACGAACCGCCCCAAACAAGGATTCCGGTTCCCCTTCCAGCTCTGGCTGGACGACCCACAATCTCCCCTCGCTCTGCGGGTACCCTCCACCCCGGCGGGCCTGGATCTGCGGCCCTGGTACCGCCGCTGGAACCTCATGGTTCTGGAGAGCTGGCTCCGCCACCACCTGGCGATCGATCTTCCCCAACCATGACCCTCATTCTCGGGATCAACGCCTTTCACGCCGACGCTGCTGCGTCCCTGGTGCGCGATGGAGAGATCATCGCTGCGGCGGAAGAGGAGCGCTTCCGCCGCATCAAGCACTGGGCCGGTTTCCCCACCGAAGCGATCACCTGGTGCCTGGCCGACGCGGGCGTGACGATCAGTGATCTCGATCACATCGCCATCAACTCCCTGCCGGGCGCCCACCGGCTGCGCAAACTGATTTACACAGCAGCCTCCCGCCCCGATCCGCGCTTCCTGCTGGCCCGCTGGCGCAACAAGCGGGAACGGGCCGGCCTGGCCGAGCAGCTCGCCAGTGCCTTCCCCGGGCAGTCGATCCGGGCCCAGCTCCATTTCGTGGAGCACCACCGCGCCCACCTGGCGTCCGCCTTCTACGCCTCTCCCTATGCCGAGGCCGCCGTGGTGTCGGTGGATGGCTTCGGCGATTTCTCGAGCGGAGCCTGGGGCTACGGCAGCGGCACCGAGCTGGCGATCGATGGCCAGATCTGGTTCCCCCACTCCCTGGGCGCCTTCTACACCGCCATCACCCAGTATCTGGGATTTCCCCACTACGGGGATGAATACAAGGTGATGGGGCTGGCGCCCTACGGCCAGCCGACCCGAATGGAGGAGATGCGTCGCATCGTGCGGCTCCAAGAGGACGGCACCTACCGCCTAGACCTGCGCTGGTTCCAGCACGCCGGCCAGAACCTGCCCCACCAGTGGAGCAACGGCATCCCCACCGTTGGCCAGCACTGGAGCCCGGCCCTCGAAACCCTGCTGGGCCCGGCCCGCCGACCGGATGAGCCCCTCGAGCAGCACCACAAGGACATCGCCCGTTCAGCCCAGGTGATGTACGAGGAGGCCTTCTTCCACCTCCTGAACGCCCTGCATCACCGCCATCCCACCGACCACCTCTGCATCGCAGGGGGCTGCGGCGCCAATTCCGTGGCCAACGGCAAGGTCACCGTGGCAACACCGTTCCGACAGGTGTATGTGCAGGCCGCCGCCGGCGATGCAGGAGGGGCCCTTGGCGCGGCCCTCGAGGTCTGGCACGGCCTGGGGAACCCCCGCAGCCAACCGATGCTCAACGCCTACCTGGGCAGCGAAGCCAGCGCTCCGGCCATCGAAGCTCTTCTGGCCGACCCGACCCGCGCCGCAGCCCTGGCGAGCTGCACGATCGAACGCCCAGCCGATGACCAGCTGTGTGACCAGGTGGCCGCCGCCATCGCCGATGGACTGGTGATCGGCTGGTTCGACGGACGGATGGAGTGGGGCCCACGCGCCCTTGGGCACCGCTCGATCCTCGGCGATCCGCGCCGGGCAGACATGAAGGACATCCTCAATCTGAAGATCAAACGGCGCGAATCCTTCCGCCCCTTCGCGCCATCGGTGCTGAGGGAAGCAGTGCCGGAATGGTTTGAACGCGACGGCGACGTGCCGTTCATGATGCAGGTGTACCCGATCCGGGAAGAGAAGCGGACTCTCATTCCAGCGGTGACCCATGTGGATGGCACCGGCCGGCTCCAGACCGTCAGCGAGGCCGGCAATGGCCGTTACTACCGCCTGATCCGCGCCTTCGCGGCGCACACCGGCGTGCCGATGGTGCTCAACACCTCGTTCAATGAGAACGAACCGATCGTCTGCACCCCGGGCCAGGCCCTTGACTGCTTCCTGCGCACCAAAATGGATGTGCTGGTGCTCGGCCCGGTGCTGATCCGCAGGCGGGGCTGATGGGTGCGGCATCGACCAGCGTTTCCAGCGGGGCATCCGCAGCGCCAGCCGGCCGCTTCCCCATCCATCTGATCGTGCCCACCCGCGATTCATTCCGGCTGCTGCCACGGCTGGTGGACTCACTCCAGGCCCAGACCGAGGGCAGCTGGCAGGTCACGTTCATCGACGGAGGCAGCGGCGCCGAGCACCGGGCCTGGCTCGATAGCCTCTGTCTTGGCGACCGGCGTTTCCGTTGGTTGGAGCAGAGCGCCCAGAGCCCCGGCATCTTCGGCGCCATGAACCAGGGATTCGCGCTGGCGGGGCCCAACGACTGGATCCTGTTCTGGGGCAGCGACGACTGGGCAGCCGCTCCCCAAGTGCTGGACCTGGCCACAACCAGCCTGGTGGAATGCAATCGGCGGGGCCCGATCCCCGACCTTCTGGTCTGCCGCGGGCGCTACTTCCGCCTTGAGCCCAACGTCCCACCAAAACCCACCCGGGCCACCAGCTTCCAATGGCGCCGCTCCTACCGCCGCTCCCTGCTTTGGGGGTCCACGCCACCCCACCAGGCCACCCTGGTCGGACCGGGTGCCAGGGCCAAACTGAATCACTACGCAGAAGGCTTCCGGCTTTCCGCAGACCTCGACTACTTCCTGCAGCTCTCCACCCATCCGGGTCTGGAGGTGTGCCGCAGCGACCTCGAACTGGTGCACATGGGCGACGGTGGCGTGAGCGGCCAGCAGACCCGACGCCGCCTGGCTGAGGTGCGCCGCGCTTACCGGCGGGCTTTTGGGGCCTACTGGCCCGTGCCGTTTCTGCTGCGCTACGGGCAACGGATCATCAGCCGCTTTGAAACCGCTTCAATCGAGCAATGACGGAAACGACTCATCCAATCCTCCTGTTCGGGGCTACCACCGCCACAGGATCCGCCTGTCTGGAACTGGCCGCCGGACGGCCGGTGGTGGTGGCTGGCAGGAGGCCACCCCCGGGCTGGCCGGGCGAACGCTTTCTCGCCATCGACCTCAACGGAACCTCCCTCCCCAGCCCGGAAGCACTGCCGGAGAACGCGCTGCTGGTGAGCTTCGCGCCGATCTGGTTGCTGGCCCCATTCCTAGCCGCCCTCCACGATTCCCTTGGCGGCCTGGGGCGGCGTCTGCCGCTTGCCGCGGTCGTGGCCTGCTCCTCGTCCTCGGTGATCACCAAGCGCTTTGCCGCCAACCGCGAGGATCGACGCCTGGTGGAGCGGCTGCTGCGCTCCGAGGACAGCCTGGAGGCCACCTGCGCGAAGGCCGCTATCCCCTGCCGCATCCTGCGGCCAACCTTGATCTACGGGCAGGCCGGGGACCGGGGTGATCAGAATCTCAGCAGTCTTCTGCAGATGATGCGGCGGCTTCCTCTCCTGCCGTTGCCAGCTGAAACCGGGAAGCGCCAGCCGATCCATGGCCGCCAACTCGCAGCGTCAGCCCTCCATCTGGCGGATGGCGCGGCCAGGGAGCCGGCGGACACGTCCAGCCTCCGCATCGCCCTCGGCGGGGATGAGACCCTCACTTACACCACCATGCTGCAACGCCTACAACAGGCGGCCAGGCAGCGCGATCCGCTGGATCGGGCCGGGCGTTGCCGACTGCTGCCCCTGCCCACGGGCCTCTTCCACCTGCTGGCCGCTCCCCTGCTGCCGATCACAGCCAAGGGGTTTGAGGCCGTGCTCAGGATGGAGGCCAACCTGGCCGGCTTCACCCCCGTCCACTCCTTGCTGGGCACCGAGCCAGAAACGTTTCCCGTGGCCCCGCTGGCCTGGCATCCTCGGAGCCGCTCCCTGGGAGAGTCATGACAATGGCGGCCAATCTGCTGCAGCAACCGATCCCACCCCTCCCACTGATCGCAACGGTGGGCTCTGCATTGCTGACTTGGCTGTTTCTGTGGGTGTTGATCCCATGGCTGCGAAGGCGGCTTCTTGATCAGCCAAACGCCCGAAGCTCCCACCACATTCCCACCCCCCGAGGCGGCGGTGTGGTGTTTGTGCTGGTCGGCAGCCTGCTCAGCCTCGCCCTAGGGGCAGGCACAAGCTCCTGGATCCCCCTGATCTGCTGTCCCCTGGCCTTGGTCGGCCTGCTGGATGATCGCTTTAACCTGCCTGCCGCTTGGCGCTATGCGGCCCAGGTCGCTACGGCGGGCGTGCTGGTAGCAATGGCGGCCGTGCCGCTTCCGATCTGGGCCCTGCCCTTGGTGCTGGTGGCGATCACGGCAGTGATTAACTTCACCAACTTCATGGATGGACTCGACGGTCTGGTAGCCCTGTGCGGAGTCGTGCTGATGGCCTCGGTCGGACTTTGGCCCGTGGCCGGGGCCCTGCTGGGCTTCCTCGCCTGGAACTGGAGTCCGGCCAAGGTGTTCATGGGTGATGTAGGGAGCACCTGGATCGGGGCGGTGTTTGCTGGCATGGTGCTGCAGCAACCAGGTCCGTGGGAGGCCATCTCCCTGTTGCTGGTGGGCTTCCCGCTGCTGGGAGATGCCCTGACCTGCGTGCTACGCCGGCTGCAGGCAGGCCAGCCCGTCTTCCAGGCCCACCGCCTGCACCTGTTCCAAAGGCTGCAGCGGGGAGGCTGGCCCCATGCCAGAGTCACTCTTCTGTACGGAGGCGCCACCGTGCTCCTTGCATTGGCACGACCGTTCGGAGGCGCTGCGACGCTGATCCCTCTGATCGGCGCTGAAATGCTCATGGCGCTGTGGATGGAACGCAACCAAGCCGTATCTTTCCAAGATGAGGCGAAAACGGGGTAAAATGCTGAAACGAGGCAATCAATGGATTGTTGGCACAGCATGCGAACACCACCTGCCGACAAGCCTGCATCAAAAAATGCTTAAAATTCAAATTCTCGAATTTTCAAGTAAGAAAAATTTTAAAGGAGTTGAAGACTGAGTGAGCGCCAAAACAGCATTTTGCCCCCATCGCCAGAAAACGAGAATAGCAAAATGAATTCCAAGCCAACCTCACCATCCAACCATTCCCCGCCGAGGCGCCCTGCCCTTGCTTCCGATGCGCCGGCCGGCATCGCTGCCCGCAGCCGTCGGTGGCTCTGTTCAAGGCTGGCCAACACGGTGCTAATCCGGCGCACGTATTTGGTGACCTTTGACGGTCTTCTGATCCTGGCAGCGTTTTATGGAGCCTTCGCCCTCCGCCTGCACGAGAAGGAAACCCTGACCAACACTGTCGCCTCCGTGCCCTGGCTACCTTGGCTCGCTCTTGTCAGCGGGCTCCCCGTCTTGCTGTTCTCGGGTTGGTACCGGGGACTCACCCGCTACGCCGGTAGCCATTCGCTTTACGGCTTGATCCCCCGTGGCGTGGTGATGGTGCTGGTCCTGTTGATGGCGAACACACTTCTGGGCGGCGCTCAACCGCCGCGTTCCTTCTGGGTGTTGTATCTGTTGTTGTTCTCGGGTGGCGCGATCAGCAGCCGCATTGTGCTGCGGGATGTGCTGGTCAGCCAGTTGGAGCGCAGTACCAGCAAACGCATTGCTGCTGATAAGACGGATGCAACTTTAATCTATGGGGCAGGCCATTCAGGCATGAATCTATTTAATGCCATTCGCAGTGATCGCCGCTTTCGCATTATCGGATTCCTCGACGACGACACCCAGCTCCATGGAAGAACTTTGCAAAATCTCAACATCCACAGTCCAACCCGTCTACATGCCCTGATCAAGGATCATGGTCTAAACAAAGTTCTGCTCGCCATGCCCTCTCTATCCAGGGAGCGTAAAAGACTTCTGGTCGATCAGCTCAGCCATCTCGGTTTGGAGGTGCTCTCGATCCCTTCCCTTGCTCAGTTGGCCAACGGTCAACGAATCGTGAGCGACATCCAACCGGTGCTCATTGAAGATCTGCTTGGTCGGGAACCAAGCAAACCTCTATCCCATCTCCTCCAAGAAAGCGTTAAAGGGAAATGCGTACTCGTGACCGGGGCTGGTGGCTCGATTGGCAGTGAATTGTGCAGACAAATACACGCACTCGGAGCCAGAAAGCTACTGTTGCTTGACTTGAATGAATACGTTCTCTACAGCATTGACAAAGAGCTCAGCGCTCAGAAAGGAGATACTGATATCAGGCCAATCCTTGGCGACGCATCAGATGCAAACAGATTGACACACATCTGTCACGAGCATCGAGTACAAACCATTTTCCATGCGGCGGCATACAAACATGTGCCGCTGGTTGAAGCCAATCTCTGCGCTGGGATTTCAAACAATCTACGCGCAACCAAATCAGTGATTCAAGCAGCTATCGAGGCTGATGTCGAGCGTCTCACGCTGATTTCTACCGACAAGGCCGTCAGGCCCACCAATGCCATGGGCGCGAGTAAGAGGGTATGTGAGCTGCTGATTCAGGCAGCGGCCGCAGATCTGGCTGGCCGGCAACCGGTCATGGCGATGGTGAGATTCGGAAACGTTCTTGGATCTTCAGGATCAGTGATCCCCCTCTTCCATGAGCAGATCTCCAAAGGAGGGCCAATCACCGTGACCCACCAAGCGATAACGCGCTATTTCATGACGATCCCCGAAGCCGTGCAACTAGTGCTTCAGGCAACCGGCATGGCCCGGGGCGGCGAACTCTTTCTTCTGGATATGGGAGAACCGGTGAGAATCGCTGAATTGGCACGCCAGATGATCGAACTTTCTGGTCTTCGTGTCAGGGACGAACTGAATCCCAGTGGCGACATCGCGATTGAATACACAGGTTTACGGCCTGGCGAGAAACTTTACGAAGAACTGCTGATCAGCGCTCGCGATGAAGCCACCCAACACCCCCTGATTCGAAAAGCCAAAGAACCCAACCACAGCAGTTCCGAGCTAAAACCCATGGTTGAGGCCCTAGAAAAGGCCTTGGATCGATGGGATGAGCAGGCTACAATGATGGCTCTGTCGAGGCTGGTTCCTGAATACAATAAATACAGGAAGGTGCACCCAACAACCGATGTAGCCGAGGCTAACGCACTAGCACCAGATACAACACACCCCGCTTCCCCCAAGCTACCTACTGCTCCATGATTCAACTGTTCAGCCATATTCCGCCAGCCCTTAAGGCCAAAATTCCGGCAATACCACCTACCACGCCGCGCAATTTATGGCTTCTGCTTACAGCGGCTGTGGCCACTCAAAACCTGGCTGCCTTCCAAAGCAGCCAGGATGAACACATCACGGTGTTTGCGGCCTTGATCTGGGGAGGGGCTCTGATCTGCTTGGAAGACCAACTAGAAACCCTGGATCCCAACCCTCAATGGCCCGGCTTGATCGCTGGAGCAGCTCTACTGAGCTGGGTGATCGCACGCACAGCGATTATCCTGCATTGGGATGGGGTCATTTTCATCCTACCTCTGGTTGGTTGCATCGCATTAGCCCTCCTATGTGAGCCAATCAAAGGGATTGGAAGATTTCGCGACTCGCTCCTTTGCTTGCTCATGCTCCCAGCATTCAACGTGGTTATGAAGCTGATTCCGGAAGGTCCATTGAGTGTTTTGACCGCACACCTGAGTGGCTTCTGGCTTGGCATCTTGGGATTCGAGAATATAGTACGTAACAAAACTGTTCTTATGCCGACTGGAGGAGTTGAGGTCTTGCCGGCATGCAATGGTGTTGATATGATTGCACAGGTTGTCTGCATCGCAGTTATCTTTCAGCTTGCCTTTCCACTAAGATCGTTGCTCAGTCGTGTGATTGTTTTTTCACTTGCTCCTGTGATTGGACTTGCAAGTAACACGATACGGATTGCCATCTTGGCCCTCTGCGTGGCCAATGGAAATGGCAAAGGCAGCGATTTGTTTCGCTTCTTTCATGACGACATTGGATCATTAATTTTTTCGGGCATCGCTGTATTCGTGTTCGGCATTCTCTACATGCGATTATTAGAACGAGAGCTCCCTCCCCTGCCTGCAGTCATCCATGATCAGGCATCCCATCATGAATGATCGGATCGTCAGCAAGAAGCAATTGCGTGTATTCTATTCCTTCTTAGCGGCGATTGCTTCCATTGCCGCAATAAAGTCATTGTTCTGGCCCCGCTGGCCTGAGGCCCGACCACTGGATCAGCAAGCGATAACCGAAGCATTGAATGCTGCTGGCCTCCATGCAACTCCACTCAAACCATTAGCAGCCAAACGCAATGCAGAACTCGCCACATCAGCCGTAATCGGATATTCTATTGATGATGGACTGGAACTCAGACTGATGAGGGGAAGAGTGCGCAAACGGTTTAATTTTCAGACTGCATTCCTGTCAACATTGCACCCTGAGCTTCGGCTCAAACAGAGACAACTGACAGCTGGTCCCCCGCCCGCTGCCATCGGTCTTGTTGCAAGCCAACCAGCATTTCAAACCTGCCTTGTCCAAGAGAGTCAAGCGTCCGAGGCTTTTGGCGCGACAAGAGATGAGCTTTCGGCACTAGTGGACCGAGCCAATCAATCCAGATGGAGAAGATTGAGGTCTATTGTTGGTCTGCAGTCGAATCGAACTTATGAATGCATTCTGATTCAAGCCACAAACACCAAGGACAAGGATTTGACCGCATTGACTGATCGTTCAACATGGCTACGCATACTCGGGTTGCTACGACCTGCTTTACAAGCAGAACCAAACAAGTCAATTCTTTGATCCATCATCAAACCTGAAGCAACAACTATAACTCTCCGAAGAAGGTGTCATGGGTCTACTTGATCGTCTATTAAGACAATACACTCCAGCTACTCGACAAACAGTTCAGAAGGAGAGTCGGCCGCTGATTTACAGCTGGATCCAAAGCGGCAAGTTTGCAATCGGTCCGATGCCCCAGACAGCTGAGCAGTGGCTGCAGTTAGAACAAGCCGGATTCAGGAGCCGATTCAGCTGTTGCTATCCCGAAGAAGAGATCTTTGCGGCTGCTCCTGATTCGTGGCTATGTGATCGGGTGTCCCTGCCGGACCATCGGCGCCAAGAGTTAATGAAACCGAAGCAACTAGCTAAGGCCCTGCTCCAAGCGGAGACAGTGATTGAATCGCAACCGGCCACCTACCTGCATTGTTTTGCAGGACGGGAACGTTCACCCTTGATCGCCGTTGGTTTGGTGGCCCGACGTCAAGGAGTTGATGTGCTCACGGCCTTGGAACGTGTGCGGCTCTGCCATCCATCCGCTTCTCCAATCTTCAGCGACTTGGATAAACTTGAACAGCTGATTAAAACAATGTAAGACTAACCAAGTAAGATTGGTGTCGAGTACTTAGATTTGGAGACTGGCTCAGCGATGGAAGGAACGCACTTTCAACCAATAATCGGCACCCGCATCATTGGGTCGATAGACCTATTGTACAATTGATTTTATCCCTTCGGATGGTTAGCCTGATCTGATGGCTCCGTGCCATTGGCTTGATTAACATCATTACCGGACTTCAGCTTCGACTGGCGCAATTCGCGGGAGACACCCTCTTCATGGTAACGCTGAACGGCAGCGCTACTACCATCGCGAACATAGCGATCTGTGACATAAGAATCACGGTAGCCGCGCACTAAGTTACCAACACCGCGCGCATAACGTCCAAGTCCTTCACCGTATTTGCCATAAGTTGAGGAGTAACCGCTAGCATTGGCATAAGCATAGTGGTAGTAGTATCCATATTCATAACCGTAATCATTCAAGCGGCTTGGGAAGTTCACTTGATTACAGATCAGACCCAACACGTCAACACCGGTAGCCTTGATACGGCGACAGGCCTGTGGAGCCAATTCACGGCTGACCTTGCCAAGACCGACGAGGAACAAAATCCCATCCAATTTTTCGCCAAGAAGAATGGGGTCAGAGAGCATCAGACAGGGTGGAGCGTCAAACAGGACAATGTCGTATTCGGTGAGATCGCGAATTTCGTTGATAACTTCTTGGGCGCGGGTTGAGTTCAACAATTTCGCAGGGTCGGGCGGTTTCGGCCCAGCGGGCAGAATGTCGAGGTTATCTTGGATCGGTTGAATCAATGACTTCAATGGCACCGAAGAGTCGGTGAGAATGGTTGAAAAGCCCTCACCCTGAGCCAAGCCGAGGTAGCGGGTCTGCATGGGTAGACGCATATCAGCATCCACCACGAGAACCTTGAGGCCAAGGTCGGCAAGGGTGCGAGCAAAGATGGTGACCGCTGTCGATTTACCTTCGCCTTGGGTCGATGAAGTCACGGCGACAAGGCGAATATTCCGATCAGCACGAAGAAGTCGGAACGTGGTGAACAAACTGCGAAGTGATTCCTTAATAGCAAAGCGTTCACTAGCACTCATCTTAGCAATACTGGTTGAGATATCCACACCAGGTTCAAGAGGAAGATAGGGTATTAAACCCAGAACCGGCAGCTGTAACTCCCTTTCCGTTTCCATCGGAGTATGGAACACGTTATCAGTTCGCTCGCGAAGAATCGCTGCACCTAGGCCAGCAACCAGACCCAGCATCAGGGCGCGCAGCAGGTTGCTCTGAAGGTTCGGTTCAACAGGAACATCGGCAAACTCCGCGGGGGCAATTACTTGCCAAGGAGAGGTGGAGCGGGCACGCTGGAGACGATAGTTATCACGAGCAATCAAATAACTAGAATAATTTTCTCGGGCTGATTTTAAATTTGCAGCTAACTCTTCGTATTTTTTCATCAGACCAGGACTGTTCCTGAAGTTCTCATTCAGCAGCAAGATCTGCCGATTGAGTTCATCCTGCTGAGATTCGTTGGCAAACAATTGTGCCTTGATGGCATCGGTAGCCTGCTTTCGAACAACTGGAAGAATGGCATCACGTTGTGCGAGTATCGATTGAACGATTGGGGAATCGTCTTTATAGACAGCCCGAGCATTAGCGAGCTTCTGTTCAAAATCATTGAGAGTCTCATTGGGAGTGGTTTGTCCTGCACCTATTTCCTTGTTGTCATTGGCATCACTCCTTCCAGGAATGACAGTCCCTTGGCGGCCTAATTGCTGGATCGGGGTCGGTGCTCCACTGGGCGTCCAATTCAGACGTCCAGACTGGACAGAGGCCAACTTACTTTCCAACTCGTTGTGCTCGACTTGCAGAGCCATAGATTTTGCCACCAAATCGTCACGATTTGACACAATTTTTTCAGCCAGACCACTAGGATCCAGAACATTGTATTTTTGACGAAAATCAAGAAGCTGCGCCTCTAGCTTGCTCACATTATTGCGCAGCCCAGGGGCTTGCTGTTCGAGGAATTCAACGCCCGAATTAAGAGCAGCCTCTCGCTGCGCTTTAGAAAATTTTGTGTAATCCTTGGACAATTCATTTAAGATTAAACGGCCCTTGACCGGATCGCGCCAACGCAGATTGACACGAAGAACCTCATCAACGTTTCCGGCAGGGGCGATCGAAAGATTAGAAACCAAATCTCTTATCGAAACTCCCATCCGATCAGCCACCGGCTTAAGAAGCAGGGGGGATCTCATCAGCACAATCAGGCTGGGAACATCATTTTTGGGGGTTTGCCGAGCAATGCTTTCTAGCTTGGTTTCACCAGCTCCAGAAGTCGCCATTTCAAAGGGGTTGCTGATCTGGATTTGAAATCCACCCTCATAGACAGGCGAGAAAATCCTCTGACGCAAAGTGTTCAGGGCCAGTGCCCCGGAAACCAAGCCAAAAGTGAGAAGGAAAACACCCTGGCGTCGTTTGATCGTCCTGATCAAGCCTTTGATGCCCCCTCCACCGGCCCCCTCCGCTGAGGCCAGCGGAGATGGTGAAAGGCCTAAATCAAATCCCTGATACCGGGCACCGGGCTGGGCTCCAGGCAATAAAACCTCTGATCCGGGCTGGTTACCGCCGGGGAGGGGTACGCGGGAAGAGCCCGTAAGTGTCACGTCGGGTAGGCAATACAGATCAGTTATCTTAGGCCCCTTCTCCTTGATGCGACGCAGGAAGAGCCCTTCACGTTCTGGCACCCTTGGACTTCTCAGTCTCGGAAACCCGGTTAGGATGCGGTTCCGGTTCCGAAATTCGCGTGCCCGTTCCCGACTCCAGGCGTGGCCTCCAAGCCCGGCGTAGCCTTAAGTTTGCGAGGCTGCTGGGCACACGGCCACGTAGCCGACAGCAAGTTCAGCTGAAGGGCGCCCTCGCTTTGGCGATGCTGATCTGCGGCCCGTCGACTGAACTGGCCCGGGCTGGCTCCAACCCTGATTCTTCCCCAACTAGGGATCTCGCCCCATTCCAACGCGGTCAGGGTAGTGGATCCTCCAACCCGACACCGGCACGTCTCAGCATTACTGAGGTGTATGCCGATCTCTACGTGCTCGGCCCCGGTGATGGACTGCAGCTCACCTTTCTCGACCCAGCGGCGAAAGAGATCGGTGGACCCTTCGGCATCCTGCCGGATGGCACCAGCAGTCTTCCCCTGCTGGGTTCGGTTCAGCTGACCGGACTCACGATCGGTCAGGCCAGCCGCTGGCTGTCCAGCCTTTATGGCAAGCAGTTGAAACGTCCACAGCTCTATCTCACCCTGATCACCCCCCGCCCGGTGAAGGTTTCGATCATCGGTGAGGTGGAAAAACCAGGCCTCTATCCTCTGCCACCCTTCTCCACACCGGTTTCAGCCATTCAGCAGGCCGGGGGGATCACGGTGAACTCTGATATCCGCAGGGTGACACTCCGGCGTCAGGCTGGTATCGATGGAAGCCAAAAACAGGCCACACTTGATATCAGCCAAGTCTTGCTCAACGGAAATCAGCTCCAGAATCCGGTCCTGTTTGATGGCGACACCTTGATCATCGGCTTCACCAAGGAGGTGCCTGCCGACATTCGCGAATTAGGTGCTTCAAATCTGGCTCCCACAGCCATCAGCGTAACAATTTTGGGTGAGGTAAAAACGCCGGGTAATGTAAGCCTGCCTGCCAACACGCCACTGGTAGAAGCGATCTTCCGCGCCGGGGGTCCGGTGCGTTGGCGGGCCAACAAAAATCAGGTTGAGCTGGTACGTTTCAGCCGCGACGGCAAGGCGACACGTCAGACCTTCAGTTACAATGATACAACTAACCTATCCCTTAAAAATCCCCCCCTTCGCAATGGCGACACGGTGATCGTGAAATCGAGTGTTTACGGTAAAGTTTTGAATGCTTTCTCCGATATAGCCATACCTATCGGGGCTGCAAGCGGTGCGGCAAATCTAGTCAACACTTGGTACTTTAATAGAAATTGGAACAACAATAACAATTAAGCCTAGTTCACAAACCGAATTTAGCTTCTCCTCATCTCAGCTAACAATCCCTTTCTTCCTCGCCCCATGGATCGCCATCCCCGCTCCTCAACCCCAAACCGCGCCCTAGCCTGGGCCTTGTTAAGTCAGTCCATCTGGCTACCCCTGCTCGCACTTGATGTGCACGATCGCTGGCAGGCCCAGATTCGGGTGCAACGGGAGATCGCCGAAGCCGCGAGCCGCCGCTCTCCCCGGGGAGAGATCCCGCAGATCCAGCTCCCTGGTGGCGTGACCACCGCAGCTAGCAAGTTGAAGGACACTGGCCTGCTTCTCGGGAGCGCCACCCGGTCGCCCCTGAATGATTCCGACCGAACCGGCATGGTGAGCGAAGCGGGCTTGGCCAGCTTCGCGTCGACCGGTCTTTCCCACAGGCTGAATCCCGGGCGAACAGCCACCCCCCTCGTTACTCCAACCGCGGCTTCAGGCCCAGGTGAGCCTCAACTGCGCCGTGGAACCTCGCGCCTCGGTCTATCCACCACAGCAAACTCGCCTAATCTCCTTTTCCAGACCTTCAACAGGGCCGAATTGCTAGGGGGCAGCCTCGGCCTGAGCGATCTCAACACTCCCGCAATGCCTCCCCTGGCCATGGCAGAACGGGCCCGCTGGCAAAGGAGCGGTGACCCCCTCGCCCCCCTGCCCGGAACCTGGAGGGAACCGATGCGACGAGCCCTCCACGGCCTGGCCACGAGTAAGGGCGCTGCTACCAGCGTCACGGCAGCTAGGGTGGTTCATGTGCCCTCGCTCCGGGTGCGCCAGTCAACTCCAGTGCCCCTGGCGGTCCAACCGGATGGCAGCGTCGACATCCTCACTAAACCGGACAACCCGGCTGTGGTGGATGAAATCCGCCAATGGTCGTCACGCCAGCCCACCTCGGGACAGGCCGGCGTAACCGCTGCTGTGGTCCATCTCGAGCCCCTGCCCGAGGCGCCCCGCGACCCGCAGCCTGCTCCCATCCCAACCAGCACCGCCGCGCCGATCCAAACCCCGGTGGCGACAAACAGCCAGCCCGCGGCCGCTGAACCCGCAGTCGCCCCAAGCCCACCCCCCGTGGCCGCAGCACCGGCCCCCGAGGTGGCGGCACCACCCCCGCCGGCAGCCGCTCCATCCGCCAGTAGCTCTCTCCCCCCAGGGTCAGCGACTGGAGCCAGCATCCCCTGAACGCCATGGCGTCGATTCCCGCGAACACCCCGCTCCGCCAAGGCTGCGGCTTCGTCCTCGGCCTGGTCTGCTCCACGGCTCTGCCGGTCTGGTCGGCTGAGATTCTGGTGGCTGAAGCGGCGAACAGGCCAATATGGTCGGCTGGCTCATCGGTGGCGGCGGGCTCCACCGCAGGACAACCCCCTGTTCCCACCTGGTCTGCGGTCCCTTTTGGACCCTTGGCGAACCCAGGCTGGGAGTGGCTGCCAATCGGGCCTCGCCGAGCACCGGGCTGGTCGCCACCCGCACCGTCGGTGATCAACAAGGCGCCTCTCTGGCAGAGGCTCTGACGCCGGCGCTAGCCGCTACTCGGCCACCGCCAGCACTGCCTCGCTGATCGCCTGGCGCTGTTCGGGGTCGTATCCCCAGCGATCGAGAAAGTCGAGATCGGGGCCGCTGGCCTGGCCGGCAGCCTGAAGCAGAACCTCCAAACGCTCTTTGACCAGATTCGGATCAAGCTGGCGCAACAGATCAGTGCTCCTGTCCCTCACCCGTTCCGATCGGGCCTGCTGGGTGACATCTCCGCTGCGCTGATGGTGCAGCGCCATGGCCGTGGACATCGCCAGATTGCGGACCGTGAGATCCACCACCCCCTCGCCCGCCTGCCGCAGTTGCTGCACCAGGGGCTCGGGGGGGCGATCCATCAGGGCACTGTCGCTGCTGAGGCTCACCACGAAGAAACCTCGCGCGCCATCACGGCTGTTCACCAGGTGGGACACCTGATCGGCGAGCACCTCATCGCTTAGCTCGCCGGCCTCCCACAGAGCAAGCCCCTGGGCGGCTTGCTCCATTGCCTGGGGGAACGTGGGAGCAGAGGCTCCGGACTCGGCTGTCATGCGGCTGGGCCCCAGCGGATAGGTTTCCAGCCTATGAAGTGGCGGCACCGGGTGCCATGGGATGGTCCCGCGGGGAGCGCTAGCTGCCAGGCTTGTTGCATGGAGATTTCCCAGGCCCTGCCGGTCAGTCCCGAAGGGTTCCGATCCGGCTTCGTTGCCCTGATTGGTCGCCCCAATGTGGGCAAGTCCACCCTGCTCAACCAGCTGGTGGGGGAAAAGGTGGCCATCACCTCTCCCGTGGCCCAGACCACCCGCAACCGGCTGAGGGCGATTCTCACCACGCCTTCGGCCCAGTTGGTGCTACTGGACACGCCCGGCATCCATAAGCCCCACCACCTGCTGGGCGAGCGCCTGGTGCAGAGCGCCCGCGGGGCGATCGGCGAGGTGGATGTGGTGCTGTTGCTGGTGGATGGCAGCCAGCCAGCGGGACGGGGCGACTCCTACATCGTGGAGCTGCTACGCCAGGGCAACCTGCCGGTGCATCTGGCCCTCAATAAGCACGATCTGGTGGAACCCGGACGAGCCATGGAACTGACGGACTCCTACCGGGAGCTGCTGGACGGCGGCGAAGGCAAATCCGGCCTCCCCTGGCCCCTCCATCCAGTGAGTGCCCTCACCGGGGAAGGCACCGCCGAACTGGTGCGGAGCCTGGCGGCTGATCTGCCCGCAGGACCCCACCTCTATCCGGCCGATGCCGTGAGCGACCAGCCGGAACAGTTGCTCCTGGCCGAGCTGATCCGGGAACAGGTGCTGCATCACACCCGGGAGGAGGTGCCCCATTCGGTGGCGGTGAGGGTGGAGCGAATTGTGGAGGATGGGCCCCGGACGGCGGTGCTGGCGACGGTGGTGGTGGAACGCAGCAGCCAGAAGGCGATCCTGATCGGCAAGGGCGGCAGCATGCTTCGGGAGATCGGAAGGGGCGCCCGGCTGCAGATGCAGAAGGTCTTCGACGGGCCGGTCTACCTGGAACTCTTCGTGAAGGTGGTGCCGCACTGGCGGCGCAGTGCCTCCCGCCTAGCCGAACTGGGCTACACGGGCGACTGAAGAGCCCAGCGATTGTTTCGCTGGCCCAGAGATGGGGCCCATCAAGACGGCTGAGCAATGCATTGAAGAAGGGCGGCTGAGAGGATGAGACGGTGCATGGCGATCAGCTTGAGCGAGTTTCCCCCCTCCGACTTGGCGAGTTTTCTCCGGCTCTGTGACGGTGAGTGGCTCACGGTGCGCAGCCGCTTCGAGCTTCAGAACACCGGGGATGACGATGCCAACCCAACGCCTCCTGCCAAGGCCGAGCTGGAGCCATCGACGAGGCCAGCTAGCCAGGGGCCCTTTGGCGGCGAAGATCCCGGCCCGACGGCATCCGAACCCCAGGAACAGTGGCACGACAGTGCCCGCGGGGCCCTGCTCGTGGCCTATCTGGAGCCGGTGGAACCGCACGAACCGGGGGCGTTGCAGGTGACGCCCCCGGCGGTCGATAGCCGATCGGCCACACCGCAGCGCTTGCACTTCCAGGCGGGGGGCGGTTTTGAGCGCCAGGATCAGGCCGGCAACGCGCTCAGCCATGGCACCTGGCAACTCTGGAGCGACGGCAGCCTGGAGCTCGCCCAGAACGGGGCCGACTCCGTGGTGCGGGAGCGGATCTGGTTCACCAAGCCCAACCTGCGCCTGCGGAGCAGCGTGGAGCGCGGCCGAGACGGCAGCCCTTCACGTGCCAGCTTCAGCTCCGAGATCCGCCGCGTCAGCCGCCCCGCGCCGTGATGCGTCTGGATGTGGTGAGCCTGGCCCCCGAGGCCTTCGCCCCCCTGCTCAGCCTCGGGGTGATCGGCCGGTCCTTCACGGCCGGCATCGCCGCGCTGCACCTGCACAATCCCCGCGAGCACGCCACGGACCGCTACCGCAAGGTGGACGATGAGCCCTACGGGGGCGGGGCGGGCATGGTGCTCAAACCGGAGCCGGTGTTCGCCACCTTCGAGGCCATTCCCTGCCAGGGCCGCCGAAGGGTGCTGCTGATGAGCCCCCAGGGGAAGCCGCTGCACCAGACGGATCTACAGCGCTGGGCCGGCGGCTATGAGCAGCTGGTGTTGCTCTGCGGCCATTACGAGGGCTTCGACGAGCGGATCCGCAGCCTGGCCGATGAGGAGGTGTCGATCGGCGACTTCGTGCTCACCGGCGGCGAGCTGCCCGCCGCCACGATCATCAATGGGGTGGTGCGGCTGTTGCCAGGCACCGTTGGAACGGCAGCATCCCTTGAGGAGGAGAGCCACAGCAGCCTGTTGCTAGAGCACCCCCATTTCACCCGCCCGGCTGAATTCCGCGGCATGGAGGTGCCAGCCATCCTGCGGAGTGGCGACCACAGGGCGATCGCCCGCTGGCGATTCGAGCAGCAGCAGGAGCGCACCCGCCAGCGGCGGCCCGATCTCCATGCCCGCTGGATTCAGGAGCAGGGATCCGCGGCCGCAGCTAGCAGCCGACCGCAGGAAGCGGAGCGCCCAGGCTGGAAGACTGAACCAGCATCGGAGGCCCAACGCGAGGACAGCATGCAGCTGCGGATCGGCAACGGCTATGACATTCATCGCCTGGTGAGCGGTCGGCCCCTGATCCTTGGGGGGCAGCGGCTGGAGCATCCGGCCGGGCTGGGCCTCGATGGCCACAGCGATGCCGACGTGCTGGTGCACGCCCTGATGGATGCCCTGCTGGGGGCCCTGGGCCTCGGCGACATCGGCCGCTACTTCCCCCCGGACGATCCCCGCTGGAAAGGGGCCGACAGCCTGGAGCTGCTGGAGCGGGTGATGGGCCTGATCCGGGAGCGGGGCTGGGATGTGGTGAATGTGGATGCGGTGGTGGTGGCGGAGCAGCCAAAACTTCGGCCCCACATCGCGGCGATGCAGGCGGCCATCGCCAGCCGTCTTGGGGTGGAGCCCGATCGGGTGGGGGTGAAGGCCACCACCAATGAACGTCTCGATGCCACCGGGCGGGAAGAGGGCATCGCCTGCCATGCGGTAGCCCTGTTGCAGCGGCCATGACCCCACCCCCGGAACCCACCAAGCCCCGCCTCGACCTCCGCCTCGACTTAGAACGCCGCAGCCGCCTGGGAATGGTGGAGGCGATCTGGGGCGAACACAAGAGTGCCGGGCAGATCGCGGCGGCCCTGGAGGGTTTGCACCAAGCCGGCCAGGTCGGTCTGGTGACCCGGGTGGTTCACTCCAAGGCCGAGGCGGTACTCACGGGCCTGGCAGCCAGGGGGCATGACCCCACGACCTGGAGGTATCACCCGGACGGCCGCTGCATCTGCTCAGCTCCATTGCCCCAGGCTGATCCCGAACGGGCAGCGGTGGCGATCGTGGCCGGGGGTAGCAGCGACCTGATCGTGGCGAGCGAAGCCAGCCTGGCCCTGGCCTGCCACGGGATCGCCAGCGATCTGGTGCTGGATGTGGGCGTGGCAGGGCTGCATCGCCTGCTCGGCCAGCTGGATCGCATCAGGCGGGCTCCGCTGCTCATTGCCTGTGCCGGTATGGAGGGCGCCCTGCCCACCGTGCTGGCCGGCCTGTTGCCCCAACCGGTGATCGGGGTGCCGGTTTCGGTGGGCTACGGGGTAAGCGCCGGTGGACAGGCGGCCCTGCAGGGGATGCTCGCGAGCTGCGCGCCGGGACTCACCGTGGTGAACATCGACAACGGCTACGGAGCCGCGATGGCGGCCCTGCGCATCCTCGGGTCCTCAGCCATGGGGCCTGTGCAGGACTGATCCAGGCTCCTGATCGATCTCGAGAATGCTGCACACCCAAAGACGCAAGGAGTGGATAGGGGTACCACGAGCTGAATACCTCCCGCAGGGCTCACAAGGAAACCTGCGGGTGGGAGTGGGCTGCCCGGGGACGGCCAGCGCGATTCAGAGATGCTGGAGTTCGGGGTAGGCCCCCAGCAACTGGTCGGCGGTGAGCACCTCGCCCACCCCCTCGGGCTGCCAGATCACCTCGAGGGCGAGGAGATCCTCGACACCCACCGAGGCAAGACGCTGGAGGGTTTCGCGAAGCGCTTCAGCCGTATCCGTGCCCTTGAGGTCGAGGGCTCGACGACTGGCGATCAACAGCGTGACCGCGATGTAATCACTCGCGGCGTCGCTGCTGCCGGCAGCCACCACGGAGGACCCGGCGCTGCGCGCTCCGGCCACATTGGTGGTGATCTCCCGCTCGAGCTTGCTGCGCTCCCGCACGGCAAGGCGGTTGAAGGTGGACTCAGCACTAGCGAAGGGCACCTGACCAACCTCGCCGTTGGCGTAAACCCAGAGCTCTGGGTTGCGCAACAGGGAGAGGCTGGTCTCCTGCAGGACCCGCTGCAGACCCGCCGTGGTGGTGGTGTCGGCCGTGGCGGCCATGCGACGCAAATCGGCCTGGAGTTCGCGGGCGGAGGCCAGCAGACCCACCTGAACCTCGGCGATCGCCACGGGGCCATCCACGGAACCGGCGAGGCTGCCGGCGGCATCGGAACCGGAAAGGCTGCCACCGGCGTTGCGCAATCCATTGAGCAGGGCACCCACAACGGCCATCAGCACCAGCAGGCCGAGCAGACCACCTCCGAATCCGAAGATCGGCACCACGAACGGCACACCAAAGCCGCCGCCGCCGTAGTAGCCACCACCGCCGTAGTAGCCGCCGCCACCGTAATAACCACCACCACCGCCGTAGTAGCCGCCGCGATTACCACCGCGATAGGAGCCGCCACCGCCGTAATTACGGGGCGCGGAAGGAGCCGAACGGAAACTACCGCCACCGATGCGGCCCCCACTGGCGGCCTGGGCTGGGGTTGGTGCGGCGGCAAGCAGGGCGGCCATCAAAACCGGGATAAGCACGAAACCGGTCAGGCGTCGCAGCACGGGACGCAGGAACGGGGGTAACTGTCGAGGAGCCATGGATGGCGCCGAGGGATGAACGGAATCTAGGAACCACCCCCCACAATGGTGACCACCTCCAGCACATCGGATTCCACCACCGGCTGGGAAGGCCAGTTCTGGCGGGACAAAATGGATCCGTTGAACTCCACCACCACCAGCCGGGGCTGGTAGCCGAGGGCCTCCAGCACTTGATCGAGGGTCAAGCCTCCTGGGGCCGTTCGCTCCTCGCCGTTGACCCGCAACACGATCAGCTCAGCCATCAATCCTCGCCAGGGCCTCCAACAGGGCAGCGCAGGCCGCCCGAGGGTCTGGAGCTGCCGTGATCGCCCGCACCACCGCGACCCGGCGAGCGCCGGCGGCAACCACGGCAGCCAGGTTGTTCAGGTCGATGCCGCCGATTGCAAAGCAGGGAATTGGGCACTCAGCCGCAGCCTGAGCGACATACGCCAGGCCGACCGGCTCCCGGCCCGGTTTGGTGGGGGTGGCGTTAACCGGCCCCACGCCCACGTAGTCGCAGCCATCCCTTACCGCCTGGCGGAGCTGCTCAATGGCATGGGTACTGAGGCCCAGCAAGCGGCCTTGGCCCAGCAGCTGGCGGGCCACGGCCGGGGGAAGGTCGTCCTGGCCGAGGTGCACCCCATCGGCATCCACCGCCAGGGCCAGGTCGATGCGGTCATTGACGATGAACAGGGCACCGTGGGCGGTGCAGAGCTCGCGCAGGGCCCGGGCCTGAGCCAGTCGCTGACGATCATTGAGGCGAGCCGAAGCGGCGTCGCTGTCCTTGGCGCGGTATTGCACCAGCCGCACCCCGGCCTCCAAAGCCGACCTGACCTGGTCCTCCAGGCGAGGGGAAGGGCTAGTAACGAGATAGAGATGGCATTGGGTCAAGCGCTGCCGGCGATCTTCGTCGCCCGGCTGGGCCCGCAACAGATCCACCTCCAGGTCGTAGGTGAGATAGCGAATCGCCGCCGCCTCCTGGGCCAGAAGTGGATCGTCCCGTCGGCCGAATTCCTCCAGCACCCGCAACGCCTCCTGAACCCTGCCCGCATTGGCCGCCACCACCTCAGCGCCTGTCCCTCGCTCCAGCTGGGCCGGATGGGCCAGGCCGGTGGCGGGGTCGGTGGCTGCATGGCGGGCCAACTTGTAGCGGGGCTGATGGAGTCGGCCGAGGCGCTGGCGCAGGTCCTTCGAGCGGGCCACAAGATCGGGGCGCTCCAGGACGAAACGACCCCAGTCCTCAAGCACCCGCAGGCCCTCCCGGGCCCGATCGAGATTGGCGTCAATCAGCCGGTCGATGGACGCCGTCTGCCGGGCTTGATGGGTGAACAGGCCGGCATCAATCACGGCGGTGACGCAAACAACGGGGACAACAGGTTTAACGTGTAACAGTAAGCGATAGATGAAATGGCCTCAGAGGAAACGGCAGGCCCAAAGCCCATGGCAAACCCGGACGCAACCCCGACGGCCACCACGGGGCAGAAAAGTCCAAGCGTTCCTGATCTCAGACCCGGCGACCAAGCGATGGAGGTCCTGATAGCTGGCATCCTGCTGATAGGCAGCATCAGCCTGTTTATCGCCTGGGGCCTTGCCAACGCCTATCAACGAACTTAACCCTTGAGATGTGCAGATTGGGAAGGTGATCCAGCCCAAGCCAGACACCCCCAACCAAAAAACAACATATCTCCGCCTATGGTCACCAGCCGGCCTAACACGGTGGCCAACAAAATCGTGCTCTGTGGTACGAAGGGCGAGAGCAGGCCCAGCAGCACCAACTCCCTCACCCCTACCCCCGCCGGTGCCCCTGGGGTGATCAGACCCAGCAACCAGGCCAGCACAAAGGCACCAACCACGCCGGGCCAGAGCCAGGGGGAAAGCCCGACGGGCATCGGGTCAACGGCTAGGAGAGCCAACAACAATCCCAGAAAAATTGTTCCGGAGGCCAGCAGAAAGACGCTCTGCAGTAGCCACGCCTGACGCACCTGAGGCCCCATGGTTTTCCCGAGGCTCCATGAGATCAGATACAGCACCAAGCCATAGCCAAAGAGGCTCAGGGCCAGGGCCACCCGGGGTCCATAGCTCGCCAGGCCCTGATAGGCAGGCAACAGCAGTGCCCCTCCCGCCCCGGCAGCGATGATCAACCCCAGTTCAAGGCCTGTGGAGCGCAGCAGGATGCCGCCGGGCACTCCTGCTGCCATCCCTAGCGCCTGACGACCGGCAAACTGAAAGATGTTTCCCGGTAGATATTTGCCGATCTGAGAGCGGGCATACAGGCGTGTAGCCAAACCGGCACCGATCTCTGCCCGCAGGCTCCGCAGGATCAGGAACCAGGCCTGGGCCAACAAGCGATTGGCCAAGCCGTACAAAACGGTCAGACCCAGCAACAGAAGCCACTGGGTGGGACCAAGCTGGCGCAGATCAACCCCTTGGCCCGCCTGGCGCAGTCGACCCGCCAAGAACACCAGGCCGGAAATGGCAAGCCCGCTGCCGACCAGGTGGGCTACCCGCTTGGCCGCGGAAGGAAACATCGCCGCACTCAGGACTTGAACCGACAAAGGGCCATGGTCCAGGGCAGTGGTGAGCGCACCGCCAGCACCTCAAAGGACGGCGACAGCAACTTCACGAAGCCTCGCCTGGACCAGTGCTGCAGATGGCCTGGCGTGTTGCCGAATTGGGAAATGTATTGGCCGCGGCAAAGATTGAGCATCCGCCAGAGTGGCTCACGGGGCACACTAATGATCAGATGATCCGTCACCACTGAGCGCAAGGCAGCCAGTCCTAGCTGGGGGTCCTCTAGATGCTCGAGCACCTCGCAACAAACAATCAAATCAGCCCCATCCTCGTTGGGCTTTAGATCATAAATGCTGCGTTGCCTAAACAGATCGGTCGGGATGCCATCTGCTACGGCATTCGCCCGGGCCAGATCAATCACGGTCTCGGAAAAATCACAGCCTCGGGATTGATAGCCCTGGCGATGCCAACGAAGGGTTCAGTATCCTTCGCCACAGCCGACCTCATGAATCGTACGGGGAGCCGCCTCCATGACCAACTCGTCAAGGCAGCTGTGGAAGCCTCCCATGATGCGACGGACGATGGGATTGCCACTGGTGTATTTGTCGAAGGTGTTCCCGACAACGATGCCAGCATCCTGCTGGCCCTTGGATAATTGCAATGACATGGGCAGCTCCGAAAGTAGAAGGGCGCGGCGGGGGAGTGGGCACGATACCGGGAAAACGGCAATCTTTTACACACCCAGTAATCATGAATCGGGGCTCAAATTAGCATGGGCTCAAATCCCAACCAATGCAGCATGGAATTTTCGATTCAATGATGTCCAGAATTACGGTAAAGCTGGTTCACCTTGAACCGCAAGTCCTCAAGTAAAGTACGGTTAGCGGCCAAGAGATCAGCCAATACCGGCAGTAACGTCAGGGCAATCAGTGGCAAATGGCGGCGCAGCAGGCCAAGCACGAACAGCAGCATTAATGCCGCATAGGACAGCCCAGCTATCGCATCCTTGATCATCACGTAGAGACCATTCGACTTGAAATGAACTCCCTGGTTGGGCTGGCTCCAGATCCCTCTCCAGGCAAACACTCCACTCATCCAGAGATGCCGAATGGGCTGCTCCTGGATCATCATCACTGCTTGGCGGCGGGCACCGCGATCGGCTGCTGCATCAGGCTTGGGATGGCCGGCGGCGATCGCCTCAAAACGGTAACGCTCCAACTGGGCGGCAGCTTTGTGGTAATAACTAACGGCTGCCTCAGGGCGCCCCTCTTGCTGCGCCCGCACATCCGCCTGATAAAAGTCGGCAGACGCTTCGCGATTGAGGTGTTGAAACCGACCCCCGGACTGAAAATCAACACGGGTCGCACCCAAGCCCAACAAAGATGAGGTTTTCTGATATAAAGATGGACCCCAGAAATATAGGGATCCTGGCAGCTCAGCTTGACTCATTCGATTCTTGACTGCCCGAGTGAGTAACACGTGACCACCACGCTGGGTGAACTGGGCTTGCCCCAACACCAACCAGTTGCGCAGCAACCATGGCGCCAAGGGGATAAGCATACCGAGCAGGAGCAAGAAGGGTCTTTGAAGAAGACGAAGACGATTGGAATAACCCAGAATTACTCCAACAAATTCCGCCGCCATCAGGACCGGAAAGACATAAAGGAATACACCTTTCACCAGGGTCAACAGCCCCAGACTTACCCCCAGCAGCAGCGGCCAACGGCGGCCTGGCCGGCTCCAGGCCATCAGTAGCAGCCAGGTCGACCAAATCAACAAGACACCAGCCTGGAGCTCGGTGTAGAGGCTGTCGACCACCTGAGGAAGAGCCAGAAAGAGATACCCCACCAGCCCCATCATCAGCAGGATCAAGGGAAGGGATCGTGTCAGAGATTGGGCCAGAAGCACTGTGCCCAGCACGCCGAGGGCAACCCAATAGAGATTGCTGACTTTGAGCCAATAAGCGGCCTTCCCTTGACCAAGCTCCCCTTTGGTGATCTCAGGAGCTACCCGATCAAGACCTTGAAGATGGGCAGCGACAACCAAGGGGGGCAGAGGTTCTCGCTGATTGGTCGGTTTCAGTGGCGTTTGGTGATCAAGAGAAAAAATGCCAGAACGGGCAATGTTTCGGGAAAGCATGAGATTTTCTTGGCCGTCCTTGTGAATCCTGGCCCCGGTGATCTGCGATGCCGCAAGGCCCATGATCACTACCCCCATCAAGGGAATCAGGACCATTGCCCATCGAAACCGGTGGGGCAGGGCTTCAGCGTGGGTGGTCTTCATCGAAGTTTTCCGGGAGTCCGAAGAAGACATCTGTATGTTGTTTTATATTAACAGAGTTCCCCAAACTTCCTTGGCCTGGCCAGCATCCCAAGCAATCTGGGCGGTGAGCGCCTCCAGACTGGGGAAGCGTTGCTGACGCCGAAGCAGCCGCAGCGGCTCCACCACCAGTTGGCACCCCGCCAGCTCCAGCTGACGGTCGAGAAGATGCACCTCCACCGCCGATGGAGCCTGAGGATCCACCGTGGGTTGGGGGCCCAGATTCATCACCGCCGCCATGGGCTCAGCCGCCTGCGCTCCAGGAGCCATGGACGGCTCCACCAGCCAAGCGGTGGCGGCATACACCCCCTCCAGGGGCAGAAACTTGTGGCTATCCACCTGCAGGTTGGCCGTGGGCCAACCCAGCTGGCGCCCCAGGCCCCGGCCGCTGCCCACCCGACCCCAGAAGCGGTAGGGGCGCTCCAGCAGGCGGTTGGCTTCGGCGATCTCCCCGTTGGCCAGGGCCCGGCGGATCCGACTGCTGCTGACCCGCTCGGGCCCATCCCAGAGCATGGGCAGCACGCTGACGGCGATGCCGCAGGCGGCGCCAAGCCGGACCAGATCGGCGGCACCGCCACTGCGACCAGCGCCGAACCGGAAGTTTTCGCCCACCGCCACCTGACGGGCCTGCAACTGGCCAAGCAGCACCTGCTCCACGAAGGCCTGGGGCGTGAGGGCGGCGAGCTCATGGGTAAAAGGCACGAGCACCAGCTGGCGGATGCCGAGGGGTTCCAGCAGCTGCAGCTTTTCCTCCGGCAGATCCAGGCGTAGCCTCGCCTCGCCGTGCAACAGCTCGCGCGGATGGGGCCAAAAGCTCACCACGGTCGGCACCGCTCCAACCGGGTCGGCCTCGGTGACCGCGCCAATCACCCGGCGATGCCCCCGATGCAGACCATCGAAACTTCCCAGGGCGATGACGGTGGGGCGCAGGGCCTGGTCCGGGGTGTGCAGCGGAATCGACAGGGGATTTCAGGCCAGGCGCTCGCCGTTGGGATCCTCCCATGGCAAGTTTGGAACCTCTGCGAGCAGCACGACCCATGGCCGATCCAGTGGATCTGCAGCGCATCTCCGGCGCCCTCCGCAATGTGGGCTGGGTGCGCTTCTGGACCCAGCTGGCCCTGGCGGTGGTGGTGGTGGGGGTGCTGCTGTTCAACAGCATCGGTGCCCGAGTGGCCTCCAATGCCCAGCGGGCCGTGGGCTTGGGCCCTGGACTCTCCTTCACCACGCTCTCCTTCCTGCTGCTCGCCTGGAGCCTCTGGCAGTGCTGGCTGGTGATCCGCTGCGGCCGGGCCCTGGCCAGTCCGGTGCGCCCCAGCCGCGGCGAAACCAGCCGCCTGATCAAGCGCGGGCTGCTGGTGGATCTGGCCGGCCTCACGATCGCCGCCGTGGGCTACCAGGCCCTGGCCGGGAGCCTTTTCCTGCAGGCCTCGATGCAGGCTCCGGGGCTGTTCGGCCCCATGGCCTATCAGGGAAGTCAGGGACCGATCAGCACCTTCCCGATCACCTCGATCGAGATGCTCTCGGTGCTGAGCAACACCCAGGTGCTCTTCGCCCATCTGATCGGCCTGATGTTCACCCTGTGGATGCTGCAGCGGGTCCACCGCAGGGGTTGAGGGGGCTCCTGGGCTGGGCCACCGGCCGATGGTCCGATGAACGAGGCGAGGGCCAGGATCGGCAGAGTGGAGCGGCGTGGCAATCCAGAAGGGCGTGGCTCCCGTTGAGGGCGAATGGCAGCCCTGGGACGATCACGCGGGCCCCGGGCCAGCGGTGAGAGCCGCCGGATTGGGCAGGTTGTCCGCGGCACCCCTCCAGAACAATTCGGGCTGCAACGGCGTGAGCGAGGCTCCCCCCGCAGCGATCCAGGCCACATCGGTGGGCCAGTCGGCGGGGCCCGCCACGGCGGCATCCAGGTCGTCCACCACCTCGCCGGCCAACCAGTAATAGGTGCGGCCACGGGGATCCTCGCGCCGGTCGAACTGATCGGTGTAGCGGCGAACGGCGGTGCGGCACCAGCGCAGGGGGCCGATAGCCTCGGACGGCAGGGGCGGCACGTTCAGGTTGAGCAGCATGCCCTCGCGCCAGCCGGCCGCCACCATTCCTTCGGCCACATCCAGGGCGAGACGAGCGGCGGGGCCGAACTGGCGCCACTTGAAGTCGGCAGAGCTCACCGCCAGGGCGGGATAGCCCTCGATCGTGCCCTCCATCGCGGCACTCACGGTGCCGGAATACAGCACGTCCGTACCCAGATTCGGACCGTGGTTGATGCCCGAGAGCACCAGCTGGGGGGGCTCCTCCAGCAGCCGGAACAGGCCGAGCTTCACACAGTCGGAGGGGGTGCCGCTGCAGGCCCAGGCCGTCACGCCCGGGGCGAAGAGCTGGTCGGCCCGCTCGGCCCTCAGGGGGGTCTGGAGGGTGAGGCCATGGCCCGTGGCAGAGCGTTCCTGGTCGGGACACACCACGGTGACCTGATGACCCCGAGCGGCGGCCTCGGCGCCCAGGGCCTGGATACCGGCGGCGAAGACCCCGTCGTCGTTGCAGATCAGGATCCGAAGGGGGGCCATGGCGGGGGGGGCTCTGGCGATCAGGCTGCCATGGAGCCTTCGAACACCGGGGTGCCGTGGGCTGCAGCCGGCCCGAACCCCTAGGACGAAGCGCATCCAGGGCCTGCGCCAAAGATTGCCTCCTGGTTCCTGCCCTTCCTGGCCTCGTGCTGGCCAGTTCCCGGCCTCTTGCGCAGCGAAGGCCGCACCCTCCGGGGGCCGCGCTGCCCGCATGGCCACCTCCCGGTGGTTCCAACCGCGATGGTCCCACGCGTGCGCGCCCGCTGAAGAGGACACCGGGGGACCCGGCGGCGACCACCGGAGCGTCACTGCCTCCGGAGCGGCACTGCCTACAGTCGCGCTTCCCCCTTCCGCAGTCACCGCCGCCGTGAGCGCCACGATCACCCTCCAGCAGCTCACCGACCAGCTCCAGGCCCTTGAAGCGGAGGCGGCCGCCGCGATCGGTGCCGCTGCCGACCCGGCCGAGCTGGAGCAGCTGCGGGTGGATCTACTGGGCAAGAAGGGGCGCCTCTCCGGGGTTCTCGGGGCGATGGGGCGCCTTCCGGGCGAGGAGCGCCCCCAGGTGGGACAGCGGGCGAATGTGCTCAAGGAGCAGGTGCAGAGCCTGCTGGGGGAGCGGCTCCACCAGCTCCAGTCCTCGGCCCTGGCGGATCGCATCGCCCGCGAGACGCTCGATGTGACGGCCCCCTGCCGCTATGTGCCGCCGGGCCACCGCCATCCCCTACAGGCCACGGTGGAGGAGATCCTCGACATCTTCGCGGGCCTGGGCTACCGGGTGTCCGAAGGGCCGGAGGTGGAAAGCGACCACTACAACTTCACCGCCCTGAACATCCCTCCCCACCACCCGGCCCGGGACATGCAGGACACCTTCTATCTGGCGCCCGGAGCCGATGGTGGTGAGCGCCTGCTGCGGACCCACACCTCGCCGGTTCAGATCCGCCATCTGGAGGCCAATCCGCCGCCGGTGCGCATCGTGGCCCCCGGGCGGGTGTACCGCCGCGACGCGGTGGACGCCACCCACTCGCCGGTGTTCCACCAGGTGGAGGTACTCGCCCTCGATGAGGGACTCGACTTCAGCCACCTGCGCGGCACGGTGACCACCTTCCTGCAGCGTTTCTTCGGGGACCTGCCGGTGCGCTTCCGCGCCAGCTACTTCCCCTTCACCGAACCCTCCGCCGAGGTGGATGTGCAGTGGCGGGGTCGCTGGTTGGAGGTGATGGGCTGCGGAATGGTGGATCCAGCCGTGCTCGAGGGACTGGGCATCGATCCGGAGCGCTGGAGCGGCTTCGCGGCGGGGCTAGGGGTGGAGCGCTTCTGCATGGTGCGCCACGGCATCGATGACATTCGCCGGCTGTACACCAGCGACCTCCGCTTTCTCGAGCAGTTCTAAGCAAGCGGACCCCATAGGCAGATGGCTGCAACGCCCCAGCCCAATCGATACGCAATAGCGGCGAAGTCGAATAAGGACACAAAAAATTAATCATCAAAACGAAATCGCGAAACAATCAAGGGAGTCAATTGATTGGCCAACAAATAGCCGGCAATTGCCATTACCAGCTGTCACAACCAGCCCGATCCAGGGATGCGTCGACGCCATGCATTCAACATCCAACCTCTGAACACAACGATCACAAGCTCTAGTTCAAGCTGGGTTCTGATGCCATGGCGATCCCAGGACTCCAGTGGATTCAAAACATCTCTTGGCAAACGGAATGGATGGAGCCGATCAATTTCAGAGTTGGCGCGGGGCGGGTGCTGCCATCCCCTGCTTCCCTAGACTTCCACGACTCGCTCCACCACCTCTGTCCCGGATCGGCCTGATCGTCAACGACGGCAAGGCCCTGGCCCTGGCCACCGCCGCCACCATCGAAGCTCGGCTCGAGGCAGCCGGCATGGAGGTGGTGCGTGTGAGCAGTGCTGGCGGTGTGGTGGGCTTCGCCAATCCCGATCAGCACCTGCGCGCCAAGGGCTACACCGCTTGCGTGCCGGCCAGCTTCGATGCCTCCATGCCCTTGGCTCTGGTGCTGGGAGGCGACGGAACCGTGCTCTCGGCCGCCCGCCAGACCGCACCGATCGGCGTGCCGATCCTCACGATCAACACGGGCCACCTGGGCTTCCTGGCGGAGGCCTACCTCAAGGACCTGGAGGGTGTGCTCGACCAGGTGATCGCCGGCGAATGGACCGTGGAGGAACGCTCGATGCTGGTGGTGAGCGTGATGCGGGGCGAGCAGCGTCGCTGGGAGGTGCTCTGCCTCAACGAGATGGCCCTCCACCGCGAGCCGCTCACCAGCATGTGCCACTTCGAGATCGCGATCGGCCGCCATGCCCCGGTGGACATCGCCGCCGACGGGGTGATCCTCTCCAGCCCGACTGGCTCCACGGCCTATGCCCTCAGCGCCGGCGGTCCGGTGATCACGCCCGACTGCCCGGTGCTGCAACTCACGCCGATCGCGGCCCACTCCCTGGCCTCGCGGGCCCTGGTGTTCAGCGACCGGGAGCCGGTCACGGTGTTTCCGGCCACGCCCGAGCGGCTGATGATGGTGGTGGATGGCAGCGCCGGCTGCTACGTGTGGCCCGAGGACCGCGTGCTGGTGCGGCGCAGCGAACACCCGGTGCGCTTCGTGCGGCTGGCCGACCACGAATTCTTCCAGGTGCTGCGCAACAAGTTGGGCTGGGGGCTGCCCCATGTGGCCAAGCCGGGCAATGGCCAGGAGCCGTCATGACGGCGGCCAATGCTCCGGAATGGGGACGGCACGCCAGGCCGGAGGTCGGGTCGATTGTGCTGCTGGTCGGCGGCCAAGCCGAAGCCTTAGCACCCCGTCTCGAACTTTCCGGCCATCGGCCGATGGCGCTGGAGCCCGAGGAATCGGGCGCCTGCCCCCAGCCCCAGGCGGTGATCGTGGCCCCTGATCAGGAAGGGGAGATCGCCCGGCTGCGCCAACGCTTCTCCGGGGTGCCTCTGCTGCTGGGCATCGCCAGCGACAGCGTGGAGGGAAGGATCCGCTGCCTGGCCAGCGGCGCCGACGACTACTGGCTCACCTCCGTAGGAGCCAGTGACCTGCTCACCCGGCTGAGGCTGCACCTGGGTCTGAGCCGCGGCCCCGGCCCCGTGGCGGAACCGATCACCGAGCGGCTCCAGTGGGGCGACCTAGTGGTGACTCCCGCCTCGCGGCTGGTTCAGCGGGGAAACCGGACTGTGGCCCTCACCACCCGGGAGTTCGACCTGCTGCTCCTCCTGTTGAGGGAACGGGGACGGGTGGTGAGCCGCGAGCGGATCCTGAAGGAGGTCTGGCAGGGGGAAACGGCCGCCGCCAGCAACGTGATCGAGGTCTACGTGCGTTATCTGCGCCAGAAGCTTGAGGAAGGCGGCGAACGGCGCCTGATCCACACGGTGCGGGGCCAGGGCTACTGCCTGGGGGAGAGGCTGCCGGAGCGGGAAGCTGGGCTACTGCCATGAAGAGTGAGGTTGGGCCCTGAAGTACTCGAAAAGGGAAAGCCGGTGCGCCTCCATCCCATCCCCCCGAGCAACGCCGTGATCCCCATGCCAAGCCCGATGCTGAGCACCCCTATCGGATCCACGGTCCGTGAAGCCCCCCGGCCCTTTGGGAGGGGTTCGATCGACGCGGTACGGGTGATTCCGGCCCTACTGGTTCCGGGTCTGCTGGTTCCGGGTCTGGCCGCCCGAGGGGATCAACCCAGCGCTCCGCCCCAGCACCTGCCCATTGAGGCCCGCTGGTGTCCTGCCGGCGACCCGCCGGTTGCTTCCCTCCCACAGGGACCGCGGCGCACCACAGCCACGGCGGGCCCGGACGCCCACCCCACCGTCAAGCCTGGCTGCGTGGCGCTGGAGGTGCCCCGCACCTGGCACCAGTACAGCCTGGGCCTGCAACTTCGGCCGCCGCTGCCGGCAGGTCGAGGCATGTGGTTCCCCTACCGCCCCGCCCAGGTGGCCCGCTTCTGGATGCACCGCACCCCCGAACCCCTCGACATGGTGTTCGTGCGCAACGGTCGCGTGATCGCCATCGAGCCCGCCGCAGCCCCGTGCATGCGGCTGCCTTGCCCCAGCTACGGGCCGGATGAGCCGGTGGATGGGGTGCTCGAACTGGCGGCCGGCCAGTCCAGCCAACTCGGCCTGAGGGTGGGTTCCCCCCTGCGGGTGGAACTGCTCAGGTCCTTCGGCCCGACAGCACCAGCACCGGATTGAGAGGGGCCAAGCGGGTGCCATCCCCCAGGGGGGCCCCGCGCCACACCTGCAGCTGCCGGATCGCCACCTGGAGTCCTGCGGTCTCGAGCAACGGCCGCAGCTCGGCCAATGCTTCGAGGGTGGCCAGGGGCACCACCACCACCCCGGCCGGTCGGAGCCGCTGCAGCACCGCCTCCAACACGGCGCGACGGTCCCGGCCACCGCCGCCGATCAGCACCCGATCCGGATCCGGGAGTTGTTCCAGAATCGCGGGGGCAACACCCTCCACCAGGCCGGCGGGCGCCACCGCCAGCCGTTCCGCATTGGCCGCCAGCAGGGCCGCGGCCCCGGCCCGACGCTCGACCGACCAGAGGCGCAGACCCGGCCGCAGCCGCAGGGCCTCCAGCCCCACCGTGCCCACCCCGGCCCCGATGTCCCAGAGCACCCCCTCAGCGGGAAGATCGAGATCGGCGAGGAGCTGGATCCGCACCTCCCGTTTGGTCATCAGCCCTGGTTGGTCGTGGTGCTGCAACCAGAGGCCATCGTCGATGCCGAACAGGGGCAGGCTGGCCGGATCCGGGGCGGGCGGCTCGACGGCCAGGAGCACCACGAGGTGGAGCGGATCGAGATCCTCCGGCAGCGGATCGCTGGCCGCCAGCGACAGCAGGCGCTCGGCGGGATGGCCCAGCCGTTCGGCCAGCCACACCCCGTAGGACTCCTCCAGCCCTGAGGCCCGCAGGATGCGGCGCACCTCCTCGGCCCCCCCGCGAGCCGGGTCCGTGAGCACCACCAGGGCGGGGGGGCGTTGCTGCAGCCGGGCCGCCAGCGCCTCTGGATCACGACCGTGCAGGCTGACCCAGCTGGCGTCCTGCCAGGGGCGGCCGAGCCGGGCGAAGGCCAGCTGCAGAGAGCTGGGAGCCGGGTGAAAACGGATCCGCTCGGCGGGAAGATGCTGCAGCAGCAGCCGGCCAATGCCGAACCAGAGCGGATCACCGCTGGCCAGCCAAAGCACCCGCCGCCCGCCGTCCAGGGCCGCCAGTACCTGAGGCATCACCTCGAGGGGCCGGTCACTGGCAAGCCGCTCGGGGCGCTGGGGATGGCGATTCGACCGTGGGAGATCGACCAGCAGCCGCCGCGGGGCCACAACCAGATCGGCCAGCAGGATCGCCTCCTGCCATTGGCGGGAGAGTCCATCCACCCCGGCGGCATCGGTGCCCAGCACCTCCAGCAGCGATCCCTCCAGACCTGCGCCATCACCTCTGCTAGCCATGATGCTCCCGGCAGATCGCCAGCCCATCTCCCCTACCCCATGACCGATCGTCGCCAGCGGATCCACGCCCTGGTGCTGGCCCTGCTAGCTCGGCAGGCCGAACTTGAACTGCTGGACGACGACAATGCCGTGCCGAGAGGAGGGTCCCTCGGGGTAGGAGGGGACCCGGGCAGCTGGCTGGAGCGCAATCGGCGGGTGGTGCGCCGTTTCCAGGGCCTGGTCCGGACCGCCGTGACCCTCGATGCCCTGATCGAACAGGAGTTGGGCAGCGATCAGCTCGCAGGTGACGAGGACGCAAGGAAGTCGCGGAACCTCGGATAGAGCAGCCAGGTGCCGGCATTGGTGAGGTGATTGCTATCGCTGAAGAGGAGGGTGCTGCCCAGGTGGGAGGAGCACGGGCCGGCGGCTGGGGGACAGACGCTGTCGAAGGGATCAAACAGGTCAGTGCCCGGCACCTGCGTGACCAGCCGCTGGAGGAACGACCTCACTTGAGCGGTGGCGGCGATCTGGTCGGCCCGGGGCTGCTGGACCGGACGGCACTGCGGAGCCTGGGACCAGGAGGGACGGAACCATTCCGGCTGGCAGAGGGTGAGCGGCCCGCTGAGCTTGGTCTGCGGAACGGTGGGCAGGGGCGCGAAAATCACCATCCGCGCTCCCCGGCTGACCACGGCGGCGCCAAGACGGCGGATGGCGGTGGCATAGGAGGCCTCGGCCCTCTCCCGGGCAGGTCCCTGGAGGCTCGAGAGGTAGCCCGCCAGGTTGGACACCAGCACGATCCTGTCCTCCGGGCGGAGGCGGTCGAGAAGCATCTGCTCCAGCTGGTCGGTGGAGGGCTTGCAGAGGCGGTAGCGCCCTGGGATGGCTGCGCCGTCCTCCCAGCGGGAGAAAGCGGGAACCGGGCAGCCGCCTCGGGCGAGGAAGGCCACGTTGTAGCCGCCGCTGGCCAACAGCTTTCCACCCAGCGGAATGAGCATGTGGGTGTGGCTGTCGCCGACGAAATAGAGGGTGGGCCGGCCGGGGGAAGCATCCGCACGACAGGCCCGCAAGACATCCTCCTTGGGAATCGGGTCGGTGGGCTCTTGAAAGCAGTGCACCGTGTCCACGGTGGTGCCATCGATGCGCTTCATGTTCAGCGAACCGCCGACCGCATGGCTCCTCTGGCCGGCGAAGAGCCGTCCCATCAGGGGACCCTGCAGCCCGAGACTCACGACACTGGCCAGCACGGTCATGGCCGAATAGAGCACCCAGGGGTGAGCGAGGCCGGTGGGTTGGCCGTAGCGGAAGAGCCCTTCCAGGCGATAGGAAAGGATGGTGCACAGCGCGATCAGCGCCAGCACCGGCAGCAGGGTGAGGGCCGTCAGGCCGATGGTCCAGCGGGCCAGCACGATCACAGGCCAGTGCCAGAGGTAGAGCGAGTAGGACACCGCCCCCAGCGTCAGGCTGACGGGGTGGCAGAGGAGCCGCCCGACGCCGCTGGTGGGCTGCACCAGGATGAGCAGAAGGGCCGTGATCGCCGCCACTGCCACGGTGGTGGCCAAGCGCCACGACTCCGGCAGCAACAGCAGCCCCACCATGACCAAAAGCAGTACCAGGCTCAGGGGGCCCCGCAGCCCGGGGAAAGCCAACTTGCGGCTCAGATCCCTGGCGCTGCCGCCGCCACGGTGGAGGAGATAAGCCCCGCAGCCCGCCGCCAGCTCCCAGAAACGGGCAGGGGTGAGGAAGAAGGCCCGCTCGGACTGCCCCTTGAGGCTCAACCCCACGAACAGCGCCAGGGAGACCGCCACCAACAGCAGGCTGACGATCTTCAGCCGGCGCAGACCTCCAGCAGCCCCGGCCACACCCAGCCCACAAAGCAGCAGGATTGCCGGCCAGACCAAATAGAACTGTTCCTCCACACCGAGGGACCAGGTGTGCATAAAAATGTTAAAATGATTATCACCAGCGAAGTAGCCAGTTCCCTGCTTCATCAGATACAAATTCGAGACGCCGAAGATCGCCGCCGTTCCGGTCCGCATAATTGGCGCATAAAAATCATCGAGCGGCGAAGCAAACAGGGAAAAAAGAATGGAAACAACCACGATGTTGACCACTAGGGCCGGCAGTAGACGTCGCACCCGGCGGCCATAGAAGCGGGCCAGAAACTGCCAGCGGCTGCCATCCTCACGGGTCATCAGCGAGGATGTGACCACATAGCCGGAAATCACAAAAAAGATATCAACTCCTAGGAATCCACCGGGCAACAAGCGCTCATTCAGATGGTTGATCAGCACAGCAACCACCGCCACAGCCCGGAGGCCATCGATCTCTGGCCGATAGGCCGGAGATCGCTTCGGAACTGCCAAGAAACGATCGAATACGTGCATAAAATTATTCACGGAGGCGGACCTATTGCGCAAAGATTAACAGTGATCCTCCCAAGCCGGCAACACCCCCATCCATGGGCGCCGCACGGGCCCCCCGCCAGCCTCTGACAAGCTGGGGCGAACGTTTTGATCTCGATGCCGCCGTTCGGCCTCTCCGCCCTCCGGAATTTGGGCCGAAGCGGTCCTGAAGCCTCAAGCGCCCCTCCAGCCACCTGGCAGCGGCCCTTCGGCCTCGGCTGGGAGCGGCCCTACACCGTGCGCTATGCCAGCAACCTCGACGACGGCCCCAACCATGGAGCGCCCCTAGGGGGCTTCGGCGCCGGCTGCATCGGCCGTGGCCCCGACGGCACCTTCAACCTCTGGCATCTCGATGGCGGTGAGCACTGGTTCGGCACCCTGCCCGACTGCCAGTTCGCCCTGTTTGAGCACAACGGCCACCAGAGCAAGGCCCATGCCCTGGCCACCGCCCCCCTGCGAGACGACTCCCGACCCGACGCCCCCCAGGCACCCCTGACAGCCTGGAGCTGGTACCCCGCCAGCACCCCCGAGCACAGCAGCGGCACCTACAGCGCCCGCTACCCCTACAGCAGCTTCCGCTATGAAAACGTCTTCGCGGCCCGGGTGAGCTGTCAGGCCTTCAGCCCGATCCTGCCGGGCGACTACCGCCGCACCAGTTACCCGGTGGCGGTGTTCCGCTGGAACTTCAGCAACCCCACCGCCGCCCCCCTTGATCTCTCGCTGCTGCTGAGCTGGCGCAACACGGTCGGCTGGTTCACCAACACCGACCCGGCCGCCGCCGTGCACTTCCGTGACGACGGCAGCCCCGAACACAACTACGTGCCGGCGATCGGCCAGACCCGGGGCCAACGCAACCGCAAGCTGGATGCGCCGGGCCTGAAGGGCGTGCTGCTGGAAGGGGAGCGGACCGAGCCAGTAGCGGAGGGTCAGGGGCAGTGGTGCCTGGCGGTTCCCGATGAAGAAATCCTGGCCCATCCGGGGCTGGAGATCATGCGCTGCAGCCGCTGGAACCCGGCCGGCGATGGCGCTGAGCTCTGGATCCCCTTTGCCGGCGATGGCTCGATCCCCGAGAGCGACAACGACCGCCGCAGCGCCGACAACGACCACGCCAGCGCCGCCCTGGCGGTGCGCTTCCGGCTGGAACCGGGCCAGAGCTTGGAGCTACCAGCGGTGATCAGCTGGGATCTGCCGGTGACGAGCTTCGCCACCGGCACCCACGCCCTGCGCCGCTACACCGACATCTTCGGCAGCAGTGGCGACAACGCCGTTGCCATCGCCGCCGAAGCCCTGGCGGACTGGCGCTCCTGGCACACCGCGATCGACACCTGGCAGGCCCCCGTGCTGGAGCGCGCCGACCTGCCGGATCCCCTGCGCATGGCCCTGCTCAATGAGCTCTACGACCTGGCCAGCGGCGGCAGCCTCTGGACCGCCGCCACGCCGCAGGATCCGGTGGGGCGCTTCGGCGTGCTCGAGTGCCTCGATTACGCCTGGTACGAGAGCCTCGATGTGCGGCTCTACGGCTCCTTCGCCCTGCTGCAGCTCTGGCCGGAACTCGACAAAGCTGTGCTGCGCGATTTCGCCCGGGCGATCCCGGCGGCCGATCCCACCCCCCGGCCAATCGGCTGGTACTTCACCCAGGGCCGGGGCCGGGTGGAGGCCCCCCGCAAACTGGCCGGCGCCACCCCCCACGATCTGGGCGCGCCGAATGAGCGCCCCTTCGACGCCACCAATTACACCGCCTACCAGGACTGCAACCTCTGGAAGGACCTGGCCAGCGATTTTGTGCTGCAGGTGTGGCGCAGCTTCCGCCTGGCCCCCAGCGGCGAAGACCTGCGCTTCCTGGCCGACTGCTGGCCCGCGGCCGTGACGGCCCTGCGCTACCTCAAGCAGTTCGATGCCAACGACGACGGCCTGCCCGACAATGGCGGCGCCCCGGACCAGACCTTCGACGACTGGCCGCTGCAGGGAGTGAGCGCTTACTGCGGCGCTCTCTGGATCGCCGCCCTGGAGGCGGCCCTGGCCATGGGCCAGCGGTTGCAGCTGGAGCTAGGCCTCGACACCAGCGCCGAACAGCGCGAGTTCGGGGGCTGGCTGGAGCAGAGCCGATCCAACTTCGATGCCCTGCTCTGGAACGGTGAGTACTACAAGATCGATGCCGAGAGCGGCACACCGGTGGTGATGGCCGACCAGCTCTGCGGCGACTTCTACGCCCGCCTGCTGGGCCTGCCGCCGGTGGTGGACGAGGAGCGGGCCCGCTCCTCCCTCAAGGCGGTGAAGGAAGCCTGCTTCGAAAGCTTCCACGGCGGCCAGCTGGGGGTGGCCAACGGCCTGCGTCGCGATGGCACCCCCCTCGACCCCAATGGCACCCACCCCCTGGAGGTGTGGACCGGCATCAACTTCGGCCTGGCTGCCTACTACCGCCTGATGGGCGACAGCGGCACCGCCCTGGCGATCTGCTCAGCAGTGGTGCATCAGGTGTACACAGGCGGCCTGCAGTTCCGCACCCCCGAAGCGATCACGGCGGTGCGCACCTTCCGGGCCTGCCATTACCTGCGGGCGATGGCGATCTGGGCCCTGTGGGCCACCCACACCAGCTGGCAGCCGATCCCGGGGGCGGAACGGCAACCCATCGCTGGAGGAGAACCATGACAGCGTGTCCTGAGCCCAGATACCGGCAAGGCTCCCCAGGCCCCCACGTGCCTTCCAGCCCGGCACCGCACCACCAAGGCAGACCCCGCGTCGGAATCCAAGCAGCCCGCAGTGGTGCGATGCCGCGGCAGGAGCTGAGCCTGGAAGTCGGCCTACTCCGTTTCCTGGTCGGCCTGGTGGTGATCACCCTGCTGAGCCTGGGCCTCTTCCCGCTGACAGCGGCTCCGGCCTGGGCCCTGATTCACGCCCACCCGGACGAAACCACGGCCACCGGGGTGGTGCGCAGCCTCGAGAGCCTGCGCGACCTCGACTACCAGAGCTGGCAGGTGGTGGCCTACCGCGAAGGTCCGCCGCGGCCGCAGGCGCCGATCACCCTGCGGATCGTGAGCTACCCCGGTCGGGTGAGGCTGGATCACCCCACACCGCTGCTGGTGACCGGTGGCAGACGCCTCTGGGAGCTGGCCGATACCACCTTGAGCAGCCCGAAGCTGGCCGGCGATGGTCGGGCCGCCGCGGCCGAATTCGACCTCACCCCCCTGCTGGCCGACCTGGAGAACAACCGCCCCCTGCGGCTGGAGCTGCCCGGGGTGTTCACGGAGCTGCCGGTTCCCCCCTATGTGGTGAAGGAATGGCGAAGCCTGCCGCTCTGGGATGGGGCGGAGGGCAGGGGGTGAACGTTCCTGGCCGCGCAGGCACAGGCCCCTGGCTCCCCTGGATGCGGCGGGCCCTGAACCTGGCCGCCCTCGGGGAGGGCCGCACCAGCCCCAACCCCCTGGTGGGGGCCGTGGTTCTCGATGCCGCAGGAGAGCTGGTGGGAGAGGGCTTCCATGCCCGCGCTGGCGAACCCCACGCCGAAGTGGGAGCCCTGGTCCAGGCCGGGGCACGTGCCCGCGGCGGCACCCTGATTGTGACCCTGGAGCCCTGCTGCCACCACGGCCGCACCCCTCCCTGCACGGAGGCGGTGATCAACGCCGGCATCTCCCGGCTGGTGGTGGCCATGGCGGACCCAGACCCGCGGGTGGCCGGCGGCGGCATTGCCCGCCTACGGGCGGCCGGGCTGGAGGTGATCGAGGCGGTAGCGGAGGCGGAAGCGCTTCGGCTCAACCGGGCCTTCGTGCACCGCGTCCGCACCGGGCGCCCCCTGGGGATCCTGAAATGGGCCATGAGCCTCGACGGCCGTACGGCCCTACCGAATGGGCAAAGCCAATGGATCAGCGGTCCGCTGGCCAGGGACTGGGTTCATCGCCTGCGCGCGGGCTGCGATGCCGTGATCGTGGGGGGAGGCACGGTGCGCGTCGACGACCCCCTGCTCACCAGCCGCGGCCGGCGTCAGCCCGAACCGCTGCGGGTGGTGCTGAGCCGCAGCCTCGATTTGCCGGATGTGGCCCGGTTGTGGGACACCACCGTGGCTCCCACCCTTGTGGCCCATGGCCCCGAGGCGCCGCAGGAGCGGCGGTTGGCGTTCGATCGCCTGACCGCGGCTGCTGGGGATGCTGAGCACTCCGATGCCGCAGGGGCCAAACCTGCCGCGCCCGACACCCCTGCCGGCGGCCTGCAGCGGCTGGAGCTGGCCTCCAATGAACCGGCCGCCCTGCTGGAGGCCCTGGCGGAAAGGGGCTTCAACCGGGTGCTGTGGGAATGCGGACCGGAGCTGGCGGCGGCAGCCCTGCGCCAGGGGTGCGTGCAGGAGCTGGCGGTGGTGATGGCCCCGAAGCTGCTGGGCGGCAAGGCGGCCCGCACGCCCCTGGGGGATCTCAAGATCGAGGACCTCGACCAGGCGCCGGCATTCCAGCCCCTAGGGGTTGAGAGCCTGGGGAGGGACTGGCTCCACCAGGGTCTGATTCAGCCCATGGAAGGGCCGTAAGTCGCAACGGGAAGTCGCAACGGAGCCGAGCGATCCGATCCGTTGAAAATCGAATCCCTGGCGGAACCGGCTTCAGACAAGCTCGGGATGAAGCGGATCCCCCTTGAAGGGCCCGATCATATCAGTGCTGATCCAGCCGCCGTAAAAGCCACCCGGCTGAGGCTGGACCGTTTCGCCATCCAACCAACACCCATCGACCAAGCCCGGATAAAGAGAAATCCAGCCCGCCAGGCTCCGGAACGGCTCCGTGGGTTCGGGGTACTGCCAGACGGCCCGCCGCCGCCGCCGCTCCAACGCGGTACCCGGCTGATCGACCAGATCGAAATAACGAGCCACCCCCTTCCACTCGCAGAAGCTGCGACCTAGGGCCGGTTGGAGAAGGCTGAGATCGATGGAGTCCAAGGGCAGGTAGTAACAGGGGGGATGGAAGGTTTCCAACACCCGCAGCGATCGGTGCGTGTTACAGAGAACCCGGCCGAACACCTCCACCCGGATGTGTCGTTGGCAAGCCACCAGGGCCGGTGGGCGCGGGTAATCGGCGACCCGTTCGGCAGGGATCGGCATGGTTCAACCAGCAATGAAGTGGCGCAGCCGCCGTGCCTCCTCACCCGCCCGCCGCTGCAACTCAGCATCACTGAGGGTCTCCTCAGCCCGGATCTGGGCGGCGATCACATCCGCCTCCTCCACCGCAAAACCGGCTTGGCGGGCCAGGGCCAGAAAGGCCTCCAGATCGAGCGGATTGGCGTGGTCGTGGAGCCGGCGCGCCAGCTCGGGATTCCCCTCGGCATGGGCCAGGAAGGCATCGAGTTGCTGCAGGCTCATCACGGATCGGCCGGTCACACCTGTCCTAGCGAGCCGGAGGCCCAGCGCGTACCTCGCAAGCGCCTCACGTCGAATGGCGGCGGGAGAAGGCTGCCGGGTTGAGGGGGTGACTGCCGGACAAGCTCAGGCACTGGATCCATCCAACAGATCCAGCTGAACTGAGCCGACGGTTGCTCCATGGTCCTGGTCCAGGGGCGCCACCACAGGCAGGGGCCTCGATGCTCTCGCCTGGTCGCCGGAAGAGATCCTCCGGCCCATCGTGGAAAGTCCCCCTCCAGTGAAAGATCCCACTCCCTTCGGTTCGGCGGACTGCAACGCGGCCGGCTCGAGCTTCACCGCCTCCCAGGCGGCCGGGTCCCAGGCCCCCATCAGCGGCTCGAGGGCCCGTAGGCCAGACCCATCAGTGGCCCCAAGCCAGGCCTCCTCCAGCCCGTCCGGGATGACGACGGGCATCCGGTCATGCACGCGCCGCAGCAGGTCGTTGGGGGCGGTGGTGAGCACCACGCAGCTCTCGAGTTCGCCGCCATCGGGTCCGCACCAGCGATCCCAGAGGCCGCCGAGCCAGAAGGGAGCACAATCGCGGCGGCGGAACAGCCAGGGCTGCTTCCAGGGCTTGCCCGTGGCCGGATCGGTGCGGTGTTGCCACTCGTAGAAGCCATCGGCCGGCAGCAGGGCGCGCCGATGCCGCCAGGGCCCGCGAAAAAAGGGCTTCTCCGCCACGGTCTCGCAGCGGGCGTTGATCGGCCGGCCCCGGGCCAGGGGATCCTTGCTCCATTCCGGCACCAGGCCCCAGAGCGCCAGGCCCACCGCCAGGCGGCCGTGCTCCTGGCGCTGTAGCAGCAGCGGCTCCCCCGGCCGCACCTGGATCCGGGGGGCGTAGTGCTCCGCCAGGCCGTGGGGCAGGGGCCCCTGAAGCCGCGGCAGCAAGGCATCGAAGGCGGTGGTGAGGGAGAAGCGGCCGCACATCGGGCAGAAGAGGGGCAGGTGAAGAAAGCGACCAGTGTCGAATCGAGGGCTGCGGCTACCACGCGAGCCGACTCCCCTTCGGTTCTCCCACCCAGCAGGCGATCCAGCGGGCGGCACACCCGCCTAGCCTGCCCCTAACTCAACTCCTATGCCGCATGGCTATCCGCCAGGACGACAACCGCCCCAGCCGGCGCTTCGGCCTGATCAACCTGCTGCTGATCGGCTTCGGCGTGCTGCTCTTGGCCAGCAACTTCCTGCCCAATCCAGCGATGCAGGTGCCGCGGGTCCCCTATTCGCTGTTTATCGACCAGGTGAACTCCGACAATGTGAAGCGCGCCTTCATCACCTCCGACCAAATTCGTTACGAGCTGATCAAACCGCCGGCCGAGGGGGCCCCCACGGTGCTGGCCACCACCCCGATCTTCGACATGGAGCTGCCCCAGCGGCTGGAACAACACGGCGTGGAGTTCGCCGCCGCCCCGCCCCGCAAACCCAGCTTCATCACCACCCTGCTGAGTTGGGTGGTGCCGCCGCTGATCTTCATCGGGGTGCTCCAGTTCTTCGCCCGCCGCAGCGGCATGGGCGGCGCCCAGGGCGCCCTGAGCTTCACCAAGAGCAAGGCCAAGGTGTACGTGCCCGATGAGGAATCGCGGGTCACCTTCGCCGACGTGGCTGGCGTGGATGAGGCCAAGACCGAGCTCACCGAGATCGTGGACTTCCTCAAGACGCCCGAGCGCTATGCCGCCATCGGCGCCCGCATCCCCAAAGGGGTGTTGCTGGTGGGCCCTCCCGGCACCGGCAAGACGCTGCTCTCGAAGGCGGTGGCCGGCGAGGCGGGTGTGCCCTTCTTCATCATCAGCGGGTCGGAATTTGTGGAATTGTTTGTGGGTGCGGGAGCCGCCCGGGTGCGCGATCTGTTTGAAGAGGCCAAAAAGAAAGCCCCCTGCATCATCTTCATCGACGAACTCGATGCCATCGGCAAGAGCCGTGCCGGCTCGATGGGAATGATGGGCGGCAACGACGAACGCGAGCAGACCCTCAACCAGTTACTCACCGAGATGGATGGCTTCGCCTCCCAGGACAAGCCGGTGATCGTGCTCGCGGCCACCAACCAGCCCGAGGTGCTGGATGCCGCCCTGCTGAGGCCCGGCCGTTTCGATCGCCAGGTGCTGGTCGATCGCCCAGACCTCTCCGGCCGGCGCACGATCCTGGGCATCTATGCCAAGAAGGTGAAGCTTTCCGAAAGCGTTGACCTCGACAAGATCGCCCAGGCCACCAGCGGCTTCGCCGGTGCCGATCTGGCCAATCTGGTGAACGAGGCCGCCCTGCTGGCCGCCCGCGCCAAACGCACCACCGTGGAGCAGGGCGATCTCAATGAAGCCATTGAACGAGTGGTGGCAGGTCTGGAGAAGAAGAGCCGGGTGCTCCAGGCCGATGAGAAAAAGGTGGTGGCTTTCCATGAGGTGGGCCACGCGATCGTGGGCCACTTGATGCCGGGTGGCAGCAAGGTGGCCAAGATCTCGATCGTGCCCCGCGGCATGAGCGCCCTCGGCTACACGCTGCAGCTACCCACCGAGGAGCGCTTCCTCAACTCCAAGGAGGATCTCGAAGGCCAGATCGCCACCCTGCTGGGCGGCCGCAGCGCCGAGGAGATCGTCTTTGGCGAGGTCACCACCGGCGCCGCCAACGACCTGCAGCGCGCCACCGACATCGCCGAACAGATGGTGGGCACCTTCGGCATGAGCGACACCCTGGGCCCCCTCGCCTATGACAAGCAGGGGGGTGGCCGTTTCCTGGGCGGCGGCAACAATCCCCGCCGCTCCGTGAGCGATGCCACCGCCCAGGCGATCGACCGAGAGGTGCGGGGCCTAGTGGACCGGGCCCACGACCGGGCCCTGGCGATCCTGCGCCACAACCGCGAGTTGCTCGATTCCATCTCCCACAAGATCCTCGACAAGGAGGTAATCGAGGGTGATGAGCTCAAGGATCTGCTGGCCTCCAGCACCCTGCCCGCGGAAGCAGCCCTGCAGGCGGTGGCGGCTTGAGCAATCGCCCTGGCCCCCTGGGAAATGCCTGATCGGCGTATGGATCCGGTCTTCCCCCTTGACGGGGGGCAGGCCGATCCCGGATAAGGGTTCTTTGAGATGGGCCCATGCCCGCCACGCCCTCCAACGCTGCGGCAACCAATGCCCAGGCCCCCCTGGTGGGTCTGGCCGGCAGCGATCTGCTCTCCTCTGCCGACCTGACCCCGGAGCAGACCCTTGCCCTACTCGAGTTGGCGGCCGATCTCAAGGCAGCACGGCGCCGCATCGACCTGGGCGGCAAGGTGCTGGGCCTGATCTTCAGCAAGGCCTCCACCCGCACCCGGGTGAGCTTCACCGTGGCCATGGCCCGGCTGGGCGGCCAGACCATCGACCTGCTGCCCATCGTGACCCAGGTAGGCCGGGGAGAACCGGTGGCCGACACGGCCCGGGTGCTGAGCCGCTACTGCGATGCCCTGGCGATCCGCACCTTCGCCCAGGCCGACCTGGAGTCCTATGCCCACTGGGCCACAATCCCGGTGATCAACGCCCTCACCGACCTGGAGCACCCCTGCCAGGCCCTGGCCGATTTCCTCACCCTGCAGGAGGCCTTCGGCAGCAGCCCTGCCGACCTGGCCGGCCTGACCTTGGCCTACGTGGGTGACGGCAACAACGTGGCCCACTCCCTAATGCTCTGCGGCGCCCTGCTGGGGGTGAATGTGCGGATCGGCTGCCCGGAGGGTTTCGCCCCCGACCCGGCCGTGCTGGAGCGGGCCCGGGAGCTGGCGGAGCAGGGGGCCCAGATCACCGTCGCGCACGATCCGCTGGAGGCGGTGCGGGGCGCCCAGGCCCTCTACACCGATGTGTGGGCCTCCATGGGCCAGGAGGAGGAACAGAGCGAGCGGGAGCGGGCCTTCGCCGGCTGGTGCCTCGATGAGGCCCTGCTCAGCGAGGCCGATCCCCGCGCGATCGTGCTGCACTGCCTGCCGGCCCACCGCGGCGAGGAGATCAGCGCCGGTGTGATCGAGGGCAGCGCCAGCCGGGTCTTCGACCAGGCGGAGAACCGTCTCCACGCCCAGCAGGCCCTGTTAGCCACCCTGCTGGGCGGACTCTGAAGCCCCGAGCCTCGGGGTCCCACCCCGCCAGGCGCCGGCCGTCCCTCAAGAGAAACGCGCCCACGGCACCCCGAACAGCACCACCTGGACGCCACCACCCTGGACAAATCGGCCCAACCCTGGCAGAACAGGGGTGGTTCATCCGTACTGCTCGTGTTCGCATCGCCGGCCATCGCCAGCCCGGAGCCCCTCACCAGTGCCCAGCAGGAGCTCTACAACTGGCTGGAGGGCTACATCCACCAGCACCGCCACAGCCCCTCGATCCGCCAGATGATGGAGGCGATGGGGCTGCGTTCCCCGGCCCCGATCCAGAGCCGCCTGCGGCACCTCCAGCAGAAGGGCTGGATCACCTGGCAGGAGGGCCAGGCCCGCACGCTCCAGCTTCTGGGGGAGAAGGCGGCTGGGATTCCGGTGCTCGGTGCGGTGGCGGCCGGTGGCCTGATCGAAACCTTCGATGATGTTCAGGAGCGGCTTGATCTGGCGCCCGTGCTCGACACCCGCGGCCTGTTCGCCCTCACCGTGAACGGCGACTCGATGGTGGAGGCCCACATCGCCGATGGCGACGTGGTGCTGATGGAGCCGGTCGCCGACCCGGCCCGACTCCGCGACGGCACCATCGTCTGCGCCCAGGTGAGCGGCAGCGGCACCACCCTCAAGCACTTCCATCGCAGCGGCGGCGAGGTGCGGCTGGAGGCCGCCAATCCGGCCTATGCGCCGATCGTGCTGCCTGCCGAGGAGGTGGTGGTGCAGGGCCGCCTACTGGCAGTGTGGCGCCAGGTGTGACAGATGCCCCACTCCCGGCGAGGACGATGGGGCCGGGACAGATCACGTTGTAAGCTCAGACAGCGCCTGGCAAGCCCTCAGGGCCATCCGGAAAGGCGGGTTTCCCTCGGGTCACCCCACCAGCATTCCCGGAGCCTCACGCATCCCACGGGGCCATAGCTCAGCTGGTAGAGCACCTGCATGGCATGCAGGGGGTCAGCGGTTCGAATCCGCTTGGCTCCATCCTGTCAGACTCCTTGCGCCGCAAGGGGTCTTTTTTGTTGCTCAGGGTGTCGCTGGCAGGCCCGGCGGGGCCAAAAAGCGCAAAATCAAGCGAAAACTGAGGCAAGCGACGGCCCCGCCCCAGGGGCTCGTCCCGTTTTGGGCTAGCTAGCGCAAAATCGATCGCCCCGAATCGGTCCGGATCGGAATGGCCGCGGCTGCTCAGGCGAGGGACCGCGCGATGGCATTGCAGTGATCCTCCAGCTGGCTGATCCGCGCCAGCAGCTCCGGGAAGCGCGGGAACTCAGCGCGCAGCATCCCTGAGTCAGCCATGGCCGTGTAGTCCGACTCCAGGGCCTGCAAGGCGGTATCGGTCGGCACCAGCTGCAGGTTGCCGCTGAGATCATGGAGATAGTCGATGGGCTGCTCAACAGCATCCCTGGCACGCCAGAAGTCCTCCTTGTGCTGAGCCACCTCTGCGGCCAGGGTGCGGTCTCGAACAGCCGCCTCAGCGATGCCAGCACGGGCAAGGCGATCGAGGTCATACCAATGGCGTGAATAGCGGTCGCCCTCACCGCTGCCCCAACGGCCTTTCCGGCAGTAAGCATGGATCGCCGCGGCCTTCTCCAGGAACGTGCGCTTCGGGTCCATCACCAGTGGCCTGGCAGTCGGAAAATCGAGCATGACCAGGTGGGTCGCTGCCTCGCAGGTGATGGGCACCGGCCCATGCGGTTCGCCGGTGGAATGGGCACCGAACTCCAGCAGCACCGTGGGCCGCACGTAGCCGTAGGTGCCCTCAGGCGCCGGAATCCGCGGGGGGTAGTGGAGAACGATGGTGGGTGGCTGCCGGCGCCTTGGTTCCGCCGCTTTGAGCGTCAGCTTCACCGGGATTCCTGCGGCCGAAACAGCCCCTTGAAGCAGTGGGATGGGGATCTCGCTGACCCATTGCTTGAGCTTGCTGTCAGCGGCCTTACGGTGCCTTTCGGCCTGGCTCGGGTTGACTGCCGGCGCCAGGTCGACATCCGGCCAGAGGTACTGAATGTTGACGGTGAGGTCGACGTCCTCCGAGAAGCGGTCAATCAACCCATTGGCGTTGGAGAGCGAGGTGCCGCCCTTGAAGGTGAGGCTCTGCAGGAGTTGCTGATCTGTGCCAAGGATCTGCAGGGCCCAGACCACCCAGATGTCCTTCTCAAGCAGAAAGGCCGGCCAGCCGGATACGGCAGCAGCCACCGCCAGGGCTTCCATCTGATCCTCTGCGGAAAGAGCGAACCAGGTCTCAGCCACGCACCTCCAGCGGTCCCTGATCTTGTTCACTGAGCAGCTCCGCCAGCCACAAGGGCAGCTCAGCCCTGACGGAGAACAGGGCTTCCCACTCTTCAGGAGGCAGCACGGTTCGGAGCTTCGGCAGAACTGCTGAGGCCTGATCAGGGCCGAGCCAGGTCAGGGCGCGGATCGCCTGGCCGGCAGGGCGATCGGCCAGCAGGAAGTTCCAGGCGGCTGCCGTGCGGATGGTGACCTGCTGCTTGCCGAAGACATAGCGCTTCTGGCTCCGGCTGCGTGACAGATAGATCTGCTGTACGGGCATCTGGGTGGTGAGGCCAAGGGCATTTGCCGCGGCGGCACCACTGCTCACCAACTGCTGAACGCCCTCCTGGTTGAGCCAGCCCATCACCGCCTCCGGCGCCGGCGGTCTGGTGCCAAAGCGGCTGCAAACGGGCAAGGCGTAACGGCCGCGGGTGATCTTCACGAGCTTGCCCCGGGCCGCCAGGCGCCGCAGGGCCTGGTCCACCGCATCGCGCTTGCCCAGCGCCAGGAACTGCTTGGCAGCCAGCAGGAATCCCTCAGGGCACTTGCCTGCCGCTTCAAGGATCTGCTCGCTCAGCACGGTCTTCTCGCTCGGAACAGTCTTCTCGCTCGGAACAGTCTTCTCGCTCGGAACAACCTTCTTCCTCGGAACGGCCATGACGAATGGATCGATCCTGTTATGTCATGGTGTGTCAGGAGGCTACACGAGTTTCTGACACCCTGTCCACGGAGCTGTTGCCATCGCGACCGTGAGACCGGTGCTCCTGGCTTGGCTGTCGACGCGCTCCGGGGCCGGTGTTGGGGTGGCAGGCAGGGCTGCTCTCCCGCGGCTGCGGTGGCGCGGCAGCTTTCAGCCGGGAAGGGCCTGGAATGAGGCCAGAAGTTTGCGCGCGCGGCTGCGCGGCCGGATGTTTATTTCGGGCTGAATCTGGTCCTTGCTCTGATCTCTTGCCGAGCCGCTAGCGCATGGCGCCGCTTTGCTTTGATCCATTGCAGCGCAACGGCTCTGCTTTCTTTAAAGTGCGTTTGTACCTGCGCCAACGGCCCTGAGCCCATCGCCTGCGGCAAGGGCGGCGCTCGGCTGCTCCTCCTCCTTGCGGCGGCGTCCACGCCGACCCCGGCCGGTGGCGGGCTCGGGCCCGTTCTCGTCGGTCGACGGTGAGGATCTGGCACTCCTGGTAGTGATGCACCATCACGCCCAGGTTGTTGGTGGAGACGTTGAAGACGCCTTTACCAACTCAAATCAAGCACCCCGAATGGCTCCACGTCAGTACCGCCATGGAGCTCGGGCGAGTGGAGCGCACGCTGGCATTGCATTGGTCACAGCCCCCCTCAATTCCGGTGAGCGGCCCGCAACCTGCAGAACTCCAAGGCCGAAGCTGGTTACCATCCGACTCTGCTCCTGTGACTGACAGGTTTCGGGGCCTCGGGCTTGACTCCATTCATCCGCCCACTCCACCCCACCAAGGCCGGTCCCCGGTCCCCCCCCCCCCCGCACGATGGCGACCCCCACCCTCGCCTCGCTTCAAACCAGCGATGCCCCCTTCGTTCTGGCCGACCACAAAGGCGTGGTTCTCGCCATCAATCCGGCCTTTGAACAGGTGTACGGATGGAGCGAAGCGGAACTGGTGGGCACCCCCCTGGGAAGGATCCTGCCCGAAGCCTTTCTGATGTCCCACGAGCTGGGCTTCAGCCGCTTCCGCGCCAGCGGCACATCCAGCGTTCTGGGGCACCCCCTGCGGCTGAGCACCCGCTGCTCGGATGGCTCCGAAATCGTTTCGGAACACTTCATCCTCGCCGAGCAGCGCGAAGAAGGCTGGGTGTTCGGCGCCACCCTCACCCCCCTGCCGGAGGGCACCCCTTCAGACCAGTCCTCCCCGCATGGCTGATGGGCCCGCAGAGCGCGGCCCGAACCTGGGGTAGCCGGCGCTCCGCCTCAACAGGATCGAGAACTCCTCCATAGTGAAAGCCTTGGGCCAAGGCACAACCCAGCGCGATCAAATGGGAATCCTGCAGGGTGGTCTCCACACCTTCGGCCACCACCGCGATGCCGAGGGCGCGAGCCAGCCCGATCACCGCCTTCACAATGGTCTCGTCCTCTCGATCGATGCCGAGCCTATCCACGAAGGAGCGATCGATCTTGAGCATGGCGATCGGGAAACGTCGCAGGTAGCGCAGGGATGAGTAACCGGTGCCGAAATCATCCACAACCAGGCGCAGACCCAGTTGATTGAGGCCCTTCACCGTCTGCATGGTGACGTCGATATCATCAACCAGCACTGTTTCTGTAATTTCAAGATAAAGATTGCCCACCGGCATCCCCGTTCTTGCCAGCACTGCACCAACCTGATTGGCAAGATCGGGATCCTGAAAACTTCGGCCTGAAACATTCACCGAAATGTGCAGATCGCCATGGCCGCTCCTGATCCAGCCGGCCATCAGGCCACAGGCCTGCTCGAGCACCAAGGCATCGATCGCCACGATCAAACCCAATTCCTCCGCCAGGGGCACGAACTCCCGGGGCGGCAGGGTTCCATGCACGGGATGGTGCCAGCGGGCCAGGGCCTCGAAACCCACCAGGGGACGGCCGGGCTGAAGGCTCACGATCGGCTGCAGATGGCAGGCGATTCCTCCATTGGCGATGGCCAGATGGAGGTCCGCCTCCAGGTTGGCCCGGCGATGGGCGTCCAAACGCATGCCCACGTCGTAGAAGCAGAAGCGGCCCCGGCCCTGCTGCTTGGCCCGGTACATAGCCATGTCGGCATTCTCGATCAGCCGTTCGGCGGTCTCGCCCGGCGCGAAGGTGGCGATGCCCACGGAGGCACCGCTCAGCAGGCGTTTGCCCTGCACCACCAGGGGCTCCATCAGCCCGGCGATCAGGCGCTGCGACAGCTGCTCCACGGCGGGCGGATCGGCCTCCGCCACCACCACCAAGAACTCATCGCCCCCTAGGCGTCCCACCAAATGGTCGGGATCCACCAGCTGCCGCAGCCTGGTGGCGAGGGCAATGAGCAGGTGATCGCCCACCGCGTGACCGTGGGCGTCATTGATGACCTTGAACCGATCGAGATCGATGAACAGCACCGAGCAGGCAGTGGCATTGCCCCGAAGGAGCAGCCGCTCCAAATGGGAGAGCACCTGGGCCCGGTTGGGCAGGCCGGTGAGGGCATCGTGGATGGCCTGCTCCTCGGCCTCCCTCCTCGCCGTCCGCTCCGCCGCCACGGACCGCAGCACCTGAAGGCTCAGGGCGAGGCTGCGGGCCATGGCCCGCAACAGGGAGCGTTCCTCCAGGTCAAAGGACTGGGCCAGCCGCCCCACCACCAGCTGTTCGGATCCCTCCAGCGGTGACCACTGGCAGTGCAACAGACCGGAGGCGACTTGAAGCTGCTGGGGGCGCTGGTCGCTGGCCGCCATCAGCAAGGCCAGATCCTTCTCCACCAGTCCGATGCCATCGATCAGGCGCCCCGGGGCCAGCAGGGCGACCACCTCCGCATCCACGGCCTCGCCGACGCGATGGATCACATTGCGCAGGGCGTCTGGATCCTCAAGGTTGAAGGCCGAGAGGATCTCCGAAAGCAGGTGTAACGACCAGGACGGCTCGCCCATCAGCTGTGGCGATTATCCAGCATGGACATGATGTTGATTTGATGTTTGGTCAATGGCCTACATGTCTGAGCGGATGGGCGGTTCGGCAACGTCACGACCTCGCCTTGATCATTAAGCCGACCCACCTTAAACAAGGATCTGTTGGGATCGGAGATGCACCATTACCGCACGGATTGCAGAGCCAACACCCTGGAGGTGTGGAGTTGACAAAACTGGCGCGGCTCACGAAACTGCACCAAGCGGATCAAGATCCGAGAGTTGCTTCATCGGAACTGATCCTCTTGGGATGCCGATTCGCCCTGGTGGCGGACCGGGGGCCTGCGAAGGATCAGAACCAGGGCGATCGCCAGGGCCATCAGCAAGGGCGCCTCTCCCCAGCGGTCGTAGGGGGTGAGCTGGCTGCGGGGCCGCAGGCTGAACACGGCACTGCCGTTCCGACCGGCCGGCAATCGGTCGCGTAGCCGGCCGGCGGCATCCACCAGAACGCTGGGACCCGTGTTGGCGGCACTCACCAGCCACCGGCCCGTTTCGATCGCCCGCAACCGGGCCAGGGCCAGGAACTGCGCCTGGAGCAGCGCGGGATAGGGATCAAGGTTGGCGCTGGCCAGCAACCAGCCCGCCCCCTCGCGGCTGGCCCGGGCTAGGGCGGTGCCATCGGCGATCTCATAGCAGATGGCAACGCCGATCGGACCCGCCGGCCGGCTCAGCAGACGATTCGGCTGGCCGGGCTGGAGTCCCCCTACGGCGGAGAGACCGCTCCAGCTCCAAAGATGCGCCAGGGGAACCCACTCGCCGAAGGGCACCAGGCGATGCTTGTCGACCCAGCCCACCGGATCGCGCCCCCCCACGGCAAAGCGGAGCAGGCTGCTGTGAAGCCCAGCACCCTGCTGCCGAAAGCCGCCGCTGAGCACCTCCACCGCCGCGGCCTCCGGCAGGGGCTGCCCCAGGGCCAGGGCACCCTCGGGCAGCAGAAGACTCTGTACCGGTCTTCCCGAGGCTCCGGGGGCACTGCGCCGCTGGGCCAGGGCCAGCTGCTCCAGCAGGTGCCGTTGCTGGGCAGCTTCGAATTTCCGGCGGGTGGGGATGGCGGGTTGGAGCACCAACAGGCGCTCGGCGGAGGCGGGCGGTGCCACCGCCGCAGAAGGGGTTGGCGACAGCGGCAGGGAGCCCAAGGCCGGACTGCTGGCCGCCAGCACCAGGGGGGAGCCCGGAGGCGATCCCGCTAGCTCCCCATTGATCTCCCGATTCAGCTCGGCGGTCACGCCGGCCATGGCCGCCAGGCCGAGCAGATGGGAACCCAGCACCACCAGGCCCGTCAGAGCCAGCCAGCCCCGACGGGAGCCGCTGCAGCGCAGCAAGCGCCACAGGCACCAGCCCACCAGCACCTGCAGCGCCGCCACCAGACCGGCGCCGCCCAGGGCGGCAACCCCGGCCAGGGCCGGGTCGCCGGGGAGGGCGGAACTGCCCAGCCCGATCCAGAAGAGGGGGCCGCGAGCGAGCAACACCTCCGCCAACCCCCAGAGACAGGCGGCGGCAACCGCCGTGGCCGGTTGCGCCGCATTCCCCCAGCGCACGAGGCTCAGCCAGCCCTCCACCAGCAGCCCCCCCGCCAGGCCGCAGGCACCCCACAACGCCAGACAGAGCGGCAAGCTCAGGGGTCCCGGCACCCCGATCCAGTCGAGGGGATGGAGCCAGAGCAACCAGCGGTGGCTGACCAGCACCGCCGCGGCCCCCCAGAGCAGCCCGCACCAACGTCGCCCCTCAGGGGCTTCGGCGGCAGACGGATCACCGGCCAAGGCCCAGAGCGCCGCCAGGCCGATCCAGATCAGAGGCGGAAACCCCAGAGGGGGCAGAGCCAGACCGGCCAGGCCTCCCGCCGCCACGGCCAGAAAGCGCTGGCGCCTGCAGGCCCGGCCCGGGGCCGGGTGACGGTCATCTCCCATGGCAAAGGAACCTAGGAACGGTCAGGGTCGGAAAGGCTTCGGCCATCATCTTCAGGGCCGACCACTGGCTCCTCCCACCGAACACCACCATGGATCAGGGCAATCTGCTGCAGATGCTGCTGCTGCGCGGCCTCGGCACCACCTCGCTGGTGGGGGACCGCCTCCGCAATGTGAGCCAGGACTGGGTGATGAGCGGCCGGCTGGATCCCGCCCAGGCCTCAGCACTCGTGGATGACGTGCTCAAGGCCCTGCGGGGAGAGACCCCGGAAGTCGAGCAGCAGGCGGAGCGGCAGCTCGAGCGCAACCGCGACCAGTTGCTCCAGGATCTTGGGCTCGCCCGCCAGCGGGAGGTCGACGAATTGCGGGGCCGCATCGACCGGTTGGAACAGACCCTGCGGCAGCGCCAGGCCAACGGCGACCGGCTCGACTGAGGACAGCTCGACTGAGGACGGCTGGACTGAGGACGGCTCAACTGGGACGGCCCCGAACGCCTCCTCTTGGGGAGACCGGCGGGGACCCATGGCCAGTGGCAGAATCCGGCCAGTGTTCATGGTTCCGCCTTGCGCGACATCCTGATCAGTTCAGCGGTCTTCCTGGCCTGCCTGATGGTGGCTTTCGTGAGTCAGCTGGTGGCCCCCACCCCGATGGTTGCCGCCGCCCCGACCGAGGCCTCGGCCATCGAAACGACTCGCTCCGCCGTCACGGCCCCCCAGGCTCAACGCGCGGCTGTAGGGGCCCCCTTCGAGCTCGATCCCACGGATCCCAACCCCTTTCTGTTCACCATGGCACCCGAGACCCCTTCCACCAACCCTGATCAGCTCGCAGCCGCCGCGAGTCTCGGTGGCGAACTCAACGCCCCCAAGGAACGGGTCACGCCCAGTGGCCTGCGCATCACGGATCTGGAGCTGGGCACTGGCGCCGAAGCCATCGCCGGCCAGAGCGTGAGCGTGAACTACCGCGGCAGCCTCACCAATGGCAAGGAATTCGACAGCAGCTACGGACGGGGCCCCTTCAGCTTCCGCCTCGGCGGCGGCCAGGTGATCCAGGGATGGGATGAGGGCGTGGCGGGCATGAAGGTGGGTGGCAAGCGCAAGCTGGTGATACCACCCGACCTCGGCTACGGCTCCCGTGGCGCCGGTGGCGTGATTCCTCCCGATGCCACCTTGATCTTCGAGGTGGAACTGCTGAAGGTGGGAGGCTGATCTCCGCCCAGCGGTTCAGCCAGCCAGTCCTTCAGCGAGAAGGCTGCCCCGGCCTTCGGATCCCTGCCTGGTGAGAATCGGCGGCGGGCACCGGACTGATGGGCGTCAGCCGGTGTGATCCGCCTGTCCTGGGCTCGGGCTGGCTTTCATTAGGATGACCCTGGAATGGCCGCACCGGATCGCCGCACCGGTTTCGGCCGCCACGCCGTGCTCCTCAGCCGGCCGGGGCCCATCCCCGTCCGACCCCCATCCCGATTTCCCCGACTTCCCCCCAACCATGGCTCACCAGCTGCCCGCGCTGCCCTTCGACCTGGACGCGCTCGAGCCCCACATCTCCCGCTCGACCCTGGAGTTCCACCACGGCAAGCACCACAACGCCTACGTGACCAACCTCAACAACCTGGTGGCGGGCACCGATCTGGATGGGAAGAGCCTGGAGGACACGATCTTGGCGGTGTCCGGTGACGCCGGTAAAGCGGGCGTGTTCAACAACGCTGCCCAGGTGTGGAACCACACCTTCTACTGGCAGGGGATCAAGCCCGGTGGCGGCGGCACCCCAACCGGGGCCCTGCTCGAGAAAATTAACGCCGATTTCGGCAGCTTCGATGCCTTCGTGGAGCAGTTCAAGGCAGCCGGCGCCACCCAGTTCGGCAGCGGCTGGGCCTGGCTGGTGCTCGATGGCGGCACCCTCAAGGTGACCAAGACCGGCAACGCCGATCTTCCCCTGACCCACGGCCAGAAGGCCCTGCTCACCATGGATGTGTGGGAGCATGCTTATTACCTCGACTACCGGAATCGCCGGCCGGATTACATCACCACCTTCCTCGACAAACTGGTGAACTGGGATTTCGTGGCCACCAACTTGGCCGCCGCCTGACGGGCTTTAGAGCAGGGCCCTTCACGGCCAGCCGCCGCACCAACCCCTTCAGCCCCGACCCCGCAGCAGCGGGGTTTTTTGTTGGATACCGATCGGGGCATGGTGCTGGCGGTCTCGGTGCCTAGGTTGGGGCCCCATGATTAGCGAAGGGCCGTAAACGCATGGACCTATTGGTCGACCTGCTGCTCCTGCTGGCGGCCTGGACCCTGCTCGTGCGCAGCAATACGGAACGCGACGAGGTCTGGGCCCTTTGCCTCCGCCTGCTGAGCGCCGGCTCCCTGCTGGCGGTGATCAGCAACGAACGGGGCCAGCCCCTGGCGATCGTCCTGCTGGTCGTCGCCCTCTGGCTGCCTGGGGCGGATCGATTCGAGAAGCGGCTAAGACCCGATCGCGATGGCCGCCTACCCCCGATGTGACGGCGTCTCCTGACCCGCTTTCCCCCATTCCCCTCGCCATGGTCCAACGATGACCAACCACGAAGGCCCCGACCTGCTGGAGTTGATCTTTGTGGCCTTCGTGCTGGCGGGGATCGCCTACAGCTTCACTCATTAGCTTCACCCTTAACCTTCCACTTTTGGCTCAATGGTGGGGCGGGCGCAGGGAAGCAGGGCCTCCGGGGCGATCCACATGGCATCGCCATAGGAGTAGAAGCGGTAGCCGGTTGCGATCGCCTCCCCGTAGTGAGCGAGCAGCTGGCGCCGGCCGATCAGGGCGCTCACCAGCAGCAGCAGGGAACTCTTCGGCAGATGGAAATTGGTGAGCAGCCCCTGCACCACGGCGAACCGGAAGCCGGGCTGAATCACCAGGTTCACGGGCCCCGCAAAAGGCACCAGCCGGCCCCCATGCAGGGCCGCCACCCCTTCCAGACTGCGCACGCTGGTTGTGCCGATGGCGATCACCCGACCACCCCGCCGCCGACAGGCCTCCACGGCGACCACCAGCTCCTCGCTCACCTCCACCCATTCGCTGTGAAGCGTGAGCTGGCGGAGGTCCTCGCTCTCCACGGGCCGGAAGGTGCCCAGGCCCACGTGCAGGGTCAGGCAGGCCCGCTGCACGCCGCGGGCCTCCAGGGCGGCCAGCAGCTCATCGCTGAGATGCAGGCCGGCGGTGGGGGCGGCCACCGCGCCAGGGCGGCTGGCGAACCGGGTCTGGTAGCGCTCCTGGTCGGAGGGATCGTGCTGGCGGATGTAGGGGGGCAACGGCATCTCCCCATAGCGCTCAAGCAGGGCCTCGATCGCCTCGGGGCTGGTGCAGTCGGGCGGGAAGCGCACCACCCGGCCGCCGCTGGCCCGATCCACCGCCACGATCTCGAGCGGCACGGGGGGTTGATCAGCCCGCTCCAGCTGCAGCACCTCCCCCGGGTGGAGGCGCCGGGCCGGACGGGCCAGACAGAGCCAGTCGGAGACTGCCGGGGTGAAGGGGGCCTCCAGGGGGGTGGCCAGGCCGGCGGGCTCCAGCACCAGCAGCTCCACCAATCCGCCGCTGGGCCGCCGGGCCTGAAGCCGGGCCCTGAGCACCCGCGTGTTGTTCACCACCAGCAGATCGCCGGGGCGGAGCTCGTTCTGAAGATCCCAGACCGCAAGGTGGCGCGGCGCCGCGGACTCCTTGGCGGCGGAAGCCGAACAGGGAGCCACCGCCAGCATCCTGGCCGCATGCCGCGGTTCCACCGGCCGCTGGGCGATGGAGCTCTCAGGCAGGTCGTAGCTGTAGCTCGACAAGCTGAGATCGGCCGGGTCGGGGAAGCCGGGTTCGGGCTCCTGCGGGTCAGGGGGGTTGCTGGTCATGGGCTGGGGATGGGGTGCCCTGAGGACAGCCGCTGCTCCGGTGCCGCGCCAATCCGGGTGCGACATCCGGACGCAACCCTCTGGAACTCAGGCCGCCAGAACGGAGGGCGCCAAGCTGGCTAGCTCAGAGCGCCAGGCTTTCCGGATTGGTCTCGATCAGGAGAGCCAGGTCCTTGAGGAAAGCTGCGGCATCGGCGCCGTAGATGGTGCGGTGGTCGCAGGTGAGGTTCACCTGCATCTGCCGCTTCACGCTGATCGAGCCATCCTTGCCGGCCACCACGGTGGGCCGGGAGGCGGCCACCGCAAGGATCGCGCCGGTGCCGGGGGGCAGGATCGCATCGAAGCGATCCACCCCGAACATGCCGAGGTTGGAAAGGGTGAAGGTGCCGGTGCTGTATTCGTCGGGCTTGAGCTGCTTGGAGCGGGCCCGCTCCACCAGGTCGGCCCAGGAGCGGGAGAGGCTGTAGAGGTCGGTGCGATCGGCGGCGGCGAGCACCGGTGTGATCAGACCGCCATCCTCCATCGCCACAGCGATCGCCACATTGATCGCGGCGGGATAGGCCATGCCGGCATCGGTGGTGGCGGCATTCACCTGGGGATGGCGAGCCAGGGTCACGGCGGCGGCCTTGGCCAGCAGGGCCGTCATCGTGACGCCCTTGGCCTTCACCTGCTTGTAGAAGGCATCGAGCTTGTCGGTGGTGATCGTGTAGCCCACCCGGAACGCGGGCACCTGCAGGCTGGCCACCATATTGCGGTTCACCGCCTGCTGGAGGGTGTTGAAGGCCACGGTGTCGCCGGGGCGCCCGAAGGCCTGGCCCGCAGGGGCAACCGGCGCGGCGGCGGCCCCACCACCGCTGGCCAGCGGGGCCACGGCAGGACCCGATCCCTCCGCCACCCGGGGCAGGCTCACCGGCTGGCCGGTGGCGGCCAAAACGTCTTCAGCCTGGATGCGGCCATGGGGACCGCTACCCCGCAGGGCCTCCAGGGCCACACCGAGCTGCAGGGCGAGCTTGCGGGCCCGTGGGCTCGCCACCACACGGCCGTTGCCGTTGCCCGAGGGGGCTGCCGCCGCCACCACGGGCACCTGGGCCACCGGAGCGGCAGGAGCTTTGGCGGCAGCAGCGGCCACCTGAGCCGGGGCGGGAGCGGGTGCCGCAGGGTCGGGAGTAGCGGCAGGAGCCGGAACCGCCGCCGGGGCGGCAGGCGCCTTGGCCTGCACCTCAGCGATCTCGGCCTGGGTCTCCACGATCAGCCCGATCGTTTCACCCACCGGCGCGGTGCCACCGGCGGGCATCAGCACGGCGGCCAGAAAGCCTTCGTTGAACGACTCCACATCCATGTCGGCCTTGTCGGACTCGACCACCAGCACCGACTCACCGCGCTCAACCTTGTCGCCGGGTTTCTTGAGCCACTCCACGATCTTGCCCTCCGTCATGGTGGAGCTGAGGGCGGGCATGAAGATTTCGTGGGTGGCCAACGTTGGGGTCCCGCGGGATTGGGGCGGAGTTTACGCGGCTCGTTGCCCCGACTTCCGTGTCTCACCGGCCCTTACGGGCATCGCAGGACCCGCGAGGTCGGCGCGTGCTGCCCATCACGGCTCCGCCAAGACCCACTCCTTCACGCCCCTCAACGACCTGAGCCGGACCAGGGCTCCATCTTCAGGTGAGCCGCGGGGCCACGGGTCCGCCGTTGCCGAGCCGCCCCTGCAAGGCCAGCCTTATGTTCTCCGCCCCCAAGATCAGAGCGTGCTGCGAGCTTCCTGAACGGCCCGGCACAACCAAGTCCCGACGCCTCTGGCACCGGCTGGCGGAAACCCTTCAAAAGCCCAAAAGAAAACCCAACCCCAGAATTTCAGGGGTCGGGACAACCAAGTTCAGCAGGAGCCCGGCCAGGAGCCTGCGGTCTGGCTCAGGAGGGGCTCTCGATCGCCTCGATCACGCCATCGCGCACCAGCACGGCCGCCTGGAGCTTCAGCACCAGGTTGTCGCCCACCGCCACATCCACGAAGCTCTCGATCTGGCCCTGCTCCACCACCTGCTCGAACTCCAGGTCGCGCACCTGGCGCTGCTGCTCAAGGACCTGGCGCTTCTGCTCATCGAACTCGGAGCGCTTGGCGGCCACCTGCTGCTGCACCGAGCCCACCTGCTCCTGCACGCGGGGATCGAGGGGGTTGGCGCTCTGGCGGCGGATCTCGTCGATCACCTGCTGGCCCTCCTGCTCCAGCTGGGCCAGCTGCTGGTCGAGGTTGGCCAGGGCAGCACTGAGTTCGCGCTCGGCATCCTCCTTCCAGCGGGGCGTGACCACGGCCCTCACGGTGATGTTCCGCTTGATCGTGATGGAGCTGCCGTCGGCCATGGGAGGAGAAATGCAGCGCCCAGGCTGTCAGCCGGCCGCTCAGGGGTCAACCGGGCCACCAGGGCGGATGGCCGTTCCCCCCGGCCCTCAGACGTCGCCGTAAAGGGCGGCGATGGCACCCTGATCCCGGGCGGTGATGCGGTCGCGCCGCTGCTTGAGGGTCTGGGTGAGCAACCCGTTCTCGATCGTGAACGGCGCCACCAGCGCCACCCCCGCCAGCCGCTCATCGGGCCGCGATCCGGGCCGGGCCGCGAGCACCCGGTTGCAGTCGCGGGTGAGGGCCTTCAGCAGAGCCGAATCCGCTGCAGCGCCATCAGCACCGTGGGGCAGAGCAAGACCCTGAGCCTCGGCCCAAGCCTGTAGGGGCTCGGCCCGGGGCACCAGCAAGGCGCCCAGTTGCTTGCGGTCTTGCCCCACCAGCATCACCTGCTCGATCAGGGGGGAAGCCGCCAGGGCCTCCTCCAGAGGCCCTGGCTCAATATTCTCACCACTGGTCAGCACGATCGTGTCCTTGGCTCGACCGGTGAGCACCAGGCTGCCGTCGGCCAGCAGCAGGCCGAGATCGCCGGTGTCGAACCAGCCCTCGCCATCAATCGCCTTGGCGGTGGCCTCGGGTTTGCCGAAATAGCCCACCATGATCTGGGGCCCCCGGGCCAGCACCAGGCCCCGCTCCCCGAGCGCCAGGGTGCGGCGGCTCTCGGGATCCACCACCTTCAGAGCGGTGCCCTCGAGCGGACGGCCGGCACTGCCGCGGCGGTTCGCCCAGGGCCGACGGCAGGTGAGCACCGGGGCGGTCTCGGTGAGGCCATAGCCCACCAGCAATTCGATGCCCACGGCCTCAAAGAAGCCATCCACATGAATCGGCAGGGCGCCGCCGCCGCTGATGGCGGTGCGCAGCTCACCGCCCACCAGCTGCTGGCGCACCTTCGGCCAGAGCAGGGCACCGGCCAGGCTGTGCAGCGGCCAGCGCAGGGCGGCCTCAGCCGCGGCCGCCAGGCGAGGGCCCGGGCCCTCCGGGATGAGGGTGAGATCACGGGCCCGGCGGCGGCAGAGATGGAAGCGGCCGCTGTTAGCCAGGCCCAGCTCCAGCAGACGCCGCCGCGAGGTCGGCATGGTGGCCAGCGCATCCTCGAAGCCGGCGTAGATCGCCTCCCAGATGCGCGGCACGCTGATCATGTACTGGGGCCGCACGTTCTGCAGATCGGTGCGGAAATGCTTGAGGCTGGTGTAGGTCTGGCAGGCGCCGCAGGCAAGGAGGAAATACTCGGCGCTGCGCTCATAGGCGTGCCAGATCGGCAGGATGCTCAGCACCCGGTCCCCCGCGCGGGGGGCCACCGCCACCCCCAGGTTCTGCACCTGGTGCAGGAGGTTGGCGTGGCTGAGGGGCACGCCCTTGGGTTCACCGGTGGTGCCTGAGGTGTAGAGGAGGGTGGCCAGACGCTGAGGGCCGCCCTCGGGCCAGGGGGGCGGCGGTTGGGCGGCGCCCCGCTCCAGAAGCTGATCCCAGCGGAGGCAGGGAGGGCGGCCCCCCGCCTTCGGATCGCCGGCCACGGGCCCCGCCCCAGCAGCGCTGCCGGGATCCGCAGGCGTGGCCGGACCCCAGCTGGCCGGCACCTCTCCCTCCAGCACCACCACAAAGCGCAACCGCCCGCACTGGGCCGGATCGAGGGCCAGCCGCTCCAGCAGGCCCGCCGATTCCACCACGAGAGCGATGGCGCCGGAGTCAGCCAAGATGTAGCGCAGCTCCTCCACCGGCGCCGCGCTGCCCCGCACCGCATCGGCCGCCCCGGAGCGCATCAGTCCCTGATCAGCCAGCAGCCAACGGGGGCCGTTCTCGGCGAACAGGGCCACCACATCGCCGCTGACCACCCCGAGGGAGGCGAAGCCGCTGGCGGCGGTTTCGATGCCCTCCCGCAGCTGGCGGAAACTCAGGGTCACCGGGGGGTGCAGGTGGGGGGCCTCCAGGGCTGGATCGTTGCCGTGGCGAGCCTCCAGCTGGGGCCAGAGCTGCTCGAGCCCCTGCAGGTCGGACCAGTCGTGCCGCAGGGCCAGGGCACTGCGATCGGCCCCATCGGCGGCCCAGTAGATCTCGGCGGCGGGCGTGACGGCGGACGGCATGAAGGCGGCGGGCCAAACAGCGGCCCAAAGGGTGCCACGGATCTGCGCCGGCCGGCGAGGGCGCCGGCCGGCGCGTGGGGATCGAGAGGCTTGGCCGCTCTGGCGGCGGAGCCTGCGGCGGCCGGCGCTCAGGGCTTAGAGCTCATGAGCCAGGGTTCTCAGGAGCCACTGCCCGCCTGACTTTGCGCCATCGGCTCCCGCGGTGACACCGGCTCCCGCGGTGACACCGCTGGCTGCTCCATCCCCTCCAGCTCCTCGCCCTCCCGCGGCGGCCGCAGTTGTAGAGCAAACCGCCGCTCCAGCTGGCCCAGCAACCTCGGGGCTAGAGCGCTGGCGGTGAGACCGGGCCTCCAGTCCGTCAGGCGCCCCACCGGACGGTCGGCGATGCCGCAGGGCACGATCGTCGCGAAGCCATCCAGGCAGCAATCCACATTGAGGGCGAGACCGTGCTGGCTGATCCAGCGGCGAGCGCCCACCCCGATCGCCGCCAGCTTGCGGCCCTCCAGCCAGACCCCGGTGCGCCCAGCGCAGCGCTCCCCCGGCAGGTCCAGCTCAGCGAGCAGATCGATCACCACCTGCTCGAGATCGCGCAGATAGCGGTGCAGGTCGGCTTCATGGCGCTGCAGGTTCAAGACCGGATAGAGCACCAGCTGGCCGGGGGCGTGGTGGGTCACCTCACCGCCGCGGTCGATGCGGTGGAGGGGCAGGGGCGGATCGGCCGGATCGAAGCGCAGGTGGGCCGTACTCGCGCCACGCCCCAGGGTGTAACAGGGTTCATGCTCCAGCAGCAGCACCGCCTCCGGAGCCTCGGGATCAGCCAGCAAGCGCTCCTGGAGCTGCCGCTGCCAGGCCCAGGCGCGAGCAAACGGCACCGGGCCCGGCGGTTCATAAAGGATTGCGGAGCGTCTGGTGTCCATCGAGCACCGTTCCTAGCGTGGAAACAGCCAAGACCCCCGCGACTTCCGACGTTCCGCGGGGCGGTTGGCACCCGATGAAACTCCTGATCCATGGCCGCAATCTGGATGTCACTCCCGCCATCCGCGACTACACCGAAGCCAAACTGGGCCGCGCCATCAACCACTTCGAAGGGCTGGTGAAGGAGGCCGATGTGCATCTCTCGGTGACCCGCAACCCACGGGTCCCCCAGCAGACTGCGGAGGTCACGGTGTTTGCCAACGGCCTGGTGATCCGCGCCCAGGAACGCAGCGAGAACCTCTACGCCAGCATCGACATGGTGGCCTCGAAGCTGAGCCGCCAGCTGAATCGCTACAAGGACCGCATCCAGCACCGCACCCAGGGCCCGGTGCACCGCTCCGCCGCTGCCGAGGAGGCCGGCGCCGCCACGCTGCCCCCCCCGGGCCAGAGCCTCACCGACGGCAAGGAGGCCGAACTCCCCAGCCGGGGCGTGCGGCGTAAGTACTTCGCCATGCCGCCGATGGAACTGGAGGAGGCCGTGCACCAACTGGAGCTGATCGACCACGACTTCTTCGTGTTCCGCGAAGCCGGCAGCGGCCAGGTGCAGGTGGTGTATCGCCGCAACCACGGGGGCTTCGGCGTGATTCAGCCGAAGGACGCATGAGCCGGGATCTCCCGGATCTGGCCCCCCTGATCGACCACGCCCTGCTCGATCCCCATCGGGGCAGGGATGCGGTGCTTGCCTGTTGCGATGAGGCCCGCCACTTCGGGTTCGCCGGGGTATGCGTGGCCTCCCGCTGGGTGGCCACAGCCCGCGAGCGCCTGCCGGCGGGCGATGCGGTGCGGCTGGTGAGCATGGTGGGCTTTCCCTTCGGAGCGGTGCCGGCCGCGATCAAGCGCGCCGAAGCGGAGGCAGCCGCGGCCGCCGGCGCCGATGAACTCGATGTGGTGCCCGATTTCGGCGCCCTGGCCGATGGCGACAGCACCACCCTGCTGGCGGACCTGGCCCCGATCATGGAGCTGGGCCTGCCGGTAAAGGTGATCCTGGAGATGGGCCGGCTGGAGCCGGAGGCCCTCGCCCTGCTGGTTGAGGTGAGCCTCGATGCCGGTGCCCGCTTTCTCAAGAGCGGCAGCGGCTTCGGGCCTGCGGTGTCGGCCCCGCAGGTGCGCCAGCTGGCGGCGCTGGCCCGGGGCCGGGCCGGCATCAAGGCCTCGGGGGGCATCGCCTCCCTGGAGCAAGCCCTGGAGCTGGTCGAGGCCGGCGCGGTGCGGCTGGGTACCAGCCGGGGGGTGGCCCTGATGCAGGCGCTGCGGCGGGGCGCTCCTGCCGCCGGATCCAGCGGCTGAGGAGGCACCTTGCCGGAGCAGCTGCTGGAGGGATTGGTGATGAGCTGCCGCCCGCTCGGCGAGAACGACCGACTGCTCACCCTGCTCAGCGAGGCCGAGGGCATGGTGCGGCTGGCGGTGCCGGGGGCACGGCGCCCCCGCAGCAGCCTGGCGGCGGCGGTGCCCCTCACCCTGCTGCGGCTCCAGGTGGGCGGCCGGGGCGATCTCAAACGGGTGCGACAACTGCAGGTGCTCCACAGCCATGGAGCCCTCGGGGAGCGCCTGGAGACACTCGCTGCGGCCCAGGGGTTGGTGGAGCTGGGCCTGGCCCTGGTGCCGGGTGAGGATCCCGTACCGGGCCTGCTCGCCGACCTGCTGCTGCAGCTGGTGCGGCTGGAAACGGTGGTGCGGGAGCGGCAGGAGCATGCCGAGGCCCTGGCGATCGCGGTGCAGGGAAGTGTGCATCTGCTGGCCCTGGGGGGCCTGGCCCTGCCGCTCCAGAGCTGCGCCCGCAGCGGTGAGGCGTTGCAGCCCCCTGTGGGGCACTGGGACTGGCGCTGCAGCCTGCTCCCCCAGGAGGGGCTGGTGATCGGCGCCATTCCGGGAGCGCGGCTTGTGCTCAATGCCTCGGAGTTGGCGCTGCTGCAGAGGCTGCCCCGGGCCGGCACGCCCCGCCGCCGGGACGGGGCTCTGCTGGGGCCGGAGCGGGTGTGGTTGCACCTGCTCGAACTGATCGAGGCGTGGTGGGGCGAACACCTGGGCCGACGCCCCCGGGCCTTCAGACTGCTGCGTGCCGGCTTCGAACCCGGGGAGCCCGCCCGATGAACCGCCAACCGCCATGAGCCAGACAGGTGACGACCGCGGCCCGGCAACCGCTGCATTCGAACCCGAACCGGATGCCCCGGCAGCACCGACGTCTGCCCCGAGGGCGGCAAGTGGTGCCCCGACGGCAGCAACGGGCGGGGAGGGCGGTATCGGGGCTCTGCTTGCCAGCGTGCAGTTTCGGCGGCTCTGGCTCGGGCAGATCTTCTCCCAGCTGGCGGACAAGTTCTACATCGTGTTGATGGTGTTCCTGATCGCCCAGTACTGGGTGACGGACAACCCCGCCAATCCCGCCTTAGTGGATGCGGCGGCGGCAATCCGCATCGATCTGGAGACCCGGGCCCAGGTGATCACCCTCATGGCCACGGGCATCTACGTGGCCAACACGATTCCGGCAATCCTCCTGGGCACGGTGGCGGGGGTCTGGGCCGACCGCTGGCCGAAGCGCAAGGTGATGGTGGCCTCCAATGCCCTACGGGCCGGTCTGCTGCTGCTGGCGCCTCTCTGCCTGCTGAAGGGGCCGGTGTGGCTGGGGCTGAGCTGGGGCTACTGGGCCCTGGTGGGCATGACCTTCCTCGAATCGGTGCTCACCCAGTTCTTCGCCCCCGCCGAGCAGGCCATGTTGCCCCTGCTGGTGCCCTCGGGCCAGCTGCTGGCGGCCAACTCGGTGTATCAAGCCACCAGCATGACCGCCACGATCGTGGGATTCGCGGTGGGGGATCCGGTGCTGCGGCTGCTGCAGAAGGGTCTGGCCCAGGTCGGCATTCCGGGTGGCGAATTCGTGCTGCTGCCGCTCTGCTACGGGCTGGCAGCTGTGGCTATCGCCGGCATCACCTTCGAGGAGCCCGTCCGGATCCCCCGCTCCATTTCCGTGTGGGAGGAGATCGGCGAGGGCGTGCAGGTGTTGCGGGAACGGCGCAGCGTGCGCGCCGCCATGATCCAACTCGTGCTGCTCTACAGCCTCCTGGCCGCCCTCTACGTGCTGGCGATCAGCCTGGCCGCCACGATCGAGAGCCTCGGCCCCACGGGCTTCGGGATCCTCCTGGCCGCGAGCGGCGTCGGCCTGGCGCTGGGGGCCCTGGCGGTGGCCCAGATGGGGGAACGGTTCAACCGCCGCCTGCTCGGCACCAGCGGCCTCGGCGTGGTGGCCTGCTGCCTGGTCCTGCTGGGGCAAGCCCGAGGCCAGCTGGTGCCCACCCTGGCGCTCTGCGCCCTGCTGGGGGTGGGGGCAGCGGTGCTGGCGATCCCTGCCCAGACCACCATCCAGGAGGACACCCCCGAGGACCAACGGGGCAAGGTGTTCGGCCTGCAGAACAACCTGATCAACATCGCCCTCAGCCTGCCGCTGGTGCTGGCCGGGGCGGTGGTGAGCCGCTACGGCCTGCTGCCAGTGCTCTGGGGCCTAGCGGCGATCGCCCTACTCACCGCCCTGCTCGAACAACCCTGGCGGCGCTGCTAGCTTTTCCGATCGAATGCGGGTCGATCGGTGGTTCAGATTGCCTGGTTGGGCAAAAAGTCCCCCTTCTGCGGCAACGTGACCTATGGCCTGAGCACCACAGAATCGCTGCGACGCCGCGGCCATGCGGTGCACTTCATTCACTTCGACACCCCGGCCGCTCCGCTGGGGGCGCCCCTGGGCCGGGCGGATGGGGGCTCCCCCCAGGCTGTGGCCGTCCGGGCCGGGGGAGGCGAGCTGGAGCCGGAGGTCACCCTGCCCTACCTGGTGAAGTCGCAGGTTTACACCATCCCCTCCCCCGGAGCGCAGCGGGAGCTGCGGGAATCCCTGGAGCGGATCCGGCCCGACCTAGTCCACGCCAGCCTCACCCTCTCCCCCCTCGACTTCCGGCTCCCCGACCTCTGCCAGCAGCTGGGATTGCCGCTGGTGGCCACCTTCCATCCCGCCTTCGACGCCAGCCTGCGCAACCTGAGCGCCGGCACCCAGCAGCTCACCTACCAGCTCTACGCCCCCTCCCTGGCCCGCTTCGACCGGGTGATCGTGTTCTCCGAGCTCCAGGCGGAGTTGCTAGAGCGGCTGGGGGTGCGAAGGGAGCGGCTGGCGGTGATCCCCAACGGGGTCGACAACGACCTTTGGTCGCCGGCTCCCAGGACTCCGGGCCCGGTTCTCAGCGACCTGCGCCGCCGCTACGCCGGCCGCCGGGTCTTTCTCTACATGGGCCGCATCACCACAGAGAAGAACCTGGAGGCGCTGCTCAAGGCCTGGCGCCTGGTGCGGCCGGCGGGCTGTGTGCTGCTGATCGTGGGCGATGGCCCCCTGCGGGCCTCCCTGCAGAACCCCGGCGAGCCGGATGTGGAGTGGTGGGGCTTCGAGGCCAGCCTGGAGCGTCGGATCGCCCTGTTGCAGCTGGCGGAGGTGTTCCTGCTGCCCTCGCTGGTGGAAGGTCTGTCGCTGGCCCTGCTGGAGGCGATGGCGGCCGGAACGGCCTGCGTGGCCACCGATGCCGGTGCCGATGGCGAGGTGCTGGAGGGTGGAGCGGGGATCGTGATCAGCACCCAGGGGGTCACCACCCAACTGCGGACTCTGCTGCCGGTGCTGCGCGACCAGCCGGTGCTCACCGCCGAGCTGGGCCGCCGCGCCAGGGCCCGGGTGATCGAGCGCTACACCCTCACCCGCAACATCGATGCCCTCGAAAAGCTCTACACCGACCTAACCCGGGCACCTGTGGTGGCCTGAATGAAGCCGCCCCGGATCGCCGGGAGCCCCACCAGGGCGTTGTAGGCCTCGAAATCCAGCAGCCTCCCCTGGAAAGCGGCGCTGCTCGCGTGCACCTGCAGTGGGCCGCCAGTGCTGGAGTACACGGGCGCGAGGGCGCTGTCTCGGGCCGGAACCCAGCCGGACGGAACACGGTGGTGTCCCCCTCAGTAGCGCTCGGGCCGGGGCCGCCACCAGGTGGAGTTGAGCCCCCCCCGGGTCAGCTCTGCCGCCCGGGCCTCCAACCGCCGCCGATCCACCCGCCAGAGGCGATACAGCCCACTGCGGGCCAGCTCCGTGGTCCCCAACCCCCGCCAGTGGGGAAGCGCGGCGGTGGTCCCATCGATCACCAGCAGCACGGTGGGTTGCTGCGCCGCTGTGCTGGGAAGCTGGCCAACGCGGCGCTCCCGCTGCAAACGATCGGCCAGGTTGATCGGCCCCTCCGGGGGGGTGCCCTCGTAGAGCACCACCCGGCGGCTGTAGTAGTGCAGCGAAGGCTTCAGGATCCCCACCATCGCCACGGGCTCACCGGGTCGGGCCTGATGCCGCACGGCCTCCGCCATCGCCCGCACCGGAGCACCGCGCAACTGATCGCCCAGGTGCCAGAGCGGCAGCAGCACCAACGGCACGAAGGCCACCAGGGGGAGCTGGAGCAGCAGCAGCGGCAGGGGCCAGGGCACGCGGCGCCACCACCAACCCAGGGAAGCGGCCAGCAGATAACAGGCACCGGCCAGGGGCAACCGTCCGCTGGCCAGGATTCCGGCGGGCAGGGTGGGCAGCTCGGGGTCCTGGATCAGCGGAACCCAGAGGGGGCCGACCAGGTAGGCCAGACCGAGCAAGGTGCAGAGCGCCAGGCTCATGGTCCAGGCCCGTTCGAGGGCGCGATCGAGGGCGCGATCGGGCGCCAAACCGCCGAGAGCCGCACCGCCAGGCCCCGGTCCTCCGAGCGCTGAGCCGGCGAGCGCTGAGCCGGCGAGCTTCGGGCCGTCGAGCACCTGTCCGCCAGGATCCATTCCTGCCAGGGCCGCACCGCCAGACCCCGCACCGCCGGCCCCCGAACCGCCGAGCCCCCGGCGCCCCGCCTCCCGCGCCCCAACCTCCGAGGCCGATGCAGCAGCTCCACCGCCAGCGGCCAGCAAGATCAGCAGACCCGCCGCCGGCGTGGCCGGCAGCCAGTAGCTCGGCAACTTGGTGGCGGCGATGGTGAAAAACGCGAGCACGGCCAACAACCAGCAAGCCGCGAACCGATGGAGGGAAACCGCAGGGGGCACGGAGCGCAGGGGCCAGGGACCCAAGGCCCGCCTCAGCCCCAGCAGCAGCAGGGGGGTGACGGGCAGGCTGGCCACCACGAGGATCGGCCCAAAGAACCACCAGGGCTGGAGGTGGTGGTTCACCACCGCGGTGAAGCGCTGGAGGTTGTGGTATCCGAAGAAGCTGTCCCAAAAGGGACGCCCCTCCCGCAGCATGGCCAGTCCATACCAGGGCAGGGCCAGCAAGGTCGCCAGGGCAATCCCCGTCAGGGGCCGGAGCCGACGCCGCAGGGTGGCCGCATCCGCCTGCAGCGCGGCGAAGAGCAGCAGGGTGAGGGCCGCCAGCACCAGGGCCACGGGCCCCTTGGTAAGAACCGATAGGGCCAGCACGGGCCAGGGGATCCACCAGCGGGAACCGGGATCGGCATAGGTGCGCCAGCAGAGCAACAGGCTGGAGGCCAGGGTGGCGGTGAACAGGGCATCGCTCACGCCGATCCGGCTCCAAAGGAGCACCAGGGGGGAAAGGGCGAAGGCCAGGGCGCCCACCAGGGGAGGCAGCAGCGGGGCCAGCTCAGGGGCCAGCCCAGGGCGAAGGGCGCCGGCATGGCCTCCTGCAGCCCCGGCCTGGGGCCAGCGTCGCAGCGTGTCGGCCAGCACCAGCATTAGCGCCACCGTGGCCAGGGCGGAGGGCAGGCCGGCGGCCCAGCTGCCCAGCGGATCCCAGCGCTCCTGACCCGGCAGGCGATGAACCAGGGCCATCAGCCAGTACACCAGCGGCGGCTTGTCGTAGCGGGGCAGACCGTTCACCTGGGGCACCAGCCAGTCGCCCGTTGCGGCCATCGCGCGGGCGGAGGCGGCGAACAGGGGCGGGGTTTCATCCACCAGCCCCGTGCTTCCCAGCCGCACCACGAAGAGCAGCACACCCAGCAACAGGGTGACCAGAACGACCACCAGGCCGGCCCGTCGCTGGAGCCATCCGCCCATCAGCCCGCCTCTGTCTCGCGGGCGGGCCCGCCCGCCCCGCCGCTGGCTCCGGCCACCGCCGGCTGCCAGAGCTGGCCCCGCCGGTTGATCAGGAGCACCGAAACCAGCGCCAGGGCGGCTCCGAGCCACTGCAGCGGAGCGAGCCGCTCCTCCAGCAACAGGAAGCCGCAGAGCAGGGCGAACACCGGGGTGAGGAAGGTGAGGGCGGTAAAGCCGGTGAGGTCGCCGCGGCTGGCGAAGCTGAAGAAGAGCCCGTAGGCCAGGGCGCTGCCGAACAGGGAGGCGTAGGCCATCAGGGCCCAATCGAGGGTGCTCCAGGCCGGGCGCAAGGCATCGAGAACCGCCGCCGCCGAAGCCCCCGGCGCCAGCAGAGGGCCCAGGGCCACGGCCAGCAGCAGCGGCACCCCCCCCAGCAGCATGTGCCAGGCGGTGACCGCCACCGGATCACTGCGGCGGGTGGCATAGCGGCAGAGCACCGTGCCCACCGCCATGGCGGCGGCGGCCGCCAGCATCCAGGCCTCGCCATGGCTCCAGGGGTGCAGGCCCTGCACGGCCGGGCCCTCCAGCCACCACTGGCGCAGCAGCTCCGGCGGCAGACCGAGACAGACGATGCCGAGCAGCCCCACCAGCAACCCCAACCAGCCCACCGGATTGATGGCCTCGCCGAACAAGGCCCGCGCCAGCAGCGCCACCAGCAAGGGCTGGGAATCGATCAGCACCGAGCCCAGACCAGCGCCGGTCTGGCCGAGGCCCCTGGCCAGCAACCCCTGGAACAGGGTGGCATCCACGAAGGCGAAGGCGAGCAGGGCGGGGATGTCGCCGGGATCCACGCGCAGGGAGCGGCCCAGGAGCCGAGCCACCAGGAGCAGCACCAGGGCTGCGGGCAGCAATCGCAGGCTGGCCACCAGCAGGGGATCAACCCCCTCCAGCAGGGGCTTCATCGCTGCCATGGCCGTGCCCCAGAGCGCGAAGGGCAGCAGCATCAGCAGCCAGCGCAGCAGCGGCGGAAGGGGGGGTTTCAGGTCGGCCTGAGCCATGGGAAAGGGTCGGGCCTCAGGCCGGCGGCGGGCCGGATGCGAGCCCTCTTTTTAAGATCCGATCAAACCACCCTGATCCCATGCCCTGGCCCTGGCGCCGCAAGACCCGCCGCACCCTGGCCCGGATCGCGATCGAGGGTCCGATCGCCGGAGGCACCCGCACCCGGGTGCTCAAGGCCCTCGATCAGGTGAGCCGGCGCGAATGTCCGGCCCTGCTGCTCCGGCTCGACACCCCCGGCGGCACGGTGGGCGACAGCCAGGAGATCCATGCCGCCCTGCTGCGCCTGCGGGACAAGGGCTGCCGGGTGGTGGCCAGCTTCGGCAACATCTCCGCCTCCGGCGGGGTGTATGTGGGGGTGGCGGCCGAGAAGATCGTGGCCAATCCCGGCACCATCACCGGTTCGATCGGCGTGATCCTGCGGGGCAACGACCTCTCGCGTCTGCTCGAGCGGATCGGCGTGCGGTTCGAAACGGTGAAGAGTGGCCCCTACAAGGACATCCTTTCGCCCGACCGGGCCCTGAGCGAGGCGGAGCGGGTGCTGCTGCAGGAGTTGATCGATTCGAGCTACGGCCAGTTCGTGACGGCGGTGGCCCAGGGGAGGGGTCTGGAGGAGGAGGTGGTGCGCCGCTTCGCCGATGGCCGCGTGTTCAGCGGCGCCCAGGCCCGCGAGCTCGGCCTGGTGGATGAACTGGGCGATGAGGAGCGGGCCCGCCGCCTGGCCGCCGAGCTGGCCGGCCTCGACCCTGAGCACTGCAAGACGGTGACCTTTGGCAAGGCTCCCGGCCGCCTGGCGGCCCTGGTGCCGGGCCGCAGCCTGCTGGAGACGATCGGCACGGCCCTGCGGCTCGAGCTGGCCTGGGCCGGCCAGCCCCTCTGGTTGTTCCGGCCATGAACGGCCCCGGCTGGACCCTGCGCGCCCTGCGGGGTGCCACCACCGCCACCGCCAACACCAGCGAGGCGATCGGCGAGGCCGTGGCCGAACTGATCGAGGAGCTGGTGCGGCGTAACGGGTTGGAGGGAGAACGGGTGCTTTCGGTCACCTTCTCGGTGACCACCGATCTCGATGCCTGCTTCCCGGCCGCCATCGCTCGACGCCGGGCCGACTGGGGTGCGGTGGCCCTGCTCGATTGCCAGCAGATGGCCGTGCCGGGCGACCTGGAGCGCTGCATCCGCCTGCTCGCCCATGCCTGGCTGCCGGCGGAGCGGGAGGTGGCCCACGCCTACCTGCGCGATGCCACCCGACTGCGGCCCGATCTGGTGAAGGAGAGCTGAGGCCGCTGGGGGGCCGGTGCGGAAATCCCACCCCCAGCCAGCTCCCCCGCCGACCACTCCCCAGGCGGGGGGTGAATCACCCTGCGGAGAATCGAAGCATTCAAGTCGCCCCATCCCATGGCCCCCATCCGACCCCTCGGGGCGATCCGTCAGGCCCTCCGGGGCATCGCAGGCAGCTGCCGCGGCCGGGGCATGGCTGGAGGACTGCTGGGCAAAGCGACCGCCTTCGGGGCCGCCGCCAGCCTGGCGCTGGCGACCACCCAGCTACCCGGCATGATCCCTGGCCTGGGAAGCAGCGGCGGCAGCGCCCGGGCTCAGGGCACCTCAGGCCTGGTGGAATTCCGCTGGGACAACAACAAGGACTACAACAAGCTCTATTACTTCGTCACCAGCACGATCCGGCAGCAGCGCTCCGACTACTACTTGATCCTGCGTCCGAAGGACCGCAAGACGGCGATCCTCAAGCTCACGATCACGATCCCCGATCACTTCGACACCAAGATCGATCCCAAAATGATTCAGCTCTGCCGCATGAGCAGCGGCGGCATGACCAAGCGCACGCGCTGCGAGAAGAAGCTGGCCGCCACGATTGAGGTGAGTCCGGGTGGCAAGGCCATCGAGGTGTTCCCCGAAACCCCGATCCCAGTGGATGGCACGGTGGGGGTCCTGATGACCCTGTTCAATCCCTTCAACGCCGGCATGTTCCAGTTCAACGCCCTGGCCCAGGCCCCGGGCGAGGTGCCGATCTCGGGCTACCTGGGCAGCTGGCTGATCGAGATCGATCCCAACTGATTGCAGGGGGTGCCTGATATGGTGTCGGGCTGAGAAGCCAACGTCATGACGAAGCGCACCCTGGAAGGAACGAGCCGTAAACGCAAGCGTGTGTCTGGGTTCCGCGTGCGGATGCGCAGCCACACAGGCCGCCGCGTGATCCGCACCCGCCGCCGCCGCGGGCGGTCCCGTCTGGCGGTCTGAGCCCGGCAGGGCGGTGTCCCTGCCACAGCGGCATCGGCTGCGGGGGAAACGCCCCTTCGATCGGCTCTACCGCCAGGGGCGTCGCCTCCATGGCGAGCTAATGGTGTTGCGCCTGCTCCAAGCCCAGGCCGAACTCCTTCCCCCGTCCGACCGCAACCGCATCCCAAGCCCCTGGCGCTGCGCCGTGGTGGTGAGCGGCAAGGTGAGCAAACGCTCCGTACGACGCAACCGTCTGCGGCGCCTGCTTCACGCCCATCTGCTGCGACAGGCCCCCAAAGGCACCCACCCCCTTTGGCTGCTCCTCAGCCTCAAACCGGAGGCCGCGGCCACAGCGGAGCCTCGGCTGCTGGAAGAATGCACTTATCTCTTGCGCAAGGCAGGCCTGCTCCATGAACCAGGATCGCCTCCCTGACCCGGGTCCCACGGCCGGGAGCGCCGCCGCCGCGCCCTCCACGCCCAGCGAACCCGCCAGCCTCTCCAGCGGCGAAACCGTTTACTACGAGGGCGGTCCGGCCCGGGGCGACCTGGTGCTGAGCCTGCTGATCGGCCTCACCGTGATCGGCCTGCCGATCGCCGTGGGGGCGATCGTGCGGGCCCTCTGGCTGCGGTATCGCATCACCAGCCGCCGTATCTCAGTGAATGGCGGCTGGTTGGGCCGGGATCGCACCCAGGTGGTGTACTCCCAGATCCAGGAGGTGCTCTCGGTGCCTCGGGGCTTCGGCGCCTGGGGCGACATGGTGCTGGTGCTCAACGATGGCAGCCGGCTCGAGATGCGCTCGGTGCCCCGCTTCCGGGAGCTGGAGGCGTTCATCGAGGAGCGGCGCCAGGCCCGCGCTTCAGCCCCCTCCGCCAGGTCCGCTCCAGGGTTCGGAGATACGTCCCGGGCCCCCGCCTGATTCCCCCCTGTGCTGGGGCACACTGGCCCCGGCACCGACCCACCCTTCCCCAAGCCCTCCTTTGTTGTGATCGGCTACATCTCCGACAACCTGCTGCTCCCGATCCTCGATTTCTTTTACGGATTGGTGCCCAGCTACGGCCTGGCGATCGTCGCCCTCACAGTGGTGATCCGGCTGGCGCTCTTCCCGCTCAGTGCCGGATCGATCCGCAGTGCCCGCCGCATGCGCATCGCCCAGCCGGTGATGCAGCAGCGCCAGGCGGAGATCAAGAGCAAGTACGCCAACAACCCCACCAAGCAGCAGGAGGAGCTGGGCAAACTGATGAAGGAGTTCGGCAGCCCCCTGGCGGGCTGTCTGCCCCTGGTGGTGCAGATGCCGATCCTGTTCGCGCTGTTCGCCACCCTGCGGGGCTCACCCTTCGCCGATGTGCCCTACACCTTCAACCTCAAGGTGCTGCCGGCTGATCAGATCGCGGCGGTGGAGACCAAGCCCTTCAACACGCCCAGCCATTCGATCTTCGTGACCAGCACCAGCCATGTGCCGGTGATCGGCACCCTGGAAAAGGGCACGAAGCTGGGCGTGGGCGACACCGAAACGGTGGCCCTCCACACCCGCGAAGGGGGCAGCTTCGCCTCGGTGCTCTCCGGGGTGGAGAACGGCGATGCCTTCCAGCCCAGCTGGAACTTGACCAAGGGGGAAGGGGTGGTGAGCGTGACCGACGACGGCACGATCACCGCTCTCACCCCCGGTGACGCCACGGTGGAGGCCACGATCCCCGGCCTGGCGGCTCGCAGCGGCTTCCTGTTCATCAAGGCCCTCGGCCAGGTGGGCTTCATGACCGACGGGGCGGTGAACTGGGATATCGCCTTCCTGGTGGCCGCCTTCGGCGCCAGCCTGTTCATCTCCCAGATCCTGTCGGGGATGGGAATGCCAGCCAATCCACAGCAGTCCACGGCCAACAAGATCACGCCGGTGATGATCACGGCGATGTTCCTCTTTTTCCCGCTTCCTGCCGGGGTGCTGCTCTACATGGTGGTGGCCAACGTCTTCCAGGGCCTGCAGACCTGGATCCTCAGCCGCGAGGCCCTGCCGGAGAACCTCCAGCAGATCCTCGACAAGCAGACCGCCCAGCAGGCCACCGCCACAGCCACAGCCGGCGGAGGGGGCGAGCGGCTGCCCTTTGAGCCGAAGGGCCGCAAATGAACCTAGCGGCGGGCGACCCACCACCGCTGCGGCCGGTGGCCCTGCCGGAGCTGCGCTTGCTGGCGGCGCCTCGCCACTGGGAGGTGTACCAGCCGATCGCAGGGCTAGAGAGCCTCACCCCTGTACGGGGCCTCCTCACCGCCCACCACCACAGCGGCGTGCTGGAGGTGGAAGGGGAGGTTGAGACCATTGTGACTCTGCGTTGCGATCGCTGCCTCAACCTCTTCAACCAAGCCCTGCGGGCCGAAGCCCACGAGCTGCTGGAACTGGCCGCAGCCGGCGTCGGTTCTGGGTCAGGCGGCACCCTGCCCCACCCCTCCCGGCCGCTGGATCCCACCGAGCTCACCCCATCCGGCGATGACCTCGACGACAGGCTCGATCCGGAGGGCGACTTCGACCCAGAGCGTTGGCTGTTTGAGCAGCTCAGCCTGCGGCTCCCCCTAGTGAACCGCTGCGGTGCGGAGTGCCCGGGTCCGGCCACTTGGAGCAGCGAGGAGGGCTGCGGAGACAGCCGCTGGGCGGCCCTGCGCAAGCTCAAGGAGAGCTGAGCCAGCACCCATGGCAGTCCCCCTGGCCGACCAGTTGGATCTGCTGATCCGCTCCCGCACGCCGATCCTCTGGATCCGCAGCCTGGAGGAGGAACGGGTGGAGATGCTGCTGGAGCGGGCGGCGGAGCGGCTGGGGGGGCGGCGCCTCTTCCGCTGGGACTTCATTGGGGGGCTGCGCGGAGCCCCGGGCCGCGAGGGCGAAGCGAGCCGCAACCCGATGGCCGCCCTCGACCTGCTGGGCGCTGTGCCGGAGGAGCAGGGCGCGATCCTGCTCCTGAAGGATTTCCACCGCTACGGCGATGATGCGGCCATCTGCCGGCGGCTGCGCAACCTGGCCGCTGAGCTGCGGCAGCGCCCCCACACTCTGGTGATCACCGCACCGCAATGGCGCCTACCGGCCGAACTGGAGGACAGCGTGGCCGTGCTGGAACTGCCCCTTCCCGATGGCAACGAGATCGCCCGGCTGCTGGCGAGCATCGCGGCGGCCAGCGGCGAACCATTGGAGCCGGCAGTGCTGGCCGAGCTGGCCGGCGCCTGCCACGGCCTCAGTGAGCAGCGGGTGCGCCAGCTGGCGGCCCGGGCCCTGGCCCAGCGGGGCCGCCTGGGGGAGGCGGATCTGGCCGAGGTGCTGGAGGAGAAACGCCAGGCGATCGCCCGCAGCGAACTGCTGGAGTACTGCCCCAGCGAGGCCAGCCCCGCCGATATCGGCGGTCTGGAGGCGCTCAAGCACTGGCTGGAGCAGCGCCACCGGGCCTTTAGCGAGGAGGCGCGCCGCTACGGCCTGCCCCTGCCGCGGGGTGTGCTGCTGGTGGGGCCCCAGGGCACCGGCAAGAGCCTCACCGCAAAGGCGATCGCCCACAGCTGGGGCATGCCGCTGCTGCGGCTGGATGTGGGGCGGCTGTTCGCGGGGCTGGTGGGGGCCAGTGAGGCCCGCACGCGGGAGATGATCCAGCGGGCCGAGGCGATGGCCCCCTGCGTGCTCTGGATCGATGAGATCGACAAGGGCTTCGGCCTCGGGGTGGGGGGCGGCAGTGACGGCCGCAGCGATGGCGGCACCAGCCAGCGGGTGCTGGCCAGCGTGCTCACCTGGATGGCGGAGAAGAGCAGCGCCGTGTTCGTGGTTGCCACCGCCAACGCCGTGGAACGGCTGCCGGCCGAGCTGCTGCGCAAGGGCCGCTTCGACGAGATCTTCCTGCTGGAGCTCCCCAGCCCGGCGGAACGGGGCGCCATCCTCGACCTGCAGCTGCGCCGCCGTAGGCCAGCCCACAGGATCGGCCTGCAGGTGCTGGTGGACCGCACCGAGGGCTTCTCAGGAGCCGAATTGGAGCAAACGGTGATCGAGGCGATGCATCTGGCCTTCGCCGAGGGCCGCGAGCCCGGCGAAGCCGACCTGATCGCCGCCGCCTCCCAGGTGGTGCCCCTCTCCCGCACCGCCCGGGAGCAGCTGGAGGCCCTGCGCCAGTGGGCCTCCAGCGGCCGGGCCCGGCCCGCATCTCCGCCTCCGGCCTAAGCCGGTGAGGCCCCGGCCCCCAGCCCGCATCACTTCCGGCGCCGCCTGGAGCGTCGGCAGGATGTGGACATTCACCGGAGATCCCATCCCAGCAACGGCTAGGTGTTGAACCTGGCCGAACAACGCTCGCTGCACCAGCACCAGCGCCCTCAACCACTACTGCTCTGCTCTCTTTTTGGGGGGTCCGCCGGTGTCGGTGCTGCCACCCCCTCCGGTCTCCAGCCAGATCTCCAAGAACACCTCCAACAGCATCCCCTAGGCCCGCCCGCCGTTCGCCCCGGCCTTAGCGCCGCAGGGCCGATGTAACAGAACCATGAAGTTCCCGAACAACCCGTAACAACTCCGCCGGCCGCCGTGTTCCGGGCCCGCCACCGCCGGTAGCTTCCGGCCAGATGCACCAGATGCGTGACTCCCACCCCGAGCCCCCGCGGCGAAATCACCGGCCAACTCGCGGTGGCCTGTCTTGGCGCCGGCGTGGTCACCAGTCTGGCGGTGGCCCAGGGACAGGATCCCTGCACCGCCCTCGGCATCACCCTCTTCTCCGCCCTGGCAGCAGTCATGGTGGGCCAGGTTCTTTAAGGCTCCGCCGCGGGCGGCATCCCTCTGGGCGGCACCGCCCCGGCAACCCCGGAGCCAACCCATGGCTGATGCCCTTTCCAACCTGCACGGCAACCGGCGGCTCCTACAGGCCCCAGGAGCAGTTTCCGCAGATGCTCAGCAACCTTCTGCAGGCCCAGCTCCTGTTGATGACCTACAGCGGCGTCGCCATGAACGATCCCAGCAAAGGCTCCCTGCTGCTGCAACTGCAGAACTCCTGGCTGCGGGCCCGCGACGATCTGGCGTCGAGCAACCTGGTGTCGAGCAACCGGCAGCAGCTGGGGTAGGCCGCCGATCTGCAACGCCTGCGGAACAAACAACAGATGCGCGAAGCGCTGGGCGTCCTCCGGCAGACCGGTGAAGCCCCTGGTTCCCGCAGCCGCCATCGCGGCGATCCACCGCCCCTGGATCCCTCCGCCCCCATAGAGCGAGCCGAATCGGGACCCTCCGAGCCCGGATCCTGAAGCCTCCGAAGCCAATGGCGGCCTTCGCCGCCGCTGCCATGCTTCCGAAACGCCCGCCGCCCCCTCCTTGACCCGCACGCCCGGCCCCCATCCGGATCCCAGCAGCGCCGAGGGCCTGCGCGGCCAGATGCCCGCCCTCGCCAACAAGGTGTATTTCAACTACGGCGGCCAAGGCCCCCTGCCCACCCCCTCCCTGGAGGCCATCCAGGCGAGCTGGCGCATCATCCAGGAGCTCGGACCCTTCGCCAGCAGCGTGTGGCCCTATGTGGGGGTCACGGTGGCGAGCCTGCGACGGGGTCTGGCCAGCTGGTGCGGCGTGCCTCCGGAACGGCTGGCCTTCACCGAAAACGTTTCGAGCGGCTGTGTGCTTCCCCTCTGGGGCCTGCCCTGGCAGGAGGGCGATGAGCTGCTGATCAGCGACGCCGAACACTACGGGGTGGTGGCCGCCTGCCGGGAGCTGGCCCAGCGCCAGGGGCTGGCCCTGACCAGCTTCACGGTGACGGAAGCCCGGGCGAGCAGCGAGGCGGCCCACACCAGCGTGCTCGAGGCACTGGAGCGGAGCCTCACCCCCCGCACTCGCCTGGTGGTGCTCTCCCACCTGCTCTGGAACACCGGCCAGTTGATGCCGATCGCCGCGGTGGCGGCCCGGCTGTCCCAGCATCCCAACCAGCCCTGGCTGCTGGTGGATGGCGCCCAATCCCTCGGCAGCTTGCCGGTGGCCGAAGCGGCCGCCGCCGCCGACATCTACGCCTGCACCGGCCACAAGTGGTGCTGCGGTCCCGAGGGCCTTGGGGTGGTGGCCCTCTCCGAACGCCTGCTGGAGCAGGCCCGCCCCACCCTGATCGGCTGGCGCTCCCTGGCGGACGAATCCGCCGGCACGGCGGGCTTCCACCGTGATGGCCGCCGCTTTGAGGTGGCCACCTCCTGCACGCCTCTGTTCGCGGGCCTTTCCAGCTCCCTGGCCCTGCTGGAGGCCGAGGGCAGCGATCAGGAGCGTCTGGCCCTGATCCGCCAGCGCAGTGCCCAGCTCTGGGAAGGCCTGGGGCGGATCACCAGCGTGCGGCGTCTGCTCAGCGAGCCCCCTCCGGCCGGCCTGGTGAGCTTCCAGGTGGAAGGCCAGGATCCGGCCACCCTGGTGCAACGCCTCGGCGAACGGGGCATCTGGATCCGCAACCTGCCGGATCCGGCCTGCCTGCGGGCCTGCACCCACATCACCACCAACCCCTCCGACCTGGAGGCCCTGCTCGGGGCCCTGCAGGACTTGGTAGCCGCCTCAGATTCGTCATGAACAGGGCCCTTCCGGGCCCAAGTAGGTCGCAGGCGGGTGCCGGCGCGGCCACTCCTGGTAGCCGATAAAGGCTCGGGCAGGGCTTAGCAGGGCTCTGGCCAGGCCATGCGGCAGGCTCATAAAAAAGGGCCCTTGCGGGCCCTCTGCTGCATCGGTGCGGCTGCAACGGGTGCGGCTGCAACGGTGCTGCTGCGTTGTTTCGGCGGCATCGTTGCCCGCTGATCGCAATCAGCCGTTCACGTCGGAGTCGAACACGTTGCTGTGGACCCAACCAGCCAGCAGGGCACCCACGATGGGAGCCAGCCAGAACAACCACAGCTGTCCCACGGCCTCACCACCGGCCCAGAGGGCCACACCGGTGCTGCGGGCGGGGTTCACCGAGGTGTTGGTGACAGGGATGCTGATCAGGTGGATCAGGGCGAGGGACAGACCGATCGGCACACCGGCGAAGCCGATGGGAGCCAGGCGGTCGGTGGTGCCCAGAATGATCAGCAGGAAGATGAAGGTGAGCACCAGCTCGGTGAGCAGAGCGGCCCAGAAGCCATAACCACCGGGGGAGTGGGCACCCCAGCCGTTGGTGGCCAGGGGATTGCCGCCACTGAGGGTGAAGCCTTCACGACCACGGGCGATGCCGTAGATCAGGCCACCGGCGGTGAGGGCGCCCAGCACTTGGGACACCACATAGGGCAGCACCTTGGAACCGGGGAACTTGCCAGCCGACCAGAGCCCGAAGGTCACGGCGGGGTTGATGTGGCATCCGGAGATGTGACCGATCGCGTAGGCGGCAGTCAGCAGGGTGAGACCGAAGGCGAGGGAAACGCCGAGGAAGCCGAGGCCAAGCGGATTGGCGGCGGCGTTGTCATAGGGGAACACGGCTGCCAGCACGGCACTGCCGCAGCCACCGAGCACGAGCCAGAAGGTACCGATGAATTCGGCAAGAAACTGCTTGGAAATGGGAACTCTGAGAGCCATGCAGTTGAAGGGAGAAAGGGCAAAGCGGCCCCATTTTGACCAAGGAACCTCACTGAGGCAAGTGAATGTGACGAGCGGATGACAATCGGATCAGTCCATCAAGAACCTGTCCAATCCACCACGTGACTCAGAACACGTTGGCAGGTTCTTGCCGATGCCAATTCTTGCCGATGCCAAGGCAGTCTGCCCATAAACAATTGATCAGACTTTCAGCATTGTCTTCCCTTCCACACCAGCGACCAACCGCCTCCGGCACCCAGCGCCGCTGAAGGGCTGGGACTCGCACCTACCGCACCAGCACACCGCACCAGCACACGGATGTCAGCGAGCCGGAGCAGGAGGCCCACCAGAGCAGCAGGTCGGGCAGCAAGACAACGGCAAACGAAGAATGCTCAGAACACTGTTGCCAAAATTCTCAATTCGAATAAGGTTCATAGGATGGATGGCGTATTCCGCGAACCCCTTCGCTAGGGCCCGTCGCACGACAGGCCCACCACCCATTGGTTCAAGGTTTCTTCTCCCACTCTTACCAAACCCGACCCACAGGAGTTTTTTCAGGATGGTCCAGTCCTCCCGTTCCATGCAGCGTTTTTTCCTGGTCTCCGCTGCCTCCCTCGGCCTGCTGGCCGCTGCAGGCCCGGTCTTGGCCGTCAGCACTGAGGAAGCCCTCAAGACCGCCACCGCGGCCTGTCTCGACAGCGCCGGCAAGCAGGGCTGGCGTACTGACCTCGCCAAGGTGATCTCCAGCCGCTCGGTGGATGCCGACAAGGTTGAAGTGGTGTTTGACCTCACCAAGGACGGCACCAACACCGCCCGGCTCACCTGCCCCTACAGCCTGAGCAAGGGTGTGGCGACCACCTTCGGCGGTGCCGAAACCCCGGTGGAAACGACCCCCGCTCCGGCTGAAACCACCACCACCACGGACACCGGCACCGGCGTGAACCCCTGGTGGTTGCTGCTGCCCCTCGGCCTCGGTCTGCTCTCCTGGGCGGCCCTCCGCGGCAAGACTGAAGATGTGGCCACTAACCCTGGCACCACCTACAGCGGCAGCTACACGAACACCAGCAGCACGGTGACCACCGGCACCACCACCTCACGCAACATCTTCGTGGAGGCCAATGCCCACGATGGTCAGCTGGAAGTGCGCGAGCATGCCGACGTCAACTCTGCCGTTCTGCGCCGCGTGCGCAACGGCGAGAACGTGCAGCTCACCGGCCACCGCCGCAACGACTGGCTTGAAGTGGCTAACGGCGGCTGGGTGCGTGACATCGACGTGCGCTACGACCGCACCACCGTTCGCTTCAGCTGAGCCTGTACCGCCTCTGCGGTTCCTTCAGCAGGATCGAAGCCCAGCCCCCCACTCGGGGGGCTTTTTCATGGGGCGTGCCTCAGACCGCCACGGGCCGGGAGCGCAGTGCCCTCTCGGCCTCCTCCCGGTCATCGAAATGGATCTTGGTGGTGCCCAGGATCTGGTAATCCTCATGGCCCTTGCCGGCGATCAGCACCAGATCGCCGGGAACGGCCTCGGCGATGGCCGTGGCAATGGCCCGGGCCCGGTCGATCTCCACGGCCAAGGTGGTTCCGGAGGGGATGCCGGCCACCACATCCGCCAGGATCCGTTCGGGATCCTCGGTGCGGGGGTTGTCCGAAGTCACCACCACGGCATCGGCGAGCCGGGCCGCGATCGCGCCCATCAGCGGCCGCTTGCTGCGGTCGCGGTCGCCGCCGCAGCCGAACACGCAGATCAGCCTGCCATCGGTGAAGGGCCGGCAGGCCGCCAGGGCGTTCTCCAGGCCATCGGGCGTGTGGGCGTAGTCGACGAGCACAGCCGGAGCCGCGCTGGCTCCCGCGAAGCTCACCCGCTCCATCCGGCCGGGCACGCCGCGGAAGCTGGCCTGGGCTTCAAGCAGCTGGGCCAGCGGAATCCCCTGCTGCTGCAGCGCCCCCACCGCCTCAAGCAGATTCATCAGGTTGAAGCGGCCCACCAGGGGGGAGTGGAAGCGACCGCGGCCCAGCGGTGTCACCAAGGTGCCCCGGATGCCATCCGCTCCCATCTCCAGGTCCTCCACCCTGAGCTCCACGTCGGTGCGCTCCAGGGAGGCGCGCCAGCAGCGCACACCACGCTCCACCAGCTCGGCGGCCAGGCGTTGGCCCCAGGGGTCATCCCCATTCACCACCGCGTTGCCGGCGAGAAAGGGTTCGGCGAACAGGCGGGCCTTGGCCTCGAAGTAGGCCTCCATCGAGGGGTGGTAATCGAGGTGGTCCTGGGTGAGGTTGGTGAAAACCGCCCCGGCGAAGCGGCAGCCAGCCACCCGCTGCTGATCCAGGGAGTGCGAGCTCACCTCCATCGCGGCGATGCGGGCCCCGGCTTCGGCAGCCGCGGCGAGCTGCGGCTGGAGCACGTCCGCGAAGGCCGTGGTGTGTTGGGCGGTCACGCTATGTCCAGGCCAGCGGTTCATAAGGGTGCCGAAGAGGGCCGTGGGATAGCCCGTACTGGCAGCCAGATGTTCGATCAGGTAGGTGGTGGTGGTCTTGCCGTTGGTGCCGGTCACCCCGATCAAGGCCAGGCGGCGGCTGGGCTGCTGCCAGAACGCCGCTGCCAGTTCGCCGGCCCAGTGGGAGATCGGATCAGCCACCACGAGCACCGGATCGGCAGGGCCAGGGGTATCGGCGGCGGCGGCCTGCTCACCGATCACGGCTGCGGCAGCTCCGGCGGCGAGCACCTGCCGCCAGAAGCTTCCCCCATCCACGCGGCTGCCGGGCAGACCCACGAAGAGCGTGCCACTGCCGATTCGGCGGGAATCACAGCTGATCGCGGTGATCGTTCTATTCTCCAAGCCCTCCGGAATCGCCAGACCCACCTGGTGCAGCAGCGAATGGAGAAACTGGGTCATGGGGGCCGCTCGCCGCACATCGATGGCCCATCTAAGGCCCGTCTCCCACAGGAGTCCCGCCCGGGGCTGACGCTCCCGCAACCGCCCCGTGGGCGGCCAGCCAGGCCTGCAGCCGCTCCCCCCCGAGCCGGGGCGGCACCGGCGGCAGATCCACCCAGACGGGGGCCGGCGGCGCCCCAGCCGGGGCAGCCCCGGCCGCAGCGGATCCACCCGCCCGGGCCAGCACCGGCACCCGCAGGCCGTAGCGGGCCTGCAGGTCCGGATCTCCATCCACATCCAGCAATTCCAGAATCGGCGGCTGATCCAGAGCCCGGAGACGCTCTTCGAGGCCCTCGCAGAGGCAGCAGCCGATTCGGGTGTAAAGGCGCAGCGGCGGGGAGGGGAGCATCGGGCCGGCGGGAAAGGGGGAGCGGAGAAGAAGGGGCTCAGGCGGGGACGAAAATCATCTCCCCACCAGCAGAAAGGTTCGATCGGGGGGCACCAAGGCGCCCGTCCAGAACCGCTAACGCGCCAGCGGAGGGGGCTTGAGCCTCAATCCGGCACCGGATCGCAGCCGCAGGGGGTGAAGGGGTGGCAGCGGGCCAGCCGCCGCAGGGTGAGCCAGCCGCCGCGCCAGGGACCATGGCGGCCGATCGCCTCAGCGCCGTAGGCACTACAGCTGGGGATGAAGCGGCAACGGGGCCCCAGCAAGGGTGAGATCCAGCGCTGGTAGGCCCCGATCAAGGCCAGCAGCAGGGCGGCCAGAGCACGATTCACGATCGCCAGTTGGCGCTCCATGGCAATGGACAGGGCTGAACGGATCCAGCATGACGCCCGGACCGCTGATCCAGGCCAGCAAGGTCGAGCAGAGGCTTTGATTTAAGATCGCTAATTGGCGCCCAAGGCAACGGAGCGGAGCGGGGATGTCCCGGCCGCACCTTTGCGACAGCGCGCCCGAGCCGATCGCCGGCTCGATCCCGTCCCCCCGAACCGAACCCTTCATGTCCCGATACCGCGGCCCTCGCCTGAGGATCACGCGGCGCTTGGGAGACCTCCCCGGTCTCACCCGTAAGTCCGCCAAGCGGGCTTATCCCCCCGGTCAGCACGGCCAGGCCCGTCGCAAGCGCTCCGAATACGCGATCCGTCTCGAAGAAAAACAGAAGCTCCGCTTCAACTACGGCATTTCCGAACGTCAGCTGGTGCGCTACGTGAAGAAAGCCCGTGCCCAGGAGGGTTCCACCGGAACCAACCTGCTCAAGCTGCTCGAGAACCGCCTCGACAACGTCTGCTTCCGCCTCGGCTTCGGCCCCACCGTGCCCGGCGCCCGCCAGCTGGTGAACCATGGCCACGTGACCGTGAACGGCCGCGTGGTGGACATCGCCAGCTTCCAGTGCAAGGCCGGTGATGTGGTGGCCATCCGCGAGCGCAAGGCCTCCAAGCAACTCGCCGAAGCCAACATGGCCTTCCCCGGTCTGGCCAACATCCCGCCCCACCTGGAGTTAGACAAGGCGAAGATGACCGCCAAGGTGACCGGCCGAATCGAGCGCGAATGGGTGGCGCTCGAGATCAACGAACTACTTGTGGTGGAGTTCTACAGCCGCAAGGTGTGAACGAGGCGGGCGGTGTGCTTCTGCCGTCGCCTTCCACCACTCGCCTGGCCCCCGCTCTGGCGGGGGCTTTTTTGCTGGCTGTGACGTCGTCCGAATGGCGTTCGCCTTGGTCGGCCGACCTCGAAGCAAGGATCCGAGAGGGTTGATGGAGGAGCTTCGGCCGGCGAAGGGATGAGATGCTGCGAATGCCTTCTCGATACCGCTCCTGGCGCGGACGTTTCCCCCCCTTCGGCAAACGTACACGTTCACATGAGTGTCGAGGACGATCACTCCAGGGCCGCCCAGGCGCTGTCGATCGGCGCGAGCAGATCGCCTTGGATCACCACGTCCGGATGGAGTCCGAAGGGGCCGGCGTGACGGGCCGGCATGAAGCTCAGCCTCGGGCTGACCAGCGAGCCTTGAACTGCGAGGCGCTGATCGTGGCCGCCATCTCCCCTGGGCAGATTCGAAGACCTTCCTAAGGGAAGCCCTTGGTCATGACCATGGTTTGGGGTGATGGAGATTTACGGGCGCAAGGTCTGATTCCTTCAGCCCCCCTCAGCCCCCGATCAACGTTTCCAGGGCGGCGGTCACATCGGGCTGGCGCATCAGGGCCTCACCCACCAGCACCGCATCGGCGCCGGCGCTCACCACCCGGTCGAGGTCGTCGCGGTTGAACAGGCCCGATTCGCTCACCAGCAATGCGCCGCGCTCGCGCACCCGCTCGCCGAAGCGCTCCATCAGCTGCTCGGTGGTGGCCAGGTCCACCGTGAAGCTGCTTAGGTCGCGGTTGTTGATGCCGATCATTTTCACACCGTCTAGGGCCAGCACCCGCTCCAGTTCCGGGGCGTCGTGCACCTCCACCAGCACCGCCAGGCCCAGGGCCCGGGCCACCTTCAGCAGGTAGGCCAGATCCTGGTCGGTAAGGATCGCGGCAATCAGCAGGGCGGCGTCGGCCCCGGCAGCCCGGGCCTGGTACAGCTGATAGGGGCTGAGGATGAAGTCCTTGCAGAGCAGCGGCTGCTCCACGGCGCCGCGCACCGCCACCAGCACGTCGAAGCCGCCCTGGAAGAACTGCTTATCGGTGAGCACCGAGAGGCAGCTGGCGCCGCCCGCCGCGTAGCCCCGGGCGATCGCCACCGGATCGAAGTTTTCGCGGATCACCCCCTTGCTGGGGCTGGCCTTCTTCACCTCAGCGATCACGGCCGGCTTGCGGCAGCTGGCCCGCAGGGCCGCCACGAAATCCCGGCAGGGCGGGAGCTTCGCCACCTGGCCCTTGAGCTGCTCCAGGCTCAGCCGCTCCCGGGCGGCGGCCACTTCACGGTCTTTCTCCCACACGATCTCCTCGAGGATGTGGCGCGGCTTTTCCTCGGCATGGGGGGTGCCGAATTCAAGGTGGGCCACCCGCACTGAAGGGTTGGGGGGCCGGCGGCGGATCTCCATGGGGTCTCGGTGGCGGACAGCTAAAGCTTGGAAGCGGGAGGAAACGAAGGGAGGGAAGCTCCCTCAGCCGGCGACAGCCAGGGCCGCCTGCTTGTAGGCCACCTCCACCACCTCGCTGAGGGTGGGGTGGGTGTGCACCTCCTGAGCAAGCTGCACCACCCCTTGGCGGCGGGCCACGGCGTTGGCGATCTCCTGGATCAGGTCGGCCGCATGCAGGCCATAGATATGGGCGCCGAGCACCTCACCGCTGGCCTTGTTGAACAGCAGCTTCATCAGCCCATCGCTCTCCAGCTCGGCCAGCGCCTTGGAGTTGGCCTTGAAGTAGCTGCGCACCACCCCCAGCTCGAAGCCCTGCTCCGCCGCCAGCGCCTTGGCATCGGCCTCGCTCAGGCCCACCGAGCTGATTTCGGGGTGGGTGAAGGTGGCGGCCGGAATCGAGCGGTAATCGATGCGGCGCGGGTGGCCCAGGATGTTCTCCACCGCCACGGTGCCCTGAGCGGCGGCGGTGTGGGCGAGCATCATCTTGCCGGTCACATCGCCAACAGCCCACAGGTGCGGGATCGGGGCGGCGCCAGGTTCGCTGGAGGCGAGCACCTGCAGGGTGTCATCCACCGGGATGAAGCCGCGGTTGGTCGCCACGCCCACCGAGGCCAGATTCAGATCTTTGCTCACCGGCACCCGGCCGGTGGCCACCAGCACCGCATCCACCTCCAGCGTTTCCACCGGCTCGCGGGTCTTCATGTCCACCAGCTCGATCTGCACCGGGCAGCCGGGCTTGATCGACTGGGCCAGCACGCCGGCGCGGGCATCGATGTCGCGGCTGTCGATCAGGTTGCGGGCGGCGATCTTGGCGATGTCGGGATCGAAGGTGGGCATCACCCGATCGAGGGCTTCGATCATCGTGACCTCACAGCCCAGGGCCGTGTAGACATCGGCGAATTCCAGGCCGATGTAGCCGCTGCCCACGATCGCGATCCAACGCGGCAGCCACTCCAGGTCCACCGCCTCATCGCTGGTAAACACGGTGCGGCCATCGGTTTCAATCCCTGGTGGCACGAACGGATCGGAGCCGGTGGCGATGATCACGTCGCGGGCGGTGTAGGGGCGCTCCACCCCGCCGCCGCTTTCGCGCACCACCACCCGCTGGGGCCCATCGAGGCGGCCCTTGCCCCGCAGGATCTTGGCGCCGGAGCGCTCCACGGTTTTGGTGAGGTTGGTGCGGATCGTTTCCACCAATTGGCGGGCGTGATCGGCGATTTTCTGGCGCTCGAAGCGCACCGGCGCCGCATGAATGCCGAAACCGGCCAGGTGCTCGGCGTCGGCCAGCTCCCGCACCCGGCCGCTGGCGGCCAGCAGGGCCTTGGAGGGCACACAGCCCCGGTTCACGCAGGTGCCGCCCATGTCCCGCGATTCGACAATGGCGACCCGCAGACCATGCTCAGCAGCATGCTTGGCGGCATCGAAACCGCCGTAGCCGGCCCCGATCACGATCACGTCGAAATCGAAGGAGCCGGCCGCTGGAGCGGTCGATCCGAAGGGGGCGGAGCTGGCTGCGGTCACCGAACGGGATACAGAGATTGCGGGAATTCTCCCTTGCCAAGCCCCCGCGCCGAATCGCCATAGGCACCGAATCGAGCCTTCGGGGGAGAACGAGCCTTCTGGGAAAAAGCAGTGGCGCGGATGCGGCCGGATCAGGCCTCGATTCAGCTCCCGGCCACTCCTCCCCCCGCAGCCTGGCGCCAGCGCTCCAGCAGCAGGGGCGCCGCGGCCACCCCCACATTCAGGGATTCCACCGCCGGGCTGTGGGGAATGGTCACCACGGCGTCCCCCGGCTCCAACAGCCCAGGGTCCACCCCCGCCCCCTCATTGCCCAGCAGGAGCACGGTGGGCCGGGTCCAGTCGTGACGCCAGTAGGGCGGTGGATGGGGCCAGGCCGGCGAAGGCAGCACGGCCGCCACCACCTGCAGACCGCTGCGGCGGGCCCGATCGAGGCGGATGGCCAGCTCGGCGGCCTCCAGGCGAATCAGGGGCAGGGCCAGCACCGCCCCGCTGGAGGAGCGCAGCACCTTGGGCTGGTGCGGATCGGCCCCTTCCCCCAGCCACACCTCCTCCACCCCGGCGGCCAAGGCCGTGCGCAGCAGCGTGCCCAGGTTGCCCGGATCCTGGAGACGGTCGAGGGCCAGCACGAAGCAAGCTGGAGCGGCGGGACTGGGCTCCGGCGTGGGCAACACCGCTAACACACCATCCGGAGATCGGGTGGTGGCGGCGGCCTCCAGCACCTCGGCCGCCATCGCGCGCAGGGGGGTGGCGGGCGGCAGGGCGGCCAGCAGGTGGGGGTGGCGGGCGATCCAGGCGGGGGTTGCCACGAGTAGGTCGGGTTCGAGGCTGAGGCGCAGCATCTCCTCGATCAGGTGGGTGCCCTCCAGCAGAAGCTGGCGGCTCTGCCGCCGCCCACGGGCGTCATGGAGGGAACGCAGCCGGCCCACCAGGGGATTGCGCCGGCTGGTGATCACTTCCGCAGCCACAGGCACGGGCACGGGCACGGGCACCACAGGATCACCCGGGAGCGCCTCGACCTCAGAAGGGTCGGTTGCTGCGCACATGCAATTGTTTTTGGATCACCAGCTCCTGGCCGTCGAGATCCAAACCGCTTACGGCGGCAACCTCACCACGCAACCCCTCGGCGGCAAGGTTTTCAATCAGTTTGCGGATCACGATGTCCTCGACCGTGACCTGGTCGAATCCGTCGGGCGTGAGGCTCTCCAAAAACTTGCCCACCTTGGCGGCAAGAAGTTCGGAAGAATTGGTGATCTTGAGAACGATCATGAAGGGGTCGATGCGGATGGGGAGACTTGAACTCCCACGACATTGCTGCCACTAGTACCTGAAACTAGCGCGTCTACCAATTCCGCCACATCCGCGGGCGCACCTCACTGCGGAAATCGCAGTGACCAATGCATTGTAGGTCATCGCCTCCAAGCCAGCCGCGCGGGCCGCTACCGGTCTCGCCGAAGCAATCCCAACACCGTGAATCGCCGGCGAGACAGTTCGGGCGGCGGCCACGTAGACGATCCGGCTAAAAGTTGTCAATATGCGCTCGCGTTTCATGACAGGCCCGGCGCCATGACCCTCTCCGCGGCACCGTCCCTCCAGCTCCTCGACTCCCGCCTCGAGGTTTCTGGTGGCCTCAAGCTCTCAGGAGAGCTGCGCGTCAGTGGCGCCAAGAATTCGGCCCTGGTGTTGATGGCCGCCTGCCTGCTCAGCCACGACACCCTGCGGCTCCGCAATGTGCCCCCCCTCACCGACATCACCGCCATGGGAGAGATCCTGGCGGCCCTCGGTGTGCGGGTCACCCGCCAGGGCGACTGCATCGACCTCGACGGCGAGCACATCACCCAGGCCGCCCCTCCCTATGAGCTGGTGAACAGCCTGCGGGCCAGCTTCTTCTGCATCGGCCCCCTCCTGGCCCGGATGGGCACTGCCCAGGTTCCTCTGCCCGGGGGCTGTCAGATCGGGAGCCGGCCCGTGGTGGAGCACGTGAAGGGGCTCAAGGCGCTCGGCGCCCAGGTCACCATCGAACACGGGGTGGTCACCGCTTCGGTGCCGGGCCGCAGCAAGCGACTCCGAGGTGGACATATCCATCTTGACTGCCCGAGCGTCGGCGCCACCGAGACGCTGATGATGGCCGCCGCCCTGGCCGACGGCGAAACGGTGATCGACAACGCCGCCCTTGAACCCGAGGTGATCGACCTGGCCCGCCTGCTCAACGCCATGGGCTGCCGAGTGCGCGGGGCCGGCACCCCCACGATCGTGATCAATGGAGTGCCCACCCTCCATGGGGCCGACTACGCGGTGATTCCCGACCGGATCGAGGCCGGCACCTTCCTGCTCGCCGCGGCGATCACCCGCTCCACCCTCACGGTGGGTCCCGTGATTCCCGAGCACCTCGGAGCCGTTCTCACCAAACTGGATGAGGCGGGTTGCCGTCTGGTGCAGGACGGAACAAACCTGACGATCAGCGCGGAATCGATCCAGGCGTTTGATCTGCGCACCATGCCCTTCCCCGGCTTCCCCACCGACCTCCAGGCCCCCTTCATGAGCCTGCTGGCCACCGCCAACGGCACCAGCGTGGTGGTGGAGACCATCTTCGAGAACCGTCTCCAGCACGTGGCCGAACTGCAGCGCATGGGCGCCTCGATTCGCCTCCAGGGCAACACCGCCTGCATCGAGGGCGTGGCACGCCTCAGCGGCGCCCCGGTGCGAGGCACCGACCTGCGGGCCTCGGCCGCCATGGTGCTGGCCGGCCTCGCCGCCGATGGAGTCACCACCGTGCGGGGATTGGAGTTCCTCGACCGCGGCTACGCCAACCTCGAGGGCAAGCTCAACGCCGTTGGGGCCCGCATCCGCCGGCTCAGCGATCCAGCCTGATGCTCAGCCCTTAGAGTTCGCATTGCGGGAGCGTGCCGGAATTGGTAGACGGACTCGACTCAAAATCGAGCGCCTTCGGGCATGTGGGTTCGAGTCCCACCGCTCCCATCCTTTCGGCGGTGATGGACACCTATTCTCGCTTTCCCCTCACCCTGGTGCGGGGGAAAGGGCTTTGGGTGTGGGACGACGAGGGCCGTCGCTACCTCGACTGCGTCGCCGGCATTGCCGTGTGCACCCTCGGCCATAGCGACCGGGTGCTGCGGCGCAACCTTTGCCACCAGCTGGGCACCCTCCAGCACGTGTCCAACCTGTACCGCATCCCCGAGCAGGAGGCCCTGGCCCGGGCGATCTGCGAGCGCAGCTGCGCCGACAAGGTGTTCTTCTGCAATTCCGGCGCCGAGGCCAACGAGGCCGCGATCAAGCTGGCCCGCAAGCATGGGCACGTGGTGCGGGGCATCGAGCACCCCGTGATCCTCACCGCCGAAGCCAGCTTCCACGGCCGCACCCTGGCCGCCGTGACCGCTACCGGCCAGCCGAAGTATCACCAGAACTTCGAGCCGATGGTGGAGGGCTTCCGCTACTTCCCCTACAACGACACCGCCGCCTTCGAGGCCCTGCTGGCCGAGTGTGAAGCCGAGGGCCCGCGGGTGGCGGCGGTGCTGCTCGAACCCCTCCAGGGCGAAGGCGGCGTGAACCCCGGCGATCCGGCCTTCTTCCAGCGGGTGCGCCAACTCTGCGATGAACGCTCCATTTTGCTGATCCTCGATGAGGTGCAGGTAGGGGTGGGCCGCAGCGGGCGCTGGTGGGGCCACGAGCGTCTGGGCATCGAACCCGACGCCTTCACCCTCGCCAAGGGCCTCGGCGGCGGCATCCCGATTGGAGCGCTGGCGGTGAAGGCCTCCGCCGACCTCCTCCGGGCCGGCGAACACGCCAGCACCTTCGGGGGCAATCCCTTTGCCTGCCGGGCCGGACTCACGGTGATCCAGGAGATCGAGCGCCGCGACCTGCTCACCCACGTGGAGGCCATGGCCACCCGCTTGCGGGAGCAGCTTGAGGCCTTGGTGCAACGGCATCCCAGCCTGCTTGAGCGCCAACGGGGCTGGGGCCTGCTGCAGGGCCTGGTGCTGCGCGAGCAAGCTCCATCCGCCCCCGATCTGGTGAAGGCGGCCATGGCTGAGGGGCTGCTGCTGGTGCCAGCCGGGCCGCGGGTGGTGCGCTTCGTGCCGCCGTTGGTGATCCGGCCGCGCCACATCCGCAAGGCGATCAAGCGGCTTGAGCGGGCGCTGCTCACCCTGGCGTGAGCGCCACCGGCCCTGCGTCCGAGCGCCCCAAACCGGTGGAAGCCCCCCCCGAGCTGGCCTCGCAGGCGGCTGAACCGGAGACGGCTGAACCGAAAACAGATGAACCGGAGACCACCGAATCACCGGAACCGGTGGATCTCGATGACCTCCTGGAGCCCTTCGCCAGCCGCGGCATGGACCTGGGCCTTGCACGGCTGGAGGGGGCCCTCGCCGCCGGCGGGCACCCGGAACGGCGGTTCCGCGCCGTGCAGGTGGCTGGCACCAACGGCAAGGGGTCGATCGCCACCTTCCTCCACGCCATCCTGAGGGTGGCGGGCCTGCGCTGCGGCATCTACCGCTCCCCCCACCTGGTGAGCTGGTGCGAGCGGATCCAGCTCGATGACCGCTGGATCGCACCGGCCACCCTCCGCGCCGACCTGGCCCGCTGGCAGCCGATCGCCGCAGCCCACCAGCTCACCCCCTTCGAATGGCTCACCGCCGCGGCCTTCGATCGTTTCGCCCTGGCCGACCTCGATCTCAGCGTGCTCGAAGTGGGTCTGGGGGGCAGGCTCGACGCCACCACGGCCCATCCGCACCGCTCCGTGGTGGGCTTCGGAGCCATCGGCCTCGATCACTGCGAACACCTCGGCGCCGATCTGGCCTCGATCGCATGGGAGAAGGCCGGGGTGCTCAGCGCCGACTGCCTGGCGTTCAGTGCTCCCCAGGCACCGGAGGTCGCCACCATGCTCGAAGCAGAAGCCCGAAGGCTCGGGGCCGAGTTGCGTTGGGTGGCGCCCCTGGCCGCCCCCGAAGCCGGAGGACCGGAGCTGGGCCTGCCAGGGATGGTGCAGCGCAGCAACGGGGCCGTGGCTGTGGCGATGGCGCGAGCCCTGGCGGAGCGGGACTGGCCCCGGCCGGAGGCCCCCCTCAGCGATGCCGCGATCCTGGCCGGCCTGGCCTCTGCCCGCTGGCCCGGGAGGCTGGAGACCCGCCACTTCCGGGGTGTGCCCCTGCTGCTCGACGGGGCCCACAACCCACCGGCCGCCGTGGTGCTGCGGCGTGAACTCGATCGGCTGGGGGGCGGCGGGCGGACCTGGCTGATCGGCATCCAGCGGCACAAGGATGGAGCCGCCGTGCTGCGGGCACTGATCGGGCCAGAGGATAGGGCCCTGATTGTGCCGATCCCCGATCACCGCGCCTGGGGCCTCGATGAGCTGACGGCCGCCTGCCCGGAGCTGGCCGGCCAACTGGCCTCGGAGCCGGAGCTGGAGGACGGCCTTCAGCAGCTCAGCGGAGCGGCGGCTGGAAAGAGCTTGCCGGGCAGCGCGCTGCCGGTGGTGGCGGGCTCCCTCTATCTCCTGGGGGCCGTGATGCCGCTGCTGGATCCGCTCCCGGCACGATCGCCGGCCCCCACCGATGCGGCAGGCCCTGGCCTGGGCTCGTAAGGAAGCGGTCAGGTCGCAGCGATGACGGAAGCAGCTGCCCTGGCCAGGCTGGAGGGGTAGTGGAATTCTCCCTTCCATGGCTGTTGAACTGACCAAAGAAGAACGCAACAAACTGATGGGCGGTCCCCTGGCCGCCGCCATGGCCATGATGGCCGTGGACATGGGCATCTTCTCGAGCGCCCAGGAAGCCATGGCCCTGGGCCGTGAGCTGGCCGGTGCCGCCGGCCGCTACGCCTCCAACCCCCTGATCTCCAGCCTGTTCGATCCGGAGGCCCTCAAGCAGGGGATCCAGCCTCAGAAGCTCGCGGTCACCCCCGAAGATGTGCGCGACGGCAAGGTGCTCGACCGCGCCCTTGAGGAGGTGGATGGAGCTGTGGCCCTGGCCCGCGCCAAGGGCGATGCCGCCTCCGCCCAGCAGTACTGCCAGCTGATCGTGGAGGGCTGCGAGGCGGTGGCCGCCGCCGCCGGCAATGGCCTGTTCGGCTCCGGTGAGAAGGTGAGCTCCGCCGAGAAGGCTGCCCTCGATCGCATCCGCCAGCACCTAGGGGTGAGCTCCACCTCCGTGTGAGCCCGGCCGCGCCACGATGGAGGCCAGGGTCACCGCAACAACTGCAGCCCCGGGGGCCAGAGTTGATCCATAGGGGGTCGGCTCTGGCCCTTTCTCCACACCAACTCCGGAGGCCCCATGTCCAGCCCTAGCGCCCTCGCCCCCTGCCTGGCCCTGTTGCTGAGCCTGGTGCTCGCCCTGGGCGCCTTGGTCGGCGGAACGATTTCGCCGGCATGGGCCGAATTCCAGGGGGTGGACTACACCCTCACCAACCAGAACGGCCAGGACTTCAGCGGCCAGCAGCTAGCCCAGACCTCCTTCGCCGGCGCCCAGGGCCGAGGTGCCCGCTTCGCCGGTGCCGATCTGCACGGCGCGATCCTCACCCAAGCGGCCTTCCCGAAGGCCGACTTCAGCGGCGCCGACCTCAGCGACGTGCTGATGGACAAGGTGGATTTCAGCGGTGCGAACTTTCACAATGCCGTGCTGCGCGGCGTGATCGCCTCCGGCAGCAGCTTCACCGGCGCGGATGTGACCGGGGCAGATTTCAGCGATGCCCTGATCGACCGAGCCGACCAGCGCGCCCTCTGCCGCGACGCCAGCGGCACCAACCCCACCACCGGGGTGGACACCCGCCTCAGCCTGAACTGCGGCTGAAGCTCCTGCCTCTATTCTGAGGCGACATGACTTACACCTGGGCTGGCCCTTGATTCTGTCTGTGAGCAAGGCCCTAGCCGCCATCGCCCTGTTTGCCGGGTCTTTCATGAGCAACGCTGCCGCTACCCCATTGGCCTGCAAGGGGCCCGCCCATATCCACACTGGCGATGCAGCCACCATCGCCCGCCATCTGAAGGCAACAGGCAAGCAGGTGCTTACCTTCGAGGGCTATTCGGGGGCCGGTTATCAAGATCCCGATGCCTTGATGCGGGAAGCCAGCCGCATCCTTGATCGCCACGATCCGGCCCGCACCCTGATCAATAGCGGTGGCACCGCAGAAGGCATGGGCCAGATCTACGCACTGGCTAAGGAGAAAGGGTTCAACACCCTGGGCATCGTCTCGAGCCTGGCCCGCCAGGAACGGGTTCCCCTCTCTCCCTGTGTGGACACGGTGTTTTTCGTGCCGGACAGGACCTGGGGCGGCGAGCTGCCGCAGGGCAAGGGATTGTCGCCCACATCCAGCGCCATCGTGCGCAACAGCGATGCCTTGGTGGGCATCGGCGGCGGCGAAATCGCCCGCGACGAACTGCTCGCTGCCCGTCGGGCCGGCAAGCCGGTGACGTTCATTCCTGCCGACATGAACCACAAGCTGGCCCGCGAGAAGGCACGCCTCAAGGGATTGCCGGAGCCCAAAGAATTTGGCGGCGCGGCAGCGGCGGCGCTGGTGGAGGCGGTAGCGAAGTGAGCCGGATCCATTTAGCCGGAGCATCACCATGGCCACGATCCGGGGAATGCCCCCACAGTTGGCTGTTCCCGCACTCGACGGTGGTGGCCTTTTCTTCGCTGATCAGCCCGCCCGATCAGCATGGGGGCCATTGCCGACAACCCCAGCGTCCGCCAACGGGCCCGGGAGCTGCAGCAGATGCTTGCCGGCGAAGATGGAGTCGCCAATGTTATGGCCGAGATCGAGGCGAGATTGATCCGAGAATGATCAGAGAAGCCATAAAGGAGTGAGGATCCACCGCCTGTGCAAGCCCGCAAGTGATCCAAGCATTCTAGACAAAAGAAACATCTGAAAAAGCCGCTAAAATCAGACCAGATCTCTTGTTGAGACTGGACCGGACGACTGGCCCCCTCCAGCTGGGCCGTTCGGCTGGAGATGCATTAACGCTGCCCCTGAGTGGCAGGCAAGGACTTTAGAGCGCAAGCAGGGAATCGGGGGTGGCCTGTCCACTCCAGGGGCTTGTTATCCGTTCCTTTATGCCGTGACACTTCTCTGGAGTGCTTCTTGAGCGAGCGTATTGAGACTCTTTCCCTGCACCTCCGCAGTCATCGCCAATTTCTCGTGTAGTTCAGGCGGAATCCGAAGATTGAATTTGCCTGAAAATTGTCTGCGGGGCTCGATTCCTTGCTCCTTGCAGACCTCAAGAAAGACATACAATGACTTTTTGAACTCTCGGCGAAGCTCATCCGGACTGGATCCATAGAAGTCCGCTCCTCCAGAAAGGCCAAGAATTTCCCCGCGAAACTGATTCGTTTCTTCGTCGTACTCAATTCTGGCGTGGTAGCCATCCACATTCATCAGGTTCATGGTGTCACTCCGTGTTCTTCAAACCATTTGCGGATTGAAGCAACAGCACCCTTGTCTGTATCAGGCGATGGGTGGGGTCTGTGAAAGACCCTGACTTCGCCAAACAGAACGACCGCGACTCGGCTGCCCGCCCTCTCGCTGACATTCCCACCAAGCTCCTGAAACAGGGCTTCGATGTCCCTCCACGGCAAACTGCCGCTTGCAGGTCGGGAGAAGATCAGCTCAAGGGTTCGCTGGTGCTTCCGCTTCATCCCAGTATAGTACTGCCTACTGGTACCAGGTGTGACTTTCGTTCAGGTAGTTGCAGGATACGGGTAACGCTGCCCCTGAGTGGCAGGCAAGGAGTCTGGGATGGCGCAGCGGATAGTTGATGGTGGCCTGTCCACTCAAGGGGCTGGTTGGAAGCTCTTCGCCCGTAGAGGAAACCTCTCTGGATGGCGTATCGACTCGACAGATAAGTCAATATCTAAATCAGGCCAAAACAGGTGGTCGGTCGTAGGCCGCAGGACGTTGAGGATCTGCAGAATCGTGGCTGCCTTGAACCAGGGAAACTCTGAGTAAGGAAGTGCAAGCTCCTCATCATTAAGAAGTATCCAGACGCAATGTCCGGAAACATTGGTTACTTCAGCCCCAAAAGTGGTTGTTCCAAGCATCGGTGATCTCCTCTTAGCGGGACTTGATGAGGCGCTCCGCCTCTTTCATCTTTGACGAGCCTAGGAGCCTGTTGCGCATAACGCTTGCGCTCACGCTATCCACCTCAGCCCGGCAACTTTTCATAGGCCGGCTTGCGCAATTTTTAGTGTACGAATCATCCAAGCACAAGGCAATCAGCTACGGATAGCTTCCCGCCCAGGCTCGGAGGCCTGGCCCCCTATCCCGTTGTCATCGCTTCCTGGCACCTCTGCTGCTTCAGGTAGCGCC
>JBIJAG010000029.1:0-49411 GCA_044345855.1 Cyanobium sp. | reverse complement strand
TGGCTTTTGCATGACCCATTCTCCCAGGCAGATCCATTGCTGTCACTGGGATCTGGGCAGATTTACGGGCGTCTGTGGAGAGGTGCGGTGTTCGGTGCTGGGTGATCTATGCGCAACAGGCTCCTAGTTTACCTTTAGGTCAAACCAGCACAGGCACCCTCAATGACACGATTTGGCCTTTTCTGTCCACCTGCTATCGGACACTTGAACCCGATGTGCGCTATCGCCCTCGAACTCCAGCGGCGTGGTCACATCGTTATCCTGTTTGGGGTTCCTGATGCTTTAGACAAGGTATCGAGCCTTAACCTCGCAACCCAGGAAATTGGTACACTTGACTATCCCAAGGGAAGCATCGACTCTGCCTATAGAACTCTAGGAAAGTTAACAGGGAAGGCAGGGCTTCAATTCTCAATTGATTTTTTCAAGCGGGAAACACAAATGTTCTTTCGCGAGGCACCACAAGCAATCCGAAAAGCAAAGATTGATGTGCTCATCATCGATCAAATTTCCACATCAATGGCAACCGTTGCCGACTACCTTGGCTTGCCCTTCATCACGGTGTGCAATGCAATGCTGATCAACCGTGAGCCAGCCGTGCCTCCCTACTCGACTCATTGGGCTTACTCAACAACACCTTGGGCTCGCTTGCGTAATCGATGTGGGAACGCACTGGTCGATTTCCTCACCCGCAATTTGTGGCAAGTGATTGTTGAGCAGCGCCGCGATTGGAACTTGCCTCCATACCAAAAACGTGAGGATGCCTATTCGCCATTGGCCCAGGTGTGTCAACTTCCAGAGGCTTTTGACTTTCCTCGTGAACTGCTCCCAGATCATTTTCATTATATCGGGCGCTTTCAGGATCCATCGGGAACAGAACCAATTAGTTTCGATAACACCGACTTTCCTTTTGAGCGACTGAATGGTAAACCTCTGATCTATGCTTCATTGGGAACACTGCAAAATCAGCGCCCTGAAATCTTTGAATGTATTGCCAAATCCTGCTTGTCATTGGATGTTCAGCTTGTTATCTCGCTAGGCAATCCGAAAGCGCCAATCATTGAGCTTCCTGGCAATCCCATCATTGTGCCATTTGCGCCCCATCAAAAATTAATTGAGCGTTCACAAGTTGTTGTTACCCATGCAGGGATGAACACCGTGTTGACCGCCCTCGGTTGTGGCGTTCCGCTTGTAGCGATTCCGATCACCAATGAACAACCAGGGATTGCCTCGCGGTTGGCACGAACAAAAGCCGGGAAAATGTTGAAACTTAGCGAGCTTAGTGAAACAACACTTCGCACAGCGATTATGGAGGTTCTTTCTGAATCAAGCTACCGTAATAATGCTCAGCGAATGCAAAAGGTCATTCAAGAATCAGGTGGAGTCGGTCAGGTTGCCGATATCCTCGAAAAAGCTGCTCAAACGCGACAACCCGTGACGGGGCGATCAGCCAACCGACAGTAGACTAAGCGCACAGTCTTGCCGGTCCCCGCACCGGCCTGTACAACCACCTCATCTGAGCATGGACATAGCGACCACCGCTGCCGATCCCCTCCCCTCATGGAACGATGGCGCCGCTAAGCAGGCGATCCTCGCCTTCATCGCCAGGGTGACAACGGCTGGATCACCACACTTCCTGCCAGTGGCAGAACGCATCGCCGTGTTTGATAACGACGGCTGTCTCTGGCCGGAGAATCCGATGCCGTTTCAGGCAGCCTTTGCCTTCGACGAACTGAAGCGCCGCATCCTTGTTGAGCCCGCGCTTGCTGCCGATCCCATGGTGCAGGCCGCTCTGGCCGGCGATCTTGGCAAACTCCTGGAAGGCGAACACTTCGATGGCCTGATGCAGATCCTGGCGCTCACCCACACCGGGATGACGACCGATGAGTTTCGTGATGCCGTGGAAGCCTGGCTCGCCTCGGCCAAACATCCGCGCTATGGCAGGCGCTATGACGAACTCACCTACCGACCGATGCAGGAACTGCTGAGCTATCTGCGGGCCCATGACTTCAAGAACTTCATCGTTTCCGGTGGTGGCGTCGACTTCATGCGCGTCTGGGTGGAGCGTGTGTACGGCATCCCACCGGAGCAGGTTGTGGGCTCCACGGCCCGGACGACCTTTGAGCTACGGGACAGCGGCCCGGTGCTCACGAAAACTCTCGACTATTTATTCGTGAATGACAATGCGGGCAAGCCAGTGGGGATTCATCAGTTCATCGGCCGGCGACCGATCATCTGTTGTGGGAATAGTGATGGTGACCACGCCATGTTGCAGTACACCACGATCAACAACCCGCGCCCTAGTTTCGGTCTGATTGTGCACCACACCGACGCTGAACGCGAGTATGCCTATGACGCCATCACCAAGAGCACCGGCAAGCTTGTTGCAGCCCTTCAGGAGGCCCCGACGCGCGGCTGGGTCGTGGTGGACATGAAGCAGGACTGGAAGGCCATCTTCGAAACCGATTAGAGCCTCAAGCCAATGGCGCGTTCCAGCAGCGCAGGGCCGGAGCGCCGCCGTAGTGGCTGAGCACATTGAGGGTGGCGGTATCGAGCAGGAAGCGGCGGCCCTCGCTGGGGGGTAGATCGATCCAGCGGGCCAGCAGCACCCGCAGCAGGTGGCCATGGGCAAACACCAGGGAGGGCCCCTCGCCGCCGCGCAGCCGCTCGATCACCCGGTCGGCCCGCTCCCCCACCTGGGCGGGAACCTCCCCGTCGGGGCAGCCATCGCGAAACACCAGCCAGCCCGGCACGCGGGCCTGGATCTCGACCGTGGTGAGGCCCTCGTAGGCGCCGTAGTTCCACTCGACCAGATCGCCATCAAGCACCAAACGATCCGCAAAGCCGGCCAGCTCGGCCGTGCGGCGGGCCCGCTGCAGCGGACTGCACAACACCGTGGCGAAGGGCACCGGCGTCAGCACGGGCGCCAGGCGGCGGGCCGCCTCCTCACCCTGCGGCGTGAGCGGGATGTCGGTGGCGCCGGTGTGCTGGCCGCTCCGGCTCCAGGTGGTCTCGCCATGGCGCACCAGCACCACATCGGCGGGCTGCAGCTGGAGGGCGTTCATCGATCTCTCGGAAGCGGCCCCCGCTGTAGCCAGCCAAGGGGAGGCGCGCCGCAGCCTGGAACACCCGGCTGTAACCGCCGTGCGGGGAGCGGATCCGGTGAACGGATCCGGGGAGCGCAACCGGGGAGCGCAACCGGGAAGCGGCCAGCAAAAACCCCCGGCCGCAGCCGGGGGTCGTGATCTGGCTTCCGCGGGAGGGTGTGCTGGTCTTCAGCCCTCCACCTTCACCGAAACGGTGGAGACGCGCTGGGCCTTGGGAGCCCGCACGCTCAGCAGACCGTCGCGGTAGGTGGCCTGCAGCTGGTCGCGGTCGATGCCGGCGGGGAAGCGGAAGCTGCGGCTCCAGGTGCCGTAGCGGAACTCGCTGAGCAGCAGGCCACGGCCGGCGGGCTCAGGAGCCGGGACCGGAGCGCCGGCCTCGGCGGATGCCGGGGCGGCCTGGCGGGGATTGCGGCGCTGGGCGCTGATCACCAGGGAGCGGTCGGTGGCCTTCACATCGATGGCCTCCTTGTCGACCCCGGGCAGTTCCAGCACCAGCTCGTAGGCCTCCTCGGTTTCCTGCACCTCGGCGGCCGGCACGCGCTCGGCGGATTGGAGCTGCTGCTCAAGACGGTCGAACAGATCGAAGGGAGAGGTGGTGCGGAGGGACAACATGGTTCGCATTGGCGAGGGTTGGGCGGGGTCCGTGCCCCGGTGAGATCACTGTCGGGGGTTTGGACCCAGGCCCGGGTCGTGCCAACCGCCCCTGGAGATTCGGCCCTCACCACCCGGTGCGGCGAACCGGATCTCCCGGTGGGGAGAACCGTCAGCCGCGGGGAGGGGATCGAACGGGAGCCGCGCGTGGCGTATGAGCAGCGGGTGGAGCGGGCGCTGCAGCGGATCCTGGCCTCGCGAAGCTGGAGCAAACCACAGCGGGATTGGCTGCAACGCATCGCCAACCAGACCAAGGCGATCACGATCGTGGATCGCAAAGCGCTCGACGACGATGCACTGCTGTTCCGCCGCGAAGGCTGCGGCTGGCCGCATCTGAACAAGCTGTTCGGGGGCGAGCTCGATGGGGTGCTGCAGCAGTTCCAGCGGGAGGTTTGGGCGGCTTGAGGTGGCCCTCAGCCCCTGCAAGCCGGCTTAGACTGAGATTGCGTCACCCAGGGGAGATGACAATCGCTCCACCTGTTGCCGCTCCATCCGCGCCCGAAGCTGCAGTCACTGGGCTGGCGCCGTTGCTGCTCCCCCATGATCTGCAGCTGACGCCCGAGCAGTTCGCGCTGGTGTGCGAAGCCAACCCTGACGCGGTGCTGGAACTGGCAGCCGATGGCCAGCTGATCACGATGACCCCCACCGGCGGCGACACCGGCGCTCGCAACTACAACCTCGGCCTGGCCCTGGGCTTGGCCGCGCGCCAGTGCTCGCTGCCCGTGCAGCTGTTCGACAGCTCCACCGGCTTTCGACTCGCCGATGGATCGGTGCTCAGCCCCGATCTGGCCGTGGTGAAGCTGGATCGCTGGCAGGCGCTCACCCCTGAGCAACGCCGCACGTTCCCACCCCTCTGCCCCGATCTGGTGATCGAGCTGGCCAGTGCTTCAGATTCAGGCCCCCGTGGCTCCGAAGCCCTGCGCCGCAAGATGGCGCTCTACCAGGCCAATGGCGCCCAGCTGGGCTGGCTGCTGTTTCCGGAGCAGCGGGCCGTGGAGATCTGGCCGGCCCGCCCTGAAGCCGGCGTGGCCACGGCACCGCAGCGGCTGGAGAACGCCACGCGCCTCGACGGCGGTGAGGTGTTGCCGGGGCTGGTGCTGGAACTGCAGGAGATCTGGGCTGGCTAACATGCCGACATGGGACTGCGCGACACGTTCTCGCTCAGCAACCCCACCCGGCCCGATCTGGCGCCGCTTGAGGTGTCGGCCCTGGTGAACAGTGGGGGGCTGGATGTGCACAGCTTGCACCGGAGTGATCTGGCCGCAGGCTGGGGGCTGGTGCTGATGCCCTACGCCCTGGCCAGAAAGGATCCGAACGCCAGCCGGGAGTGGGCCTGGCAATGGGTGTTCCCGCAGCAGAACCGCTGGCGCGAAAGGGAATCGGGAGCCCAGGGCCGCCACCACCATGATCTACACGCCTGTGCTCAACCGTGGTCCGCTTGGGGTACGAAGCCCAGCCGGCATTCTATAACCCGCCGAACAGTTGGTTCTCGGACCCGTGAACCACGGCTAACTTGGTTGAGCGTTCTGGAAGACCCGTTGCAGGACAAAGAGTTGCAGGGCATGGCCCACTGGATGCCTCAGTGGTTCTCGGAAGGAAACGGCCGGCAGGCCCTTGTTCTCGGAACCGTCCAATAAAGAGTTAGCCTTGCTATGATGGAAAAATGAAGCCTCCCCAGCTGTTATTTTCAGACTACTTTGGCATTAGCAAAAGCGCGCTGGATGAGTACGGGGCACTAAATATCTGCCTAGAAGCCGATCTGCCATTATTTATAGATCCATTTCTGCTTTTTGCGTCCGAGAAGGAGGAATATCAAACTCTTCATAATATAATAGTAGCCCACTTGATCAGCTTGAAACAGCTAGCAGCTTCGGGGAATACCTCTGATTTACATCTCTTTCAGTTTCCGGAAGTTCCCCAGAATTGGCTTGGTGTTTCTCGATGGGGCAACAAGGGAAGAGGGTTAGGTCCACAGTTTGCCAGTAATCTGATAGCAGCATTCAACGGCTTCTATTCCAACTTTGGAGAAGAAAGTATTACTGATTCAGCACATATTGAAAAGCTGACACTCGTAGGCAAAGGGATTGGCAAGGATTTTATTAGCGATTTTACGACTAACCTTATTCAGGAATTTCTTCTTGAGTATACTCAAACTTTTGCTAGAATCTATTTGCAACCACATCAACGAAAAGAATTTAGCGTTCGTTGCTCATTCTCAGAGACACTTCAAGTGTGGCTTCCAAAAACATTCGAATTACCATTCTTCTTCCAGGATGATAGGGAAGATGATTACGTGATCTTGACTCCGGTTGATATACTAACCAAGGATGATGCCTTTATTTGCCATAGTGACTTTACAAGTAGCTTCCGCCGTATTACTAGTGCGCTGGAGAATTCTTCATTGCGGGAAGCTATTAATGCATACTTTACGAGACACCTTCCAACAAATCCCAAAAAAGCTGACTACGAGAACGCTATTAATACGACTGTGCTCAGATTCCCAGAGCTTTTAGACTATTATATTCGCAGTAAAGAGGATAAGCGAGATCAAGCTTCTCCGATTTCACTTGATCGAGTAGAGAAGCTGAAACGAGAATTGCTAGATACATTGCAGCTCCTTTCCGAGGCATTGTCTCATAATGGAGACTTCTATCAGATTATTCCCAATAGCTACGATGAAGCTCTTAAGCGAGCTCATTTCTTGAAAGAGACAATCGAAAACAACGACATTTATCGCATATTTTACAAGGATGGTAAGCCTATCGCCTCCGAAGAGACAATTCAGCGGATCTTTAGGCTTACTTGGTTTGGTTCTCCATTCGATGTTAATTCTGAGGTAAATAATGGAAGAGGGCCAGCTGACTACAAGGTTTCGTATGGCCAACGGAACTCCACAATTGTAGAATTCAAACTTGGCAATTCAACTTCTTTGAAAGCCAACTTACTCAATCAAACGCAAATCTACAAGAAGGCATCGCGCTCAATAAGAGATATAAAAGTTATTCTATGTTATACTCAGTCTGAGATCAGATCTGTTAATAGAATCCTTGCAAGTATTAATCAAGAGAACGCAGAGAATATCGTCGTCATTGACGCGACGCCAAAGATATCTGCCTCTAAGGCAAGAGCCAATGGCTAACACTAAAATGCAGCGGGCGGCGGCTATGGCTAACTTCTACAAGATCAGCTCGCGCCCGCCGCTGATTTTGGCGTTATGCTGACAAGGTGCCTACAGAAGACTAATGGTTAGAGCCTTAGGAAATTTGGTCAGAGAAGTAATGTCCAGGAAATACCTTGACTGGGCAGAGGCATTGCCTAGATTCCAAAGCGGACCTATTCATGAGCTTCAATCGATTAGAGAGCGCCAAAGACATTGGTCTGATCAAAGATTTCAAAATCGAATCAAGCCCGGTGATACCAGCATTACATTAAACCAATTTCGCATAATTATAACTTTTCAATTCGAGGATTTTAACCTCGTTCGGCGCGCTGTCGGGAAACTATTCCCGAAAAGCGAAAAAGCAAGTGATTTTATTAAGGACTTAAAGAAAAAAGAATCGAGCATTCATTCTTATGGCTGGAGTAGTATAGGTCTCATTGCAAAAGAAAAACTTGCTTATGCACCGGAAACACAGTACGTTGACGAACTTCCAGAGCACGTAAAGTTTATTGATGTTTCCTATCACAGGATAATGCCATCGCTCGCGTGCTTATCATTTTCTTTCCACATAGAAGAAAGGTTTAGTGAGTCACTTGCCATCAAACAAAACCATGACTACTTGCCACCGGTAATATTTAAAAGCATTAATCTTTTCAAGAGATTTCCGCGTGGCTATTCTATGGGAAGTGGTGGCGAAGGGGCGCGTGAAATTGTTGGCAACCATGTATTGGGCTTATTAAATAGTTTAGATTGCTGGCTACAAAGGGCCACTAAATTTACAGATGCTGCGAGCTTTACTAAATCTGTAGTTGAGTACTACGTTGTTAATGGCTGTCCCACCAGTTCAGATGAATTAGGAAAATGGCTTACTTCCAATCGCGATTGGCTAGGGGATTATGGTATCTCAGTATCCGAACACCATTCATATAGAAGTAGTAATCTTATTTATTGCCCGTCGTCTTACCCCAATAATGATATTCCAGTATACAGTCTAGTGCTATTTGAGGGCGTCGATGATGAAGCTAAATATACCGACTTAAAGCTAGGTGCTCTATCTGTAAATGCATCTTTGTTCTCTACTATGGATTCCATCCAGGATTCCCTTGAGAAATACAGAAGGTTAGGTTTTGTACAGTTAGCGAAATCAGATGCTAGAATACTGAAAGACGCTGGCAGTGCAAGCAGGATAAAACGGTTAGGTGTAATTCTTAATAGAATCAGACATGAATTCAGTGAAGGCAAGCATTTGATCGCCCACGAACTCGATGACCTGGGAGGTTTAAAGACCTCTTCTTTCGGTGAGGAGGAAATACTCAGAAATTATATTATCAAAAGTTTTGACTATCGATTAGGCTGCCTAATCAAAGCATACCAAGTTGTAGATATAGGCCTTACGGGATATTTAGAGGTTCAGAATATTTACGTCATGTACCGACTCCAGGCCTGGATGCTCGTATTATCTATAGTAGCAACCTTTGCTACTATTGTGGGAGTGGCTGCAAACTGGGATGATCTTCATGAACTATGGGGGAAAGCAAGTGAAATGCATAACAAGTAGCTTCACCAGACAGAATGCTTCCTGCGCTTGCGTTTGGTAGGTTAGCCATGTGCTAGCCTGATTTAAACGAATCACTCATCAGTTTGTTTCATCATCTCAAAAACTATCAATCCGTTCATTACGATAAAAGGAAGAAATGCAGTTCTCGCAGGAAAACAAGTCTAGTTTGTTTGCAAACGCTCTAAAGTTTCAAGCCAATGATCGACTGGAGGAGTTTCGACAATACACACAAGAAATTGAATCCAAGTTCGATGCTGACAAGGCTGAGCTAGCAAGAAGATACAGCGATAGCATCAATGGCCTTAGCGTCGACGAAGTGAATGAGGTTAACGAATGCTTCTCCGACGACTACTACGTCATGGAAGAGGTTTATGTCGGCCTGTACAGAAAATCAACATTAGTTTCATTGTATTCATTTCTTGAGAATGCGATGAATCGACTTTGCAGGTGTCTCGCAAGGAAGAACAGTTACTCCTTTGCGTTGAACGATCTCAAGGGCGAAGGGATTGTCCGGGCTCGTAACTATCTAGAGAAGTCGGCAGGAGCAGACTTCAATCTACTAAATGGAGAGTGGTCCAATCTCATGATACTGAACAAGGTCCGGAACTGTATCGTTCACTGTGAGGGAGATGTGTCCGCATTTAATTCAGGATCTATTGCCGGAATAATCAATGCTACACCTGGCCTCTCCTTGCGTAGCGAGCGTTTAATCATGGTGGAACGCATCTACATCGACGCATGCATCACCACCGTAGAAGAATTTTTAGAGAAGCTCTACAACCAACTTCTCTAAGCTGCGATGGTTGCTGCACGTTTTCAGCGTATAACCATTTCGCTCACCAGAGCGTTTTGACCTGGCGAGCGCAACAATCCTGAGCAACTACAATGGTATAAAGTCCAGCGCCTAACATCAAGATACAGAAGACAGGAGCTGAGGCTGGTTTCTATGGTGAGATCTCTGCCCGCTTCTGATCCTGAACGTTCGGCGGCGAGAACGATGGCGTGCTGCAGCAGTTCCAGCGGGAGGTGTGGGCGGCCTGACGTGCCGCCCGGGCTCAGGGCAACACCCTTTCGGCTAGGGCATTCAGAAGCCGATCGCTGCTGATCAGGCTGGCCGCTTCCCGCCGGGCCAGGGCCAGATAGAGACAGTCGTAGACCGGATGGTTGAGGTGGCAGGCGAGCGCCAGGGCCTCGGCCAGCAGCTCCTGAGGGTCGAGATTGATGAGCCGATCTGCCCCCGCTGGAGTTTCCAGAGGGTGTTGGCCAGCTGGGTGAGCATCAGCTCCGGAGCCAGCACCATCGCGGCCCCACCGACCCGCTCGGCCAGATCTGCGGCGGCGGGGTCAGCCAGGATCAGCCGCACGGCCGCCGAGGCATCGAGCACGCAGGCCAGGGCCATCAGCGCTCGCGGTCGGCGCGGATCAGATCCTCCGGTGTCGGATCCGCGCTCAGGGCAGCAGTGATCGGGCCCCGTCGGGAGAGGCGATCGAGCACCTGGCGGCGGCGTTCACGGGGATCGCCGCCAGGTGCTCGCCTCCAGATCAGCCAGGGCCTGCTGGCTGAGACTGCGCTTGTGGGTCTGGGCACGGTGCTGCAGCAACCGGTGAAGCGGTTCCGGCAGGTCGCGGATCTGCAGGGATGGCATGAGGCCCTCAAGCACAGATCAACCGTAGGCTTCTTGCATGCGTTGTGCATGCAGATAACTTGTCCGCTGATCAGCGAACCCGCTTAATATTATTCATTAACTACTCTGGTTCATCGACGACCCAGGGGAGATGACGATCGCTCCACCTGCATCCGCTCCAGCCGCGCCCGAAGCTGCTGGCACCGCCCTGGCGCCGTTGCTGCTCCCCCACGACCTGCGGCTGACGCCCGAGCAGTTCGCGCTGGTGTGCGTCGCCAACCCTGACGCGGTCCTGGAACTGACAGCCGATGGCCAGCTGATCACGATGACCCCCACCGGAGGCGAGACAGGTCGCCGCAACACACGCCTGCTGACCCGGCTGCAGTCCTGGGCCGATCTGCAGGGAGGCTGGGAGGTGTTCGACAGCTCCACCGGCTTCCGCCTTCCTGATCACTCCGTCCTGAGTCCGGATGCGTGCGTGGTGAAACAGGAGCGCTGGCAGGCGTTGAGCCCTGAGCAGCGGCGCACATTCCCACCCCTCTGCCCTGATCTGGTGATCGAGCTGGCCAGTGCTTCGGATTCAGGCCCCCGTGGCGCCGAAGCCCTGCGCCGCAAGATGGCGCTCTACCAGGCCAATGGCGCCCAGTTGGGTTGGCTGCTGTTCCCTCACCAGCGGGCCGTGGAGATCTGGCCGGCCCGCCCGGAATCCGGCGTGGCCACGGCACCACAGCGGCTTGAGAATGCCAAGCGCCTGGAGGGCGGCGCCGTGTTGCCGGGATTGGCGCTGGAGCTGGAGGAGATCTGGGAGCCGTCGTGAGCGGTGGGCTGCATCCCAGGCAATGACAGCCCTCCCGATGCGGTACGCCTGCCGGCCGAATTCCGCTTCGAGGGAACGGAGGTGGAGGTGCATCGCGATCCCGACAGCGGTGCGGTGGTGCTCACACCGGTGCGGCCTTCGGCCAAGGACTGGCTGGCTGAGCGCGACCGTCTGCTGGCCGAACCCGGCGTGCGCGAAGAACTGGATGCTTTCATTGACAACCTTCTTCGCGATCCGTCACCGCCGCCGGAACGCGACTGGCCATGAGGAATGAGCCCACACCAGCATGATCAAGCGAATGCTGGACACGAACGCAGTGCGTGCCTTGGTGGATGGCTATTCGCCTGCGGCAAATGGTCGAATCAGCGCTGGCTCGCCTGGAGGTTCTGCCCTGGACCGATGCCTGCGCCTTTGTCTATGGTCGCCTTCGGGCAGTGCAGGCCCGGAACGGCCGGCCGCTTGGGCTGATGGACCTGCTGATCGCCAGCCATGCCCTCAGCGAAGGCTGTGTCCTGGTCAGCGCCGATCATGCCGCTTGATTCGTCTGCTAAGTCTGCTGCTAAGGCGCAAGGCACTCCGCCTCGATCCGGTAAGACTCCCGCTCATCGGAACAGCAGAAATCGGCGGCGTAGCGCTCGAGCACGGTGTAGGCCTCGTCGTAGCTGTTGAACACCTGGCCGGCGATGGCATCGCTGAGGCCGTCGTCACGCAAGATCACGTACCGGGTCATGGGGCGGTGTGCGATCAGTAGTAACGGCCGGGATATTCGCCCGGATGATCGATGCGCGTCACCCGCACTCCCGCAGCCGACTGGCCGGAAAAACGCAGGATGTCGCTGCCGGATACCGAAAAGCCCAGATCCTGGGCCAGCCGCGCCACCTCATCGGCGGTGATCGCCTCCTCCACCTGCCGCCTCAGGGCCGGGTCGCGCTGCACCCGCGAAAGGAACAGCCTGAACTGCTCGAACGTCACTCCAGACTCTCGGCTCAAACTCAACCTACGGCGGCGGCTGAAATGGTGACCCCGATCTCCATCAGCCCGCCTGATCCGTTAGGCGCCCCGCCCTGAGACAATCCACCCCTGCCCACCCGCTGCGTGAGTCATGGCCGTGCTCGGGAAAGGGGCGATCCTGGAGGCGATCGAGCAGGGCGCGATCACGATCACGCCCTTCGATCCCGAGCTGGTGGGCCCCGCCTCGGTGGACCTCACCCTGGCCCCCAGCTTCCGCGTGTTCCGCAAGGTGCATGCGGTGATCGAAGTGCGCGAGGACACCGACTACCGGCAGCTCACCGACAAGATCACCGTGCCCGACGGCGGCCACATTCTGATCATGCCGGGCGAAACGGTGCTGGGCATCACCCGCGAGCGCCTGCGCCTGGGCCCCGGCTTATGCGGCTGGCTCGAAGGTCGCAGCCGCTTCGCGCGGCTGGGCCTGATGGTGCACATAAGCGCTCCCTTCATGGGACCGGGGATCGACAGCCAGCAGGTGCTGGAGATGAGCAACTTCGGCCCCGCTCCCCTGGCCGTGCACTCCGGCACCGCCATCTGCCAGTTCGTGTTCCAGAAGCTTGTGGGCACAGAAAGCTACGCCGGCCGCTTCGCCGGCCAGACGGAAGACTCCTTCTGAGCGGCGCGCAGCTCATTGCACAGTTCGGCGCCTGCTTAGCCATCCAGCCGCAGCCAGGTGGCAGCATCGCGGGCCGCCTTCTCCTGGCCCTGCCGGTGCCCGAGGGCAAAGCAGCCGGATGCCATCAGCACCAGCGCCAGGGGCAGAGTGCCGTGAGCGCCGCGACCGTGGGCGCCGCGGCCGTGGGCGCCCCGGCCGTGAGCGCCGCGGCCGTGATCCAGCGGCCCCTCAGCCCCCAAGGGCGCCTGGGGAGCCCAGAGGGAACTGGCCACCGTGGCCAGCAGGAAAGCCCCGATCGCCTGGGTGGTGAGTCCGTATAGGAAGGGAATCAGGGTGTGGTGCCGGCGGCCGTGCCAGAGCAGCAGGGCTAGCCCCAAGACCGGCAGGGCGCAGCCGGCGGCCCAGAGCCAGCGGCGGCCGGAAGCCTCGCTGAGCCGCAGGCGCATGGCGGCCTCCTTGCGGGCCCGTAGCGTGGAAGGGAGCCTGGAAGCCACAGCTCACTCCCGCCGCGGGGCGCCGCGCCGCGCCGCCAGCACCGCCTGCACCTGGCGCCAGCCCACGCCGTGGTGAGCCAGGGCAACCTGCAGATGGAACACCAGATCCGCCGCCTCGCCGGCAATCTCGCTGGGGTCGCCGTCCTTGCAGGCCATCACGAATTCGGCGCCTTCCTCGCCGATCTTCTTGAGGATGCGGTTGTCGCCGCCCTCGAGCAGCTTGTTGGTGTAGCTGCCGGGCTCGGGCTGGTCCCGCCGTGCCTCGATCACCCGCATCAGCTCCGTGCAGGCATCGGCCGGTGGGGGAGCGGCGCCGGGCCCACCGCCGCTGGGGCTGGGGCCCTGGTCGTAGAAGCAGCTGCGGGCTCCGGTGTGGCAGGCCACCTCACCCACCTGCTCCACGCTGAGCAGCAACACGTCGGCGTCGCAGTCGTAGCGAAGGCCCCGCAGCTTCTGGAAATGGCCGCTGCTCGCACCCTTGTGCCACAGCTCCTGCCGGGAGCGACTCCAGTAATGCACCTCCCCCGTGGCCAGGGAACACTCCAGGGCCTCCCGGTTCATCCAGGCCACCATCAGCACGGCGCCATCGAGCCAGTCCTGGGCCACGGCCGGGATCAGGCCGGCCTCGTTGAAGCGCAGAGCTGCCGCGAAAGCGGGATCCGGCAGGGGGGAAGAAGCACCAGAAGGAGCACCTGAGGAAGCACCAGAGGGAGCGCCTGAGGGAGCACCAGAAGCTCCAGATTGAGCACCAGAAATCTGAGACGGCATCGATCGGATCAGGGGAGGGGGGGGAGGCGATGGGCCGACGACCCCAGGTGTTGCGCAGCGTGGTTGTGGTCCGCCGCACCGTAACCAGGGACGGGCGGCTCAACCCACCGCACCGCACGGACACCCCGCAACGACACGCCGGGCAAGCAGCCACCGGCGAAGGCAAAGGTGAGCACCAAGGCCGCGAGACAGCCGATGACACAGTGCTTCACCAGCCGGCCGATGCCCCAGGGAAGCTCCGAAACGGCTCCGCTCCTCGGTACGGTTTGGGGCATGGATGCCCCAGCCGCCCACACCTGCAGCAAGCGCTTCAGCGGCTACCCCTGCTGCCACCGCCAGTGGCGCCACAGCGGCCACTGCCGCTTTGTGCATGGCTATAGCCGCAGTTTCACCGTGTGGTTCGCCGCCCTGAACCTCGACCCGCACGGCTTCGTGGTGGACTTCTCCAGCCTCGGCGACCTCGAACGGCGCCTGGCCGCCCAGTTCGACCACACCTTTCTAGTGAACGCCGACGACCCCCTGCTGGCCACCTGGCAGTCGCTCCATGAGCAGGGTGCCCTCGACCTGCGCGTGATGGCGAACGTGGGCATGGAGAGCACCGCCGAACTGGTGTGGAGTTGGGCCAATGCCCTGCTGCGCGAGCGCGACGGTGGCCGCAGCTGCTGCTGGCGGGTCGAGGCCCGCGAAAACGAGAAAAACGCCGCCTGCTACACCGCCACCCCCGCCTGGTTCCCGGCGAGCTGATGGCAGCGCTCATGCTCGCCGCCCTGCCAACACCGCTGGCACTAGCACCAGCGCTGGCACAAGCACTGCCGCTGGCACTCGCACCACCGCAGGCGCTAGCACTGCCGCAGGCACTAGCACCGCCGCTGGCACTGCTGCTGCCAGCTGAACTGAATGCCACCCGGCTGGCCACCGGCTGGGCCATCTTCCAGGGCCTGCTGATCGAGGCGCTTCCCTTTCTGCTCCTCGGCGTGGTGATCGCCGCGGCCGCCCGCTGGCTGGCCCCCGATGGCCGCTGGCTGCGGCGGCTGCCCTCCGGCCCCCTGCTCGGCCCCCTCAGCGGCGCCGCCCTCGGCTTCGCCCTGCCCGCCTGCGAGTGCGGCAATGTGCCGGTGGCGCGGCGCCTGCTGGCCGGCGGCGCCCCCCTTGGCGCCGCCCTGGGCTTTCTCTTCGCGGCGCCGGTGCTCAATCCGATCGTGCTGGCCAGCACAGCTGCCGCCTTCCCCGACAAGCCCTGGTTGCTCCTCTGCCGGCCCCTCGGGGCGGTGGTGGTGGCGGTGGGCCTGGCGCTGCTGCTGGCCCTGCTGCCGGAGCGGGAACTGCTCCAGAGCGATCTCCTGGAGGAACGGTGGCTGCGGCAGCCCCTGAGCGAGGTGGGCCTGCTCGAGCGCCGCAGCGGCCTGGTGGGCGCCATGCCGGAACCGGTCCTGCCGCCGGCCACGCTGGCGCGACCCAGCCTGGAGGAGCTGCTGCGCCACACCAGCCGGGAATTTCTCTCCCTGGCCCTGATGCTGGTGCTGGGCTGCCTGGTGGCCACCCTGGTGCAGCTCTGGGTGCCCCGCAGCTGGCTGCTGGCGGTGGGGGGAGCCCCCACCCTCTCGATTCTGGCCCTGATGCTGCTGGCCCTGGTGGTGTCGGTGTGCTCCAGCGTGGATGCCTTCCTGGCCCTGAGCTTCGCCGCCCAGGTCACCCCCGGAGCCCTGCTGGCCTTCCTGCTCCTGGGCCCGGTGATCGATCTGAAACTGCTGGGCCTGCTGAGCCTGCTGTTCCGCCCCCGCGGCCTGCTGCTCACCACCGGCGGCGCCGCCCTGCTGGTGCTGCTGATCGGCCAGTGGATCAACCTGTGGCAGCTCTGATGGTCCGCAATCCGGCCCACGACGCCCGAAACGCGGCGATCCTCCGAGCCCTCGCCCTCGGCCTCTGGGCCCTGGTGCTGCTGCGCAGCTGCGTTGATGGCCGCCTCGACCTGCTGCTGCGCCGCAGCTTCCACCCCCTGGTGGCCCTCTCGGGGGTCGTGCTGCTGCTGTTGGCCGTGCTGCAGGCCCGCTGGGCCTTCGGTTCGGCCAACGGGGCCACCGCCGGGCGGACGCCGCAGACCAGGCCTTCAGGGAGCGGGCCCCTGGCGGCTGCGCCACCGGCGACCGCCTCCCAAGACGAGGTGCCGGCGCGCAGCCGCCGCCTCAACCCCGCCGAACGGCGTGATGGCTGGACCTCCCTGGCCACCGCCCTGCTCGCCGCCCTGCTGCTGGCCCTGCCCCCCAACCCCTCCTTTGCCGATCTGGCCGCCCAGCGGCCCCGTGATGAGGGCAGCGCCGGGGAGCTCAGCTTCGTGCTGCCCCCCGCCCAACGCAGCCTCACCGACTGGGTGCGGCTGCTGCGCAGCCAGCCCGATCCCGCTCTCTTCGACGGCGACCCGGTGCGGATCAGCGGCTTCGTGCTGCCGATGCCGAACCAGCCGCCCCAGCTGGCCAGACTGCTGGTGCGCTGTTGCCTGGCCGATGCCACACCGGTGGGCCTGCCGGTGCACTGGCCCGCTGGCCGCCCTCCCCCAGAGGCCGACCAATGGCTGGCGATTGAGGGTCGCATGGCCCTGGAACCAGGCCCGTCCGGTGCATCCCTGGTGGTGGTGCCCAGCACGGTGCAGTCGATCGCCCGGCCCCGCTACCCCCTGGAGCCATGAAGGGGCCCCTCCGTGCCCCATGGCCCGTATGGGCAGTCCTGCTCTCGGCCGCCCTGCTGGCCCTGGTCCAGCAGCAGTGGCTGCTGCGGCGGCCGCCACGGCTGGAGAGCCTGGGCGCCGCCGCCAGCGCGGGCAGCGCCGCCCTGCAGGCCCGCTTCTCCCGGCCGATGGCCGTTGAGAGCCTGCAGCAGGCGAGTCGGCTGGAGCCGCCCCGCCCCCATCGCTGGCTGGGCGAGGGGGAACGCCCCCAGCTCACCCTGCTCGACCAGGCGCCGGTGCGGCAGCCCCTAAAGCTGGCGCTGGCGGGCCGGGACCGGCGCGGCCTGGCCCTGAGGCCCTCCCTGTGGCATTGGGATCCGCGGCCCCGCCTGCTGGCGGTGGTGCCGGTGGCCACGGGAGAGCAACTGCAGCTGCGCGACCACGACGGCCGCTGGCTGCCCCTGAGTCCGGTCTGGCCCCGACTGCAGAGCGTCGAACCCCAGGGGGACGGCTCGGGGGTGGCCTTCAGCGGCGAGGACGCCGAGGGCAGCGTGTCGATCTGGCGGGTGGGGCTGCGGCAGCCAGGCGTGGTTCCAGCCGACGCGGCGGCGCGCCGTCCTGCCATCGAACCACCCCGGTCCCTGGTGCGGGGGCGGCTGCTCTTCGCCCACCTCAGCAGCAACCGCCGCGGCGACCTGCTGGTTCAGAGCTCCGGAGGGGCCCAGGAGGTGGTGACCCTGATGCCCCGCTCCGGTGGGCGCCTCGATCTGCCCCTGCGGGCCGGCGGAGCGATGCGGCTGCTGCCGGAAGGGGGAGGCGTGGTGGTGCCGACCGCCGAAGGCCTGGCCCTCGACGACCTGCCACCCCGGCCGCCTCGGCGCCAGATGCTGCCGGGCAGCCGCGACCTGCTGGCCTTCTGCCCCCGCTCCGGCCGGGCCCTGCTGCTGCGCCACTGGCCCGATTACCGCCGCTCCCTGGAGCGGGTGGAACCGGGTCTCCCCCCGCGCCAGCTCTGGCTGGGCAGCGCCGCCGTGGTGGGGGGCGCCTGTGCCGGCAGCGGCGAGCGGGTGTGGCTGCTGCTGCTGGATGGCCAGGAGCGGCCGGTGCTCAGCCTGCTGGCCCTCGATGCGCAGGGCGCCCTCCTGGGCCAACGGCAGCTGGAGGGCTGGGAGCTGGAGCCCGGCGCCGGGCTCCACTTCGATCCCAGCACCCAGCAGCTGCTCACCACCCTCCGGCCCGCAGGACACGATGGGGGAGTGCGCCGTCCTCCGCCGGAGGCCCGCCCCGTGCTGATCGACGCCTCCAGCCTGGAGGCCACCCCGATCCAGCAGTCCGCCCGCCTCAGCCTCTGGCTGCCGCCGGGCTGAAGCCCCGATTCAGGGAGCCTGCCCGCGGGCCAGGGAGGTCTGGAACGCCGCCACGAGCTGCCGGGCATTGCCCCGCTGCACCGTGGCGTAGGGCCCGAGGGGATCAGCGGCCGTGGGCGGAGGGGCCCCGGCGAAGCCGGCCTCCATCGAATCGAAGGGCACGGGCTCCAGCCCGAGATCGCGTCCTAGGGCCTCGATCGAGCCGGCAGACTCGCCCGGTTCCTGCACCAGCGCCCGGGGGCCGGGGGGAGCGAGGAGTGTCAGCGCACGCCGCAGGTCGCCCGGGCTGGGGCTGAGCTCCGGGGTGGCCACCAGGCCCTCGGCCCGCAGGCCGTAGCGATCGGCGAAGGAGTCCATGAACGCATGGGGGCCCACCACAACCCCACCGCGAAAGGGGGCCAGCTGGGCGGCCAGCTCCCGATCCAGGTCCAGCAGGGAGACCCGCAGCGCACGGGCGTTCGCGGTGTAGCGGTCCCGGCAACCGGGATCGGCGGCAACCAGGCCGTCGCGGATGGTCTCCACCTGAACGAGCGCCCGCCGGGGATCGAGCCAGATGTGGGGATCGGGGCGCCCCTGCACCAGCACCGGGGTCACGCCGCGGCTGCTGTCAACCACCCGCAGGGTGGAATTCGCCACCGAGCGCAGCAGGGTCGGCAGCTCATGCTCCAGGCCCAGGCCATTGATCACCAGCACCCGGGCGCGGCCCAGCCGCACCAGATCGGCCGGGGTGGCGTGCAGATCGTGGCTGTCGTGGGCGCCGGAGACCAGCGGCTCGACCCGGGCGCAGCCGGCCCCGACCACCTGGGCCAGCAGGGTCACGGGGGCGGCGGTGGCCAGCACCGGCAGAAGCGCTTCGCCGCCGCGGCCTGCCGGCGTGCCCCGCCCCAGCGGCTGCGGCGCGCAGCCCGGCAGCAGGAGCAACAGCAGCGCGGAGCGGAGCAGCTGGGCGGCGGCGGTGGACTCCCCAGCAAGCCGGTGGCGCGCATCGGTGCGAGCGGTAAGGACGGGGCAGGCGGGGCAGGCGTTACGGGCGTCGGTGCAGGCGGTGCAGGCGGTACGGGCGGAGCGGACGACGGAGCGGACGGCAGAGCGGCCGAAGCGGGCTGCGGGGCGGGCGGAGCGGACTGCGGGGCGGCCGGAGCGGCCGGAGAGGAACCGATGGGGCATGGCCGGGGGCTGGTGGTCCCTGTCTATCGTCGTGCCAGGGCGTCGGCCCTGGCGACCCTGCGGCCGTTGAGCCCTCCCCTCCCGATGACCACCACCCGCCCCCCAGCCCCGGCCGCCCCGGCCCCGGCAGCCGCTGCCTCTGGCGGCTATGCCTCCGGCACCCAGGCCGCCGCAGGCGTCGATGCCGTGATGGAAGCCCTGCCCACCAGCCTGCCGGTGACGATCCTCACCGGCTTCCTCGGCGCGGGCAAGACCACGCTGCTCAACCACATCCTCACCAACCAGCAGGGCCTGAAGACGGCCGTGCTGGTGAATGAATTCGGCGAGATCGGCATCGACAACGACCTCGTCGTTGCCACGGGTGACGACATGGTGGAGCTCAGCAACGGCTGCATCTGCTGCACGATCAACGGCGAGTTGCTGGAGGCCGTGTACCGCATTCTGGAGCGCCCCGAGAAGGTGGACTACCTGGTGGTGGAAACCACCGGGCTGGCCGATCCGCTGCCGGTGGCGATGACCTTCCTGGGCAGCGACCTGCGCGATCTCACGCGCCTCGATTCGATTATCACCCTGGTGGATGCCGAGAACTTCGGCCCCGAGATCCTCGAGGGCGAGGTGGCGCGTTCCCAGGTGGTTTACAGCGACATGATCCTGCTCAACAAATGCGATCTGGTCGATGAGGGGCGGCTGGCGGCGGTGGAAGCGGAGTTGCTGGCGATCAAGCCCGAAGCCCGCATCCTCCGCTCGGTGAAGGGGGAGGTGCCCCTACCCCTGCTGCTCAGCGTGGGGCTGTTCGAAAGCGACAAGGTGGTGGCCCAGCAGAGCCACGAAGCCTGCGACCACGACCACGGCCTCTGCGTGCATGAGTCCGAAGCCGGACATGACGACGCGCATGGCCAGGGCCACGGGCACGATCATGGCCATGGGGCACATGATCACTCCGATCACAGTCACTCCGATCCCGGCCATGGCGATCCCGGCCACGCCAATCCCGGCAACGAGGGTCACCACCACGGCCATAGCCATGATCACGGCCACCATGATCACGGCCACCACGATCACAATCACGGCGCCCATCCCGACCACCAGACAATCGAGGGCTTCACCTCCCTTTCCTTCGCCAGCGAGGGCCCCTTCGCGCTGCGCAAGTTCCAGAACTTCCTCGACAACCAGATGCCCCAGGGGGTGTTCCGCGCCAAGGGGATCCTCTGGTTCAACGAGAGCGAGCGGCGCCACGTATTCCACCTGGCCGGCAAACGCTTCTCACTCGATGACACCGACTGGAGCGGCCCCCGCAAGAACCAGCTGGTGCTAATCGGCAAGGGCCTCGACCACCCCACCCTGCGCCGCCAGCTGCAGGCCTGCGTGGCGAAGGATGCGGGCAAGGGCTTCGGCTGATCTTGAGCTTCCCAATCCGGTCTGTAATTGACCGGCACTGCGTTCCTAAAACTCCAATTTGATAATAGCCCCCAACATCAACGTGAACCTTCTCCCTTTTCTAGTAAACATGAGAAGGAATCATCCATCGTGGGCTTCCTGGTTTCTGACGAGCGAGATTCGTCCTCGGGCCGGTTTTGCAGCTGCTAATCGCCTGCTTTTGATGGGATTTTTCCACTCAGCCCTGGATCGCGCCCGGCTCTCCTTTCTCGTTACCACCCAAGAGGAGGCCCTGCAGGAACTGGCACGCACCCGGCCTGGAATCCTGATCGTCACGGTGCAACTGGAAGAGGGATCGGGCCTGGCTCTTGTGGCCCAGGCCCGCGAGGTTGTTCCCGATATCCGCACAGTGCTCATCGTGGATGACAGGCACGACGATCTGGTGGAGGCTGGCCTGTCCACGGCCGATGCCGTGTTCAACCTGGCCGATTGTTTTGAACCAGACCGGCCGGTCATCACCATGTTCCGCAAGCTGTCGCTGAACCAACGGTTCCGCTCCCACTCCGTGATGGCGGCCATGGACGAGCAGCAGACCCATGCGGAGCAGTGGCGTGAGCCAGCCCCCCAGCTCACGCCGCGGGAGATGGAGATGGTGCAGCTCATGGTGGACGGCCTGAGCGATCGCCAGATCGCCGAGAAGCTTGGCGTGGGCTACGAAACGGCGCGCAGCCACAGCAAGAGGCTGCGCCAGAAACTCGGTGCCAGCACCCGCACCCAGGCGGCAAGCAAGCTGCTCAAGCTCGGCCTCGCGAGAATTGTCAGCCGCTAGCCCGCTCAGATGCCACCCAACCATCGTCTTATGACGATTGTTTTCTGACGACTGTTCATGGCAGGTTCATGGCAGTGGTGTCTTCGGTTCACAACACCCACGGCTGCTCCCATGGCTTTCCACCCAATTGGGTGAAATGCAGCCCCCCGGCAAATCTAAGCTCATTCTCTGGTGGCATCGTGTCAGCAGGTTTTGCTCACACGCACCAGCCGCCACCTGGCCTACCAGGTGGATATCCGGGCAACCGGGCAGATTGAGTGCAGCCGAGCAACATTAAATCAGCCTGCATTCATGACTTCCTCCTCACCAGAATCCGAGCAGACCCGCCTCTCAATCAGCCTTTCACGCCCATTACACAAACGTTTGAAACTCTATGCCCATGAGAATGATTCCACTCTTTCCGCATTGGTGATTCAGCTCATCAAAGCCGAAATCTCTCGCTCTGAGCAGAGCCCGCTGCCGGTGCCTCCACAGCGCCCGACATGAAGCAACCGCTACGACAACCCTGTTCACCCCCGCTAGGCTGCGTATCACCGCAGGACTGGGCATGAACGAACTCCTCCTCACCTTGGTTGCCCTTGGACTGCTCGGCTACGTGGTTTGGCTGGCCTTCGGATCCGACGACGACAATGGCGGCGGCGGTCTGATGGCGCCGGTTCTTGTTCCGGTCCGGGTTCGGAACCACCGCTGAGCAGCGGAGCAGCTTCCCGGTCGGCCAGCGAGCGGCTCCTTGCCGAGAACCTGATCCACCAATAATTGATCCACAACCGTCAGAACCGCGGTTGGGTGATCCGATTGTTCTCCAGTTCAACGCTGTCCCCCCAGCGAACCTGTTTGGCGGCACTGATTCGAGGCAACCTTGGACCTTGAGAACAGCGACTGCCACGGTGTGACCAAAAGCACAACGTCCCGGTCCATTCGTGCGAAGTGCGCTGGGCGATCTGCCTAGGTTCCTGGAACATTGCCGCCTCCGGTCCTTCGGATGCCCGCCCCGATTCGTCACCGACCTGCCCCTGCAGCGGTACCTGGAGTACCCCCTGCATCGCCGCGACGCCTCTTCCGCCAGCAGTGCTGGAGCCTGGGGCTTGGCCTTATCGCCCTGCTGGGCGGCTGCCGACAGGGGCCTGTCCCCACCGCCGGACCGATCAGCCTGGGGGTGTATTCGGGCCGCCACTACAACACCGATCAGGCCCTTTACCGGCGCTTCACCGAGCAGACCGGCATCCAGGTGAAGCTGCTGGAGGGCAAGGACGACGCCCTGATCGAGCGGGTGCGCACCGAAGGAGCCCGGACGCCCGCCGATCTGCTGGTGCTGGTGGATGCGGCCCGGCTGGTGCGGGCCGCCGACCAGGGCCTCTTCCAGCCGGTGAACTCCGAGGCCATCCGCCGGGATGTGCCGCCGGAACTGCGCGATTCCGCCGGCCGCTGGAGTGCCCTCACCCGTCGGGTGCGGATGGTAGTGGTGAACCCGAAGCTGGTGGATCCCGCCCTGATCCGCACCTACGCCGACCTGGCCCGCCCGGAGCTGAAGGGCCGCCTCTGCCTGCGCAATGGCCGCAGCGTCTACAACCAGTCGCTGGTGGCCGACCTGCTGATCTTGCGGGGCGAGGCCGAAACCCGCCGCTGGCTCACCGGCCTGATCGCCAACCTCAAGCCCCCCTTCTTCAGCTCCGACATCCCCCTGGCCAGGGCCGTGGCCCGCGGCGAATGCGGCGTGGGCGTGGTGAACAGCTATTATGTCGCCCGCCTGCTCTCCGGCGACGGCGGCGCCGAGGACAAGGCCCTGATGCAGGGCGTGAAGGTGGTGGTGCCCGATCCGGCCCACATCAATGTGAGCGGCGCCGGCGTGACCCGCCATTCGCGCCATCCGGAGGCGGCCCGCAAGCTGCTGGAATTCCTGGCCTCCCCGGAGGGCGGCGGGGCCGGCTATGCCCAGGCCAATCATGAATATCCCCTGGTGGGCAGCGGCAACGATCCGGTGGTGAAGAGCTTCGGGCCGATGCGCGGCGATGGCGTGCCGATCGAGCAACTCGGCGCCCGCAATGGCCAGGCCGTGGAGCTCATGCGGGCGGCCGGATGGCCCTGAAGGCTATGCAGGGCGCAGAAGCGCCCCGGAAGAAGCGCCCCTGGCCCCATCAAGCCAGGGAGAGTCCGGCTGCGGGCCGCTCCGGCGTGTCGGCCCAAGAACGGGCTCCGCAGTGCTGAACAGCCTCGCCGCCGTCGTCCGCACAGGCCCGGGCCTGAGCCTGGGAGCCAGCCTCAGCCGGGGCCGCTGGCCCCTCCTGCTTCTGCTCCTCCTGGTGGCCAGCCTGGCCCTGCTGCCAATCCTGGGCCTCGGCCCCTATGCGCTGCTGGGGGGCATTGGGGCAGGCGCCGGAGGTGAGGCCGCTGCCGTGGGCGAAGGTGCCAGGGGTTCCGGCTCCCTCCTGGATCCTGGGATGCTGGCGGGGCTCGGCCTGGGAAGCGGCGGCCCTGAAGCCCTCGCCCACACCGCCGGCCTGGTGTTGCTGGTGGGGCTCGGCGGTGCCCTGCTCGGCACAGCCACCGGCTGGCTCACCTCCGCCTGCAGCTTTCCGGGGCGTCGCCTGCTGCGCATCGCCCAGTTGCTGCCCCTGGCCACCCCCCCTTACCTGCTGGCCGCCACCCTGATCGATGGGGGCAGCCGCTTCGGCCTGCGCCTGCACGGCGACCTGTGGGCGGCGGCGGTGCTGGTGCTCGGCACCTACAGCTATGTGTTTCTGCTGGCCACCGAAAGCTTCAGCGCCGGCGGCCAGCGCCAACTCGAGGCCTGCCGCAGCCTCGGGGTGGGGCCCTGGGGCAGCTTCCGCCGGGTCGCCCTGCCGATGGCCGCCCCCGCCATCGGCGCCGGTGTGGCCCTTTCAGGCATGGAAGTGGTGAACGAGCTAGGGGCGGTGGAATTGCTCGGGGTGCCCACCCTCTCGGGCACGATCCTGCAGCGCTGGCAGAGCGATGGTGATCCGCGCGGCGCCGTGGGTCTGGCATTGATCACCCTGGCGTTGGTGAGCCTGCTGGTGGCCTGCGAACGGCAGCTGCGCCGCCGCAGCCGCCGCTGGCTGGCCGGAGGCGACAGCGAGGCGGGAATGCCCTGGACCCTGGCCGGCTGGCGGGCCCTTCTGGCCCAGCTGGTCACCCTGGTGCCACCGGCCCTCAGCCTCGGGCTTCCCCTGGCCTGGATGCTGCTGAGCCATGACCAGCTCCAGGCGGCCGATGCAGCGGACCTGGCCGCCCTGGGCCTGCGGAGCTTCACCCTGGCCCTCGCCGCCGCCCTGCTCACCCTGGCGGCGGGGCTGGTGCTGGCCCTGGGCCGGCGCTGGTTCCCCCAGCCCTGGCTGGGGCGCCTCGCCTTCCTGGCCGGCATGGGCTACGCGGTACCCGGCGCCGTGCTGGCCCTGGCCCTGCTGCTGCTTGGCGCCCCCCTGGGGGTGGCTCCCCTGCTGCTACTGCTCTGGGGCTACACCGATCGCTTCCTGGCCGTGGCCCGCCAAGGCCTCGACGCCGCCCTTGAACGCCTTCCCCCCAGCCTCGATGAGGCCGCCACGGGCCTGGGCTGCGGCTGGTGGGCCGTGATGCGACGGGTCCACCTGCCGCTGCTGCGCGGGCCGCTGCTGGTGGGGGCCCTGCTGGTGTTCGTGGATGTGGTGAAGGAGCTGCCGCTCAGCTTCGCCCTGCGCCCCTTCGATTCCGACACCCTCTCGGTGCGGGTCTACCAGTACGCCAGCGATGAACGCCTCGGGGCCGCCCTGATTCCCGCCGCCCTGATCCTGGCCCTGGGGCTGGTCGCCTCCCTGGCACTGGTGCCGGGGCTGGAGCGGCGAAGCCGGAACGCTGCGCCGGACATTGAAGACCGGCAGCCCTCATCCGCCGGGCGTGAGCAGCACAACGGTGCTCTGGGCGGCCAGCGGAGCTGAGGTTCTGCGCCGGGGCCCGACGCTGCCCCTGAGTGGCAGGCAGGGAGATTGTGGGGGCGCAGCAGAGAGTTGGTGGTGGCCTGTCCACTCGAGGGGCTTGTTCGTTAGGCTCTTCGGATCGAAGCCTTGGGGCCTAGCCCGCCTACCCCTATCTGCCCGATGATTGGGCCAGATTGGAGCTATCCCTGCTTTGGGCAAACTCGTTCCTGGCGTTAATGACCTTGCGACTCTTTCCCCAGAGTTGGCAAGGGAGGCTTATGGCTGGGACCCGAGCACAGTGACGGCAGGAAGTCACAAAAGAGTGCAGTGGCGTTGTAAGCAGGGACACTTGTGGGAGGCAGCAGTTAAAGGAAGAGCCCGCAAAGTCCAACCAACGGGTTGCCCTATTTGTTCCGGAAAGAAGGTACTCAATGGGGTCAACGACCTACAGTCGACTCACCCAGAACTAGCTGCTCAAGCTTACGGTTGGGACCCGGCGACGGTAACTCGTGGCAGTCACTCAAAAAAGGCTTGGTGGTGCGAGAAGGGGCATCCATTTGTCAGCACGGTTAAAAATAGGGTCAACGGTTTTGGGTGTGGTGTTTGCACAGGGCAACAAGTTCATCCAGGCTATAACGACCTTGCTACACACTACCCCGAGGTAGCAAAGGAGGCTTACGGCTGGGAGCCAAGCGCAGTAACAAGAAGAAGCACGGCAAGACTAATGTGGCAGTGTGAGAAGGGCCACACCTGGATCGCCACTGTTTTAAACAGAACGCCACCCACTAGCACCCAATGCCCATTCTGCTCTGGTCGGAAAGTTCTTGCAGGTTTCAACGACCTAGCCACCCTTTTCCCTGAACTTGCGAAACAAGTAGCAGGCTGGGACCCAAGAACAGTGACGCCTGGCTGTAACCAGAGGAAAAAATGGTGCTGTGAAAAAGGGCATATCTGGAACGCAGCGGTTGTAAACAGGACGCCTCCCTCCAGCGAAGGTTGTCCTGTATGTGCAGGACGAAAGGTTCTCGCAGGCTTCAACGACCTGGCAACAACTTTTCCGGAAGTGGCAAAACAAGCGTTCGGCTGGGATCCAAGCACTGTAACTGTTAAGTCAAATGTCTACTGCAAGTGGCGTTGCGAAAAGGGGCACACCTGGTCTGCAAGGGTTGCAGACCGTACCCCTCCGGAGGGCCGAGGCTGCCCAACATGCTCAGAGTCTGGCTTCAAGCCAGGACTACCCGCTTGGTTCTACATCCTTCAACGTCCAGGCGAGCAGCAGATTGGAGTCACAAACGAACCAGAGGTTCGGCTTCGCAACCACAGCAGAAGCGGTTGGATTGAAGTAGAGGTGGTTGGCCCCTTCCCTGGCGAGCAGGTGGTGGAATTGGAGAGGAAGCTGAAGAAGTGGCTCCGCAGAGAGGTGGGCCTGGTCCCCGGCACTCACGAAAACTGGTACACCGCTCGGATGGAGGTGCGGTCGTTGGCGGAACTGAAGGCAAAGAGCGGTGTGGAAACTGACCTATTCTGACCGTGCCCCCGTTTGTGAATTTGCCGCAAGTTCCGAGGGGGTTGTGCAGCCTCCCTTTTGGCAGCCCTTAAATCAGCCTCAGATTGTTTGAGTCGCTCTTGTGCTTGCAGTTTGTCATTTCTATGGACGACCAAGAGTTTGTCTGCAACGACATGACTCGCAAACGTAATCAACAGACCTATCGGCGTGGTCACTCCTAGGCCAATCCAACGAAGGAGTCTAGACCAACTTTGTAGTTCGTCTGCAGTCATTGGATCTTCATGGATTCTGTTGCCTAACGCTCCAAATCAGAAGCGGGCAGTCCCCCTGGCAAAGACAGCAAACCGCGACCCCGTCTTCTGCATCTTGATGTTAGCCATTGCCTTTAGCCACCAACTCTTTGTGACTCTATTGAAAGGAACCAGGAAACGAGTGTGCCCAGCCACCGAACCATATGTTCATGGTCAGCTCTTGATTCCGCACCGCCATACCTAAGAAGGCCGTTGTCATTCTCTTCCCAAATAACATTAAATCGCTCGTGCCTGCGATTAACATGCAAGACTCCACTGGCCGAAGTATACAGTTCCTGAATTTGCTTTGCAAGGAGACCAAAGCCTTTCTCCTCAAGGATGATTCTTACTCTGACAGGCTTTGGAAATTCCTCCGATTGATACGTCTCGGCATATTCTGGGCTAATGCTTACAAGTTGAAAAGCGGCAAATGCTTCGAGTGCGGCTCTTTCACAGCCAGTCGCATCACTGAACAGGCCTGCTTCTATCAACACAAGAGCAGAATAGATGTGATTGAAGAATCGAACTGATATCAACTGACGAACGCTGCGTTGAATTGTTTTATCTTCGGCTTCTAATGATTCAAGAAACTGGTTAAAGGCACGAAGTGAATCACGCAGGCCCTTGCCGTGCAACGAAGTCAGGTGTTCATGTCGCCTCCGAATCCTTTCGGTGTGTCTACGAAGCTTCGCAAGCTCATACTTACTCATTTGTAATTCAGGTTGATGTTGATGGGATCTGTGCAGATAACAATAAGTGTACTGTCCAAGGTCTCAACCTCTTGCCTTCAATGCCGGCGTTTAGGTTTTCAAGATGACGACCTGCAAATGGCTAACGCTAAGATCAGAAGCGGGAGAAAGCTGTGAAGTTTCCAAGAAGACTTTTACACCCGTCCGCTGGATCTTGATGTTAGGTATTTCCATTCCTAGTGTCCGTATCAATAATATACTGGGGAACAATCGGCCTTATAGCTGAATCGAAAATCGGCCCTATATCTCCATCCAGACCAACAGCGCAATACCCAAGAGCGATAGCATTCTGCGCCGGAGCCGCGTCCCAGCAATACACGACAAACTTGACACGATGTGTGTCATTCAAAAATCTTTTCGTAGCTGCCTCAAGAGATGCTTGGTCGATAGACTCATTGCCGGTATCAATTTTGCAGAATATCGCACCGTTCATATCCCTTGGCAATTGGCTACGGTGGCGCTTTAAGAAGTCCAAGGCTTGCTTCTCGCTTTTAAATGTATTTCGTCTGGCTTTAACTTCGACGTTAAGATTTGCATAATCCCTGAAGCCCTGAATCCTTAGATCGAAGTCTTCACCTCGGACTTGCGAAGGAATTACAAGTTCAACTGAGCAGGAGTGTTTTAGGAAAAGATATGCTGCGACAGCCTCATAGTACGTCGATTCAAAATTATTCTGATCGTTTTTCTTCAGGAAGTCATGGAAGCCTACACTCCCTTTAAGGCACCAAATCACATGAGCAAGATGAATGGCTCGTACGTCAGATTTCCGAATAAAGAACTCCTGCTTGCTCCCAAATGTGGTGCACTCCTTTGCCCAGAACTGGCCACCAAGTGAATTAATAATTATTATCTGTGCAAGTGCGAGTTGTATCGCTTCCGAGTCGCGAATGCCTAGCTTATAAAGCTCAGAGATAGCCTCTCTAAGAATTTCAGGGGTCAGATTTTCAGGCCCTTGTTGACGCTGCTTCATGCTTGGATACCTAACGCTAAGATCAGAAGCGGGCCATGGCCTCTGCATAGGAGGCAACCTCCGCTCCCGTCTTCTGTATCTTGATGTTAGCGGTCATCTGTGCGACTTCGCCAATAACCTGGTCTGCGTGCATGATGAGCCAGTGCATAGATTGTGATTCCCTGTTCGTCTGAGCGATAGACCAGTGCGAATGGAAAATCCCTGAGGAAAACACGCCGCGTTCTATGTTGAGCTGGTGAGCCTGCCAATGGGTATGCGAGAGCACGAGCTGCAGCATCCTCGACAGATTCAAGAAATTTAGTTCCAAGCCCTGCTTCAACTCGATGGTAGTAGCCGACTTCAGCAAGAACCTCAAGCCTTGCAGGCTCAACAAATCGAGCACGATTCACTGCAAGATCTGACGGGCTTCTGCAAATACTTGCTCTGCTGAATACGCAGAAATATCTCCATTTTCAAATGCGTCAATCCGCAGGGCAATCTCCTCAGACCATGCAGATTCTATATCTTCGATCGAAGTATGGAGTGATTCCAGCATGAATTCCGCAAGCTTTGCCCGATCTTCTGCTGAGAGTGACCGGGCCTGCTCTTCGATTTGGTGAAGTGATGATGACATGAACCTGAGATCAGATGTCTTCAATACGACTTTACTGCAATTCAGCCTTGGGGAGTGCCGCTAACGCTTATTGGATGGTTTCCGTGAACCACGGCGGCGCTCCTGCTTGTTTCCGATAACCACCTCCTAGTTGCCAAACGAATCCTAGCCACCGCAGTCAGTTCATGCCAGATGTGTTCGTTGTGAACAGTGGTTATCGGATCCGATATCCACATGTAGCGGTTGCCACAAGCTGCTCTTTGCGTCTAGAGGGCGGCCGGCCCTGAAAGGCAGGCAGCGCAGAATCCATAGATATAACGCTACAGCAATTTAACCTTAGCTATTATGTCTATGCCTGACTTGAGAATGCTAGGATAGACGAGATCTAGGGGTTGTGTTTACAAGCGTGGTATCAGCGTGCCGACAGCATAGCCCGATGATCCGCACATCGTCGAAATAACTTCGCCGATCTGGGTAATCAATCAGAGAAATTTAAGATATGTCAATCAAGACTTGAAAGAGTTTCTGGCGAACCATCGCATGGCCTTGGCTTGGTTTTTCCGATCCCTCGAACAGGGGGCTTGGGAGGCTGCCGAACAACATCCACGGCTGGCGATCCCGGTGCCCTTGAGCTTCGCGTGAGAGGAGCTTGGATCGGTTTCCGGCCCGTGGCTCTGCTGGCGAGGTGCACCACGGCAGGCCCCGGAAGGGAGGCCTGGGACTGGCGGAAGCTCTCGGGCTGATGGAGCAGCCTTCTCAGGCAGAGGCCATCTCAGGCAGGAGCCTTCTCAGGCCGCCGCCGCCAGCGGCGCCGATTCCACCAGCGCCGGTGCCAGCCGCAGGCCGATTTCACCGCTGGGCACCTGCAGCAGCTCCTCGCGGCGGATGCGCGAGAGCAGCCGGGTGGTGGTGACCCGGGTGGTGCCGATCAGCTCGGCGATCCGCTCGTGGGTGAGGCGGAAGGGCAGGTCACACCAGTCGCCGCAGCGGCGGCCCAGGCGCCGCACCAGCAGACCCAGTAGGGCATGGAGGCGCTGTTCGGCGCTGCTGAGATGGCGAATGCGCAGCAGCTGCAGGGTCCATTCGTTCACCGGATCGAAGCCATGGCCTGCCACAGGCTCAGCGTCGCTGCGGAACAGCAGTGGTGTGAGCGCCTCCACGCAGACCCCCTCGCTGCACAGGCGGTCGGTGCGCAGCTGGTCGCCCGGCTGCAGAAAGGCCAGGGTCATGCCCTCGGTCTCCTCGCAGGGGCAATAGACCCGGGCGATGCCTTCCAGCACCTCCAGGCAACTGGCCCGGCTGCCCCGGGCGGCGGGATCCAGCAGCACGGTCTGCCCGGCGGGCATGCGCAGGGCGGCAACGGGCTGGTCGGGCAGGAAGCGGAAGGACATCGAGGGGAGGGCGGCCCGGGAGGCCCTATTGCGAATGACTCGCAACCTAAACAAGACCACGGTCTTTTTGCAAGTGGCTCGCAACAAGCTCAGCTGCGATCAAGGTTCCATCATTTGAAGTTCCATCACTTGAGGATCACCACATCCACCCCCGGCGAGCGCCGCCGCACCAGCACCCCCACGTCGTGTTCACTGCGATGCAGCTGCAGATCGATCTCCTCCTCCCCCAGCCGCAGGCCGCTGATCTCCAGCAGGCTCACCGGGCGGGGCAGCACGGGATTGCGAAAGCGCACCTGCACCCGGTCGCTGTCGGGATCGCGGCCGATCGCCATGCCTGTCATCGCCTCCAGCAGGCCGAACACACTGCCGCTGGCCCAGGCCTGGGGGCTGCAGGCCACCGGATAGAGCGTGGGTCCCTCATCGTCCCGGCGGGGAAAACCGCAAAAGAGCTCCGGCAGCCGCAGCATCGGCATCGCCCGGGCCGTGTCGAACAGACCGCTGAAGATGCGCATCGCGTCGGCGGTGCGGCCATAGCGGGCCAGCCCGAGGCCGATCAAGGCGTTGTCATGGGGCCAGACCGAGCCGTTGTGATAACTCATCGGGTTGTAACGCACCTCCCGCTCATCGAGGGTGCGCACGCCCCAGCCGTTGAAGATCGAGGGGGCCAGCAGCTGGCGCGCCACCGAGGCCACCGCCCCCGCCGGAACGATCCCGGTGAGCAGGCAGTGGCCGGCGTTGGAGCTGCGCACGGCGCAGGGTTGGCCATCGCCATCGAGGGCCAGGGCATAGGTGCCGATCGCGTCGCTCCAGAAGGCCGCATGGAAGCGGCGGCGCAGATCTGAGGCCTCCTCCAGCAGGGTCTCCGCCTCGCCATGGCGATCCACAGCGCGCAGGATCCGGGCCATCGCCCGGCGGGCGCCATAGGCGTAGGCCTGCACCTCACACAGGGCGATCGATCCCTCGGCGAAACGCCCGTCGGCATGGTGCACCGCATCGTCGGAATCCTTCCAGCCCTGGTTGCGCAGGCCCCCCTGGGCCGCACGCCGGTAGCGCAGAAAACCATCGAAGCTGGCCGCCTCGGAGGCCCGGATCCAGGCCATGGCAGCCTCCAGGGCCGGCAACAGGCCAGTGATGAAGCCCCGATCGGCGCTGCGCTCGAGGTAATCGCCCGCCAGCATCACGAACAGCGGCGTGGCGTCCACCGTGCCGTAGTACTGGCGAAAGGGCACCTCGCCGAGGGCCGCCATTTCCCCCAGCCGCGCCTCGTGCAGGATCTTGCCCGGTTCGGCGTCGCTGGCAGGATCGTGCTGATGGGCCTGGTTCTCCGCCAGGAACCCGAGCACTCCCCGGGCCAGACGGGGTTCCACCAGGAGCAGCTGGCGCGCCGTGATCAGACCGTCGCGGCCGAAGGGACAGCTGAACCAGGGCACGCCGGCAAAGGGATAGAGCCCGTGCTCCAGCCGGCTGGAGAGCAGGTGCACATCGGAGTAGGAGCGCTGGATCCAGCCGTTCAGGGCCGGATTGTCGGTGACCAGAGCGGCGGCGCAGCGGCGGGCCTCATCAAACCGCTCGATCGTGGCGGCCAGGGCCGCATCGAACAGGTCGGCGGGGGTGGCGGTGTCAGCCGCCAGCGCGGGGCCGTGGGGATGGAAATCGAGCACCAGGCAGAAGCGCCGGGTCACCCGCGGCTCCAGCTCCAGATGCAGGCTGAGGTGGTGCTCACCCCGGTGTTCCGGTGGCGCACCGAGCCGCAGGAGGGTGCGGCGATCCTCCCCGTCAAGCCCCCGATAGGTGAGTTCGAGGCCATCGGCCAGCGCCCGGGCCGCCAGGGCTCCGCGCCGCCGCCGGGGCATGCCCCGCACCTCGAAGATGTCCCGGAAATCGGCATCGCAGCGCAGGTCCAGGGGCATCCGCAGCGGCTCCGGCTCGAAGCTGGTGAAACTGAGCTGCTGCACGCAGGAGGTGGGGGTGAGCAGGGTGCTGCGCTCCAGATGCACCGAACCGCGGGAGGGGGCCGTGCCGCCCTCGTTCTCGTTGCTGAGATGGCTCACATGCAGCCCGATCTCGCCCCGTTCGGTGGAGCTCAGCACCGTGGGAGGCCGCTGCCAGAGCAGCAGCTGCAGGCGGCTCAGATGGCGGGTGCCGCGGTAAAAGATGCCGGAATCGGGATGGGTCTCGGGGCAGATCTCGCCGCGGCTGTCGAGCATCGCGAAGGTCTCTCCGTCCTTGAGAACGAACGGAGGCAGCTGGTCATGCGACATGCAGCACCGGCCCGAGGCCATTGGCCGCCGCGGCAACCCCCACGGACATGGAGAGCCCGGAACCGCCCTGGGCTTCGATCAGGCGGCGGTAGAGAGTCAGATAATCCTGAGCCTGGCGGGCCACGCTGAAACGCCGCTCAAAATTGGCGCGCACCCGACGGCGATCGAGGCGTTCGATCCCCCGCACGGCCTCCGCGGCCGCCTCGATCGAGTCCACCAGCACCCCATTGACCGCGTTCTGGATGATTTCCGGGGTGGATCCCTCCCGCCAGGCGACCACCGGAGTGCCGCAGGCGTTGGCCTCGATCATCACCAGCCCGAAGGGCTCGGGCCAGTCGATCGGGAACAGCAGGGCCAGGGCGTTGGCCAGGAGCTCCTGCTTGCCGGCATCATCCACCTCGCCGATGAACTCCACCAGGGGATTCCCCCGCACCAGGGGTTCGATCACCTCCTGCCAGTAGGCCTGATCGGCCAGGTCCACCTTGGCCGCCACCCGAAGGGGTAGGCCCACGGCCGTGGCGATGGCGATGGCCCGGTCGAGCCGCTTCTCCGGCGACACCCGCCCCACGAAGGCCAGGTAGGGCTGGGGGTCATAGCCCGGCCGATAGAGATCGGGCGGCAGGGCGTGGTACACGGTGCCGAGCCAGGGGGCCGTGGGTACCGGCCGGCGCTGGGCATCGGAGATCGACACCAGGGGTACGGAGGAGAACTGCTGGTAGAGCGCCGCCAGTTCCGGGCTGTTCTGGGGGCCGTGGAGGGTGTTCAGCAGGGGAACCGGCAAGCGGGTGACGGCCGGGAAATGAAGGGGGCTGGTGTGGAAATGCAGGATGTCGAACCGCTCCACCTGGCTCAGCACCCGATCGAGCTGAATCAGCTCATACGCCGAGGGGTCGCCCCGATGGCCGCCCAGCCGCAGGGAGGAAGGGATGCAGCTCTGCAGCTCGGCCCTGGTGCAGGAATCCCCGCTGGCGAACAAGACCACCTCATGGCCCAGGCGCACCAGCTCTTCGGTGAGGTAATGAACAACCCGCTCAGTTCCTCCATAGCGAAGCGGCGGAACGCTCTCCCAAAGTGGTGCAATCTGGGCAATACGCAGGGAATCCAAGGTCGAAAACCTCGCAACAGGCAAGAACAACGGTGCCGATCCCAGCTGGAGGTCCCACTGCAAATCGCGTCCTAGTGCAAGTCTGAAGCGATTGTTCAGCAGCGGAGTGCGTCGCCTTCTTCGACACCGTCGGCCGGCTCGCCACCATCGGCCGGCTCGCCCTCGGCGGCCGGCTCGCCCTCGGCGGCACAGCCCGGACAAAGACAGCGCACATTCAGCACGCACTCGAGCAGGAGGAATCCCTGGGCCAGGGCGGCCTGCTCACCGGCCACCAGCACGGCGCCACTTTCGAACTCCTCGGTGCGACCGCAGCGCACACAGACCAGATGGTGATGATGGGGGTGGGCATCACTGGCCAACTCAAAACGGCGCCCCCCCTCGGGCAGCTCGAGCTCCTGCAGCAGCCCCAGGGAACTGAGCAGCCGCAGACTGCGGTACACGGTGGCCAACGACACCCGGCCATCGCCGCGGCGCAGGCGCTGGTGCACGTCCTCAGCGCTCAGATGACGGCCCTCGCCGAGCTGCTCGAACAGGGCCAGCACCTTCTGGCGCTGGGGGGTGAGCCGCTGGCCCCGCTCATGCAGGCTGCCGCGCAGGCCGAGGGAAGGATTGGGACCCTGGACCTTCGCCGCCACTGCCGACCGCCGGTCTGTGCTCGCAAGAGTAGGCGTTATTGAGAAGGGAGGCCAGGGCCGCCCCTGGCCAGGCGACCATCCAGGTCGGCCAGGAGGGAGGCGAGCACATCCCCCAGGGTGGCCACCAACCGATAGCTCAGGGCCACCGCCAGGAGCGGAGCGGCCGCCAGACCTCCCCCCAGCCGCAGCAGCAGCACCGCCTCGAACACCCCGAGGCCCCCCGGCGCCCCCGGCACCACCAGGCCCACCGTCCAGGCCAGGGCGAAGCCCGGGAGCCAGGTGGTCCAGGGGAGGGAGAGCTGCAGATCAAAGGCCCACACGCAACAGGCGAAGCCCGCGAAACGGAGCAGCACGAAGGCCAGCTCCGCCAGCAGCGGTGGCCAGGGATAACCGGGAAGGGGAACCGGCGTGGCAGCGGCGGCCAGGGCGATGGCCTCCGGATCGTCCAGCTCCCCGACCAGCTCCCCGTCCAGCTCCGCCGCCAGGTCGCGGGCCTTGCGGCGCTCCAGACGGCCCAGCAGCGGTTCGAGCCAGCGGGGATTGAGCAGCCCCAAGGGGAGCAGGGCGGCCAGGCCGAGGCCCCCCTGCCAACCGCCCAGCCCCACCAGCGCCAGGGCGGCGACCGCCGCCAGCAGAGGTTCGAGCACCACCACCAGCAGGCTTCTCGCAGCGCTCTGGGGCAGCTCCACGCCACCGGTGCCTCGGCGGAGGGCCTGCACCCGGGCCGCCAGGTGCCAGATGCCACCCGGCAGAAATTTGCGCAGGTTGGTCTCCATAAAGTGGGCCACGCTCGCCTCCCAGCGGGGCCGCAGCCCGAGCCAACGAAGGAGAACAGTCCAGGCCAGGCCGTTCACCACCACACTCAGCAGGCTGAAGCCCACGCCGAGCACCAGCCAGAGCCAGCCCTGGGGATCCAGCCCCAGCTGCAGCAGCGGCCGGGCGTTACTGAGCAGGGCGGCCATCACGAAGCCGAGGCTGGCCAGGGTGATCCAGGGCCGCAGGCCACCCGGCAGGGAGGGCAGCCTGCCGAGGCGGGCCCGCAGGGCTGCCAGGAGGGAAGCAGTGGAGCGACCGCTGCCGGTGGCCGCTCCGGAGCCCAGGGCCGCAGGCGCCGGTGGGGATGCCGCGATCGGCGCCAAGGCGGAGTCTTCCGGGGCGGGCAGGGAGCCGGAGGCCTGGGTGGTTCCCGGCCGGGATCTCGGGCGCCATGGCGGCCCGGCGTTGAGGGCCCGCAGGCGCTCCAGCAGGGGCCGGAAGGGAAGGGTCATGGCAGGGATCTTCGCGCCCCGGCGGTGGATGCTCCGGAGCCGCCCGCCGCCGGGCGATCAGGATCCGGATCGCCTGGCTCCGGCTCCTGCGGAGCGGCTGCACCGACCAGGGCCTCCTCCACCAGAGCCCGGATCTGGCCCAGGGCCATCCCGTGGCGGCGGGCCAGGGCGGCCAGGTCGTCGGCCTCGGCCTTGGCCCGCCAGCGGCCCTCCGGCAGCCGGGCCCACTTGATCCGCACGGGCCCGAGCGAGGTGGCCAGGGTGGCCTGGCGGCGCGGCAGGATCCAGCGCTGCTGCAACGCCTCCCGCACCCCCAGGCTGCCGCTGTGGCGCCACCACACCTGCCGCAGGGCCGGGGCCAACTCCGGCGGCAGCAGGGCCGTGACCAAGGTGCCGAGCCGGCCCTTCTTCATGCTGAGCGGCTGGCTGAACACCTCCACGGCTCCGGCCTCACGCAGGGCCTCCACCAGGAAGGCCAGATCCTCCGCCGAGGCGTCGTCGATCTGGGCCTGCTGCACCAGCAGAGGCTCAACACTCTCCCCCGGAGTTGCCCCGGGGCCCGCCGGCAGGGGCTCCGCCAGGGTGAGGCGCAGGAGATTGGCGCGATCCAGCTTCCTGCTGCCCAGGCCCACCCCAATCCGCACGGGTGTAGCGGCGGGGTGGGGCCCGAAACCGCTGGCCCAGCAGGCCACCAGGGCGGCGCCGGTGGGGGTGGTGAGCTCGCCGGGGGCAAATCCGGCGCTGGAGGCCAGGGGCATGCCGCGCAACCGGGCGATCTCGAGCACCGCCGGTGCGGGCAGGGGGAGCAGGCCATGGGCCGTGGCCACGCTGCCATGGCCGGCGGGCGGGGGGGTGCAGAGCAGGTCGTCCACCCCCAGATGCAGCAGCGCCGCGCAGACCCCCACCACATCCACGAGGGCATCGAGGGCCCCCACCTCATGAAAATGCACCCGCTCCACCGGATGGCCATGCACCGACGCCTCGGCCTCGGCCAGCAGGGTGAACACCGCCAGCACCCGCTGCCGCAGGGCGGGATCCAACGGGGCCTGGGCGATCCGCTCGCGCAGCTCCCCCCAGGCCCGGTGGGGTGGGTCCGGCTCCAGGCTCTCCACCACCAGGTGGAGGCCCCGCAGCCCGCCGCTGCGGCGCTCCTCCACCACCAGCCTGTAACGGCCGGCCAGGCCGAGGGCCTCCAGGGGCTGGTGCAGCACCGCTTCCGGCACCTCGAGATCCAGGAGGGCGGCCAGCAGCATGTTGCCCGCCAGACCGGTGGGGCAATCGAGCAGGGCGAGCGTCATGGCCTGGCTTCGGGGCTTTCGGGCCTGCCGAGGCGCGGGGCCTGACGGGCGAGGCGATCGGCCTCGGCCTCCAGCCGGGTGCGCTCGGCGCGGAGCCACTGCTCCACTTCACGCCGGGCGCGCCGCTGCTCCATCTGGGCGGTGGCCACGTCCTGGCCGGACAACCCCCAGAGCCTGCCCAACAGGGAGCGATCATCGGCACCCCCCTCACTCTCGCCATACACAAGGCTTTCCGCGGCCATCCCGGCCAGCAGCACCCGGCTCCAGCGGCGCAGCTCCTCAAGGGGAAGGCGGGCGCTGCCGGGGGGCGCCAGCACGGTGGTGCCGCCGGCGGAGAGGCCCGCCCGCAGGCAGGCGAGGCTGCCCACATGGATGGCGGCAACGGCCACCCCCTCCCGCTCGGCCACCAACACATGGCCCGCCTCATGGAGAGCGATCCGGCGCAGACGCAGCAGGCCCCCGGGCAGGGTTTCGGCCAGCAGGTGGCCGCCTCGGCCGCCGAAGCGGGCGGCATCCACGGTGAGGCTGGTGAGGGCCAGCGCCACCAAGGCGGTGGTGAACCAGGGAGAAAGACCCAGCAGGGGCCCCACCAGCGCCAGCAGGGTTACCACCAGCACCGCAACTCCCGCGGCCGTCGCCCCGCTCATCGCCGGTTCGCGGCGGTCAACGGGAGGGGCGGCTCACGGCCTGCCCATGGCTGCGAGCCGGGCCCGGACCACGCCCCTTGTCGGCCTCGGAGGGCCTGCGGTCGGTGCCACGGCGCTCGCCCCGTTCACCTCCTCCCCCGCCGCCGGCACCACCACGGCGGCCCTTGCCGCCGCGGGTACCCCGCTGGGCCAGGGGAGCCACCACCTCACAGGATTCCAGGCAGAGCTGCTGACCCTGGCGGCGCAGATCGAGGGCCACGAAGTGGCGCAGGTGTTCCAGGGGTACCTCGCCCCGGAGCTGCAGCTTGAACGGCACCGGCCGGCTGCCGTCCGCCCGGGGCAGCTGCCGCACCTTCACCACCAGATCACCGGTTTCAGGCCGGGTGTAGATCAGCTCGCCGCGCACCGAGAAGTAGTCGTCGCCCTCCGCCAGGTCATCGGAAGGAAGCGCGGCTTCCACCGCCGCCGGCTCCTCCCCCTCCACCAGGGCATCGGCGGCAGCCAGGGCATCAGCGGCAGCCAGGACATCAGCGGCAGCCAGGGTGCTCGGTTCCCAAACCCCCACCATTTGAAGATGGAGCTGGTTCTCGTCGCGGCTGCGGGGGTACACCACCCAGAGATGGGGCAGCTCCAGATCGAGGTGGCGACGCATCAGGGTGAGCAGACGACCGAGCACCACCGCCTCCAGCTCGGTGCCATCGGCGGTGCGGATCACCCCGCGGGTGGGCTGGGCCGGATCGCTCGGCACGTAGTGGCCACGCACCACACCGATGGCCCGGTACTGCATCGGCTCGGTGACCGGGGAAATGGGGTGGGCGCGCATGGTGAAGAGGAGAACGCCCCGGAATGGGACGGTCGGATCAGGGCCAATGTAGCCAGCACGGCAGGTAGTCTCCGCTTGGAGTTGCACCGCCCTCTCCCGCCTGGATGCCCACTCCGACCCGCAGCAGCGCCACCCTCCTCTGGACCGGGGCCGGGGCCATCGCCCTCTGCCTGGTTGCCCTCGCCGGCGGCTGGTGGCTCGGCCGTCAACAGGCCAGCGGGATCCAGGTGGACAGTCGCCGCGCCGCCCTGGTGCAGGAGAGCGACCTGCTGGGCCAGAAGGTGATCCGGGGAGACGCGAATGACAGCGACCGCCAGCGCTACCTTGAACTCTTGGTGGGCCTCGATCGCAGCAGCGAAGCGATCGCGGTGCTCGAGCCCATGGCCGACCGTGAACCCGACCGCTGGGCGCTGCGGCTGATGCTGGCCGAGCTGCGACGGGACCAGGGAGATGCCGCCGGGGCGGAACGGGAACTGCGCCAGATCCTCAACCGCTCACCCAGCCAGATCGATGCCCTGCAACTGCTCACGCTGATCCGGCTGGAGCGTGGCGAGGCAGCCGCCGCCGAAACCCAGGTGAAGGGGGTGTATGGGGGTCTGATCAGGCCCGAACCCAAACCGGAGGCCCTGGGCGTGGGCCTGCTGCTGGCCGAACTCCAGCAAAAGCGTGATCAGGCTCCCGCGGCCGAACGCACTTACCAGGAACTGGCGCTGGCCTTTCCCGAGGACCAAAGGCCGTTGATCGGCCTGGCCCTGCTGCGGCACTCCCGGGGGAATAACGCTGGTGCCCTCGAAGCCCTGCAGCAGGCACGCCGGCGTGGCCCGGATCCGGGCAAGGCCGATCCCCGGCTGGATGCCCTGGCGGCCAGCTGGGGCCTGGAGAAGCTCAGGGCGACCCAGGGAGCATCGTCGGGCCCGAAACCGCCGGGCGGCCCCCAGTTGCCGGCCCTGCCGGCGCCGGGCCCGACTGGGCCTCCAGCGCCTTGAGCGCCTGATCCACCGCCGAGGCGGGGGGGGTGGCGTCATCGAGGGCGGTGCTGCGCCGGATCCGGTTGATCAGGTCGATCGGGTTGGTGATGTCGATGCCGGAACTGCTGCCGGCCGGCCCCACGCCGCTGCCGGAACCGCTGCCGTTGCCGAACATCTGCCGGTCTTGCGGGGTTACGCCGAGCGGCTGGCTGAGGCCCGCCGCGCCCTGGGCCGCCACCGGGGTGGGCTGGGCCAGGAGCAGCAGGGAGCCGAGCAGCGCCGGGGCCTGGAGCGGATGGCGAAGCAGCCGCTGCGCGGCAGAGCGCCCACGCCAGCCCGGCCCGCGGCCGGAGGCAGCCGCTGGGGATGCAGCCCCGGCTGGTTGGGATGGAGCGGCGGGATCCGCCATAGCCTGCGCGCCGATGGCTCATGGTTGAGCTCAGTTTAGAAGCGCCCGATGGGAGGACTGTGCATGCGGATCGCCACCTGGAACGTGAACTCGGTGCGCACGCGCCTGGAGCAGGTGCTGGCCTGGCTGGGCACGGAGCGGCCGGAGGTGCTCTGCCTGCAGGAAACGAAGGTGGCCGATGAGCTCTTCCCGCTGGCACCCTTCCGGGCCCTGGGCTACGAAGCGGCAATCAGCGGCCAGAAGGCCTACAACGGCGTGGCGATCCTCAGCCGGCTGCCGATCGAGGATGTGCGCGTGGGCTTTGCGGCGCTCCTGCCCGATGACCCGGAGGCGCCGGGCCTGGGGGAGCAGAAGCGGGTGATCAGCGCCCAGATCGCCGGATTGCGGGTGCTCAACCTCTATGTTCCGAATGGCTCCTCGCTGCGCTCGGAGAAATACGCCTACAAGCTCGAATGGCTGGCCTGCCTGAAGCGCTACCTCGATGCCCAGGAGACGCAGGGGGAGCCCCTGGTGATGGTGGGCGACTTCAACATCGCCCTAGAGGCCCGCGACATCCACGACCCAGCGCGCTTGAATGGAGGAATCATGGCCAGTGAGCCGGAACGGCAGGCGCTGCAGGCCGCCCTTGGCGAGCGGCTGGAGGATGGCTTTCGCCTGTTCGAGCCCGAAAGCGGCCACTGGAGCTGGTGGGACTACCGCACCGCCGGCTGGGAGACGGGCCGCGGCTGGCGGATCGATCACATCTACCTCGATGCCGAACTGCGCGACCAGGCCCTGGGCTGCACGATCGATGCCCCGATGCGCGGCAACCCCCAACCCAGCGACCACGCCCCTGTGATCATCAACCTGGCCTGGCCGCCGGAGGGCGAGGGGGAAGACGACGACGAGGAGTGCTGAAGGGAAGCGACCCCGTGGCGCTGGCCAGCCAGGGCGTGCTGGTGGGCTGCCTCGGGAACCGGCGATCAGGTGGTCAAGCAGGGTGACGTTGATCCCCGAAAGCGGACGCGGGAGCAACCCTGCTAAGAATGAACTTGACCAGATCGCCAACCGTGAACTTTACGGAGTAATCGCGCAACACAGAATAAATTTGTTGAATGATCTCGGCTTGGCTAGCCATGGCCTATAGGGCAAACTCACACCTTGCAACATAAACTGCCAGGGTTTATAGCCGTCATCTATTGGGGTCACATGACAATATTGTCATGCCCGGGTCCCGGAAGCGATGAGAGGCAACATCTCTGATCCCTTGCCGCATTTCGGGAGAAGAAGCCCTGGGGCTATCGGCTGAGGCGTAGGAGGAGCCTATGCAATAGGTGTTGCCGAACGCTCCAGATCAGAAGCGGGCAGGAAAACTGGAAATATGATAAAGCCCTCGCTCCCGTCTTCTGAATCTGGATGTTATGCAGGCCTATGCAGAACAGCTTATGCACACCGCCAGGGTGATAACACCGGATCCATAAGTTAAGTGATATGCATTTCTCAAGCCTCAGCAATGGGCTGCTGCTGCATGGAACCCAGCTTGGGATTGGCTGATTGCAAGCCAATCTCCAACTACCCAATGCCTAAGCTGATCCGGTTGGAGATGCCTAGAGTGAAGCTGTTGCCAATAATCTAGGCAATCTCCACTTTGCGATCGTAGCAGGGCTCCTCCTTGCTGAAAGTGAGGTAGCGGATGAATTGGAAGGACAGCATCGATACGCGCAAGGCGCTCGCATGGATCGCCCCGCGACGGCTGCGGACTACCTTCCAGCAGGGACTCGCGCAGTTGACATTTACTGGTGTCGGTCATGGCGTCGCCTGAGCTGCAAACGCATCTGAAGTAAGGCCAATGGTCACCACCACCTCTTCGCATTCCGTGTCATTAATCCAGGAAATGGAAGACCAGGCTCTGAGTGCCCGAAGAATGCCGCTTCCGACTCCTCGATAATTGAGAAGGTCGGGAGCAAACGAAGCCAAGAGAACATTTCGACTGCGCCTAACACCCTTCCGTATTTGATCCACTCTGAGGCTGTTTGGCAATTTGCCGGGGCTGCGAATCTCAATACGATCATCGAAGATGAATAGCTTGATCGAGTCCTTGATGAAGTAGTCACGGTGAATCAAGGCATTAGTCAACAGTTCTTCAAAAACAATTTCCGGCACCTCTAGAGTGCCCAGTTGATTGAACGAACCCTCACCTTGAATACGAGAGTTCCATCGTTTTAGGAAACCCATGCCTTCATCGTATTGCTCGGCTAGGGTCCCAGTGATTGTTCGTTGATCGTGCCATTCCGTTGAAGCTCTCTCAATTCCTTTGAACCAGAGGGCATCAATCTTCATTTCAGGCAATACAACCGGAAGGCGTTTTCCAAACAACAGCAAACCTGCAACCGTCATGCGGCCGGAATGCACAAGTTCCAGGTTCTCCAGAATTCTTTGGTAGGCCTCGCTCTCCTGACTTCGGCTGGGCGGCTTTTCTGAGTACTTCGCCTCGAAGAACCGGACGAACCGGTCGTGGTCGAAATCCTCCAGTGTAGAGGCCGCCACAACTTGGCTCTCCGCATAGAGTTTTTCTCCAGATTGGAAAAGCCGCGCCAGCTCTTCGGGACTTTGGACGCGGCGTTTGTCTGGTCCATTTTTCACCCAATAGACTCCCTTGTTATCGCAATAGGGTTTGGATGCACCATCTGAAATTTCAATGGCAACGACGATCCCATCGCTGGTGGGTATGGACTTTGTCAGAATAGAAAAGGGCGGACGAACGCTGTCCCATGCGACTTTTGCCATATTCTCGCCAACTTCTTCGGCCTCTTTGCCTGAAAGACCAGCTATAGTGCCATCCTTCACAACTCCAACAAAAATGACGCCTCCGCCGCTGTTGGCGAAGGCGACGATTTCTCCCGCCATCTTGACATCAGCGGATGGCTCGCGCTTAAACTGGCGCGTGCTGTCCTCGCCAAGTAGTAGCTGGTTTCTCAGTTCGAACTCTTCCATAGTTGATAAATTTCCTTTCTACGTCGGAAGGCGTCTTCGCCACCTTCCATCACAGTGACTATGCGCTGTTGAATCTCTTTATCGTCGATGCTGCCATGATCGAACGAAAAGGCCTCCCCTTCTTTACGACATACGATAGCCTGCTCCGCATCGCCGAGGACAGGGATGTTGGGATTGTGGGTGGCGAAAACAAACTGCGTCAACTCTTTCCGTTCTAGCAGTTGGCGGATAAAATGGCTGTAGAGCGTTTCGTTATCCAGATCATCTTCCGGCTGATCAATAATGATGACTGGGTGCCGCTGCAGGTGCATGAGAATGTGTAATATCACGGTAGCCCGCTGGCCTAGCGAATACTCTCCAAGCGGCTTTTTGTGAAAAAGAATTGCGGTTTCATCCGGCGTCCGAAAGCTCAGGAAATCCGCTAGGTTCTCAAGGAGAACTGATCGAACCTTCACAGCTGCGTTCTCCCTCAACTGATTCTCAAGATCAGCCCGGCTTTGATATAGTTCCCGGCCATCTACAAATGCGTCTTGCATAGTATCGTAAGACGACGCTTGCAAGCCACTACCCCTTAACTTGGAGCGAAGAAATTCTCCGAAAGCTTTTCGCTTGCCTTTGAACTCCGTCTGAAGTCGAATCTCAGATGGAAGTTCCGATTCAAGGCGCCGAATCTCGGCTTCACGTTCGGTGAACCTCTCCCGCCAAAAATCGTGCAACTTGTTCACCGCATCGCCTAGAAGGTCGCGCGCCGTTTGCTCGGTCTTGGCGCGTTGGGCGCCTGCCGCCAACAGCTTCAGCAACTGGTCAAGACGGGCCTTCTTCTTGCGGAACAGCTCTAAATCGAGTTGGGGTTCGTTAAGAGTCCTTTGAAGTTCTGCCACCTCCTGCTTAATATTCTCCTGGACAGGTGTCAGCCTTTGAAGAGCCTCTCCCACGGCAGTTAATGCGTCACGTAAGGCTTGGAGTGCCGAGTGCGCAGAGGCCTTCGCCTCATCGGATTTTGCTTTAGCTGTAGCGAGTTCAGCAGCAATGGGTTCGCTTCGGTTCGATTTCAGTACCGGAATCGCCGCATCTGCATCACCCCAATCTGCTGACTCTTTGAGATTCGTTCCCAGCTCCTTCAATGCCTGTTGCCACGATAAAATGGCCTGCCGGTCACCATCAAAGATAGTCATATCGGCGAGTTTCTTATCCACTCCCTTGTCCGTGAAGACCTGAAGCTGAGCGTCAAGTTCGTTCTTCTCCTTTTGCAGCGCGGCGATCATCTCAGTTGCTTCCAGTGTCTCTTTCAGTTGGCGGGCAGCTTGGCGCACCCCTTCGATGAGCGTGGCAGCTTCCTGTGGCTTCGGATCGAGACGATCTGCCAAGAGCTTGTCGAGAAAATTCTCGTCGAAGGATTCTGAGCGAGCTGAAAGATCTTTTTGTCCAAAATACAGGATATCCTTTAAGATCGAGCCGAGAGAGATTTCGCGATAGGTGCCATCCAGATACACCGCAGGCATTCCGGTGCGTTCACGCTCGATCCGCACTTCGCGACCGAACTCATCCACCGCTTCAACTACCACCTTGCCAGCTGGCGACAGCATCCGCTCCACAAGGCCGGACTTGTATCGCTCATCAGCCACCTCGCGGAACCCCAAGGCATGGCGCAGGCACTCGATTACCGCCGACTTGCCATTCCCTCTCGGCCCGATTAGGCAGTTCAGGGAGGGTGAAAATGGCACGGCAAGACCGTTCAAGGCACCGCCATCGAATTGCACTTTGTGCAAAAGCGCCGCCCGCCTGGGTTCCGGCAATTCAGGTCGAACTCGATGCTCGTAATCGAAAAGGGCGAACTTCGCCGCTTCGAAAGAGAGCTCTCCGAGTTTGAGATAACTGGACTTGCCCTTTCCAATCTCTTCGATGGTTTTCGGATCACTTCCTTCAACTTCAGCGGGGTACCTTCCTTTTAGCCACTGCTTCACAAGCACACGGCATGGCCTACCTTTTCCCGCGCCGTCATGCGTACGTACTTTTTGGAAGCCGAGGGTGCGTTTACGGAATAGCTCATTCTCTCCGAGGTCTGTAATACGCCCTCCATCAAGTTCATGCCAAAGGCCGCTTGATTGCTCCACATGGGCAAAGACCAGGAAAAAGTCTCTATGGTAACCCTCAAGCTTTTTTATCGTATCAAGTAGGCTCATTGATGAACGGGCATTCTCCTGCTCATACTGGGCAGGAGTTTTCCCTTCGAATGCGACCGTGAGGAAAGGATTGATATGGTTCTGACCATTTTCCAGCCAGGCATCCGAAAACACCACGAGCGTATGAATCCCGTTCGCTCCGTCATTTACAGAAAGCTCCACGCCGGGCAGCAAAACAATTCTTTTCTTCCTGGCGGTGTTACGGAGTGATCTAAATTCGTCGATATCGAACTTGTTATGGTTGGCGATGACTCCCAAGCGGATGCCCGACTTCTCAAGCGCATCGACGTAAGTGCTGTTGTAGTAGCTTTCTTCTCCGCTATATCGAAACTCTTTGTCTGCCTTTGTATGAAGGTGGAAGTCTACACGAACCCATTCCGCTCCACGAGGGAAGTGCCTGTCATTCGTAGATGCTATCTTGCTCATAATCGAGTCAGGCTTCTGAGAAATCAACATTTTAATCTTCCTTTGGGAGCAGGGAATGCTGTTGCGTTAGTCCTCTCGTATTGGTCTTGAGAGCATTGAGGTTTTTGATGTAGTCTGTGCTCATGGCATCTTTGCTATTCAACCGCTTGACGGTGCAATGTGGCTAGGTGAGGGGGGCTAAATGCAGGAGCTTAGCCAATTTTATCTTAGTAAAGCAAACCCTGCTGGTTCCCTCTTACGTGGAAGCCGCAAAGCGCTTGGCAGTTACTCGTAGCCCCATGGACGCTGGGCGTGTAGTGCAAACCATTTTCTCTTTGGGTCCGCATAACGACCCCAATCACCGGACACAGATAACCTTTGCAACTCACCAATGACTTAACTTTGTTCCGGTGCATTGGAATTGTTAGCTTGTGTTTTGGTAACAGCCATAGAGAAGCATAGAAGAAATATGAATTCAATATAGTTTCTCTTCTTGATTTGTCAGGATAGTACAGTCAGAAGCAGGATAAGCCGCACATATTAAAACATAGCCAGCTTTAACTTGGTCATCATCTAGAAAGGATTGATCCGACTGATCCACTTTGCCTGATATCAACTTCCCTGCACAAGTAGAGCAGGCACCCGCCCGACAAGAATACGGAAGATCTATCCCTGCATCCTCAGCAGCGTCCAGAATGAATTCGTTGTCGAGAACTTCAATTACTGTATCTAACCCCTCGGCTTCGTTGATAAATGTTATTTTAAATGTCTCACTGGGTGGTTCCAGGGATTTTTTGGAGTTCTTCTCTCTAATATTTTTGGGATTATGTGGAATGTCTTGCTCTTCCTCATCCACATCTGAAGTAGAAATCAAAGCGTAAAGCGTAGAAGCGCTTTGCTCATTCTTTGATGAATTAACGTGGCTTTTTGAAGACTGCTCTTGCAGTCTTTCTTTCACCATCTTTTCTATGCCAATAGAACCTACATACCATTTGATCAGGCTACCACTTTGGTAAAAGAGCTTTTCATAGCCATCTAAGAAGGGTACTATATTGATCTGATAATGAGAGCTAATCCTAATATTATGGCGTTCGAGTTCGAACGAAAGTTTATAAATCTCATCCAAGATCTCGTAAGCGTATGTGAGATGCCCTTGTCTTAAAGCTTCTAAATGCTGAGTATGTAGCTCATTGAAACGTCTAAGAAAGTCTTGAACAAATTTATCGCCGTTTTCACGAGAGACATAGAAATAACGTTGCGTTAATTCAGCATTAATTCGTGCTGCTCTGTGGTCGAAAATTTTCATTATTTCTTCTATTTTATCTGGCAGTCGATCATAGTTAACAACCTGGCTTATTTGTTGGCCTATGACTGTACCCGTATTGCTATTGACATTAAGATTTATACCTGACTGGGTGTTCTGGGTGACATTGGAAGTGTTCTGTACAGACTGTACTTTCTGAAACTGAGTGACTAGTCTTTCCAAATCTTCTTTAAATTGTCTGTCAAGCTGCGCCTCGTTAATAATTGTGGCTTCCAAAAGATTGGAATCTTGTTTTTCTTTATCAAGGCTCACTCTGCCCCGAAATCGTGCTTTCAGAAAATCTAAAATATCCGCACCAGCCTTTTCTAAAGCTCCACCAGTGGCTTTGTCGAGAGTATAAAGAACGATTGTCACTGCTTGAGCGGCAAGTGCGGAAAGATCCATTTTTGTTTACCACCGATTTCTCTTAAGCAAAAGTGCAAAATCTCTGTGCGGAGCAAGCTAAGTCTTTCTTAGCCGCTTCCGAGAACCACTCCCCGCAAGCCCCCCTTTCCGTGAACTTCGCTGCGGCATAGGGATGGATTCCCGCAAAACCATTGCGGTGCAGTGCTCCTTGACGAGTGCCACCCAAGCATAGGCGTGATTTGCGGGTCCGATAACCACATGTTCGTCACGATACACACCCGAGATCGGCTGACTAAAGCAGCCATTGAAACGATACAAGGCAAAGGCACGCAGTCTGACTAAACTGATTAATTTATTCCTTCGAACTTTATACTGGTTGATTCTGAGAAACAGAGGTCAAAGGCTTCCCCTGAGACTGCCGCAATGCAGCTCCTTCCCCTCGCGCAGGGCCCGCGCCACCACATGCCAGCGGCATCGATCCACGGCGGCCCCATGGCCTTGCCCGAATCCTGCGCTGGCGCGACCGGCAACGCGCCTTCAACTGGCGCATACGCATCATTGAGGCTTGTATCGTTGCAAATGAGCAAAGTCATGGCGGTCGTCGATCGTGCTCCTCCGGTCCCTCAAGCAGCGGCACCGCTCAGCGATGGCCAGCTGCTGCTGCAAGCCGTGATGCGCGCCGCCGATGAACTGGAGCTGAGCCGAACCGCCCTGGCCAGGGTGCTGGGGAAAGACCGCTCGACGCTGAACCGCGCCAAGGGCATTGAGCCAGCATCCAAAACCGGCGAGCTGGCGCTGCTGCTCATCCGCCTCTACCGCAGCCTCTCGGTTCTCGTCGGCAACGATCGCCGCCAGCTGCGCCACTGGTTTCACACCGCCAACCGCCATACCGGCGGCTTGCCGGCCGAGCAGGTGCAGCGCACCGAGGGGCTGGTTGAAATTGTGCAGTACCTCGACGCCATGCGCGCTCCAATCTGAGCGATGGACCTGCGCCCCATCGTTGCGGCTGCTCCCGAAGTGGCCCTGCAGGGGACAGTGCTGCGCCTTGTGCAGCAGCAGGGCATCAACAGCCTGGAGCCGCTGGTGGACAACCTTGAGCAGCTGGCCCGCCTCGAAGCCATGGTGGAAACCAGCAACCCGCCCCTACGCCATGGATCCCGTTTCGGCAGCCGTCAGTACAAGGGGATGTTCTACGGGTCGCGCAGCCGCGGCGGCTGCCTGGTGGAGGGGGCCTACGACGGCTTGTTGTTCTGGGAGGGACTGATCGACCCGCCAGCCGTGCCGATCCGCCGCCGCCAAACGCTGTTCTCGGTGCTGCTCAATGCCAGCCGAGGCTTGAGGCTGCAGGCCATCGCCGCTGAAGCGGCCCAGGCCAGCCTGCGGGATCCCCTCGCCTACGGGCCCACCCAACAGCTCGGCGCCTGGATGCGCGATCAAGGGATTGAGGCCTTTGAATACCTCAGCGCCCGCTCCATGGATGCGCTGGTGCAAGTGGGTGTCTTCAGCCCGGAAGTGTTTCAGTCCACTCGCTTCGATCAGGTGGAGATCAGCACCGAAATCTCGGCAGATCACACCACTTTCCTCTCTCACGACGACGGCAAGCTGCATCGTTTTGGGCGCGAGCTGTTTCTGATCGACGGAGCATTTCCAGGGGCTGCCGATTGAACAGCCTGGGGTGATGCAGCAACCGCCCCTAGACTTCCTTGTAAATCCGTCACGTTATGGCTGATTTGCAAGGAAAGCGGCCCTGGTCCGGGGAGGCGGGCTGGATTCCCCGCCTGCAGGACCCTTTGCTGCGCCGCCGGTTGGAGCAGTTTCCGGCCGTGGCTTTGCTCGGTCCCCGTCAGGTGGGCAAAACCACCCTGGCCCTGCAGCTGGCCGCCACCACCCCCAGCCTCTATCTCGATCTGGAAGCCAGCGCCGACCTGGCTCGCATTAGCGAGCCCAGCCTGTTTCTGCAGCGCCACGCCGACAAGCTGGTGATCCTCGATGAGGTGCAGCGGCTGCCGGGTTTGTTCGCAGAGCTGCGCGGTCTGATCGATGCGGGCCGTCGCCAGGGGCAGGCCAATGGCCGCTTTCTGTTGCTCGGCTCCGCCTCGGTGGAGCTGATCCGGCAGAGCAGCGAATCCCTCGCCGGCCGGATCGCCTTTCTGGA